>NZ_JBVQPO010000010.1:0-311637 GCF_055710065.1 Ensifer sp. VA4 | reverse complement strand
CTGGCGCGATTGCGAGATAGGGCAGCAGCTTGCGCAAATCCGCTTCGGGCCAGGCCGCGACGCGCATGGCGACGAAGGCGGCGGCGGCCAGCGCGATGGTCACGACGAACTTGAAGAGGAAGCGCACCGTCTCCGCGACGATGGCGATGTCCGGCCGCGGTCCGAGGAGGACCGAAAACACGAGCCCGGCGAGAACCAGCGCGCCGGCACAAGTGGCGAACCAGACGGCATTCATCGAGAATCCGGGCCGCCTTGTATCCGCGGCAAGAGCCTTGATCAGGTCGTTCGTATCCATGTTCAGTCTCGTCCAAATCGACGGGCGATTGCGGCAAGGCCGCGATGAAGCGCCACGCGAACCGCCGTCTCATTCATATCCAGTCTCTTCGCCGTCTCGGCCACCGAACAGCCTTCGATCGAGATCGCATTGACGACCGAACGCTGCCCCGGTGCGAGGCCCTCGAGCGCCCGGCCGATCTCCCAATCGCGGGCCTTTTCGGTTTCGGCGCTCGCAAGCGTCTCTTCAAACTCCTCGATGCCAACCGTCGGGCGGCGGGCCTGTCGTCGGACGGCATCGACGAATTTGTGCCTGGCGATCGCGTGAAGCCAGGGGATAACAGGGGCATCGTTTCGCCAGGTGTGGCGCTTGACGTGCACCGCCAGCAAAGCCTCCTGCACGATGTCTTCGGCATCAATGCCGCCGCCAACGGCCCACCGCCGCGCCCAACTGCGGATCAGGACCGCGGCGTCACGCAGGAAGTCAGCATAGGCCTTTTCGTCTCCGGCCACAGACCCGCGAAGAAGTCCTGCCAGATGCTCGTCGTCCGCGCCGCTCAACCGCGCCTTTCCTTCTCATTCGCCGAACCCGGGCGTTCGTTACACCTTCATCCCAAAAATCGCAGCGGCTGTTAGCCTGCCGTCATGATCTAGACCGCTCGCGAAGACATCACGAAAGCGTGTTGCCAAGGTTATGTAACGCCACCCGTCTCCGCGACGAAAGACCCGATGTGCGCCTGAGAAAGGACGCACGGGAACAGTTCAACACGGAGAAAGAATGATGTCCATGAAGTCCACGATCAGCAGCGCAATGCTGGCAAGCGCGGTGGCTGCCGCCCTGTCGTCGCTTGCGACCGCAGCACCGCTCACCGAGGCGCAAGTCAAGGCGGCTATGGATGCGGGCAAGGAAAAGTGCTTCGGCGTCGCGCTCAAGGGCCAGAACGATTGCGCCGCAGGACCGGGCACAACGTGCCAGGCCACTTCGACAGTCGACTATCAGGGCAACTCCTGGAAGTTCGTCGATGGCGGGACGTGCGCCACGATGCAGCTTCCGGACGGACGCAAGGGCTCGCCGGACCCGCTGACGCGCGACCTCCCGTCCTGAGCCGATCCGATGCGGGCGGGAAGAGCGAACGCCTTTCCGCCCGGACACGGCAACAGCGGTCGCGCAATGCGGCGCGACCGAACGCGGAAAACCAGCAACAGGATTGGCAATGAGCACTTTAGCAGCAACGCCCGATCGGCTCGCTTCGGCAAGCCAGCGGTTTCCCACGCATGAGATCGATGGCCTGGCAGGCACCAGCTTCAAGCACCAGCATCTGCAGGCGATCCTTGCGGATAACGCCTCCGGCGGCTTCTTCGAAGTCCACGCGGAAAACTACATGGGCGCCGGCGGTCCGCCGCATGCGGCGCTGGCCCGGATCCGCGAAGACTTTCCCGTTTCGCTGCACGGCGTCTGCATGTCGATCGGCGGGCCGCAGCCGCTCGACAAGGCGCATCTGGGGCGGTTCAGGGACCTGGTCCGACGCTACGAACCGGCGCTCGTCTCCGAGCATCTCGCCTGGTCGACTCATGAAACCACCTACTACAACGACCTCTTGCCGCTGCCCTACACCGAAGCCACGGTAACGCGCGTTGCCGCGCATATCGACGAGGTCCAGCAGGCGATCGGCCGGCCGTTGCTGCTCGAGAACCCTTCGACCTACGTCACTTTCCGGGAATCGACGATGAGCGAAACGGCGTTCATCCGCGAACTGGTGAAACGCACCGGCTGCGGATTGCTGCTCGACATCAACAACGTATTCGTTTCCGCCACCAACCAGAATTATTCCGCGCTCGACTATCTGAGCGACTTTCCGTTGGACCATGTCGGCGAAATCCATCTTGCCGGGCATGCTAAGCAGCAGGATGACGAGGGCGAGTTGTTGCTGATCGACAGCCACGACGGACCGGTCAGCGATGCCGTCTGGAAGCTCTTCGACATCGTCATCGGCCGTAGCGGCCCGATCCCGACGCTGATCGAATGGGATAGCGCCATTCCCGACTGGCCGGTGCTGAAGCGCGAGGCGGCGGCCGCGCAACTGATCCTCGACCGTCATTCCGAGGCAGCTTCGCGGGAGAAGAGCCGTGCAAGCGCCTAGCAAAAAGCCCGCTGTGCCGCTCGAAGGGAGCGAGAACTACGCTGCCGAATTCGTGCCGCCGCTTCTCGATCCGGAACGTGAAACGCCCGCGCTCGTTTCCGGCCCCGACGGCAAGGCCGCCATGAAGCGCTTCAACGTCTACCGCACCAATGTCACCGTCAGCCTGATCGAGGCGTTGGCGGCGACGTTCCCGGCAACGGCGCGCATTACCGGCGAAGCCTTCTTTCGCGCCATGGCCCGTTTTCATGTGCGGGAGACAGCCCCGACTTCGCCGCTGCTCTTCGAGTACGGCCGGGATTTTCCGGATTTCATCGCACGCTACGACCATGCACGGTCGATGCCCTGGCTGGCCGATGTGGCGCGGATCGAACGTGCCTGGCTCGATGCCTATCACGCTGCCGATGCGCCAGCTTTGACGCCCGAGACACTCGCCTCCGTCCCGCCTGACCGGCTCGGCGACGTCGTTTTCGAGGCCCATCCGGCAACCAGACTTGTCCGTTCCGATTATCCAGCCGTGACGATTTTTGCTGCCAATCGGGCGAGTGATCCGGTCGGCCGGATCCAGACCTCGGCGCCGGAAAGCGCGCTGATCACCCGCCCCGACTTGGAGGTGGCTGTCCGCCACCTGACACCGGGAGCCGACATTCTGCTCGACCGGCTGCTCTCAGGCGTTCCGCTCGCCGCAGCGGCAACGGAGGCAGCAAGCCATTGCCCCACACTCGACCTCGCCACCGTCATCGCAACGGCGCTCGACGCCGGCGCCTTCGCCGCCCTTCATCAAGGAGGATGAAAACATGATGTCCGCATCCAGTTCACCGAACGACATCAACCGGGCAGACCTGTCGCACTGGGTCCGGCGCGCCAACCAGGTGGTGAGCATGCTTGCCCCACTTTGGCTTGCCCAGCTCGTTCTGCGCTTCGGCCTCGCAGTTCCGTTTTTCCGCTCAGGCATGAGCAAGTGGGACGGCTTCCTGCAGTTGAACGACGTCGCCGTGCTGCTGTTCAGCTCGGAGTTTCAGTTGCATCTTCCCGGCGGTCCCTACCCCTATCCTGCCCCAGCCGCCATGGCGTTTGCTGCCGGCTCGGCCGAGATCATGCTGCCCATCCTGCTGGTGTTCGGTCTGGCAACCCGCCTTGCCGCGCTCGGCCTCCTGATCATGACGGCAGTCGTTCAGCTGACCGTGCCGGATGGCTGGCCGATCCACATCACCTGGGCTGCGATGGCACTTGGCCTCATGGCCTCCGGGCCCGGCAAGTTCTCGCTCGACCATATGCTCTGCGCGTGGCGCGGCGGCCCCCGCAAAGGCTGAGACCAACCGCGGTGCCTGGGGTCGGCACCTGGCGTCGGAGCAGCGGCATAGGATGCAATCAGCGGCGTGCGAACCCTTGCACGCCGCTGTTGCGCCTTCCGGATACAAAAAATCTATTATGGACAACTTAGTCTACGAATGGTTTAACGGCCACCGATCGAGAAAGGGAAGGCCGTGAACCCGGAACTCCGCCCGCATATCCTAGTCTGCGACGCGATTGCATTGCTGTTCCAGCCCTATGCCGAAGTCGTGTTGCACGACCTCGCAACCGAAACCGTCGTCCATATCTCCGGAAATTTCTCGAAGCGGGAAATCGGCGAACCCTCGCTGCTCAGCGAGATCGGCTTCAAGGAAGCGGACGGGATCATCGGTCCCTACGAGAAGGTCAACTGGGACGGCCGCCCGATCAAGGCGATCAGCGCCGTGCTGCGCGACAGGATGGGCAAAGCAATCGGCGTGCTCTGCATCAACGCCGACGTCTCGGACTTTCACGCCGCACTGCGCACGCTCAATGCGTTTGTCGGTGTGCCGGCCAGCGACAAGCCGGAGAGTCTGTTCAAGGAGGACTGGCACGAGCGCGTCAACGAATATGTCCAGCAATGGACGGCTACCCGCGGACTGACGATCTCGACCATGAGCCGGACCGACAAGCAGGCGCTGGTGATCGCGCTTTCCTCCGATGGCGCCTTCGGCGGCAAGAATGCCGCCTCCTATATCTCCCGCATCCTCGGCATGGGCCGGGCGACCGTTTACAAATATCTGAGCAAGGATAGCGCGCAATGATCGTGATCGACCGCGAAAGTCTTGCCAAACTGCCCTTGCTGACGCTCGCAGCCCCGGCGATCCGTGACGCCTACATCGCCGCGATCGACGGCCGCGCCAACCTGCCGCCGGTCGGCTACCTGCCGCTTTCCGGCCGCAACGCTGATTGCCACATCAAATACGGCTACATCGAAGGCGATCCGATCTTCGTCGTGAAGATCGCCTCCGGCTTCTACGACAACCCGGCCAAGGGGCTGCCATCGAGCACCGGCATGATGGTTGCGGTCTCCGCCGAGACTGGAGAAGTCGTCGCCGTGCTCGACGACAAGGGGTTGCTGACCGATCTTCGCACTGGCGTTGGCGGCGCGATCGCGACCATGGCGCTCTGGCGCGGCGACGCCCGGAGGATCGGCATGGTCGGCACCGGGACGCAGGCTCGCGTTCAAATCCGGGCGCTGGCCGCACTCTCGGACCGTCCGTTGCAGTACACTGTTTGGGGCCGGTCGCCGGAAGGTGCTAAGGCCGTGGTCACCGACCTGGCGGACCTTGATCTTTCCATCGCGGCGACAACCGATCTGGAAACATTGTGCCGCCAGTCCGACGCGATCGTAACGACAACACCGTCGAAAGAACCGCTGATCCGATCGGAATGGATCGCACCAGGCACGCATATCACCGCCATGGGCGCCGACGCGCCAGGCAAGCAGGAACTCGATAGCGCGCTTGTTGCCCGCGCCGATCGCCTCGTCGTCGATCTCGCTGAGCAATGCCTGGACCATGGCGAATTTTCCGCTGCCGCGCGCGCCGGGCTGATTGGCAGAGACCGCTGTATCGCGCTCGGCGCAGTCCTTTCCGGGGCGTCCGAAGGCCGGCTCTCGAACGGGGATATCACCATCGCCGACCTGACGGGGATCGCCACGCAGGACATCGCCATCGCCCACACCGTGCTCGATGAACTCGGCCTGCTCGGCCGCGTGCAAGGAACAACCCCATGACCAAAGACGTCCTTGAAACGGCCGCGCGCTCCGTCAGGGCTCGCCAGCGCATCCGCCCCTTCATCTATGAGACGCCGCTGCTCCCCTCCCGCACGATTGGGCAGCAGAGATCTTCGACAGCGCTGTTCAAGGCGGAGAACCTGCAACTAACTGGCTCCTTCAAAATCCGCGGTGCTGCCAGCAAGATGACCTCGCTGCCGCGGGACCAGCGGGTCATCACCGCCTCCTCCGGCAATCACGGCATCGGTGCTGCCCATGCGGCAAGCGTGATCGGCCAGAACCTGACCGTCGTGCTGCCCGAGATCGTCACGTCGGCAAAACTCGAACGCATCCGTTCCTATGGCGTTGACGTCATTCTCCACGGCGCCGAGACCGGGCTTGCCGAGCAGCATGCGCAAGGGCTGGCCGCATCGGAAAAGCTCGCTTACGTCTCGCCCTACAACGACCCTGACATCATTGCCGGACAGGGGACGATCGCCCTCGAATTGCTGGAACAGGCCGAGCGCATCGACAATGTCTTCGTCGCCATGGGCGGCGGCGGGCTGATCAGCGGCATAGGCTCCGTATTGAAGAGCTTCAGTCCACACACCCGTGTCATCGGCGTTTCGGCCGCCAACTCGGCGGCGCTCGCCGCTTCCATGAGCGCCGGCCGAGTCGTCAACACGGACCATCTCGACACGCTCGCCGAAGCAGTTGCCGGCGGTCTCGATGAAGACAGCCTGACGCTCGGGCTTTCGATGTCCGTGATCGACGAGGTCGTGACCTGCACGGAAGCGGAAATCGCAGCGGCGATGCGCGACCTGCTTCTCGGCGAGCACATGCTGGTGGAAGGTGCGGCCGCCCTAGCACTTGCCGGCTTCCGGCAGGTCGCCGAAAAATGTGCCGGCCAGACCAATGTCGTCCTGCTCTGCGGCGGCAATGTCGACGGCACCAGCGTGCTTCCCACATTGCTTAACCAGGCGAAGATTGCCGTCAAAGACTGACCCGTTCCACGTAGTAGCGCGGGATCTTCACCCGGTCCCGGTCGCGATAGAAATCGATGCAGAAGTCGACGAAGGCCTTGAAGCGCTTCGACACGTGCCGGCGGCGCGAATAAATGAGGTTGATGGCCGTTTGCGGTGAACGCCAGTCGGGAAGCACCGGCTCCAGCAGTCCGGCCTGCCGCTCGGTCTCGACGAAGAAGTCGGGCAGATAGGCGATGCCCTCCCCTGCGACAGCAAAATACTTGATCGTCCAGTAATCGTTGGTGGTGCAGGTCGCCGTCGGTAGCAGGTCCACCTCGTCCTCACCGGGTTGCGTCAGATACCAGGACTGTAACCGCGTCGGCTGGCGGAAGACGAGGCCGCGATGGCCGGCAAGCTCATCGGGATCTTTCGGCTGACCGTGGCGCGCGATGTAGTTCGGACTGGCGAACAGGCCGTAGGACGAGACCGAAAGCCTGCGGCTGATATAGTCGACATCCGACGGCTCGCCCCAATGGAAGATGCCGTCGAGCGCCTGCTCGGTGACCTCGGAGAACGGCTGGCGCGAGGAGAGAAAGACGACATCGAGATTGACCTGCGGATATTGCTGGCGAAAGGCGTAGAGCAGTTCCGAAGTGATCGTGGTGCCGAACTCGCCGGTCGATCCTACACGCAGCGTGCCCGCCACCTCCTGGCGCATCTCCGCCATGGCGGTTGCCGCGTCGTCACAGTTCGACTGGATGAGCCGTGCATAGCGCAGGAACTCCGCCCCCGCATCGGTCACGTGCAACTGATGTCCTTCACGAACGAAGAGTTCGATGCCGAACTCGTCCTCCAATTGCCGGATCTTGTGGCTGAGCGTCGACTTCGGCAACCGATAGCGACGCGAAGCCGCTGAAATCGAATGGGAATCGGCGACCTTTACGAAGCAGTCGATGAGCGAAAGATCCATATTTCGTCCAAAATCTTGGATGATATGTTCAGAAACTAGCCTGTTTCGGCCCATTGTGTAAACAGCATGGAATTGGGAATATTCACTGGAGCTAAGGGAGAAGAGGTTCCAGTGAGCGATATCAGAGAATTCATTCGCGCCGCGTCGGGCACCGGCGGCAAAGCAACGCTCGCGATCCGGGGCGGTCGCCTGGTCAATGTCGTCTCGGAAGAGATCTATCAGGCCGATGTTGCCATCTATGGTGAGCGCATCATCGCCGTCGGCGATATCTCCGACTATGTCGGTCCCGATACCAAGATCGTCGACGCAGCGGGCAAGTACCTGGCGCCGGGCATGATCGACGGGCATCTGCATGTCGAATGCTCGAAGATGTCGCTGACGAGCTTCGCCAAGGCCGTCGTTCCGCTCGGCACGACCTCGATCGTCACCGGTCTCGACCAGATTATCGTCGTCGGCGGCCCCGATGCTGCGCGCGAGTTCCTCGACGAAGCGAAGCAGACGCCGCTGAAAGTCTTCTGGGGCGCGCCCTGCAAGACGCCCTACACCATGCCGCGCTCGACCGTCGGCCACTATTTCAGCCCCGCCGACCACCAGGCCACGCACCACTGGCCGGAATGCGTCGGCATCTGGGAAACCGTGCGCGAATTCATCCAGGAGGAGGACGCCGACGTGCTCGCGGCGCTCGAACTCGCCAAGAGGAGCCGTCTGCCGGTGCTCGGCTGCTGCCCGATGACGCGCGGCGCACGGCTCAACGGCTACCAGCAGTCCGGCGTGCGTGCCGATCACGAGAGCTACACGCCGGGGGAAATGCTCGAAAAGCTGCGCGCTGGCATGCATGTCGTGGTGCGCGAATCCTCGATCTCGCACTTCCTCGCCGACAACCTGCGTATCGTCACCGAGATGGGCGCCAAGGCACTGCGCCGCATCAGCTTCTGTACCGACGACGTGGTGGCGAGCGACATCCTGAAGCGCGGCCATCTCGACAACATGGTGCGTATGGCGATCGCGATGGGCATCTCGCCGATGGCGGCGATCCAGATGGCGACGATCAACGGCGCCGATGCGCTGCGGATCGACGACAAGGTCGGCTCGATTTCGCCCGGTCGCGCCGCCGACATCCTGCTCGTCAACGACCTTCGTAACTTCAACATCGAAACGGTGGTCGCCAAAGGCGAGGTGGTCGCACGCAACGGCAAGATGACGATCGAGTTGACGCCGCCGGAACGCAGCGCAGCACTTCTCAATTCGGTGAAGGTCGCGCCGCTTCAGCCCGGCGATCTCAAGGTTGCCTATGATGGCGCCGGCGAGACGGCGCAAGCGATGGCAATTGGCGTCACTCCGGAGAAGATCTTCGTGCGCACCCGCCGCGACGTGACGCTTTCGGTCAGGCAAGGCCAGGTGTTCGCTGATCCCGCGAGGGACGTGCAATACGTCACCGTCGTCGAACGCTACGGCAAGACCCGGAACCGCCCGGTCGCCTTTGCCTCCGGCTTCGGCCTCAAGGAAGGCGCGATCGCCAGTTCCACCGCGCCCGATGACAACAACATCATCTGCATCGGCGCCAATCTCGAAGACATGCGCATCGCCATCAACCACCTGATCGCAAACAATGGCGGCCAGGTCGTGGTCAAGAACGGCAAGGTCGAAGCCTTCCTGCATCTGCCGATCGGCGGCATCGTCTCCGACATCGAGCCGGCCGAAATGGCGGCACTGGAAGATCAGCTCGACGATGCGGCCCGCGCGCTCGGCTGCCCGCTGCCCTGGCCCTTCATGTACATGTTCGTCCTGCAGATCACGGCGATCCCGGAATATGCGATCACCGATCTCGGTGTCGTCGACTGCGTCGGGCTGAAGGTGATCTCGCCGTTTGCGCCTACGGGCGGGGATGAGCGTGCCGTCGTCGCCGAATGATGCCTAGGAGGGGGCCGGCCACGCCGGCCCCCTTCGTCATCTAAAAAAGGGGAACAAGATGAACTACCAGAACAAGACCGTGGAGGCGGCACCAGGCCCGGAGACATCCTGGCTCGGCGCTCTTCTCGACCGCTACTTCCAGATTTCGCGGCGCGGCTCGACCGTCCGCACCGAAATCCTCGCAGGCCTCACCACCTTTCTCGCCGCCTCCTACGTCATCGTCGTCAATCCGTCGATCCTGGCGCATGCGGGCATTCCGTTTTCGGCCGGCGTGACGGCGACGGTGCTCGTCAGCTTCATCGGCAGCTGCGCCATGGGGCTCTATGCGCGCAGCCCCATCCTCGTGGCACCCGGCATGGGCATCAATGCGCTCTTTGCCTACACCATGGTCGTCGGCGCCAAGGTTCCGCTCGAAATCGCACTTGGCTGCGTCTTCTGGGCCGGCGTGCTCTTCACCATCATGGCGTTCTTCAACCTCCGCCAGACGATCATCGAGGCGATCCCGGTTGATCTGCGCTATGGCATCGCCTGCGGCATCGGCCTCTTCATCGCACTGATCGGCCTGGAAAACGCCAAGTTCATCGTCGCCAATCCCGATACGATCGTTGGCCTCACGCAATTCAACCCAGTGACGCTTACCTTCATCGTCGGCTTCGTGCTGACGGTGGCTCTGGTGCTTCGGCGCGTCCCCGGCGCCATGATGGCCGGCATGATCCTCACCACGATCCTCTCGATCCCGATCGGCCGCTGGTGGGGCGACGGCAGCGCGTTCTCGCCCGAAACCCCTGACGTACACACGCTCGTCAACTGGAGCGGCTTCTCCGCCGCGCCGGATTTCAGCTTCGTCGGCCAGATCGATCTGTTGGGCGCTTTGAACCTGATCTACCTGCCCTTCATCTTCGTCTTCCTGTTCACCAACTTCATCGAGGCGCTTTCCACCTTCCTAGGCCTGGCGGAAGCTGCCGACCTCAAGGATGAAACCGGCATGCCGCGCAACATCCGCGAATCCATGCATGTCGACGCGATCGCGGCGCTGATCTCCGCACCGCTCGGAACGAGCCCCGCGACGGTCTATCTCGAATCCGGTGCGGGCATCGCGCAAGGGGGACGAACCGGCCTCGTCGCACTGATCGCGGGTCTTCTCTTCGTGCCCTTCCTGTTCCTGTCGCCACTGCTTTCGCTGGTGCCCGCGGTCGCGACCGCGCCGGTGCTGATCCTCACCGGCCTCTTCATGTCCGAACCGATCAGCAACATCCGCTGGAGCGTGCTTGATGAAGCGATCCCGGCCTTCCTTGCGATCGTATTGATCCCGCTCACCTTCTCGATCACGCTCGGCCTGTCGCTTGCGATCATCGCCTACGTGCTGATCAAGCTGGTCTGCGGCCGCGCCGGCGATGTAAGACCGGTCATGTGGTTCGTCGCCCTGCTTGCCGCAGCGCTCGTCGCCCAGACCCAGTAGACCGCCAGCAAATCCTTCGGCGCCCTCCGTTCCAAAGAAGGGCGCCGACATCGCCCATTCGAAGGAAACCGTCATGCTTCAATCCTGGTCGAAAACGGCACCCGAACTGGTCGACGTCGCCATGGGCCGCAAGCCGGCCGATCTCGTGATCCGCAACGGCAAGTGGGTCAACGTCTATTCCGGCGAGATCATTCCCGGCACCGATATCGCCGTCAAGGCCGGCCGTTTTGCCTATGTCGGCCCGGACGCCGGCCACACGATCGGCGCTGAAACCAAGGTCGTCGACGCGGCCGGCCGCTACCTCGTGCCTGGCCTTTGCGACGCCCACATGCATGTCGAAAGCGGGCTCGTCACCGTCACCGAATTTGCCCGCGCGGTAATCCCGCACGGCACGACCACCATGTTCATCGATCCGCACGAGATCGCCAACGTGCTCGGGCTCGATGGCGTCCGGTTGATGAACGAGGAAGCCCAGAGCCTGCCGATCAACGTGCTCGTCCAGATGCCGAGCTGCGTGCCGAGTGCGCCGGGCTTGGAGACCGCCGGCGCCGAGCTTTCCGCCCAAGATGTCGCCGAGGCACTCGCCTGGCCGAACATCATCGGGCTCGGCGAGATGATGAATTTCCCCGGCGTCGCGGCCAACGATCCGAAGATGATGGCCGAGATCGCCGCCACCCAGGATGCACGCCTCACCGTCGGCGGGCATTATGCCTCGCCGCATCTCGGCCGCGCGTTCCATGCCTATGCCGCCGGCGGACCGGCCGACGACCACGAAGGCACGACCGTGGAGGACGCCATCGCCCGCGTTCGCCAGGGCATGCGCGCCATGCTGCGGCTCGGTTCGGCCTGGTACGACGTTGCGGCGCAGATCAAGGCCGTTACCGAATCCGGTCTCGATCCGCGCAATTTCCTGCTGTGCACCGACGACAGCCATTCCGGCACGCTCGTCCATGACGGACACATGAACCGGGTCGTGCGCCACGCGATCGCTCAAGGGCTGAAGCCGGTGACCGCCATCCAGATGGCGACGCTCAACACCGCCCAGCATTTTGGCCTCGAGCGCGAGCTCGGATCGATTGCGCCGGGCCGGCGAGCCGACCTGATCGTCACCTCGGATCTCGCGGCGCTACCGATCGAGATGGTGTTTGCCCGCGGCGAACTCGTGGCCGAAAGCGGCACGCTCGCGCGCGATATCCCGGCTTACGTCTATCCGGAACGTGCGCGCAACACCGTCCACCTCGGTCGGATGCTCGCCGCCGCGGATTTCGACATTGCGTCCAACGCACGCGCGTCGCGCGCCCGCGTTCAGGTGATCGGCGTCGTCGAAAACCAGGCGCCGACGCGTGCGCTCGAGGCCGAGGTCACGATCGAGAACGGCCTGGTGCAGATGGACCGCGCCAACGACATTTGCCAGATCGCGCTGGTCGAACGCCACCGCGGCACCGGCGACGTCGTCAACGCCTTCGTTTCCGGCTTCGGCTATGACAGCGATTGCGCGATCGCCAGCACGGTCGCACACGACAGCCACCACATGATCGTCGTCGGCACGAACAAGGTGGACATGGCCAAGGCGGCCAACCGGCTGCACGAGGTCGGCGGCGGCATCGTCGTGATCAAGGAAGGTCGCGAGCTGGCGCTCGTCGAGTTGCCTGTCGCGGGTCTCATGTCCGATCAGCGGGCAGAGATCGTCGCCGAGAAGGCGGCCGCCATCGTCGAGGCGATGCGCGCCTGCGGCTGCCGCCTGAACAACGCCTACATGCAGCACTCGCTGCTGGCGCTCGTCGTCATTCCGGAGCTCAGGATATCCGACAAGGGCCTGATCGACGTCCGGACCTTCCAGAAGACCGACGTGATCCTGAGCACGCGTTGAACCCTCTTCGGAATCGGCCGCCGATACAGGCGGCCGACCTTTGGCCGCCAAACTGTGCTTTCGACCCCGTCGCGGGTGCCGAGCAGTCATCCGATCCACCAGTTTCTTCGTTTATGGTTAACCTGCGCCTGAAGGAGACCATTCCATCCGCTCGCCCGTCCAAATCAGCGGTTCGTCGATCCCGGGCAGGAAGCCCTTGCGCCGCAAAGCTTGATTCACACGGCTGTCCTGCAATGGGATTGCTGCATGAACCAAACTTCGGCGCTCTCTCTAAGTGGCACCAAATTGCATGCAATGATGGTAAATGATAAAAGAAGGAGCTTACATACAACCGTGCAGGGCAATGGCGCCGTGCCAGGCCCACGACGTTCCGAAACGAGGTTTCCACAGGCAAGGTCCAGCGTGCGGCAAGGGCATTGACCCGGATACGTCGCGCGATAGCTTTGGGGAAGGACGATCCACGCCGTGTGCAGTGTCCGCGGGAGGCGCAATCGTTTGCTACCCCGGATGAGTTCGGGACAGAAAAGGGAAAGGCAAGTATGCCGGACACTGATGCAACTTTGTCTGCTTCAGCTTCAGTGCAAGACACCGTAGCGGCCAACGCCGATGAAATCCTTTCGTTCTATGATGAGGCTTTCCATCTGACGAGCGCTTCGTCAGCGCTCCAGGAGACCTACGAGGTCGGCGCGCTGGTCGATGCGACCCTGTGGCACCTCTATCCGGAGCTGCTTGCGCCCGCCTCCAAGGCGACGGTCGAGTCTGTGATCGCGAACGGCGTGCCCAGAAGCGTCGAAGTCATCGACGCCACCACCAAGTCACGGCGCACGCTCCTGGTCTTCCGCGCCGTGCGCGGCATCGGCGTGCTCGAAACGAGCGGCCGCGCGACGCGCCGAGAGGTCGGCAGCCACGGCGAAAGCGAACGGGCGCTGCTGCTGCATCAGGCGACCCACGATGTGCTGACGGGCCTGCCCAATCGCCGGCAATTCAGCGACGATCTGCAAAGCATCCTGCCGACGCCGGGCGAGAAGCTGGCGCTGATGCAGATCGACCTCGACGACTTCAAGCCGGTCAACGATACGCTCGGCCACGGCGCCGGCGACGCCGTGCTCAAGATGGCGGCGGAGCGGATTCGCGGAGCGCTTCGCGATGGCGAGGTTGCCTATCGCCTGGCCGGCGACGAGTTTGCCGTCATCCAGCGCCACAGCGACCAGCCGACCGACGCCGAATATCTCGCCGAAGCCTTGATCCAGGCGTTCAACGAGCCGTTTACGATCGACGGCATCACAGTCTTCGTCGGCGCCAGCATCGGCATCGCCATCGCGCCGAACGATGGCAACGAGATCGAGCAGTTGATGAAGGCGGCCGACATCGCGCTCTACGCGGCGAAGAAGGACGGCAGGGGCCGGGCCAAGACCTTCAGCCGCTCGATGCTGATCGTGCTGGAACAGCGAGAGATGCTGCGTCGCAGCCTGCGCACGGCTCTGCAGGACAATCAGTTTTCCATCGAATATCAACCGCTCGTCGAACCGCCGTTTTCGATCGTCGGCTTCGAAGCATTGGTGCGCTGGCACCATCCGCTGGTAGGTGTCATTCCCCCCAACGTCTTCATTCCCATGGCGGAAGCCGACGGGCTGATGAGCGAGATCGGCCAATGGGTGCTCGAAGAGGCCTGCCGGCAGGCCGCCACATGGCCGTCGCACTTCACCGTCGCCGTCAATCTCTCTCCGGCTGAATTCCTGCGGGAGGGGCTGACCGACCGGATCGCCCAAGCGCTCGACATGTCCGGCCTCAGGGCTGACCGGCTTGAGTTGGAGGTCACGGAAACGGTCCTGCTCGAGCGCACGACCAACAATCTGGACACGCTGAACACCCTGAACGTACTGGGCATCCAGATTTCGCTCGACGATTTCGGCACCTTCTACTCCTCGCTCAGCTACCTCAAGAACTTCCCCTTCGACACGATCAAGATCGACCGCTACTTCATCAAGGACCTCGAGAGCGACGAGAAGAGCCAGACGATCGTTCGATCGATCATCGGGCTTGCGCATGGCCTCGGCATGCGGGTCACCGCCGAAGGCGTGGAAACGGTCGGTCAGGCGGTCTGGCTGCGAAAAGAGGGATGCGACCGGCTGCAGGGCTATTTCCTGGGCATGCCCATGCCGGCAGACGCGATCGGCGCCTACCTTCGCCGCTCGTCGGCCATGGCTACGCTCTAGTCGCATCCATGCGTTGCGCAATGAGAGGCGCGACGCCAAGCCTGGGTTGTTTACGTGCAAAATCCGGGGGTTGCGTGGTTACAAATCATTATGGAAAGTGCCATATGGCCGTAGCAGAGTTCGGGGTGGGGAGGACATTGCTGCATGGGTGCAAGTGTCAATGAGACCACGGAGACGGCTTTCGAGCCCTTGCTTCAGTTCGATATGGAGATGGAGATATTCCTCTCGGATTGGCAGCATTGCGATCATGTTTCGAGCTACCTCGCCCGTATGATCAGCCACAACAGAACCGATCCCGTGCGGCATTCGAACTTCTTCTCCTCCGCTCTGAACGAGCTTCTGGAGGTCTCGTTTCGCGGCGGCACCACCGACGGAAAGATCGGCCTGTCGATCTACCGCCAGGGAGGCACGGAACGGGTTCAACTCAGTTTCCCATGCCCGCCAGGTCAGGCGCGTTTCTACCGCGAGGCCGTATCCAAAACCCGCGAGAGCGATGCTCAGGCCCGCTATCTCGACGCCATTTCCAACGACCTCGCCCCGAGCCGAGAATCGGTGCTTCTGGATCTCGCCGTCAACTATGACGCCCGCCTTCGGTTGGACGAACGCGAGGCACCGGCCATCACCCTGATCGTCGACCTGCCTCTTGAAGGAATGGTGAGTTGATCACCGCGGGCCTTACTCAGCGCTTCAAAGTCGCATTCGACCCGAACAGCCAGATCTTCTCGCTCGCCGGAACGATCCGTCCGCGATCGATCGATGAGATCGCCGAGAGCATTCATGCGCTGCGCGAAGCAATCGATGCGGTGCGAGGCGTTCTCTATATCGACGTGAAGCGCCTCATCCAGATGAACAACACGGCCTTCCAGGCCTTCATCCGGGTCGCGCTCGATGCCTGCCGCGAGCGGTCGGACCTGCGTCTGATCATCATCACCTCGAGCGTCGTCGGCTGGACGACAAGGATGTTCAGGCACTTGAGCACGATTGAGCCGCAGATCTCCGTCGAGGTCTACGATTCGATGTTCTACCCCGGCCAAAGCTTCGTCGAGGATACGAGCTTCATTCCCATCCTCCGCGCGCAGACGAAAATGACCTGGCGCCACGAGCGCACCATCCTGCCGCGCCACGGCATGCGGCCCGGCATCGCCATGGCCGACATCTGCTGCGGCATCGGCGATTTCGCCGTGCTCGCGCAGAAGGAGTTTCAGCCGGCCCGAATCGTGGCCCTCGATCATTCCCGCGCGAGCCTTGCCTACGCGCGCACGGTGACCGCCGATTTCGGCGTCACCGGCATCGAATACACGTTCGGCGACGCTTCCGAGATGCTGCTCGAGGACAACCAGTTCGACTTCGTGACCTGCCGGCATTCGCTGCAGATCTTCAATCAGCCGGAGCTGCTTCTCAAGGAGCTCTATCGGATCGTGAAGCCGGGCGGCCGCGTCTACATTACCAACGAGAAGAACTCGCACTGCCTCGGCGAGCCACGGGCGCAAAGCATCCAATGGACCTATAATGAGCTCGCGAGGCTGTTGAGCCACTTCGAGATGGATGTGGAGCTCGGCCCGAAGAGCCGGCGCTATCTCGCCGACGCGGGCTTCGACGACATCCTGGTCGAATCCTTCATGGTCACCAATCTCGACGGCGACCCGCAGGATTTCGCCGACGTCATCGCCGGATGGGAGAAGATGTTTGCGGCTATGGCGACGAGACACGGCGAAACACCCGAATTCATCGACCGTTTTCGCCAAGGCTTCCGCGATCACATCTTCGCGGCGCTGCATCCGAAGGGCTATGCAGGCTGGCCGATCTGGGCAGCGTCCGGACGCAAACCGCTATGAGCGAGAACAATGTCCAACGTCCCCGGTTCGGTTTGAGATCCTTTCGCGCAAAGTTCGTGCTGGTCGTCGGCAGCGCCGTGCTCTTCGACCTCCTGGTCACAGGCGGCCTGGCGCTCTGGAACGTTCAAAGATTGTCGCGCGACGCGACGACGGAGGTCGGGCAGGGCCTGGAAAAGGCAAACAAAGATTACATGCTCACCTACGCGGAATCGACGGCCGCGCGGGTTGATCTTCTGCTCGGCCAGGTTCACGCCGACGTCGCCACGCTCGCGGGCGTGCTCCAGGCGCAGATCGACCGCCCCATGCGCAGGTCCGACGTCGGAGAGGCGCTTGCGCGGCACGCACCGGAATCCGTTACCGTGGCTTACGATCCCAAAGGTGGGTGGGCGCAGAACCTTCCGGGACCGCTCTCGAGCGTCAGCGTTTGGAGCTATCTCCTTGGCCCCGACCGCCGGCCGCTACCCGAGGTGCAGACCGATATCGAGAACAGCGCCGTTCTCGATCTGGTTGCTCCCGCCCTGCTTGCGCACGGGCGTTCCAAACTGCAGATGTACTACGTCGGACCAAAGGAGCGGCCGATCTTGCGGATGGCGCCCTATGCCGATCAGGCGCAGACGTTCGACCGCCTCTACCCCGGTCACAACGAGGCCAACTTCTGGAACTTCTTCTTCCCCGGCCTCTACGAGTCCTGGGAGGGATGGGCGAAGGATCCCGGCCTCAGGCCCGTTGCAGTCGATACCACGCAAACGGCACCTTATACGGATGCTGCCTCGGGAAAACTGATCGTCAGCTTCTTCCAGCCGCTCTGGACGCGCGACCGCAAGGGTGTCGCCGGGGCGGCCGGAACCGATATCACGCTCGATCAGCTGGCCGAGGTTGTCGAAAGCGTCAAAGTCGGCGACAGCGGGTTCGGTTTCCTCGCCATGTCCGACGGCAACGTGGTTGCCATCAACGGCGTAGGAGAAAAGGTCATCGGCCTGCAACGATCGAGCGAGACCGGCAGCCAGGGTGTCACGGGCCTTAATCGCTCGCTGCACCAAAGTGTGCAGCCGGCGATCGCGCAACTGCCGCTCGGCGCCGACGGCGCGATACAGCGCGTACTGCTCGACGAGGCCGGCGAGAAGGTGCCCTATCTCATCCTCTTGAAGCAACTCGAGCCGGCGAATTTCTGGGTATCCGGCCCCGTTCGCCGCGAGACCATGTCGCTCGGCATCGTCGTGCCCGAACGCGAGATCTACGCCTCGTTGTTTGCGGCGCAGGCCGGTATTTCCGAAGCAACGAACCGTATCCTCGTCTATCAGATTCTCGCTCTGCTTGCCTCGCTGCTGTTCGTCACGCTTGCAGTGTTCGGCATTTCCAAGCGGGTCACTCGCGGCATCAGCGCCCTTGCCGGAGCGGCAACACGGATCGAGGCCAAGGACTATTCGGTTCGCGTTCCGATTACGACGCGCGACGAGGTCGGCGAAGCCGGTATCGCCTTCAACCGGATGGCTGAAGAGATCAGCTACCACACCGAGAACCTCGAAAACCTGGTGACCGAGCGCACAAAGCAGCTCGAGGACGCCAACCATCAGATTTCGACGCTGAATACGCAATTGCGCAGCGAGAACCTGCGCCTCGGCGCCGAACTCGCGGTCGCCCGGCAGATCCAGATGATGGTGCTGCCCAGGGCCCGTGAGCTCGCGGAAATCGCCGAACTCGAGATCGCCGCCTATATGCGACCGGCCGACGAGGTTGGAGGCGACTACTACGACGTGCTTCGCGACGGGGAGCGGCTGAAGATCGGTATCGGCGACGTGACCGGCCACGGGCTTGAAAGCGGCGTGCTGATGCTGATGGTGCAGTCCGTCGCCCGGGCCTTGCAGGAAGCCGGCGACATGAACCCGCAAGAGTTCCTCAACCGCCTGAACCGCGCAATCTACAAGAACATCGTGCGGACCAATACCGACAAGCATCTGTCGCTCGCCTTCCTCGACTACGATGACGGCCGCCTGACCCTGTCGGGGCAGCACGAGGAACTAATCGTGGTGCGCAAGGGTGCCGAAGTCGAGCGGATTGACACGCTCGACCTTGGTCTGCCCATCGGCCTCGAATCCGACATCTCGCGCTTCGTCGCGACCCGCGAAATTTCCTTCGGGCACGGCGACATGGTCGTGCTGCACACGGATGGCGTGACCGAGGCGGTGAACGCCAAGGGCGAAATGTTCGGCATTGAGCGGCTGTGCGCGAGCGCAGGCAAATTTTACGGGCAGAGCGCCGAAGAGGTCAAATCGGGTATCATCGAGGACCTGATGGCGCATATCGGCAAGCAGAAGATATATG
This sequence comes from Ensifer sp. VA4, assembly GCF_055710065.1. NCBI lineage: Bacteria > Pseudomonadati > Pseudomonadota > Alphaproteobacteria > Hyphomicrobiales > Rhizobiaceae > Ensifer > Ensifer sp. VA4. The sequence continues at coordinate 292,629 of NZ_JBVQPO010000010.1, read as the reverse complement.
ACGACATCACGCTCGTCGTCATGAGACACAGGTGATCAGATGACCACGCTCTACGGACTGGCGGACCTGACGATCGGCGCCCACCAGAGAATGACGCGGCTGCGTCTTTATGACGGTCCGCTCGATCTGAGCTGGAAGCATTGCGCCATGGCTTCGGATTTCGTGGCCGAGCTCGCGGCGCTGCGCTACCGCGCCTCGCGCAATGTCTACCGCGAAGTTCGGCACAACATCGGCTATCTGACCAACGAACTGGTCGAGAATGCGGTGAAGTTCCGTGCATCGGGCGCCGTTGTCGTGGAAGCGGGTCTCGAAGCGAACAGCTTCCGCACGAAAGTCTCCAACATCATCGACAACGAGACGGCTGTCCGCTTCCAGTATCTGCTTTCGGAGATCGCCGAAAGCGACCCGGGAGACCTGCTCATCGAGCGTATCGAGGCCAACGCAACGGGGCTGGGTAAAAGCGGCTCGGGGCTTGGTCTTTTGACGCTGATGAGCGATTATGGCGTTCGTTTCGCTTGGGTTTTTGGCGCCCAGGGAGACGGTGGCGAAACCTCGCTGGAGACCTATGCCTCCATCGCGGTCCCAGACCTCTCGAACTGATGAGCCGGAGAACATGGAAAACAAGGACGAAGAAGAGTATCGCGTTTGGTCCGAAGGCAACGATATTCATTTCGAAGGCACCATGCGGCTGCCCGGAACGGAAGCCTATGCCCCGATCTTCTCAACTGTCATGGGCGTGCTCGAAGCCGAGCCTGAGCACATCACGATCGATCTCACCGAATTGCAGTTTCTGAACTCGTCCGGGATCAACTTGCTCGCCAAGCTGACGATCGAGGCGCGCAACCGGCCAAACGTGCAATTGACGGTGCGCGGAACCGCAGAGATTCCGTGGCAATCGAAGTCCCTGCCGAACCTCAAGAAACTGCACCCCGGCCTCGACCTCAGGCTCAATTGAGGCCGGCCGTTCGGCGGCTTCGCGGCCCGCTCAAAGCGATGACGTCAGGCCAGCGCTCCCTTGCCGGCGGCGCTGGTTGATGCCGGCAAGACAGATTTCAAGGGAAGAACCCGATGCAGCTCGGCCCTCGGCTGCGCTCTATGCTGATTGACTGGCGGAGCAATCCGACTTATTGATAAAATCATCTGATGACTTGATGAGCAGATGATGCAGCCGATCAATCGTACCAATCTCGCCGAGAGCGCGGCCGAAAGCCTGCGTGCGGAAATCCTCAGCGGCCGCTGGGCGGTCGGGGAGCGTATTCCCAACGAAACGGCGCTCACCGAGTTGCTCGCCGTCAGCCGAGGCACGGTGCGCGAAGCCGTACGGGTCCTGATCTCGAAGGGCCTGCTCGACGCCCGCCAGGGCTCCGGCACCTATGTCCGTTCGACCGTCGACGCCTCCGGCGCTCTCGACCGGGTCAAGCGCACGAGCCTGCGCGATCAATGGGAAGCGCGCGCGGCACTCGACGTCGAGGCCGCCCGGCTGGCGGCACTGCGCCGCACGCCTGAAGACCTCGAGCGCCTGTTCAAGCTGCTTAGGGCGCGCGGCACGGTGGCCGACGGCGGACGTGAAGCTTTCAGCCAACGCGACATCGCCTTCCACCGATCGATCGTCGAGGCATCGGGCAATCGCGCCATCATCGAACTCTACGATTTCTTCACCTCCGCCATCCTCGAGACGATCCACTCGACGCTCAATGGCGACCTGCCAGAACCTGACGACCGGGCGCATGCGGCGATCGTCGAGGCCATCGCGACCGGCAATCCGGACGAGGCCGCAGCCTCGGTCCGGGCGTTCATGGCCCCGGTCCTCGCTGAACTTGATCGGCTTCTTACCCAATGAACCAGACTTTTCGTACTCCCCACACGGCCGAGACCGCCGAGCGGCTGGACCTCGAAGACCAGCTTATCGATGCCGAGGCCGACAGCCTGCCGGCGCCGCAGCCACCCGTCCTGAGCCGCAGCGCCCGTATCCTTCTGGGCGTGAGCCTCGTCCTGATCGCCTTCAACCTGCGGCCGCTGTTTTCCAGCCTCTCGGTGCTGCTGCCCGAGGTCATGCAGACGACCGGCCTGTCCACCGCCGGCGCCAGCGTGCTCACCACCCTGCCGGTGGTCTGCCTCGGCATCTTCGCGCCGCTTGCGCCGAAACTCGCGCAACGTTTCGGCGCCGAACGCACTCTTCTTGGCGTGCTGCTGCTGCTGACGCTCGGCACGGGCCTGCGCGGCATCCAGTCGGTGCCACTGCTATTCCTCGCAACCTTTGCCGCCGGTGCGGCGATCGCGATCGGCAACGTCCTGCTTCCCGGTCTCGTCAAGCGTGACTTTGCCGACCGGGCCGCGATGATGACGGGTCTCTACACGATGGCGCTCTGCGCCGGCGCGGCGAGTGCCGCCGGTCTCACTTTGTCGATCGAGCATCATGTCGTCAGCTCCTGGTCCGGCGCGCTCGCGGCCTGGGCGGTGCCGGCGCTCATCGTGGTGATGATCTGGGCGCCGCAGGCGCTGCGCGGCAAGGCGCAGGCCCGCCACAGCGGCTTCCGCGTCGTCGGCCTCTGGCGCGACGGGCTCGCCTGGCAAGTGACCCTTTTCATGGGACTGCAATCGGCCCTCGCCTATTGCGTCTTCGGCTGGATGGCGCCGATCCTCCGCGAGCGCGGCCTCGATGCCGCCACCGCCGGTGCGGTCGTTTCGGCCTCGATCATGATGCAGGTCGTCACCTGCCTGCTCGTTCCTTCCTTTGCCGTCAGGCGTCGAGACCAGCGTGCCGTCTGTGTTGCGCTCGTGGGCGCGGCCGTCTTTGCGCTCATCGGCATCCTCTTTGCGCCGATATCGACGGTTCTCATCTGGGCCGTGCTGCAGGGCATCGGACAGGGCGGCCTGATCGCCGCGGCGATGACCCTCATCGTGCTCCGCTCGCCCGATTCCCATGTCGCCGCCCACCTCTCCGGCATGGCCCAGGGCGTCGGCTACGTGCTTGCCGCCATCGGCCCGCTGCTCGTCGGTTTCATCCGCGGCTGGACCGGCAGCTTCGCCGCCAGCTCCGTTCTCTTCATCGCCCTCGGCACCGGTGTGGCGATCATGGGGATGGGCGCAGGCCGGGCGCTCCATGTCGGCGCCCGGACTGTCCGGATTGACGATCGTTAAAGCAGACCAGGCCTCTCGGGGCAGGCATCGATCGGATCGGGCTCCATTTCTTAGGTGGGGCCCATTCTGTCGATCTCCGCGGCTGCATCACGCCGCCGCAGCAACCGCCTGCTGATAGCGCGGTGCAGGCCTGAACGTCAGCGCGATCAGGAATGCCCCGAGGCCGATACCCCAGGAGCCGACATAGAGCCAGGTGTAGCTTGCCAGCGCATCGTAGATCATGCCGCCGGCAATCGGTCCCGTCGCCATCCCCAGGCTGCCGGCCATGGCCGTTCCACCGATGACGGTTCCCATCATCCGCAAGGGGAAATTCTCGCGGGCAAGCACGGCATAAAGCGGCATGACGCCGGCATAGATGAAGCCGAACAGGGCCGCGACGGCATAGAAAGAGCCAAGCCCCGCCGCAAAGACATAGGCCAGCGCCCCGAAGGCCTGGGCGAGCAACCCGAGAACCAGGACGCGCTTTGCCCCGAAGCGGTCGCCGAGCAGACCGAACACCACGCGCCCGCCCATGCCGGCCAGTCCCTCGACGCTATAGATCGACACGGCCGCCATCACCGGAATGCCGCATGTGACGGCATAGCTCACCGTATGGAAGATCGGGCCCGAATGGGTGGCGCAGCAGAAGAAATTCGTCAGCAGCAGGATGATGAAGAGTGGCGATTTCAGCACCTGGCTCGTCGTCATCGACGAATGCGCCTCGTCCTCCGGAGATACCGCGGCAGCGCCCGCTGCGAATGCCGGCGGCTGGCGAACGAGAAGCGACACCGGGATCATCACGACGGCGACGACGACCGCGATGATCTGCAGTGCGGTTCTCCAGTCGTAGCCTGAAACCAGCCAGGCCGCGAAGGGCGACATCGTCATCGGCGCCATACCCATGCCGGCCGAAACGAGCGAGACCGCGAGGCTCCGGTGCGTGTCGAACCAGCCGGTGACGCAGGCCATCATCGGCGCGAAAATCGCCGCCGCTGCCGTGCCGACGACGACCCCGAAGACGATCTGGAAGACGATGAGGGACGTTGCCCAGCTTGCTGCCATCAGGCTGACGGCCAGCAGCACCGAGCCGATGAGCACGATCGGCCGTGCGCCCCAACGATCGGAGAGGCTGCCCCAGGCAATGCTGGCGAAGGCCATCGCCAGGAAGCCGATGGTCATCGCACTGGAGACTCCGGTGACAGACCAGCCGGTATCACGCGAGATCGGCAGCAGGAAAACCGGAAGCGAGAACATGGCGCCGATCGCCAAGCAGCCAAGCAGACCACCGGCCGCCACGATAACCCAACGATAATGCGAATTGGTCATTGCAAATCTCCCTGACGGCGCCCCACTGTCGGCCGCGCCGATAACGTGCAAACTGATCGCGCAGCAGGTTGGAAGTGCAGAGCACCACCTCTTGCTCGTTGCTTTAAGACGCTGGTGCCAACCGAAATCCGACACCGTATTTTGCAGAATTTTATAATTATTGCAGGTTCGCCGGGCGTCTTCCCAGCCACGCCTGCAACCGGTCTGGATCCAGGCACTTGATCGTGCCGTGAAGGTCCTCACTGTTGTCCCGTGCCGTTCGAGCAATAGATAGAGGCCGGAGCACAAGTTGGGGGAGTGACAAGTGTGACGGGATTTCCATGGATTCGCTGATTACCGCGGCAGGCCGGGCTCTGGCGGCCGGCGATCTGCTCGGTGCGTTGAAGCGGGTCGCCTTGCGGGACGACCCTCCGGCCCTGGCGCTTCGCGGTATCGCCATGGCTCAGCTCGGAGAGCTCGGCCGCGCCAAGACCCTTTTGAAAGCGGCGGCGCGCGGCTTCGGCCCGAAGGAGGCCGTGGCCCGGGCGCGGTGCGTGGTTGCCGAAGCGGAAATCGCCATCGTCTCGCGCGATCTCTCCTGGCCGATGAAGGCGCTCGACGCCGCCCGCGCCACGCTCGAAGCCCACGGCGACCACCTCAATGCCGCACACGCTCGAAATCTCGGCGCCCGGCGCCTATTGCTTCTCGGCCGTCTCGACGAGGCCGAACACATGCTTGCCAAAGTCGATCCGGGCCGGCTGACACCGCCAGCAAAAGCCACACACGAACTCGTGGTTGCCGGCATCGCCGTTCGCCGATTGCAGACGGCCGCCGCGGCCAGCGCCTTCGCCCGGGCAACCGAAGCGGCGCGAGCAAGCGGCATGCCGGCTCTGGGCGCGGAAGTCGAAGGCGCGGCCCTTGTCCTGAAGACACCTGCGGCCCGGCTTCTGTCCAGGGGAGACGAGCGCCTGCTGCGGCTCGCCGATGTCGAAGCCCTGCTCAATTCCGGCGTGCTGGTGGTCGATGCGTGCCGGAACATCGTCCGGCGCGAAGCCTCCGCCGTTTCACTTGCAACGCGGCCGGTGCTCTTCGCGCTGGCGCGCGCACTTGGAGAGGCGTGGCCGGCCGATTTGTCGCGGCGCCCCTTGCTCGCCCGTGCGTTCGGCGCGAAACATGTCGACGAATCCCACCGGGCAAGGCTGAGGGTCGAGATCGGCCGACTGCGCGAAGAACTCCGCGCCTTCGCGGACATCATCGCGACCCAGGACGGCTTCCGGCTGGTTCCGCAGGGCGAGCACACGGTCGTCGTGCTCGCGCCGCCAGTCGATGAACGCCATGCGGCGGTGCTGGCGCTGCTTGGCGACGGCGAGGCGTGGGCAAGTTCAGCTCTCGCCATTGCACTCGCCGCCAGCCCGCGTACCGTGCAACGGGCGCTCGACGAGCTTTCCTCAGAGGGAAAGGTGCTGCCGGTCGGTCGCGGGCGGGCGCGACGCTGGGTGATCCCGCCGGTACCGACATTCCCGACAGTCTTGTTACTCCCCGGTCCACTGCCAAGCGATTAGGATTGAAACCATGAAACGATCCGAAGCCGAAATCCTCCGCGAATATGGCCCCTTCCCCGGGGCTGACCACGTCCATGGCGTCACTTTCGACGGCCGGAACATCTGGTTTGCCTCCGGCGACAAGATCAATGCACTCGACCCGGAAAGCGGCAGCACCGTGCGCTCGATCGACGTCGCCGCGCATGCCGGTACGGCCTTTGACGGCAAGCACCTGTTCCAGATCGCCGAGGACCGCATCCAGAAGATCGATCCCGATAGCGGCCGCGTGCTGGCGACGATCCCGGCACCGGGCGGCGGCGGGGACTCCGGCCTTGCCTGGGCCGAAGGGACGCTTTGGGTGGGGCAGCATCGGGGCCGGAGAATCCATCAGATCGATCCCGAGACCGGCGCAATCCTGCGCACCATAGAGTCCAAGCGCGTCGTGACCGGCGTCACCTGGATCGATGGAGACCTGTGGCACGGCACCTGGGAAGGCGACGACAGCGACTTGAGGCGCATCGACCCTGAAACGGGGTCGGTGCTCGAGCGGATCGTAATGCCATCGGGCACCGGTGTCTCGGGGCTGGAGTCCGACGGCGGCGATCGCTTCTTCTGCGGCGGCGGTGGAAGCGGAACGATCCGGGCCGTTCGCCGGCCGAAGCGGTCCCGCTGATCCTCCAGCAGTCTCAACGGTTCGACAGAGCCTGGGCCGGGCTGCGCCTTGCGCGGAGCTTCGCTGTCAGCGCCGCCACCGCAAGCACGGCGCCGAGCAGGCTGACGCCCGGCCACGCGCCACAGCTCCAGGCGGCGAAGGACAGGGCGGAACCGGCCGCTCCTCCGAGAAACATGCTGGTCATGAAGACCGTGTTGATACGGCTGCGCGCCGCAGGTTCCAGCGCATAGATGATGTGCTGGTTGGCAATCAAGGCGACCTGGATACCGACATCGAGCACGATGACGCCGGCCACCAGTCCGGCAAGCGAGGTCCACGTTCCGAGTAGAGCCCAGGCGGCGAGCGTCAAGACGGCGCCGAACCAGACGACGGACCGCGCACCTCTTCGATCTGCCATTCTGCCGGCGAGTGGTGCCGCAAAGACGCCGACCGCGCCGACAATACCGAACAGACCGGCAGTATCCGCGCCCAGATTGAAACGCGGCGTCGCAAGATAAAGGGCAAGCACGGTCCAGAACGCCGTAAAGGATGCGAAAAGCGCCGCCTGCACCATCGAGGCGAGGCGCAACTCGGGTTCGCGCCGCCAAAGCGTGGCAAGCGAACCAAGCGCCTCGCGATAGGGCAAGCGCGATGCCGGACGCAGATCCGGCAAGGCCCGGATCATCAGCAACGAACCTGCGAGAGCAAGCGGGACACTCGCCCAGAACATCTCGCGCCAGCCGGCATGGGCGCCGACAAAGCCGGAAACCGTGCGGCTGAGCAGGATACCGGTCAGGACTCCAGCCATGACTGTCCCGATCGCCGCCCCGCGTTTGTCAGGCGTGGCAAGCATTGCAGCGAGCGGGACGATCTGCTGCGCGACGGTCGCGCTTGCTCCGAGCAGCACGGACGCGGCAATCAGCCATGACGGCGACGGAGCCACAGCCGCGGCTGATGCTGCTACAGCAACTGCCAGGAACTGGCCGACGATCAGTCGCCGCCGACGGACGATGTCCCCAAGCGGCAACAGAAGCAAGAGGCCGAGCGCGTAACCGAGTTGCGTCGCTGTCGGAAGGAGGCCGACGGCCGCCTCACCGGGAAACTCGGCCTCGATGAGACCCAGCAGCGGCTGATTGTAATAGATGTTTGCGACCGCGACGCTGCTGGCGACGGCCATGGCGTAGAGGCGGATTCGGCCGAGACCGGAATGCTCCATTTCGTGGGTAACCATTTCACTTGCCCTTCTCACTGGAGAGATGGGTTTGATCTATCTCTTTATCGATATGCGCTGTAGTGTTGTATTTCTTGGCACTAGTATATCGGAGATCGATATAATGAATCTCGATGAGGTCCGCGTCTTCGCCGCGGCGGCGCGCGGCGGCAGCCTCGCCGAAGCCGCGCGGCGGCTTGGCATCACGCCAATGATCGCGACCAGGCGGCTTGCCTCATTGGAGCAGGTGCTCGGCGTTCGGCTGATGCATCGCACGACCCGGTCACTGTCGCTGACGCCGGAGGGCGAGACCTTTCTGCCCTATGCCCAAGGCCTGCTCGAAACCGAACAGCAGGCGCGAACGCTCCTGAGTGGTGACGGGGATGGGGCGAGCGGTCTCCTGCGCGTCTCGGCGCCCGTTGCCTTCTCGATCAAGCTGATCGCTCCGCTGATCCCCTCGCTGCTTGATGACCATCCGGAACTCAAGATCTCACTCGACATGAGCGACACCATGCCCGACCTCGTGGCATCGGGCATCGATCTGGCGATCCGCATCGCACGACTGAAGGACAGCAACCTGATAGCCCGCAAACTCAGCGAAAACCCGCGTTCCCTCGTCGCCGCTCCATCCTATGTCGAAAAGCACGGACGGCCTCGGACCGGCAGCGATCTCATTCATCATCAATGCCTGCCCTTGCACGGCGTCAGCCATTGGACCTTTCTGAGCGCCGGGGCCGAGACACATGTCCGCTTGCAGAGCCGCTTCTCGTCGACGAGCATCGAGGGGTGTCATGCCGCCTGCCTCGCCGGTGCCGGCATCACACTGCTATCGGACTGGAACGTTGCCGACGATCTCGACGCGGGCCGGCTGGTGCGCATTCGCCTCGAAGACGCGGAGGCCGAGACTTTGGCGATCTGGGCGGTCTACCCGACGACAAAGCTCGTCGCGCCCAAGGTACGGGTCTTCATCGACCGGTTGATGCGCGCGCTTGGTGAAACCGCGAAGGCACGCGCTTGAGCAACAAAGACCCGCACCGCGATCATGGCGGTGCGGGCACCAACATTCATCCCGGCACGGTCCGCTGTCCCGAGACGCTGCGGATCATGCCAGCCTTTTAGGCCTCGATGAAGGCAAGCAGGTCAGGATTGATGACATCGGCATGGGTCGTCAGCATGCCGTGTGCATAGCCCTCGTAGACCTTGAGCGTACCGTTTTTCAGGAGCTTGACCGCAAGCCGCGCACTGTCGTCGATCGGAACGATCTGGTCGTCGTCGCCATGCATGACCAGCGTCGGCACGTCGATCGCCTTGAGGTCTTCGGTGAAATCGGTTTCGGAGAAGGCCTTGATGCCCTCGTAATGGGCCTTGGCGCTTCCCATCATGCCTTGGCGCCACCAGTTCCGGATCACACCCTCGGACGGCTCGGCGCCCGGCCGGTTGAAGCCGTAGAAAGGGCCGGTCGGAACATCGAGGAAGAACTGGGCGCGATTGGCGGCCAGTGCCGCCCGGAAGCCGTCGAACACCTCGATCGGCAGGCCGCCGGGATTGCTCTCGGTCTTGACCATGATCGGCGGCACGGCACCGACGATGATGAGCTTGGCGACCCGGCCGCCGCCGTGGCGCGCCACATAGGCGACCGCTTCACCACCGCCTGTGGAGTGGCCGATATGCACGGCGTCGCTGAGACCGAGCTTGGTGGTGAGTGCGGCCACGTCCTTGGCGTAGTGGGCAATATCGTGACCTTCGCTCACCTGTGTCGAGCGACCATGGCCGCGGCGGTCGTGGGCAATGACGCGATAGCCCTTGTTGACGAAATAGAGCATCTGCGCGTCCCAATCGTCTGCCGACAGCGGCCAGCCATGGTGAAAGACGATTGGCTGGCCCGTGCCCCAATCCTTGTAGAAGATGTCGACGCCGTCTTCAGTCCTGACGAAGCTCTCGGTCATGGGAATGGTTCCTTTGCTTGGGTTCTATTGCATGTTTTCAGGCACGTTCCGTGGCGCTGGCTTCGCGACATGGAACGCCACCCGCTTCAACCGAGATGCGGCCGGTTGATCGCGAGAAGGTGGTGAACGACCGGTGCCGCCGGTCCCTTGTGAAAGCGACGAACGTTTTCCTGGACATCGGCATCCGCCTTGGACACGCGCTTGTGCTGGCGCAGATGCTCAGCCCAGGACTCGACCATGAACCACTCCACCATGCGGCCGGTATCAGCCGCGTCCTCGGTCACGCCCCAGCCATAGGCGCCGTCGCGGCGACGCTCATGCGACAGGCGGGCAAGCGCCTTCAGGAATTCGGAACGATCCGCCTTTTCGACTGAGTATTCGATCAGCACGAGCACGGGGCCCCGGTCGTGTTCGACCGGCTCGCTGGTCAGTGGCTCCGGCCAATGGTTGGAGGGGATGAGGTCCGCCTCTCCCTTCGGCAGTTTCATGGTGTGAAAGACGCCCCCGACGCACAGAAGGCCGACGGCCGCCACTCCCAGGGTGAAGGGCACGCCGATCGCCTCGGCGATCGCGCCCCAGGCAAGGCTGCCACCGGTCATGGCACCATTGAAAACGGTAAGATAGACGGCGAGGGTACGCCCCCGCACCCAGTTTGGAAGGATGGCTTGCGCGGTGCTGTTCAGGGTCGTCAGCGCCGTAATCCAGGCGGCGCCGCAAACGAGCAGCGCCACAACCGCCACCCATTGCGCCGGCGCGAAGGAGAGCACGCCCATCACCGCGGCCGTGAATACGGCCGCAAGCAGTAGCAGCCCGTCCGCATCCATCCGGGCGCGCAGGCGCGGCATCACCAGCGCGCCGCCGATCGCACCGGCGCCGACGGCACCGAGCAGGATGCCGTAGAAGCTGGCGCCACCGCCGAGAAGCTGACGGGCGACCAGCGGCAGGAGCGCCCAAATCGCGCTCGAAAACGCGAAGAACACGGCGGCACGCAGCAGGACAACGTGCAGTTCGCGGCTGGCGCGGGCGTAACGCAACCCCGCCCGGAAGGCGCCGAAGAAGCGCTCTGCAAGAGCGTCGTCTTCCGCCGCCCCGCGCCGCCACCACAGGAGTGCCGCGATCACGAAGGCATAGCTGATGACGTCGACGCCATAGGTGACGGCGGCGCCGAACCAGGCAAGCAGCAGACCGCCGAGTGCCGGACCGATCGCGCGGGCGATGTTGATGCCGAGCGAGTTCAGCGCCACGGCGCCCTTGACGTCCTGCCTTGAGACGAGCTCGGGCACGATCGCCTGCCAGGTCGGGGCGACCAGTGCCGCGCCGATGCCGCCCACAAAGGTCAGCGCGATCAGCGAACTCACGGACTGCAATCCGGTCGCGGAGAGAAACAGCAGGCAAAGGCTTGCGGACGCGAGCAGGAACTGCACCACAATCAGGAACTTGCGTCGGTCGAGGATATCCGAGAGGACACCCGCGGGAATGGCGAGCAGGAAGATCGGCAGCGTCGCCGCCGCCTGGACCATAGAAACGGCGGCCGGCGTCGCAGAAAGGTCTGTGACCAGCCAGGAGCTGGCGACATCACGAATGAAGCTGCCGGTATTGCCGATGATCGTCGCGACCCAGAGAACCGCGAAGACCTTCTGCCGGAGCGGTGCAAACGTGCCTGCGCCCTGCTTCGCTGCCGCCGTCATCGCCCTGCCCTCCTTGCGGACGCCCGTTGGCTGAGATCGTAGCAGGCGACGAGCAGGAAGGCACCGGCGAGACCGATATGCTCGAAGAATCCGTTCGTCGCCATCGCCCGTTCCATGCCCGGCGGCAGCTCCCAGAAGCGAAACGCAAGGAAGGTGGCAGCCAGTGTGAACGCGGCAAGCGCACTGGCTGCCGCCCAGCGATAGAACCCCATGAGAATGAGGGCCGACATCAGAAGCTCGAAGATGATCACGCCGACGGCAAAGAGCGGTGCCGGATGCAGACCGAAGTGGTCCATCTCGGCAAGCGCACCCGGAAAGTCGAAGATCTTCGTGAGCGGCCCCTGGATGTAAGCCGAGCAGAGCGCCAGCAGCCCGATGAACACGACGCGGCTGCCGGCAAGGCTCGGCCGAAGGCGAGCGACGAGATGGCTTTCAAGGGAGGAAAGGCTCAGCATTTTGGTTCCTTGTCAGGCGGCCTTCAACTCAACGGGGAGCCGGACTGCCCTCATCGCGTTTGCTGTCATTCGAGATGGCGATCGGGGTCTGGGACACGCCTTTGTAGTAGGCGCCATGCTTCGACGCCGGATGGTTCACCACGACCTTCGCCCAGGGGTGCCGGACGCCGGCCGTTGGCGAGGCTGAGGCGCAAACAGGAGCAAGCGACGAGCTGATCAGGATTGAGACCGCCGCCATCGCCGCAGTCCCGACTATCGTTCGCATTTGATCCCTCCACTCTTCCTCACACGGCCCAGCACGAGCAGCCGAGCGCCCCGAAGAAGCCCTTGAGATCGGCGATCGGCAGGCGGGACGTCCAGGCGCCGGCGTGGTCGTGGCCATGGACGCCGCAATTGCTGGCGCAGCCACAGGAGCTGATCGCGGTCCGCCGGAGGGAATTCTTGCCGGCACCATCGGGCTCGCCCCAGGCGGCATAGCCGCCGAAGCTTCGCACCGGCGACCAGTCCGGCATCGCCGGCGGCAACGGGTTTTCGTCGTGGGGCGCAAAATCTCCCGCCGCATAGACGATCTTGCCGCCGACCATCGTGAGCTCCGAGGTGAGGAACGAGATCTCGTCCTCGGCGCAGTTGAAATAGTCCTTGTCCGGCACGATCAGGTCGGCGAACTGCCCCTTCTCGATGCGCCCCTTCTTGCCCTCCTCGTTGGAGAACCACTGCACCTTTTCGGTCCACATCCTCAGCGCCGTTTCGCGGTCGAGACAATTGGCGCGCGGATAGAGCTGCATGCCGCCGACGGTCTTGCCGGTGACCATCCAGGACAGCGAGACCCAGGGATTGTAGGAGGCAACGCGGGTCGCGTCGGTACCGGCGGAAACCTTGACGCCCTTTTCGAGCATCTTCGCCACCGGCGGTGTCGCTTCCGCCGCCCCATGGCCATAACGCTCGACGAAATACTCGCCCTGATAGGCCATGCGATGCTGGACGGCGATGCCGCCGCCGAGTGCGGCGATCCGGTCGATCGACCGGTCGGATATCGTCTCGGCATGGTCGAAGAACCAGTTGATGCCGGAAAGCGGGATATCCTGGTTGACCTTCTCGAAAACGTCGAGCGCGCGGGTGATCGTCTCGTCATAGGTCGCATGCAGCCGCCAGGGCCAACGGTTCTCTGCCAGGATCCGGACGACCTCTTCGAGTTCCCCCTCCATTTCCGGCGGCATGTCCGGACGCGGCTCGCGGAAGTCCTCGAAATCGGCGGCCGAGAAGACCAGCATCTCGCCGGCGCCGTTGTGACGGAAGTAGTCGTTGCCCTGCTTGTATTTGACCGAGGAGGTCCACTTCAGGAAGTCTTCCTTCTCCTGCTTCGGCTTCTGGGTAAAGAGGTTGTAGGCGAGGCGCACGGTCATCTGGCCCTCATCCGACAGCTTCTGGATGACGGCGTAGTCGTCCGGGTAGTTCTGGAAGCCGCCGCCGGCATCGATGACGCTGGTCACCCCCAGCCGGTTGAGCTCGCGCATGAAATGGCGGGTCGAGTTGAGCTGATAGTCGAAGGGCAGTTTCGGCCCCTTGGCGAGCGTCGAATAGAGGATGCCGGCATTGGGCTTTGCAAGCAGCAGACCGGTCGGGTTGCCGTTGGCGTCCCGGCTGATCTCCCCGCCCGGCGGGTTCGGCGTGTCCTTGGTGTAGCCGACCGCCCGAAGGGCTGCGGCATTGAGCAGTGCCCGGTCATAGAGATGCAGCAGAAACACCGGCGTATCCGGCGCCACCGCGTTGATCTCGTCGATGGTCGGCAGCCGCTTCTCCGCGAACTGGTGCTCCGTGAAGCCGCCGACGACGCGCACCCATTGCGGCGCCGGCGTGATCGCCACCTGCCGCTTCAGCATCGCCATTGCATCGGCGAGCGAGCGCACCCCGTCCCAGCGCAGTTCCATGTTGAAGTTCAGACCGCCGCGCACGACGTGGGTGTGGTTGTCGTTGAGGCCAGGCAGGACGCGCTTGCCCTTGAGGTCGATCTTTTTCGTGGCTGACCCGGCCAGTGCCATCACCGTCCGGTCGTCGCCGACGGCAAGAATGAGGCCGTCCTTAATCGCAATCGCGGTCGCAGCCGGGTTGGCGCGGTCGAGCGTCGTGACAAGGCCGTTGTGAAGGATCAGGTCGGGCGTCATCGAGGGGTCTCCGGTCTGTTGGGCGCCGGCGCTACGGACCGACGAAAAAAGGGCAGGCAGGGCAAGCGACGATGCCGCGCCGAGGAAGGAGCGTCGCGTCGGCATCATCCGACCCTTTCATCGTTGAGCGCCGCATCCTTCGCCTTGCCGGCGGTGGCCTGGGCGCCGCCAGGGAGGTGGCCGAACATGTGCGGCATGCACTGCAGATTGAACCAGCTGAGATTGACCGGTTCACCCGACAGGACGCGCTTGACCAGCGGGACGGATTGCTCCCCGACGAGGATGCCGAGCAGTCCGACCAGCGCGACAACGGGCGGCGCCGGCGAGCGGACGTTCAAGAGGGAATAGATGACGCCGACCAGCACCCCGGCTGCGAGCGAGAGAAGATACATCTTCATCGCCAACTCCTTCACGAATGACATTGCCGCCCCGGCGACCGCAAGCGCGGCCAGAGCGTTCACCCAGGGCGCCGCGCGTTCAGAGAAACGCGCGGCGCCCACTTTGATCAGAGCGTCCCGTCAGTGCCCTTCGGAAGCGCCGAACATCGACTTGGCGTAGATGATGCCGAGGCCATAGGCGCCGCCGAACTTCTTGGCGATGCCGGTGGTCATGTCGTAGGTCTCGATGCGTGCCCAGTCGCGCTGAAGCTCGAGCATGTATTGCAGCGAAGTCATCGGCCGCACGCCGGCCTGCACCATGCGGTCCATCGCGCGCTCATGCGCCTCGTCGGAGACGTCGCCGCAGGCGTCGGCAATGACATAAACCTCAAAACCCTGGTCGAGCGCCGACAGCGTCGGACCGACGATGCAGACGGACGTCCAGAGCCCGCACATGACGAGGCGCTTCTTGCCGATGCGGTTGACCTCTTCGATCACGGCCGCGTCTTCCCAGGTGTTCATCGAAGTGCGGTCCAAGAGCTTCTGGCCCGGGAAGGCATCGGTGATCTCGGAGAACATCGGACCGGAGAAGGTCTTCTCGGCAACGGTGGTGAGAATGGTCGAAACGCCGAATCCCGCGGCCGCATGGGCGACCAGCGCCGCATTGTTGCGCAGGAGAACCGCGTCGATCGACTTGGTCGCAAAGGACATCTGCGACTGGAAGTCGATCATGATCAGGGTGTGATCCCTGGGCGAGACGAGGAGTTTGCCGGGGGTCGCTGTCGCGGACATGGTCGTGGCCTCTTTCTGTTGAAACTCACTCCGATCGGAGAGGCTCAATTATGCCGTCGACGGCGGTCCCGTTCTTGTCGCCAAAGATGGATTTTTGAAAGTTTCGCTCGCCATGCCAGCGGCCGACAATCTGGTCCGAGCCGCTTCACCGCACAACTATACTTTTGGTAGCCCGAAAGATTACTGGCTGCGGCGCCACAGACGCGGTGTCGTCCCGACCGCCTGCACGAAGGCACGGGTAAAATGGCTCTGATCCGAAAAGCCGCAGGTGGACGCGATCTCGCTCAGCGGTGTGGAGGAGAACTGCAGCAGGTCCTTGGCCTTTTCGATCCTTTGCTGCAGCAGCCAGCGATACGGCGTGCTTCCCATGGTCTCCCGAAAGGCGCGAAGAAAAGCGGCCTGCGACAGATTGCAGGTCGAGGCCAACTCCTCCACGGTGAGCCCGCCGTCAAGACGGGCCTGCACGAGTTCGCGGATCTTTGCCTGGCAGCGCTGCGAGAGCCTACGCCCCCCCGCCAAGCTATCGCCGCGGCCGTTGCCGTACTGTCGCACCATATGCACGCCGATTGCGACCGAGAGCTGGTCGACGAACAGGGCGCTTCGATCCGTGTGGCCGTCCACCGATGCAAACAAGGCGCCGAGCATGCCGCCGAGAACGGGATCGGGAGAGCCGGAAATGGATCTGAGCTCGCTGACACCGGTAAGATCTGCCGCATCCGCAATGCGCTGCAGCGCACCGTAGCCGATTTCAAGCAGGGTAAAGTCAAAGGACCCTTTCAGATCCGCCTTGTAATCGTCGGCGAAGTTCCTGACGTAAATCGAGTTCTGGCCGAATTCCTGGATCGCCGAATGATGCTCCCCGAAGACCCGACGGCTATGGCCGCCTGAAAGCGACAGGCCAATCAGATATCCCCGTCCATTGCCGGGCGTCGTGACCCGGCCCGGCGGCCCTGCAAGCGATCGCTTGCGATAAAAGACCATGTCGCGGCCTTCGATCGTCCTGTCGTCGTCGAGTTGGTCCAGCGAGCATCCGAGGCTGTCGCGCGGCCGCGTTCCGGCCGAGGCAGCGGAGGCATTCGTCATCGTCTTCGCTCCTGTTTGTCGCGACCACCTGCCAAAACCTCCTGCAGCGCTGATGAAAACGAAAAGCGCGGAACCATACTGACGCGCGGATCGCGGCGCGCTTGAAACGCGTGCACGCAATTCATTCTCATATTCACCAGATCGTCTGCAGGAGCGGCGTATGATTGCCCCGACCGCGGCGGCATTCTTGCACGCTTTTCATGTATTTTGAATGATCCGTATGAGGGCGCGCCCTCTTTCCGCGCTATAGCTGAGATCGATCGACCGCCACGCTGACGGCCCGGTTCTTTTTCCTGAAACGCGCCGGTGTTTCTCCCGTCTGGCTGGTGAAAACCCGGGTCATGTGGCTCTGGTCGGCAAAACCGCAGTGGATCGCGATTTCGGCAAGAGGGATGTCCTGAAGCAGACACTCCTTGACCCGTGCAATCCGGTACTCGGTCAGCCACCTGGAAGGCGTGCGCCCGAAGCTCTCCTTGAAAGCCTTGTTGAAATAGCTGCGCGAGAGCTCGCACTGAGCCGCGAGATCGCCGATTGAAAACGCCTTGTTGAAGTGTGCGACCAGAAACTCCGTTGCCTGCCTCTCCTGCCAGGGCGCCAGCGTGCCTTTCTTGTCGACAGGGAAATGCAAGCCGCCATAGGTCTGGCTGAGATGAGCCAGTGCCGCGAGGTTGATCTGTTCGACGAAAAGCAGATTGGCCCGGTCCGGCTCGTCGAGCGAAGGCAGCAGTGCCTGGGCAAGGCCGAACATCACCGGATCGACCCGTCCCTGCACCGGCGAGAGCGACACATACTCGCCGCGCCCCGCCCTTTCGGTGAAGGTCCGCATGCAGGAAAAGGGGATGTGGAAGCGGACATTGTCGAAGGGAGACAGGTGATGGCACTGCCATTGATCCCGAAGGTCGGTGATCGCGAGCGATGCCTTTGAGTGCCCGCCTTCGTAGACGAGCTCGCCACGGCGCCACAGCCGATGCGCCTCGAAATCGCGCATCTGGACGATGACGTTGAAGGCGTCGGCGACGGGGATCATCGGCCCGAGCTCCAGATCGAAACGATCCGAGAAGGTTCTCGTCACGGTGATCTCGCCCGCGCTGATCTTTTTGACAGTGGGGCGCGACGTGCGATCGCCGGCGCTCAATCCCTCATGCAAGGCCATCGGTCACGCTCTCCCGATTTCCAGCTCGGCCGTCCGCTTCAGCGGCCGGGCAGATGCTACACCGGTTGGCCACCACATGACAGCGGCAATTCCCGCGGCGCTTCTCAGAGCTTCATGGGTCAACGTCGTGTCCCCTCACTGCAGCCAGCGCGCACGCCAGGCAGCGGGCGTAACCCCTGTCACCTCGCGAAAGGCTTCGATGAAACGCGTCTCGTCGGCATAGCCGCAACTGGCAGCGACTTTGGCGCACGACCAGCCCTCCTCGATCAGGTAGCGTTTCGCTCGACCGATCCTGTAGCGTATCAACCACTCTTCCGGCGTTTGTCCGGTCACGGCCACGAAGGCTGCGGCAAAGTCGCCCTGCGACAGGTTCGCGGCCGCCGCCGCCGCCGCCATCGAAAAGTCCTTGGCCCAATGGTCGATCATGAAATCCTTGGCCGCCTTCTCCTGCCATACGGACAGATCCGGGCCGCCGGATAGAGTGGCGCGATCCGGATAGGAGTGCAGGAGATGTGCGCAAATGGCGACGGCAATATGCCGCAGCACCGGACCAGGTTCGTTCTCACTCTCCGCAAGCAGCGGCAGCAGGGCCAAGGCAAGATTGTGCATGACGTCGTCGATCTCGCCGCGGCGGCACCGCAGACCAGTGGCGGCGGGAGCGTGCGAGAACTCCGAGACTTCGCGCAACAAGGCCCGCGGCAGATGAAAGGCGACTGAATCGAGATCGCTGACAAGTCGGATGCTGGCGCCCTGAACGAGATCGACGAGACAGATCGATCCTTGCCGGTAACGGCGAATTTCACTGTCGCTTGCGCCCGCAACCACGTCGCAATGCATGACGTCCTTGAAATAGAACATCAGGAAATAGGCGTCGTCCGCGGGAAGGGAGACGACACGGCTCAATGCTCCATTGAGCCGGCACTTGAGACGCGTGACCGAAAACCGAGCGTCGCGGACGGGCCGAACCATGAGCGACCGCGCCTTCGGCTCGCCGAAATGCGCTCCAATGCCATTCGGATCTGTCATAACCTGCCGTCCACCCTCGCCTCCTGGCGATGGAGTTCATTCCTCGCGTGGAACCGGCCCCAATGCTTGATCGACCCGATGGCGAACGCACAGGGGATCATCTCGCGATTGCCGTCCATGTCAGGGAAAAGATGCGGGGGCCTGCCGCCAATTTCTTGTATCCTTTGCTCACATTTAGCCCCAAACGACTCCGTTTTGAGGGAAAATCCGTTCGACATGAACCGATCGGGCTAGGGCGAATCGACATTCACTGGAGCCAACTCATTGCGGCGACGAGATAGAGGAAGCCTTGGAAGTGAATGGTTCTACGGTCGTAGCGCGTGGCGAAGCGACGAAAGTGCTTCATCCGATTGAAGCATCGCTCGATGCGGTTGCGATGTTTGTAGACGAGTTCGTCGTGGGGGATGATGACCTTGCGCGAGCGGTTTGACGGGATTACCGCCACGGCTCCCATGTCGGCGATCGTCTCACGCAAGGCATGGCTGTCATAGGCTTTGTCAGCCAGAACGGCATCGCCGCTCTGGCCATCCAGAAGAGCCGGCGCTTGCGTGATGTCGCCAACTTGGCCAGCCGTCACAATGAAACGTAGCGGCCGACCAAGCGTGTCGGCCAACATGTGGATCTTGGTGGTCAGTCCGCCTCGGGAACGCCCCAGCGCCTGATCCTTGCCCCCCCTTTTCCGGATGCCGCCTGCTGATGGGCACGAACGATGGTGCTGTCGATCATTAGATACTGGTTGTCACGGTCAGCCGTCAGCGTCTCGAACACCCGCTCCCATATGCCGGCATGACACCAGCGGCTAAAGCGCTTATGCACCGTCTTCCATTTGCCATAACGCTCCGGCAGATCGCGCCAATGGGCGCCGGAACGCAGCACCCAAAGACAGCCATTGATAAACAAGCGGTTGTCCGAGCCGGTGCGCCCGGGATCACCAGCCTTACCAGGCAACAAAGATGCAATCCTGACCCACTGAGCATCGCTCAGTTCATACCGCTTCGCCGCCATGCAAAAGACCCTCGTTCAACACGGTCTCCTATGAATCAGCGATCAACTGATTTGGGAATCCTGAATGTCGATTGGACCTAGCCGTCCTCTAGGCGGGGCAAACCGTCCTCAAGGCGGCGTAAGCCAGTCAGATCAGTCTAGCCGCACCATGGCTTCGAGCCGGGCGACGAGGTTTGCCCGGTCGAGAGTGAAGTTGCGCTCGATCCAGAGGTTTTCGAGTTCGCCGAGGATTTCCCCCACTTTTGGGCCGGCCGGCACGCCGGCCTTCAGCACGTCACCGCCATTCAAAGGAAAGCTCGGCCGCTTCCAGGCTTCGGCACGCGCCAGCAGCCGGCGCAGCGCCGCGGTTTCGGACAACAGCGCCGGGTCGCCTTCCGACTTGCGCCGCGCGGTTGCCAACGCCAGCCGCAGTCTTACGACAATCCCCTCGGCGCCATGACGATAGAGCAGCCGGTCGAGGGCCGTATCGGAGGTCGTCGCCGGGACCGCCGGCGCCTTGGCCCAGCGGCCGAAATAGGCGGCCTCGATCTTCGACAGACGCAGACGCTCCGCCATCGCCTCCAGCCGCTCCTCGTCCGGCGGCACGATTGCGGCCAGGCGCAGGAGCGGGCTCGGTGTCCAGCCAAAGGCCCGCTCGGCGGCAACGATGTCCGGGATCGCGTCGATGCCCCATTTCTCCGTTTCCGGCAGAATCTCGGTCAGCACGCCGGCCTGGCGCATCCAGAGCAGCGCGCGGCCGGGATCGGCGGCGGAAAGCAATTTCTTCGTTTCGGCCCAGACCCGTTCGGCCGAAAGCGTTGCAAGCTTCGAATGCGCCCTCGCGCAGGCGCGCAAGCCATCGGCATCCGGCCGGCCGCTGCCGTAATGGGCGAAGAACCGGAAGAATCGCAGGATGCGCAGATAATCCTCGGCGACCCGCTCGGAAGCATCGCCGATGAAACGTACCGTGCCCGTCTTGATATCCGCCAGCCCACCGACGTCATCGAACACCTCGCCGCGATCGTTCGCATAGAGTGCGTTGATGGTGAAATCCCGCCGCTCTGCGTCCGCCTTCCAGTCGGTGCCGAAGGCGACTTCCGCGCGGCGCCCATCGGTCGCAACGTCGCGGCGGAGCGTCGTGACTTCAAAGGGCGTTCCATCGATGACGAGCGTCACCGTGCCATGATCGATGCCGGTCGGCACCACCTTTATGCCTGCCGCCTTCGCCCGCTCGGACACGTCTTCCGGACTCCAGGTGGTCGCCATATCGATGTCGCCGGCCGGCAGGCCCATCAGACTGTTGCGCACGGCGCCGCCGACGACCCGGACCTCGCCGCCCTCGACGTTCAGGACCTCGAAGACGCGGCGGAGAGAGGGCGATGAGAACCAGCCTTCGCCGGCAACGGAAGTCATGCGTAAAGCCTTTCATAGAGCATGCGGAGAATGCCGGCGGTAATACCCCAGATGTTGTAGTCGCCATAGGGCATTCGATAGAAATGCCGTTCCTCGCCCTGCCAATGCCCGCGCCCGCGGGCGTGATTGCTCGGGTTCATCAGGAAGGACAGCGGCACCTCGAAGACGCTTTCGACTTCGTCCGGATTGGCTGTCAGTTCGAAGCCGGGTTTCACCACCGCCAACACCGGGGTAATGCGAAAGCCGGACATGGCCATGTAATGCGGCAGCCGGCCGATGGTTTCGACGAAGCGCGGATCGAGACCGATCTCCTCCTGCGCTTCGCGCAGCGCCGCCACCTCGACGGACCGGTCCTCGGGATCGACAGCGCCGCCGGGGAAAGCCACCTGGCCGGAATGCTTGCGAAGGCTGGTGGTACGCTGGGTCAGGATGACGCTCGCATCGTCGCCATCGTCGACAACCGGCACGAGGACGGCGGCGTCCTTCAGATGCAGCGTCTCCAGATAAGGCACCATGCCGGGATTGAGCAGGAAGTCGCCATGGTCGCGCCAGGCGGTTTCCACCGGCCCGCCCATCTGGGTCAGCGCGCGTCGACGGAACTCGTCAGCGGAGAAGAGACGCCGGTTCATCGGGAAAGCGCTTCCAGCTCGGCCGCCGGCATGATCGGGAAGACGGCGCCGGCGGAGCGCACGCAGAACATCTCGGCGCCGTCGACTTCAAGCGTCTCGCCGAGTTCGACGATGTCATACATCACCGGCCGGGAGACCAGCGCCTCCAGGCGCCCGCGCACATGCAGATATGGCTTCAACTCCCGGTTCTCGCCGTGGATGACGAAGCGCAGCGGATGCTCCGGCCCGGCTTCGACCACGTCGCCGACATTGGTGCGGAAGGTCAGAACTTGGCCCGCCTCTCCATGCGTGACGCTCATCTCGACAGCGACGAAGGGGGCATCGACGATGCGGATGCCGACCTTTTCCACAGGTGTCACGAGATAGGTGCGCCCGTCCTCGTCCTTGCGCAGAACGGTGGAGAACAGTCTGACCAGGGGCTGCCGGCCGATCGGCGTGCCCAGATAGAACCAGGTGCCGTCGGCGCGAATCTCCATGTCGATGTCGCCGCAGAACGGCGGATTCCAACGATCCACCGGCGGCAGGCCGCGCGCCTTTTCGCCGGTCTGCCCGGCGGCACGCGCAATCAGTGCCGCCAGTCCGGCGGCATCGCCGGTTTGCTGAATTTCGGCTTCTGCCATTGTTCCGTCCCGTTTGACCCCGATTTTTGCATCGAGACCTTTGATATCTCACGAGATAGTGCGTCGGCGCCGACTTGTCAGCCGTCCGGCAGGGTCTAAATTGGAATTTGGCAACTGAAATCCCGGCTGCTGCATAATTCCGTAAATCGGAATCGATTTAAGGACAAAATTATGCAGCAGCTCAAAATGTTACAGCGACCTTTGCGCGTCTTATAAAGACGCGCGGCGCTGTAGGCGATTCGGTTTAACAACGGGCGACCGGGGAGTACGACCATGACTGTGATGAAAGGCGCGGCCGACGCGATCGACGAGAAGGCGATTGTCGCCGCAGCCGAAAGCGCACTCGGAGAAATCGCCCGGGTGCGTGCGGAAGTCGGCAAGGTCATCTTCGGCCAGGAAAGCGTCGTCGAGCAGACCCTGCTCGCCGTTCTCTCCGGCGGCCATGCCCTGCTCGTCGGCGTTCCCGGTCTTGCCAAGACGAAGCTCGTCGCCACGCTCGGCACGGTGCTCGGCCTTGATTCCAGCCGCGTGCAGTTCACGCCCGACCTGATGCCTTCCGACATCCTCGGCTCCGAAGTGATGGACCAGGATGCGGCCGGCCATCGCTCGTTCCGCTTCATTCCCGGCCCGATCTTCACGCAGTTGCTGATGGCCGACGAGATCAACCGCGCCTCGCCGCGGACGCAATCGGCACTGCTGCAGGCAATGCAGGAGTACCACATCACCGTTGCAGGCGCGCGCAAGGACCTGCCCCAGCCCTTCCACGTGCTCGCCACCCAGAACCCCCTGGAGCAGGAAGGTACCTATCCCCTGCCCGAGGCGCAGCTCGACCGCTTCCTGATGCAGGTGGACGTCGGCTATCCGGAGCTTTCCGCCGAGCGGCAGATCCTGCTCGAGACCACCGGCGTCGGCGAAGCGGCCGCCCACCCGGTCATCGACGCCGCGCGGCTTCAGCAGATCCAGGGCCTCATCCGCCAGATGCCGGTCGGCGAAAAGGTGGTCGATGCGATCCTGTCGCTGGTGCGCTCTGCCCGTCCGGGCAACGGCAACGCCGCGACCGACAAGAACGTCGCCTGGGGCCCCGGCCCGCGCGCCGGCCAGGCGCTGATGCTGTGCGCCCGCGCTCGCGCGCTCTATGACGGCCGCCTGGCGCCGTCGATCGACGACATCCTGGCGCTCGCCGAACCCGTGCTTCAGCACCGCATGGCGCTGACCTTCGCCGCCCGCGCCGAAGGCATGACCGTGCGCGCCGTCATCGCCGACCTGGTGAAACAGGCCAGGGGCTGAGGCATGGCCACCGTCGGGCATATAGTCTCGCGTACTCCCGCTGGTGAAGTGCTTTCGCGCGCCCAACAGCGCGCCATGCTCGTTCCCGATTGCCTGGTCGAAGCGCGGCGGATCGCCAATACGGTGATTTCCGGCTGGCATGGCCGGCGCAAGCGCGGCATCGGCGAGAACTTCTGGCAGTTCCGGCCTTATAGCGACGGCGAGAGCATGGCGCGTATCGACTGGCGCCGCTCGGCCCGCGACGACCACACCTATGTCCGCGACCGCGAATGGGAAGCCGCGCATACCATATGGCTGTGGGCGGATCTTTCCCCGTCGATGATGTACAAGTCGAATCTCGGCGCCGTCTCCAAGGAAAGCCGCGCGCTCGTGCTGATGCTGGCGCTCGCGGAAATCCTCGCGCGCTCCGGCGAACGCATCGGTTGCCCCGGCATCATGGAACCGATCTCGGCGCGCAACGCCGCCGAACGGCTGGCGACCGCGATCATGCTGAGCCCGCTGGCCGAAGGCCTCCCCGATACCGGGATGATCCGCAATGCCAGCGATCTCGTGCTGATCGGCGATTTTCTCGATCCGGCGGAAAAGATCATGGATCGCCTCGGCCCGCTGGCACGGCGCGGGCTGCGCGGCCATGTGGTCGAGATCGCCGACCCGGCCGAAGAGGTATTCCCCTATAGCGGCCGCACCGAATTCACCGACCCGGAGACCGGCGAGAAACTGACGGCTGGCCGTGCCGAAGCGCTACGCGAGGATTATCAGCGCGCCTATGTCAGCCGCCGCGACGGCCTGGGCGCGACGCTCCGCCATCTCGGCTGGACCTTCATCCCGCACAGAACCGACCGGCCCGCATCGGAGGCGCTCGTCGCCGTGCACACCTACCTCTCCGGCATGCCGGGACGCGCGACACATGGGGGCCAGCTATGAGCGGCTTGCCCTTCCTGTTCACCAACCCCGCCATCCTCGCCGCCCTGGTCGCCCTACCCGTCATATGGTGGCTGCTGCGCATGACGCCGCCAAGGCCCGCGGCCGAAGTCTTCCCGCCGCTGCGCATCCTGGCCTCCGTGATGAAGCGCGAGGAAACCCCGGCGCAAAGCCCCTGGTGGCTGACGCTGCTGCGCATGCTGATGGCCGCCGCGGTGATCCTGGCGATCGCCGACCCGGTGTTCAACCCGCGACAGAACACGCTTTCCTCCGCTGGCCCGCTCGCGCTCGTCATCGACAACAGCTGGGCGACGGTCTCCGATTGGGATCGGCGGGTCGAGACCGCCAATGCGCTCATCGACGATGCGGAAGCGAAGGATCTGCCGGTTTCGATCGTCTTCACGACCGACCGGCAGCACGACGCGACTCCGGCCTCGGCCACCACTGCGCGCGATCGTCTCGCCGCGGCGCAGCCGCAACCGCTGCCGGCCATGCGCGACCCCGCGCTCGCTGTCATGAAAGCCGCCCTTTCGAGCTCGCCGCCTGGCACGCTTGCCTTCCTCAGTGACGGGATCGAGACCGGGGACGGCCAGACGATGCGGCAAGTGGCGGAGATCGGCGCGGCCAACGTTCGCCGGATCGAGGGCAATGCGGAAAGCGCCATCGCGCTGACGTCCACGACCAACGAAAACGAAGGCATGCGGGTCACGGCATCGCGGCTGCCGCTTGGCGAGCCACGGGCCTATTACGTCTTTGCCCGTGACGCGCGCGGCACCGCCATTGCCGAAGGCGAACTCCGCTTCGGTGCAGGCGCCACGACGGCGAACGCTCTTCTGAGGGCGCCCTTCGAGCTGCGCAACGACTTCGCACGCCTGACGATCGAGGGCCAGGCGACGGCGGGCGGCATCCACCTGCTCGACGACGGCAATCGCCGCCGTCGCGTGGCGTTGCTGAGCGGCGAGGTTCACCAGTCG
Organism: Ensifer sp. VA4; assembly: GCF_055710065.1. Classification (NCBI taxonomy): domain Bacteria; kingdom Pseudomonadati; phylum Pseudomonadota; class Alphaproteobacteria; order Hyphomicrobiales; family Rhizobiaceae; genus Ensifer; species Ensifer sp. VA4. Next base: position 267,291 of record NZ_JBVQPO010000010.1, on the reverse strand, counting down.
CAGCCGCTGCTCTCGCCGCTCTACTACATCAAGCGGGCGCTCGAACCGCATGCCGACCTGGTCGAGCCGCGAGAGGAAGCGATCGGCAAGGCGATTGCCGAACTTCTCGCTCAAAATCCCTCGATCCTTGTCGTGGCCGACGTCGGCCGGCTACCGGACGAAAGCTATCCGCTGGTGACGCGCTGGCTGGAGAACGGCGGCATGCTCGTTCGCTTTGCCGGCCCGAGACTGGCCGGTGCGCCTGCCGATGACCCGCTGGTCCCCGTCGTGCTGAGGCAAGGCGAACGCTCCCTCGATGGCGCGCTCTCCTGGTCAGAGCCGCAGCCGCTTGCCGACTACCCGTCTTCCAGCCCCTTTGCCGGTCTCGAGCATCCGCGCGATGTGCTTGTCAAACGCCAGGTGCTGGCACAGCCGACACCAGACCTCGCCGAACGGACCTGGGCCAACCTCGCCGATGGCACGCCGCTGGTCACGACAGCCGAACGCGGACGCGGCCGCATCGTGCTCTTCCACGTGAGCGCAGACCCGGGCTGGTCGAACCTGCCGATTTCAGGCTCCTTCGTCGACATGCTGCGGCGGTCCATCCAGCTTTCCCGTGCCGGCGGCATCGCCGGCGACCAGACGAGCAAGGCCGAGACCCTGCCGCCCTATCGCCTGGTAAACGCCCGGGGCGAACTGACCGCCGAGACCGGCAGTGCCCGGCCGCTGGAGATCGCCCCCGGCATTGCCCCGACCGTTTCCGCAGACACACCGCCCGGCCTCTACGGCTCGGAAGAGGGCTTCGTTGCCAACAATCTTCTTCCCGACGGCGGCAGCCTCGCTCCGATCAGAGGCAACCTCGTCAGCGAACGCGCGGAGGGGCTGGAAGGCGCGCGCCCCTTCTCTATCCGCCCGTATCTCTTCGGGCTGGCGCTGATGCTCTTCCTCATCGACACGCTGATCGTGCTTTACATGGCCGGCGGCCTTGCGGGATTGCGCGGCCGCGGAAGCCGTGGCGCCGCCACCGCAGCGGTGCTCGCCACGCTCGGACTCGCAACGCTTGGCTTTGCGGGGCTGGCGCCCACCATCGCGCAGGCGCAGGATAACCAGCCGAGCGACGAGCAGACATTGCAGCGCCTCGACACGACCCACCTCGCCTATGTCATCACCGGCGAGGCCGAGGTCGACCGACTGTCGGAACAGGGCCTCGTCGGCCTGAGCAACTACCTGACCTATCGCACGGCTCTCGAACCGGGCGCGCCTGTCGGCGTCGACCTCGAACAGGACGAGCTGGCCTTCTACCCGATCATCTACTGGCCGGTATCCGCCACGGCGCCGATGCCGAGCAGCCGAGTGATGAGCCGGATCGACGCCTATATGCGCAACGGCGGGACCGTTCTCTTCGACACGCGCGACCAGTTCTCCTCGCTCACGCCGTCGGCGGCGGGCGACAGCCCCAATGTGCAGCGCCTGCAGGAGATGCTGAACGGTCTCGACATTCCGCCGCTGGAACCGGTGCCCACCGACCACGTCCTGACGAAGGCCTTCTACCTGCTTTCGAATTTTCCCGGCCGCTACACCGAGAGCCAGTTGTGGGTGGAATCCGCGCCCAACGGCGCCGAGGAACAGAGCAACCGACCGGTGCGCGGCGGTGACGGCGTCACGCCGATCATGATCACCGGCAACGATTTCGCCGGCGCCTGGGCCGTGGACGCCAACGGCGCGCCGCTTCTGCCGACGGTTCCGCCGGACGAAATGCAGCGCGAATATGCCTATCGGGCAGGCGTCAACATCATGATGTATATGCTGACCGGCAACTACAAGTCCGATCAGGTTCATGTGCCGGACCTCCTCCAGAGGCTTGGGCAGTGAGGGCCGATCGATGACCTATGGTTTTGCTCCGTTGCTTCCGCTGATGTTCTTCGTGCCGCTTCTGGTCGTCGCGGCCCTGTTCATCGGCTATGGCCTGTGGCGAAAGATACGCGGCGTCTGGCTGCGCGCCCTCGCCTTGGCCGCGCTCGCCCTGGCGATCGCCAACCCTTCCATCTTCGTCGAGCTGCGTGATCCGCTATCGACGATCGTCGCTGTTGTCGTCGACCGCAGCCAGAGCCAGCAAAATGGCGACCGCACCGCGCAGACCGATCGCGCGGTCGAAGGCCTGAAGGCGCGGCTGGCGGCGATACCGCTGATCGAGCCCCGCATCGTCGAGGCCAAGTCCGATCCGGCGAGCGTCTCGCCGGCGACCAATCTCTTCTCCTCCCTTGCGACCGCGCTCGCCGACGTTCCGCCGGCGCGCATCGGCGGCGCCATCTTCGTGACCGACGGCCAGATCCACGACGTGCCCGACGTCGGCCGCAAGCTGGGTTTCGACGCCCCGATTCACGGCCTGATCACCGGCAAGCCTGATGAATTCGACCGGCGCGTCGAGCTCATCAACCCGCCGCGCTTCGGCATCGTCGGCGAAGAGCAGAAGCTTTCGTTCCGGGTCGTCGACGACGGCGCCGCACCCGGCGGGACGGCGGAAGTGAGTATCCGCCTCAACGGCAATGAAATCGCCCGGGAAAGGGCCGAGCCGGGCACCGACGTTCCCTTCAGCTTCAAAGTGCCGCGCGGCGGCAACAACGTGCTTGAATTTGCGGTGGACGCGGTTCCCGGCGAAGTGACCACGGCCAACAACCGCGCGGTGCACGTGCTCGATGGCATTCGCGAAAACCTTCGCGTGCTGCTTGTTTCCGGCGAACCGCATGCCGGTGAGCGCGCCTGGCGCAACCTGCTGAAATCCGACGCGGCGGTCGATCTGGTGCACTTCACCATTCTGCGTCCGCAGGAAAAGCAGGACGGCACGCCAATCAACGAGCTGTCGCTGATCGCCTTCCCGACGCGCGAGCTGTTCGTCGACAAGATCAACGAGTTCGACCTGATCATCCTCGACCGCTATCAGCATCGCGGCCTGCTGCCGATCCTCTACTACGACAACATCGCGCAATATGTGGAGAACGGCGGCGCGCTTCTGATTGCCGCCGGACCTGAACATGCCGGCGACGATTCGATCGCCGCAACACCGCTCTCGGCCGTGCTTCCGGCCGCGCCCACGGGCGTCATGAACGACAAGGCCTTCTTCCCCCGCCTGTCGGAGGAAGGGAAGAAACATCCGGTCACCCGCGGCCTCGAAGGCTCCGACAGCGAGCCGCCGCACTGGGGCCGCTGGTTCCGCACGGTCGATGTCAACAGGCCGCAGGGCAATACGGTAATGGAAGCGGCCGACGGCAAGCCGCTGCTCGTGCTCAACCGCGTCGGCAAGGGCCGCGTCGCCATGCTGCTCTCCGACCAGGGCTGGCTCTGGGCCCGCGGCTTCGAAGGCGGCGGCCCGCACGTCTCGCTCTATCGCCGCACCGCCCATTGGCTGATGCAGGAGCCGTCGCTCGAGGAAGAAGCCTTGACGGCACGCGCCCGGGGCCGGACGCTGGAAATCACCCGCCAGACGATCGATGGCGATCCCGGTCCCGTTTCTCTCGTTTCCCCGTCGGGCAAAAAGCAGGACGTGAAGCTGACCGAGCGTCAGCCGGGCCTCTATTCGGCAGAACTCGCCACGACCGAGACCGGCCTGTTCGAGATGACCAATGGCGAACTCACGGCCCTTGCCCATGTCGGCGATCCCAATGCGCCGGAGTTCAAGGCGGCGATTTCGACCGAGGACAAGCTGCGCCCCTGGGCGGAGAAGACCAAGGGGCTGGTGCGGCGTCTCGCAAGCGCCGATGGCCCGCTTGACCTGCCGACGGTGCTGCCGGTCAGGGGCTCGATAAGGTCGGCAGACGATCAGCGCCTCTCCATCCGCATGACCGACGAAACCGTATTGAAGGGCATCAATTCGCTGCCGCTGTTCACCGGGCTTCTCGGGCTTGCGGCCCTGCTCTTCCTGATCTCCGCCACCTGGTATCGCGAGGGACGATGACCGATCGGACCATTGTCGTCAGCGACCTTCGCGACGCACCGCATTTCTTCGGTACGGTGGCCGACCGTATCTGGCGCTCCTGGTGGGAGCCTCGGGGCTTCCCGCTGAGCCATATCACCGGCCTGCTCGAGGAGAGCCTCGCCGATGGCGCAGAATCCCTTTGCCTGGTGGCGCACGCCGGAGATCGCTTCGTCGGCACCGCCTCGGTGATTGCCTCGGACCTTGAGGAGCGGCCGAACCTCACCCCTTGGGTGGCGGCCGTCTGGGTCGACCCGCCGTTCCGTGGGCTCGGCATCGGCGGCGATATCGTGCTGAAAGCCGCCTGTGCGGCGCTCGATACCGGGGCCGGCGCCGTTCATCTCTGCGCCCTTCCCGGCAAGCGGGCCTTCTACGAGCGCCTCGGTTGGCGACTCGATGAGAAGGACGTAGGCGCGGATCGCCTCGACGTCTTCAGCATGCACCGCACATAAGAGGTCTGCGATGTTCGAGGTAACGGAAGCGCCCTCGCCCGAGGCGCTGGAAACGATCGGCAATGGCCTGACGGCCTTCAATGCCGCCGATGTCGGCCCGTCGGAGCGGCGACCGCTCGCCGTTCTGATCGGCGGTCCCGATGCGAAAGGGCAACGCGGTGGCTTGAGCGGTTACACCGGCTGGGGTTGGCTCTTCGTGCAGTGGCTGTGGCTGCCGGAGGATCTGCGCGGCCAAGGCCTCGCCGGCAAGCTGCTCCAGGCCGCGGAGGACGAGGCTCGAAGCCGCGGCTGCCACAGTGCCTGGATCGATACCTTCAATCCGCAAGCCCGGCGCGCTTACGAACGCCAAGGTTACCACGCCTTCGGTGAACTGCCTGACTTCCCCATCGGCCGCACCCGGGTTTTCCTGAAGAAATCGCTCGCCGCCGGATAGCGTCAGCGTCAGACCGCAAGCGGCAGATCGAGCGCCACGGCCGGCACAACCGCATCGTCCCGCCAGCCGATGACGCCAGCAAGGCCGGCATGCACGTCGTCTGCCATCGGCACGACGAGCACCCGCGCGGGATCGACCGGTCCCGGAAACTCGAGCGCGCCATAACGGACCTTTTCGAAGCCGAGCGGCTGGTAATACGGCGGATCACCGACGAGGATCACCGCCTGCGACCCCTTCCGCCGTGCCGCTTCGACGGCGATGCGCACCAGTTCCCGGCCGATGCCCTGGTTCTTGTGCGATGGCCGCACCGCGAGCGGCCCGAGCAGATGACCTTTGACCGAACCGGCCATGACCGGCGTCATCCTGACCGAGGCGATCGTCTCGCCGTTGTCGGCGCAGATGAAGGACAGCGCCCGATCATGCGGTCCCTGCTCGCGAATCCGTGCGGCCGCCCGGGCGAACCGGCCGGGGCCGAAGGCTTCTTCGTTGATGATTTCGATGGCTGCGTCATGAGACGCGTCTTCGGTCAGGTAGACGAGATCGTGCTTTTTCATGGGAACGGGAACCAGCATGCGGACAGACATAGGGATGGCTTCGCCCGAAATAGGGCGTTGGCAGCATCAGCGTCGTCGCAGGTTTCCCGAGAACATCATCAGTGCGGTATCTTCCAACACGAAAAAAGTCGTGAGATCGCCGATATCAGAAAAATGCCCTCTGTCAAAGCCTAAAACGCACTGTTCCCAATTCGCTATCTATCGGACGCCGCTGGAAGCGCTATCTATGATGGCAAGGATCACGAAGGAGATTTCAAGATGGGCAGGTTGGTGGACGGCGTTTGGCAGGACGTCTGGTACGATACCGTGGCAACGAACGGCCATTTCAAGCGCAGCGCTTCGCAGTTCCGCAACTGGGTGACGGCAGACGGATCGGCGGGCCCGAGCGGTGACGCCGGCTTCAAGGCGGAGGCCGGTCGCTATCATCTCTATGTTTCGCTCGCCTGTCCCTGGGCGCACCGCACGCTGATCTTCCGCAAGCTGAAGAAGCTCGAGGACCTCATCTCCGTTTCGGTCGTCGATCCGCTGATGCTCGCCCAGGGCTGGGAGTTCAGGGAAGGCGGGATCGGCACGAGCGACCATCTCTTCGGATCGAAGGCGCTGTGGCAGATCTATACCCGCGCCGATGCCCACTACTCCGGCCGCGTGACCGTGCCGGTTCTCTGGGACAAGCAGCAAAACACCATCGTCTCGAATGAATCCTCCGAAATCATCCGGATGTTCAATTCCGCCTTCGATGGACTCACCGGCTCGACCCTCGACTTCTACCCGGAAGAACTGCGCGACGAGATCGATGCGATGAATACGGACGTCTACAACGACGTCAACAACGGCGTCTACAAGGCGGGTTTCGCCACCACGCAGGCCGCCTATGAAGAGAGCGTCACCGCGCTCTTCGCCCGGCTCGACAAGCTGGAAGAACGCCTTGCATCGCACCGCTACCTGATCGGCAACCGCCTCACCGAGGCCGACTGGCGCCTGTTCACGACGCTGGTGCGCTTCGACCCGGTCTATGTCGGCCACTTCAAGTGCAACATTCGCCGGATCGCCGACTATCCGAACCTTCAGGGTTACCTTCGGGAACTCTACCAGGTGCCGGGCGTGGCCGAGACGGTCGACATGCGCCACATCAAGGAGCACTACTACCGCAGCCACACGACCATCAACCCGACCGGCGTCGTGCCGGTGGGGCCGGTGCTCGACCTCGCTTCCCCGCACGGACGCGAGCGGCCGTAGATCGATCGCCTACCAGTAAAGGTCGATAGCAGCGCTGCCGGCGAGTTCCGCAAGCCGGCGGCGTGTCGCCGGCGTCGTCTCTTCCGGCAGCGCGTCGAGCGCGAAGAAGCCGCTCGCGGCAATCTCCAGGTCCGGCGCCTTCGGCGCAGTCTGCCTGACGCCGTTGCAACGATAGAAGACGACATGGTCACGGCGGCTCGTGCGCCTGTTGTAATAGACCTGGACCAGAACCGGCGGCGTCGTTACCTCCAGGTTCCCCTCTTCGCGCAACTCCCGCAGCAGCCCGTCGATCGAAGCTTCGTCGCGATCGAGTCCGCCGCCCGGCAGGTGCCAGCCCGGCAGATAGGAATGGCGAACCAGAAAGACCCGGCCCTCGTCATCGAAACAGGCAGCGCGCACGCCCATGGTCATGCCGCGCGCAAATGCGTAATAGCCATGCGCGAGCCGCATCAGGAGCCGGAGATACCAGCGCCGCATCTCCGGTGGCCGTTCGTCGTTCAGTCGTCTCGTCCTTCTCAGTTTTCGGCCGCACGCGATTCATCGGGCGACCTGATTCCCCTCGACCGGAATATGCGCTAGACGGGGCGATGTTCAAACTTGCCCATATATCCGATGTCCATCTCGGCCCCCTGCCCGAATTGTCGCTGCGGGAACTCGCGTCGAAGCGCATCACCGGTTTCGTCAACTGGCACCGCAACCGCAGCCGGCATCTCTTCACCGGCACGCTCGACACCCTGCTGGCCGATATCGAGAAGAAGGATCCCGACCACCTGGCGATCACCGGGGACCTCGTGAACCTGGCGTCTTCGCTGGAGATCAAGGCCGTGACCGAATGGCTGGAGGATGCAGGCAAGCCGGAGAACATTTCCGTGGTGCCCGGCAACCACGACGCCTATGTGCCGGGTGCTTACGAGAAGACCACCCGTGCCTGGTACCCCTATATGCGGGGCGACGATGCGCCCGCCCATTGGCATGACCGGTACCATTGCTTTCCCTATATGCGGGTGCGAGGGCCCGTCGCACTGATCGGCTGCTCGACCGCCGTCGCGACGCCCCCTTTTGCTGCAAGCGGTTATTTCGGCCAGCGGCAGGCACGCGCGACCGTCAACATGCTCAGGACCGCCGGCGAGGCCGGCCTCTTTCGCATCGTCATGATCCATCACCCGCCGATCCGCGGCGCGACCTCGATGCACAAGCGCATGATCGGCATTCGCCGCTTTGCCGCGACGATTTCGTCGGGTGGCGCGGAACTGGTCATTCACGGCCACACTCACCTCAACACCGTCTATTGGCTCAAAGGGCCAGAGGCTCCCGTCCCGGTCGTCGGCATCGCCTCCGCTTCGCAGGGGCCAGACGGCCACAAGCCGCCGGCGGCCTACAACCTGTTCACCGTCGTGGGCGAACCTGGAAACTGGCACCTCACGCGCGAGCGCTACGCGCTGAACAGCGACGCAACCACGCTGACGCTCGCCGAAACGACGCGTTTCTGAAGGCGTCAGGCGGATCCGCTTCGCAGAATATCATGACCCGGCGAATAAATTCCCGTATTCATGCGTCATACGCCGGTCGCGCACCGTTTACCGGTGGCGTGCCCTGTGTTCTGGCATCTTCGTGGGTGGATCGGCCGACGGTGGTTCACCTCCTTTCGGGGCGTCAAGGACATCCGATCAATTTGAAACGATGCGCTGACTTTCGAGGGCATGCGCGAGGAACGGGAGATGGCATGATGTACCGGAAGAGCCTGCTTGGTGCCATGATTGTGGCCGGCGCAACCAGCTTCATGGCGCAGGCCGTGATGGCCGCCGGCGAAGACACCAGCGAACCGCCCAAGAAGACCAAGACGACCAGCGAATGCACGGATGGCAAGGTGTGGGACGCAAAGAAGAATGCCTGCGTCAACGCCAAGAAAAGCGACCTCAGCGACGATATCCTGTTCCAGGCCGCCCGCGAGCTCGCCTATGCCGGCCAGTATGAGAATTCCATCAAGGTGCTCGGCGCGGTCAAGGACCAGAAGAGCGCCCGCGTGCTCAACTATCTCGGCTATGCCAACCGCAAGGCCGGCCGCATGGAACTCGGCATGCAGTTCTACAAACGTGCGCTCCAGGCCGACGAGAACTACATCCTCGCCCGCTCCTACATGGGCCAGGCGCTGATCGAACAGGGACACGTCGAGGAAGCCCGCGTGCAACTCGTCGAGATCCGCGATCGCGGCGGCGAAAACACCTGGGCATACCGCGCCCTGCTGCAGTCGCTGGGCGGCATTCGCCAATACTGACCAACGGCAGCATGGGGTGGCGCTGGGCGCCACCTCGATTGCCAAGCGACGGACCCGCCTTGCGTTCAGCCGAGGGCACGAGAGGCGCCCCGCATTGGTTTCTAGCTCTTCTTTGCGCCTCCGCCGCCACCGCTTGCAATGGGCGCGCTCCCGTTCTTCTTCTCCGACCATTCCGGCGGCAGGCCGAGTGCGCCACCGGCGATGCCGCCGAGACCGGATCCTTTTCCGAAAACGGCGCAATCCGGATCGGACGGCTTGCCGGTCACCGCATAGGCGACGCTGTTCTTGACCTTCTTCATCGAAGGCAGTTCGAAATCGGTTTTCATCGGGTCGCCCGATTTTTCCAGCAGCGCACTGAAATCGCCTGAAAAATCTCCGGCGAGTTCAAAGGCGTCGGCTGCCGTCGATGCGCGCGAGCCATTGGTGAGGATGTTGGCACCGCGCGCCCAGGTCAGCCCGGCGATCTGCTTGCCCCTCGTATCGAAAGCCTCCGCCTCGACCGCGAGGCTTCCGAGACCGATCGGAATGCGCGGAACGGGAACGGGCGCGACCGCCGAGGTGACGGTCGACACGCCCGCGACGACGGCATTTGTCGATTTGACCTTGCTGATCACCGACCGCACGGCCATATCCGCCGGCTTCGATATCGGCACGACGTCGAATTGCGCACTCAATGCTTCGCAGAGCGAGCGGTCAATCGCCGTCGCCACCAGCTTCCTCTGGGGATCTCCAAGCTTGTCGAGATCGGCATCGGCCGCGAAGGTCGTCGGGATCACGTGCACCGTCTTTACGTTCTTGGTCGCGGCGGCATCGACCCGATATTTCGTCTTGGTCACCATCCCGTTGCTGGCGACGAAATCCTTGTAGGACGATAGCGATCCGGTTTCGATGACTTCAGCGCTCTGGCAGGCAGCGAGCCCCGCAAGCAACGGAGCCAGGGCAACCGTGCAGATGACCGCAGCGGCTCCCCGGAGGCAGCCTCCGCCACGACGCCTCCCGGCAAACCTGGCAAAATACATCCTGTTCCGATGCTGTGCGTTCATTGGCGTGTCCCCGACATCGACCTGCAGTTGTGCCATGAGGTCCGGCCAGATTCGGGCCGAACTTTGACGCGATCTCCGGGCGCCGCTGCAGTTTACGGTAACGAGGACCTTGGTTAACGGCCGCCGGCAAGCAAAAGCTTTTTGGGAAAAGAGGCCAAGAAACAGCAGAATTTGCTTTCCGTTCCGGCACTTCCCTTGCAGACTAAGGGGCAAATGTTTCATACAATTCGGCTCGTGCCCCGCACCGCGAATAAACGCACGATCCGGCACGTTTCACTTGGAAGAGCAATGCGTCCAGCGGCAGAAACGAAGGACTTCAGACGCGACTTGGTCAGCCTCCTGCCCAAATTGCGTCGGTTCGCGATGACGCTGACGCGCAATGCCAACGATGCCGACGACCTCGTTCAGGAAGCCTGCGAGCGCGCGATTACGCGCAGCCACCTCTGGAACGGAGAAGGCCGTCTGGAGAGCTGGATCTATGCGATGACGCGCAACCTCTGGGTCGACGAGATTCGCAAGCGCAAGGTCCGCGCCGGCAGCGGCACGGTCGATGCGCTTGGCCAGGACGAGCTCAGCATCGCGCCGTCGGCCGAAAATGCCGTCTACGCCAACCAGTTGCAGAAAATGATCCTGTCGATGCCCGAGGGGCTTGCGAGCGTGTTCCTGCTGGTCAACGTCGAAGGCCACAGCTATCGCGAGACGGCCGACATCCTTGGCATTCCCATCGGCACCGTCATGAGCAGGCTGTCGACCGCGCGTCTCAGGCTTGCCGCCCTGATCTCCGAGAATACCGAAAGGAGGGCCTGACCGTTGCAACAGACAAAGGGTCACGCACTCGAAGTTCGCCTGTCCGCCTATATCGACGGCGAGGTCGGCGAAGCGGAACGAACTGAACTCGAAGCGCTTCTCGCCCGTGACGAGGACGCCAAGGCCTTGTTCGAAAAGCTGAAGGCCGGCAGCAGGTTCGGCGATACGGCTTTTGAGGATTTTCTGCACGATCCGGTGCCGCTGGCCCTGGTACGACAAATCAAGCAGGGTCCCGGTGTCAGCCCCAAGACCGAACGCGTGACGGCGACGGCCGCCAGCGTCCGAAATGTGCGTATCTGGCCGCGCGTGCTTGCTGCGTCGGTGGCGCTGGTACTGCTCGGCGGTTCGGCCGGCTTCATCATCGGCGCGGCGAACAATGTGGGCGAACCGGCCCAAGTGGCCGCCGCGCGCGGCTGGCTGGATGATATCGCCGACTATCACCGCGTTTATTCGCGCCAGAAGGAACATCTCGTCGAGGTTCCCGCCTCCGAGGCCCCCAAGATCGAGACCTGGCTTGCGTCCAGCGTCGGCGTTCCCTTCAAGATTCCGCAGCTCGGCGGCAAGGGCCTGACCTTCGAAGGCGCTCGCCTGCTGGTGGCCAACGGCAAACCCGTGGCACAGCTCGTCTACCGCAGCGCCGAGGGCGAGATTTTCGCGATCTGCTTCCTCAAGAACACCACCGGCCCGCAGTCGGACAATTTCGACGAGAGCATCCGCGACGATCTCGGCATGGTCTCCTGGCAGAGGGGCGGCGCCTCCTTCGTGCTCGTCGGGCCTTCCGCCCATGTGGGAATGCAGGACATCGCCGAGGCGGCCGCTGCGACGATCTGAAGCCGTTTCTGGAAAAAGCGGCGTCCTTTCAAGGCGTAAGTCACAATCGAATTCATGGCACGAAAAGGCCGTACCGGCTTGCCGGTACGGCCTATTGCTTGCTCGCCTGACGCGCCGATCAGCCGCGCTTCATGTCCAGGACCCGGTTTGCCGCCGATACGATCGCTTCGAGCGAGGCGGCGACGATGTTGGTGTTGATGCCGGCACCGAACAGCTTTCCGCCCGGATGCTCCATCTCGACATAGGCGATTGCCGCCGCGTTGGAGCCGTGCTGCAGCGAGTGCTCGGAATAGTCGGCGACCGAGAGGTCGATGCCGAGATAGATCGACAGCGCATTGATGAAGCCGTCGATCGGGCCGGTGCCCTTGCCTTCGATGCGCTTGACCTCGCCATTGTCGGTGATCTCGGCCGCGACCACGCGCAGGCCCTTGTGTTCGCCCACCGGGTAGGTGTGGTGATCGACGAACTTGATGCGCGCGCCCGGCTGCTCGACATAACGCTCGATGAAGCGTTCGTAGATGCGCTTGGAGGGCAGCTCCTTGCCTTCCTCGTCGGTGATGCGCTGAATGTCCTCGCGGAACTCGACCTGGAGGTTGCGTGGCAGGTTGATGCCGTAATCCTCCTGCAGGATGTAGGCGATGCCGCCCTTGCCCGACTGCGAGTTGATGCGGATGATCGCCTCGTAGGACCGGCCGACGTCGCGCGGGTCGATCGGCAGGTAGGGCACTTCCCAGAGCGGCTTGTTGGCGGTCTTGATCGCCTTCATGCCCTTGTTGATCGCGTCCTGATGCGAGCCGGAGAAGGCCGTATAGACCAGTTCGCCGACATAAGGATGACGCTCCGGAATGACCATCTGGTTGGAGTACTCGTAGACTTCCTTGATGCGCTCGATATCGGAGCAGTCGAGCTGCGGGTCGACGCCTTGCGTGAACATGTTCAGCGCCAGCGTGACGACATCGACGTTGCCGGTCCGCTCGCCATTGCCGAACAGCGTGCCTTCGACGCGGTCCGCGCCGGCCATCAGACCCAGCTCGGTGGCTGCGATGCCGGTACCGCGGTCGTTATGCGGGTGCAGCGAGATGATCAGGCTTTCGCGGTTGTCGAGGTTGCGGCACATCCACTCGATCTGGTCGGCATAGATGTTCGGCGTCGCCATCTCGACGGTCGACGGCAGGTTCAGGATCAGCTTGTTGTCGGGTGTCGGCTTGACGATTTCGGTGACCGCGTTGCAGATCTCCAGCGCCACTTCGAGCTCGGTACCGGTGAAGCTCTCCGGCGAATATTCGAAGCGGTAGCCGCCGCCGGCCTTGGCCGCCATGTCGGTGATCATCTTGGCGGCATCGGTGGCGATCTGCTTGACGCCGGCGACGTCCTTGCCGAAGACCACACGGCGCTGCAGTTCGCTGGTCGAATTGTAGAAGTGCACGATCGGCTTGTGGGCGCCTTCCAATGCTTCGAATGTACGGGTGATCAGCTCGGGTCGGCACTGCACCAGCACCTGCAACGACACGTCCTCGGCAACGTTGCCCTCTTCGATGCACCAGCGGGCGAAGTCGAAGTCGGTCTGCGACGCCGAGGGGAAGCCGATCTCGATTTCCTTGAAGCCCATGTCCAGCAGCAGCTGGAACATGCGGGCCTTGCGATCGTGGCCCATCGGGTCGATCAGCGACTGGTTGCCGTCGCGCAGGTCGACCGAGCACCAGATCGGCGCCTTGGTGATCGTCTTCGACGGCCATGTGCGGTCGGCAAGCGCGATCTGCGGATAGGGTTGATACTTCACCGCCGCTTCCGGCATGCCAATCTTAACGGGGTGCGATTTCTGGATCATTGCAGCTTCTCTTCATCACTGAGCGTCCTGGCCGCCTTGCCATAACCGATCGGAGATCGGATTGCGATGGCTGCTGCACAATTCCCTAAATCTGAAAGCGATTTAAGGACAAAATCATGCAGCAGACCTAAAGCGTTACAGCATCGCGTCGAACGCGCCTTTTTCCTAAAACTCTTGATGGATTCGAGGAGCATCTGCCGGCGCGGCTTTTCGGCCGCCGGGCGCTCCTCAGCGAACCCGGCAACCGCGAGTAAGGCCGAGAAGAAGAAGCGATGCGAAGGCGCGCAACGGCGCACGATTGTCATCGTGTCCGGCGGGGATCGAGGCGATCCGATATGCGTCTGCCTTGGTCATGGTCAAAGCCTATACACGGCTTGCCGGACGGGAGCAAGCGTCGCAATGCGCGAAGGCCGCAGCAAAACAAAAAGGGCACCGCGCGATGCCGGTGCCCTCGATATCCATTCGACTGAGGCGAACTCAGATGTCCGCAGCCGACGTGATGATGCGCGACACGAGACCATAGGCCTTGGCTTCTTCAGCCGAGAGCCAGTAGTCGCGGTCGGTGTCCTTGGCGATCTTCTCGACCGGCTGGCCGGTCGCTTCGGAGAAGATCTTGTTCAGGCGCTCGTTCATCTTGATGATTTCGCGGGCCTGGATCTCGATGTCCGAAGCCATGCCGCGGGTGCCGCCGGACGGTTGATGCAGCAGGAAGCGCGTGTTCGGCATGCAGATGCGGCGTTCCTTCGCGGCGCCGACATAGATCAGTGCGCCGGCGGAAGCGACCCACCCGGTGCCGATGGTCCAGACCTTCGGCTTCACGAACTTGATCATGTCGTGGATGCTGTCACCCGACTCGACATGGCCGCCCGGCGAATTGACGAAGATGCGGATGTCTTCGTCGCTGGCCGCGGCAAGCGCCACGAGCTGCGAGCAGACCTTCTGCGCCAGTTCCTGGTTGATCGTGCCGTAGATGAAAATCGAACGCGACTTGAAAAGGTTCGCCTCCGTTTCCTTGCCGAGCGGCAATTCAATCTTCTTGTCGTCCTCGTCGTCGTTGTCGTTCATCCGTATTTCTCCGGCGTCTCATGAATTCACAGTCAAAATCAGATAATGCGACTCGGCCCCGAAAACAATGCAACAAACGGAAGGGGCAACATAGCGGCAGGGCGGACTATGCTTATGGTAAAAACTGCTATCGCCAAATGCCGTATAGACAGGTCCATAAAGACGAATAGGATCAACCGCGTCAAACAATCGCAGGACGGGGCCGTCCTCCCAGGCTCCGCCGATCCACGGGGAACACGCATGAACAGACGCATCCTGATCGCTGCGGCGGCGCTGGCGGCTTCGGCCGCACCCGCCTTCGCCCATCTCAATCCGGCCGAACACGGCTCGCTTGCCGCCGGCTTCTCCCATCCACTCTTCGGTGTCGACCACATCCTGGTCATGGTCGCCGTTGGTCTCTGGGCCGCCCAGATCGGCGGCCGCGCCTTGTGGGTCGTGCCGACCGCCTTCGTCGTCATGATGACGGCGGGCTTTGCGCTGGCCGTGGCCGGCGTCACACTCCCCTTCGTCGAGCCGGCAATTCTCGCTTCCGCGGTGGCGCTCGGCCTGCTCGTCGCCATGGCCGCGCGCCTCGACACGGCTGCATCGGCAGCAATCGTCGGCGTCTTCGCCCTCTTCCATGGCCACGCCCATGGCGGCGAACTCGGCAGCGCCGGCGCGCTTGCCTTCTCGGCCGGCTTCATCGCCGCCACTGCGGCTCTTCACGCGGCGGGCATCGGCCTCGGGGTCGCGCTTCGGCACCTTTCCGGCAACGGCCTGCTGGCCCGCATCCTCGGCGGCCTCACGGCCCTTGCCGGCGCCGCCCTGATCTTCGCCTGATCTGGATCACCCGGAGAAGGGCAAATGGCGGGCCACTGCATGTCTCCTTAAATCGACCTCGATTTAAGGAGACATGCAGCAATCAAAGTCCTACAGCCACCCTTGCGCGTCTGATAAGACGCGCGGCGCTGTAGGCCCGCCATTTTCGATTCAGCCGCGACCACGATAGGTCGGCACGCCCTGGTCGGGCAGCCACAAGCCTTCCGGCGGCTTGCCGGTCTGCCAGAAGACGTCGATCGGGATGCCGCCGCGCGGATACCAATAGGCGCCGATGCGAAGCCAGCGCGGCGAAAGCAGCGAAACCAGCCGGTTGGCGATCTCGATCGTGCAATCCTCGTGAAAAGCGCCGTGGTTGCGGAAGGAATGCAGGAACAGTTTCAGCGACTTCGATTCCACCAACCACTCGTCCGGCACATAGTCGATGACGATATGGGCGAAATCCGGCTGGCCGGTCATCGGGCAGAGCGAGGTGAATTCCGGTGCGGTGAAGCGCACCAGATAATCCTTGCCCTGGTTGCCGCTCGGCACCCGTTCCAGCACCGCCTCTTCCGGGCTTTGCGGTAGATCGACCTTCGCGCCCAGTTGCGAAAGGCCGGATACGTCGGTCTTGCTCATTTGCTTGTTGCTCCGTGAGAACATTTGCGCATCAGCGTGATCGGTTCTGGCTCGCACCGCGCCGACCCGTCTCGTTTGCGGCCCTTAAATCAGAACTGCCTTAAGAAGGAAACCTTCTTGCAGTTCAAGAGAAATATGGCCGTTTGTGTTTTCAGTGGCGCGCCGACGTCGTCTTGACGCGCACGCCGTGCGCCTTTTCACCTTCCGGCTCCACATGGATCGCGATCCTGGCGCCCGGATGCACCGCGCGGATCGCATCCTCGATCCTGTCGCAGATATCATGCGCCTCGCCGACCGGCATAGCCTCCGGCACGACCATGTGGAAATCCACGAAGATCGCAGGGCCAGCCTGCCGGGTCTTGAGGTCATGCACGCCGAGCGATCCCTTGGCATTGGCCGCGATCGCCTGCTTGATCGCCTCTTCCTCTTCACCCGAAACCGCCCGGTCCATCAAGCCGTCGATCGAACGGGAGATGACCTTCCAGCCCTGGAACAGGATGTTGCAGGCAACGACCACCGCCAGCAGCGGGTCGAGGATCGCGTAGCCGGTGGCGATGGCGAGAACAAGGCCGACGAGCACGCCGGCCGAGGTCACCACATCGGAAAGGATATGGTGGCCGTCGGCGCTGAGCGCAGGAGAGCGATGGCGCGCGCCGGCGCGGATCAGCACATAGGCCCAGAAGGCGTTGATGACGCCGGCAACGAAGTTGATCGCAAGCCCGAGCGCCGGCGCCTCGAGCAGCACCGGCGACAGGATCGCCGGCACCGCCTCCCAGACGATGAGCAGTGCCGCGACGACGATCAGCACGCCTTCGATGACGGCCGAAAAATACTCCGCCTTGTGGTGACCGAAGGGATGCCCCGCATCGGCGGGCTTTGCCGCATAGCCGATCATCGCATAGGCGATCACCGCCGCGATCACGTTGACCGTCGACTCCAGCCCATCGGACAGAAGCGCGACCGAACCGGTCAGCCACCAGGCGAGCAACTTCAGGCCGAGCACGGCGAGCGAGAGTGCTATGCCCCAGAAGGCCAGTCGGAGCACGGTACGGTTTTCGGTTCCAGTCGTCATTCTCATTCCTCATGCAGATGCAAACGAGTTGCAAACGCAAGCCCATTCAAACGCAAAACCGCCCGCGCGAATTTCGCGCAGGCGGTTGCTGGAGACCATATGGTGGATTAAACGCCGCTTGTCAAAGATTGGTTCGGCTCGACCCGATTTCGCCGAGCGGCACGGTATCGAAGGGCATCGCATTGGCGTCGCCTTCGTCGCCGCTTACAGCCTCTCCGCCGCGGCCGACGAATAGGAACACGACGACAGCCGTCAGCATGGTCACTCCGGTCAGCAACCAGAGCAAGGTGCTGAAAGCATCGCCATAGGCTTGCAGCAGGGCCGCATGCGACGTCTCAGGCGAGAGCAGCGCCGCCTCCGCCACATTGCCTGTTACCATGCGCTGCGCCATCGAGGCGGTATTTTTGCCGGCCTCTGCGCCCAGGTTGGAGGCCGTGAGGGCCGAAAGCACCGCGGTGACCACCGCCAGCGCCACACCCTCACCGGCAACGCGCGTGGTGCTGAAGATCCCGGTCGCCATGCCGGCACGCTCCTTCGGCACGACGCTGACGGCAAGCCCGTCCATCAGGCCCCAGGGCAGACTGATGCCAAGGCCGATCAACAGCAGAGGCGCGAGCAGCGTGACCGGCTCGGAACCCACCGGAAACCGGCTCAGCCAGAACAGGCCAGCCGCCGAGAGCAGCAATCCTGCCCCGCAGATCGCGGCCGGCGCGAACCAGCGCGTCAAGAGGCCGGCAACGATCGGCAGGATCAAGAGGGGTGCGGACATGGCGATCATCATCCGCCCGCCGGCAACCGCGCTCATGCCCTCGATCCCGATGAAGCGCACTGGCAGCAGGATGAGCAAAACGACGAAGCCATAAGCCGGAGCCGCCGCGAGCAGTTGCACGCCAACGAAGCGCGGGTAACGGAAGAGCGTCAGATCCAGCATCGGCCGCGCTACCCTCTGCTCGATCTGCCAGAACGCCAAGAAGAAGAGCACCGCTGCGGCGAGCATCGCGATCACGAAGGGATGGCTCCAGCCGCTTTCCGGCCCCTGAAGGATCCCGAAGGTGAGGCACGTCAGCGCGGCCGTGAAGCTCGCGGCACCCCTCCAGTCGAGACCGGCAGCGTCCGGATCGCGCGTTTCGCGCAGGAACACCGCGCCGAACGCCAGCGAGACGCCGGCCAGTGCGACGACGAGCACGAAGATCGCCGGCCAGCCGAAGACCTCGACCATGAGGCCGGAGGCGATCGGGCCGAAGGCAAGGCCGACGCCGAAGCTGGCGCCGACGAGGCTGAAGGCCCTGACCCGCTCGCCTTCGTCGAACTGCTGGGCGAGCGAGGCCATGCCGCCGGAAAACGCCGCAGCCGCCCCGATGCCCTGAAGCGCCCGCAGAGCATCGAACCAGACGATATCACCCGCGAAGGCCAGGCTGATCGAAAACAGCAGGAAAGCGGCGAGGCCGCCAAGGAACACGCGCTTGCGGCCGAAGCTGTCGGCCATTGCCCCCGCCGCCATCAGCGAACTGCCGAATGTCAGCATGAAGGCATTGGTGACCCAGTTGAGCGCAATCGGGTCGGCACCCAGGCTACGGCTGATCGCCGGCAGCGCCACGGCCGGTCCGGTGAAGGTGAGCGGCATCGCCGCGGCCGCACAGCAAACGGCCAAAAGCACGAAGCGGCGTTCGTGCGCATCTCGGATTTCTTCTCTCATGCCATCCATCCGTTCAAGCAAGGAAGATACCCATGCAGGCTTCGTGGAAGCCTCCGGCTGAAGGTCGCTATCGCATGAGTATCGTTGACCGACGCAGGATAGTTTCGACATAATCTGATAAAAACCGGGCGACCACGCCGGTCAGACAGGAAGAAAACGCTCGAATGGAGAGACCATGGATCGCTTGAGCGGATTGACCGCCTTCGTGCGCGCCGCCGATCTCGGCAGCTTCGTCGCCGCCGGGCGCGTGCTCGGATTGTCCGCCTCCGCGGTCGGCAAGGCCGTGACCAATCTCGAAAAAGAACTCGGCGTCCGCCTGCTGCAGCGCTCGACGCGCAGCATCAGGCTGACCGAGGAAGGACGCCTCTTTCACGAGCGCTGCCGCCGCATCCTCGATGATCTCGACGACGCCGAGGCCTCGTTGGCTCAGGCCGTGGCCATGCCGCGCGGAAGATTGCGCGTCAGCGTTCCGATCGTCAGCTACCATCTGCTGCTGCCGGTGCTGCCGGAATTCGTGCGGCGCTACCCCGAAGTCGAGCTCGACCTCGATTTCAACGATCGGATCGTCGATCTGATCGACGAGGAAATCGATGTCGCCATCCGCAGTGGCGTCCTGCCGGATTCGCGGCTGATGACCCGGGCGCTGCGACCGTTCCAGCTGCTGCTCTGCGCCGCCCCCGCCTATCTCGATGAGCATGGTACGCCCGAATGCCCGCGCGATCTCGACGGACACCATGCGGTCCGGTTTCGCTTTCCCAACAGCCGGAAGCTGCAGGAATGGCCGATCGAACTGCCATCAGGCGGACCCGAACCGCACATCAAGACGGTGCTCAACTGCAACAACATGGAAGCTCTGCGTGGCGCCGTCCTCAGTGGACTCGGCATTGGCTGCATGCCGGATTTCCTGGCGCGCAGTCCCCTCAGCGAAGGCAGGCTTCGCACCGTGCTCGACGCCTATCTCGATGCCCCCGGCCAGTTCCATATCCTCTGGCCGTCGAACCGCCACCTTTCCCCGAAGGTTCGCGTCTTCGTCGACTTCCTGAGCGAGCGGCTCTTCGCCGATCGCTGCGAGAGCGTGCCGGCGATGGAGGCGGCGCGGTAGGCGCAAGGAAAAGGCGCCGCCTCTATCGCAGAGGCAGCGCCCCCGATGGTTTGCTGGGTATCGTCTCCGCCTTCTTCCACCTGAAAGCGGAAAGCCCCGCGGTCACGCGGCCTTGATCTTGGCGCGCTTGGCAAGGTGCGCCACGACGTTCTCGATCATCCGCATGCCGGCGTCGCCACCGAGCGTCATGATCGATTCCGGATGGAACTGCACCGCGGCCACCGGTTCCTTCGTGTGCTCGATGCCCATGATCGTGCCGTCTTCGCTTTCGGCGGTGATCATGAAATCACGCGGCAGGCTCGACGGATCGGCGAAGATCGAGTGGTAACGGCCGACGGTCACTTCCTTGCCGAGGCCGGAGAAGACGATGCCGGGTTCCAGCACGCGGATGCGCGACGGCTTGCCGTGCATCGGGATCGCGAGCTGGCGCAGGTCCCCGCCATAGGCTTCGGCCAGCGCCTGCAGGCCGAGGCAGACGCCGAAGATCGGCAGGTCGCGCGCCCGCGCCTTCTTGATCGTCGCCTTGCAATCGAAGTCTTTCGGATTGCCCGGTCCAGGCGAAAGCACCACGAGGTCCGGCTTGACGCGATCGAAGATCTCTTCGGCCACCGGCGTGCGCACCGTCGTGACCGTCGCACCCGTCTGGCGGAAATAATTCGCCAACGTGTGAACGAAGCTGTCTTCGTGATCGACGAGCAGGATGTTGACGCCGGCGCCAACCGCCGCAACGTCGCGGCTTGCCTTGGCGCTGTTGGCGGATTTCGCGTCACGAATGGCAGCGATCATGGCGGAGGCCTTCAGTTCGGTTTCGGCTTCTTCTTCTTCCGGGTTTGAATCGTAGAGCAGCGTCGCCCC
Source organism: Ensifer sp. VA4 (assembly GCF_055710065.1). Taxonomy (NCBI): domain Bacteria; kingdom Pseudomonadati; phylum Pseudomonadota; class Alphaproteobacteria; order Hyphomicrobiales; family Rhizobiaceae; genus Ensifer; species Ensifer sp. VA4. The sequence continues at coordinate 246,659 of NZ_JBVQPO010000010.1, read as the reverse complement.
TGCCCTCACCTCGGCAATGCCGTCCTTGATGCGGATCGTACGCAGCGTCAGGCCCGTGTTCATGTCGCCGTTGAAGCCGACCATGCCGATGGCGCCACCATACCATGCGCGCGGGCTCTTCTCATGGCTTTCGATGAAGCGCATCGCCCAGAGCTTCGGCGCACCGGTGACCGTCACCGCCCAGGCATGGCTCAAGAAGCCGTCGAAGGCGTCCATGTCGTCGCGCAGGCGTCCTTCGATATGATCGACCGTGTGGATCAGGCGCGAATACATCTCGATCTGGCGGCGGCCGATGACCTTGACGGAGCCCGGCACGCAGACACGGCTCTTGTCGTTGCGGTCGACGTCCGAGCACATGGTGAGTTCGGATTCGTCCTTCTTCGAGTTCAAGAGCTTCAGGATCTGTTCGCTGTCGGCGATCGGGTCGTCACCGCGCTTGATCGTGCCGGAGATCGGGCAGGTTTCGATGCGGCGACCGGAAACGCGCACGAACATTTCCGGCGAGGCGCCGACGAGATATTCCTGGTTTCCGAGGTTGATGAAGAAGGAATAGGGCGACGGATTGATCGCCTTCAGCCGGTTGGAGATCTCCGAAGGCTTGCTCTCGCAGCGCTCATAGAATTTCTGGCCGGGCACCACTTCGAAGAGGTCGCCGCGGCGGAAGCTCTCCTTCGCCTTGACGACGAGCTCGGCATATTCGCCGGGACGATGGTCGCCATGCGGCGGGATAGTGTCGACCGTCTGGAACGGTTCCGGCGCAATCTCGTCCGCCTTGCCTTCGGTGGTGCGGCCATCCTTGGCGAAGTCATAGCGGTCGATCCAGGCCTTGGCGGCATAGTGGTCGACGACCAGAATTTCGTCTGGCAGGAACAGCACCATGTCGCGCTGGTCGTCCGGGCGCTTGAGCTTCAGCTCGATCGCATCGAACTGGAAGGCGAGATCGTAGCCGAAGGCACCATAGAGGCCGAGGCTCGCATCCTCGGCCGAATGGAAGAGATTGGTGACGGCGCGAAGCACGCTGAACACCGTCGGTATCTTCGAGCGCTCTTCCTCGGTGAAGACACGATCCGGTTCGTTGATCGTCAGATCCAGGCGACGGCTGGTCGAAGCGCCGAGCGTGACGTCGGAAACGGTCTTCAGATGCTCGGCGATGATCGACAGCAGCACTTCGCCGCGGCCGTTATAGGCCTCGATCCAGAGCGAACGGCCGAAGGAGGAGATGCCGAGCGGCGGATCGACGACGGCCGTGTCCCAGCGGGTGTAGCGGCCGGGATATTCATAGTTGGAGGAAAACACCGCGCCGCGGCGTTCATCGAGCTTGTCCACATAGCTCGCAATCGCCTGGCCATAGGAAGCTTCGCGCCGCCTGCGCGTCACCACGATGCCGCCTTTGGTGGTGTAGCTCTCCGCTCCGTCTTCGAGAATTACCGTTGCCATTCGCCTCGCTCCGTAAAAGCCCGGTCCTTGAGCGGCCCAAACATGAAAAAAGCCGCCTCGAAATCTCCGGGCGGCTTCATCTCTCAATCACGCATGACTGGTCAAGGCCGCTTCAGCGAGCCCACCACCAGATCGAAATGTTGCGTGCGTTTTCCATGGGCGAAAGTGTTAGCGTGGGTTTATGCCACGCGCAAGCGGGAAAGCGACGGCAATTGCGGCGGTTGCGGCAAAAAAGAGGCGACCCTTGCGAGCCGCCCGACTGGAGTTGATCCGATACTATCAGAACTTCGCCTTCGCCGTCACCAGGAAGGTGCGGCCGCGGCCCGTATCGATCGTGCTGCCGGCAATCGTGCTCGACGACGGCGTGTAGGTCTTGTCGAAGAGGTTCGTCACCGTCGCCGTCACCTCGAAACCGTTCTCGAACTTGTAGTTCGCGAAGAGGTCGACGAGGCCGTAGCCCGGAACGTTCGGCGGCGTGCGGTTGATCTCGCCGACGAAGGCGTTCGATACGGCATAGAGCCGCGTGCCGACCGTCAGGCGCTGGTCTTCGAGGAAGCGCGCACCGAGCGTTGCGCTGATGATGTTGTCAGGCAGGTAGCTCTGCACGCCGAAACCGTTGACCTGGGAAGGCAGATCGCTCTCGGTGTAGGTATAGGCGAGATCACTGAAGACATAGCCGGCATCATAGGCCGCTTGAAGCTCGAAGCCCTGGACGGTCGACTTGCCCGGATTGTTGACGAAGAAGACCTGGCTACCCCCATTGCGAAGAGCAGCGGTAATGTAATTGTCGATGCGGTTGTGGAAATAATTGGCCTTCAGGCGCAGGCTGTCACTGGGATCCAGCAAACCGTCGAAAGTGAAGTTGGCACCGATTTCCCAGCCCTTCGAGAGTTCAGGCTCGAGGAACGGGTTGGGGAAGAACATCTGAAAGCCGCCCGGGTGGGAGCCGCCGGCAAAGGTTTCGTTGACCGTCGGCGAACGCGAAGTCTCGGCATAGGTTACATAGGGCTGGAACCAGTCGGTCGGGTTGAGGGCAACCGTGACACTTGGGTTGAGACGCCCATCGGACTTGTCGACCGTGTACGGACCCGCCGGCAGGCCGATCGGGTTCCCGGCCGAGACGGCACCGGAGCCATCCAGGCTGAAGTGATCCCAACGCAGGCCGGCCGTCAGGTCGACGATGCCGTAGGTGAAGGTGGTGTTGCTGAAGACACCGGTCGTGGCATTGGTGCCGCTGCCGTTGACGCCGCCGGCCGGGCGTGCCGCGCTGTTGATGACGTCGTAGTCATCGCGGAAGTATTCGACGCCGTAGTTTGCCTTGACCGAGACATCGCCGAGATCGAACAGCGAGGTGTTCGAGATATCGAAACCCTTGCCGGTGTCGGTGATGCGACGGCCGGCAGCCGAGCCGCCGCCGGTAATATTCGCGTCGTACTTCATCCTCAGCCGGTTCCAATAGGCATTGGCCTTGAAGTCGATGAGCTCGTTGTCCGGCGTGTAGGAATAGCTCGCCGAAACGGTCTCATTCTTCACGTTCTGGAAGTAGGAGTTCGCAAAGAAGTCGTTGTCATAGGTGATGCCGGTGAGCTTGAACGTGTGGTCCTTGTCCGGAGTCACCTCGAATTTCAACAGACCCGACAGCAGGTCTTCCTCGGAGGGCACCTTTACGCCATTGCCGTTGTCGTAGTTGCCGGGGTCGGCCTTGCTGATGCCGCCGAGCACCGAGAAGACGTCGTTGAAACGGTAGGCGCCGATCAGCGACTCCGACCAGCCGGCCTCGTTGCTGCCGTAGGTGGCCGAAGCGATGCCACCGTAGTTCTTGCCGTCCTGGATCAGGTCTTCGACGTCATAGGTCTTGAAATTGACCGCACCGGCAAGCGCGCCACCGCCGACACCGGTGACGGCGCCGCGGGTCACGTCGATCTCGGACAGGAATGCCGGATCGAAATAGGCAAAGCCCTGGGCTTCATGGCCGGTGAAACGGAAGTTCTGGCGGACACCGTCGATCATCATGTTGACACGGCCGGAACCTTCGAAGCCGCGGATGTTCACGGCGACGCCCGGGTTTTGCGGGTTGTTTGCGGTCGAAGTGCCGGGAACGCCACGCAGCAGGTCGTCGGTCTCGAGACCGGATTGCAGGTCGATCTGGTCGGACGTGACGACGCTGACCGGGCCGGCCTTGGCATAGGGGTCAGCGGTGCGCGAGCCCTTGGCAACGATCGGCGACAGGTAGGTTTCGCCCTTCTTGGTCTCCTCGGCCTTCTTCTCTTCCGGCTTTGCCTGGGTAGTCGCGCTCTGGGCGAAGGCGACGGTGGCGACTGAAATTGCAAGAGTTGTCGTGCAAGCCAAGAGGGCCTGGCGACGATGCCGGGTGAGCATGGACCAATCCTTTGAGGTTCGAGGCCGGGCTTGCTGTTGAGCGGCAAACTCAAGGGGCTGGCTGGGCGCGTTCTGGGCGTTGCGACATGTCGTCGCCTCATTTATGCCGCATAAAAAACATGAGTATGTTTGTCAACATACAAAGATCCTCCCCACAATTTGTGGGGTTGCGGCAATTCGAGGCGTTGCCGAACTGCAACGCTTTTGCCGGGAGAAGCCGGAGCGGACGAGGAAAAATGCTGCGGCTTTCCGCCCGCGTCCGGCTCTAATTCGTTGGAATCGGTGACGTTTATGATTTCGGTCGACCCACCCAAATCATCGTGATCCCATGAAACCAGATCCGGTTCCGCGCGTTCCCTCCGCTCGAAGCCCGCTGTGCGGGCAGCAAGAAAGGAACTGGATGCGTCGCTCTTTCCCCTTGATCCTGCTGTCATTCCTGATCCTGACGGGCGCCAGCCTGCCGAAATACGGCCCCATCCCTGCAAAAAGGCCGCCAACAGATGCGGGGACCGAGCAGTCTGTTCCAACGCCCGACAAGAAGCCGGCGGACGATGCCAAGAGCGCAACGACGCGAGAGCCGCCGGCAGGCAACGGCGAGCGACCCGTCCCACAGCCGAAGCCGACGGCTGGAGACGAGCAACCGGCAAAGGACGAGAAGCCGGTGGCGGACGAAAAGGACCAGCGCGCCGACGAGAAGAAGGATGCCGTGCCGGCGCCGGCGCCAATCGTCTATCCACCGGTCGAAACGGAGAATGCAGCCGAATATGCGAAATGCCTGACCGACTTGAGGGCGGTCGGGGCGACATTCGTTGAAGCCAAGCGCATCGACGACGGCAAGGGCTGCGGCATCGACAAGCCGTTGGAGGTCACCAGCATTCTGCCTGACGTCACGCTCGCGCCCAAGGGACTGATGCGGTGCGAAACGGCGCTGGCGCTGGCACGCTGGACGAAGGAAACCGCCCAGCCGGCTGCCGAAGTCGCCTTCGCCAAGACCATCAAGATCAAGGCGCTGAACCAGGCATCGACCTATATCTGTCGTCTGCGCAACAATGCGATGACAGGCAAGATCTCCGAACATGCCCACGGCAATGCCGTCGACATCGCGTCCTTCAGCTTGAGCGACGGGACGACGATCGCCATCCAGCCGCGCGATGAGGACGGCACGATGGAAGGCGCGTTCCAGCGCGCGGTCACCGCCTCCGCCTGTCTGTATTTCAAGACCGTGCTCGATCCCGGCAGCGATGTCGCCCACGAAACGCACCTGCATCTCGACGTCATCGACCGTCGAAACGACTATCGCTACTGCCGTTAGGCGAGGACCATTGCGAGGGTCGTCGCCGCTCAGTCCTTGCCATATCCGAGGGCGACGAATTCACCCTCGAAGCGGCCGGCCACGGCGTCGCCGTCAAGGAGATCGGCAACGACCATGGCGCGCGCCCTGCCCCGCCGTTCGAGCAATCGCAGAAAGCTCGGCCATTGCGCGGCGTCTGCCAGCGACGAGCGGGCCGCAAAGGCACCGGCGACGGGTTTCAAATAGTCCATCCGGTTGCTCTGGATCACCAGGCGGGCCGCCATGCCGCTGTTGCGCAACCGCACATGCAGGAGCGACCAGGCCGAAAGGATCGCGAGCGCCGAGGCGCTGCCGCCGAACACCGTTTCACGGTGGTTGATGTTTGGCGCCAAGGGAGCAGAGAGCCGCACATGGTCGTCGGTTATGTCGTCCACATGAACCTGCATCGCCGCCGAAAGCGGGATATGGGCGTGAAGATAGGTCTGCAAATCCTGTGGTGTCATCGCGGTGTCCATGGTCTTTTCTGCAGCGCCGCGGGTCTTATGAGACGCGCGGCGTTCGCTTTCGATCAATGCACGAGACCCTATGCCCTGGCCAGAGCAGCAGGCCTGCGTCCTATCGCCTCTTGCCAGCGCTCCATGGCCCGCAAAGATACCGGATCGCCCGCCTTGCAGGAACGGGCCCGGGCTACCAAATACAGGTGCGAGGAAATCCACCCGTTTTGCGCCCAGTTTCAAGGATAATTGTCATGGCATTGACGATGTATCAGCTCTCCATTCCCGCTCTCATCCGCGGGCTCGGTGTCCTCACCAAACTGCTCGACAAGGCCGAGGCTTTCGCGCGCGACAACGGCATCTCCTCCGACGACCTCGTCAATGCCCGGCTGGCGCCGGACATGTTGACGCTGGCCGGCCAGGTGCAGCGCGTCAGCGATACGAGCAAGGGCCTCGTCGGCCGCCTGACCTCGATCGAGGTGCCCCGCTTCCCGGACGAAGAAAAGACGGTGGACGAACTGCGCCAGCGCATCGCCAACACCGTTGCCTTCCTCGAAACGGTCCGTCCGGTCGATCTGGAGGACAGTGCCAGCCGCGAGGTCGTCCTCAATTTCCCGACGCTGAAAGTGACGCTCACGGGTGAAGAGTATCTGTTGCGGTTCGTGCTGCCGAACTTCTATTTCCACCTGACGACGGCCTACGACATCCTGCGCCACAAGGGCGTCCCGATCGGCAAGGCGGATTATCTCAGCCTCAGGGCGTAGTTCCTACTGCGGAAGCGAATAGAAATGCGGGCATGACAACGCCGCGCATCCGGTGGATGCGCGGCGTTGTTTTCGTCAGCTGGCGGCAAGCAAGCGCGCCTAGAACAGGCCCTCGATGTAGCCCTGCTCGTTCAGGAAGATCTTCTCCGACGACGGCACCTTGGGAAGGCCGGGCATGGTCATGATCTCGCCGGTGATGACGACGATGAAGCCGGCACCTGCCGCAAGCCGCACCTCCCGGATCGGCACCGTATGGCCCGTCGGCGCGCCGCGCAGGTTCGGATCGGTGGAGAAGGAATATTGCGTCTTCGCCATGCAGATCGGCAGGCGGCCATAGCCCTGCTCCTCCCAGGTGCGCAACTGGTCGCGCACCGTCTTGTCGGCAATCACTTCGCTCGCGTGGTAGATGTCCTTGGCGATCGTCTCGATCTTGTGGAAGAGCGGCATGTCGTCGGGATAAAGCGGCGAGAACTGCGAATGGCCGGCTTCGGCGAGTTCTGCAACCCTGCGCGCCAGTTCCTCGATGCCCGCAGACCCTTGGGCCCAATGCCGGCAGAGCACCGCTTCGGCGCCAAGCGTCGCGACGTAGTCCTTGATCGCCTGGATCTCGGCCTCGGTATCGGAGGTGAAGTGATTGATCGCGACGACGACCGGCACGCCGAATTTCTTGACGTTCTGCACATGCCGCCCGAGATTGGCGCAGCCCCTGCGCAGCGCCTCCAGGTTTTCCTTGCCGAGATCGTCCTTCTTGACGCCGCCGTTCATCTTGATCGCCCGGACCGTCGCGACGATCACTGCGGCGTCTGGCTTCAACCCCGCCTTGCGGCACTTGATGTCGAAGAATTTCTCCGCGCCGAGATCGGCGCCGAAACCGGCTTCGGTCACCACGTAGTCGGCGAGCTTCAGCGCCGTCGTCGTCGCGATCACCGAATTGCAGCCATGGGCAATGTTGGCGAAGGGACCGCCGTGCACGAAGGCGGGATTGTTTTCGAGCGTCTGCACCAGGTTCGGCTGCATCGCGTCCTTGAGCAACACCGTCATCGCGCCATCGGCCTTGATGTCACGGGCAAAGACCGGGCTCTTGTCGCGCCGATAGCCGATGATGATGTTGCCGAGCCGTTGTTCGAGATCCTTAAGATCGGTCGCCAGGCAAAGGATCGCCATCACCTCGGAGGCGACGGTAATGTCGAAGCCGGTCTCGCGCGGATAGCCATTGGCGACGCCGCCGAGCGAGCCGACGATGTGACGCAGCGCCCGGTCGTTCATGTCCATCACCCGCCGCCAGGCGATGCGGCGGACGTCGATATTCTGCTCATTGCTCCAGTAGATATGGTTGTCGATCAACGCGGCGAGCAGATTGTGGGCCGACGTGATCGCATGGAAATCGCCGGTGAAGTGCAGGTTTATGTCTTCCATCGGCACGACCTGGGAATACCCCCCGCCCGCGGCGCCGCCCTTGATGCCGAAACAGGGGCCGAGCGAGGCCTCACGGATACAGACGATCGCCTTCTTGCCGATGCGGTTCAGCCCGTCGCCGAGGCCGACGGTCGTCGTCGTCTTGCCTTCGCCGGCCGGCGTCGGATTGATCGCCGTCACCAGGATCAGCCGGCCGTTCTTCTTGTCCTGTTGGCGCGCGATGAAATCGGCACCGATCTTCGCCTTGTCGTGGCCATAGGGCAGCAGGTCTTCGGCTGGTATTCCGAGCGCCGCCCCGATTTCCAGGATCGGCTTCTTCCTGGCCGCGCGCGCGATTTCGATATCCGACTTCACCTCCGTCATGCCATGCTCCTCCCTGGTTCTTTTCTTGTTCGCTCCATTTCGGGCGCGTTATGAACGCATGCAAGGGCGGCCGTCGGCGACCGCCCTCTTTCACATTAGCGGGCGAGAATATCGCGCATTTCGACGATGTTCGAGCGCACCCTCAGAATGTAGAAGCCCATGGTCGCCAGATGCGTCGGCATGATCCAACCGGCCTCCTCACCATTGGAGATGATGAACGGCTGGATGCGCAAGGCGGCGCGCAACTGCTTGATGGTCTCGGTCCAGATCGGCGTCAGCCCGCGCTGGGCAACCACGTTCTCGAAATCAGCACCGGCTGCCGATAGGATGCCGTAGTAGCCATAGAGCTGACCATAGGCGAACCAGAAGCGGTCGTCGGCGCGGGTGTCGAACCAGCCGCCATTGTGGTTTTCCGAACGCTCGCGAAGGATCGCCGAGGTGTTGCCGAGGTCGTTGGCGACGCGATCGAGAAACTCGACGAGGTTGTCGGAACGGCCGTCGAAGATCGCTTCGCACTTGCTGAGCGAGGTGTTGAACGAGCGCAGGTCCTTCATTGCCGCACGATAGAAGCTCGGCGTCGGCGTCTTCGGACCAAACGGGTTCAGGCCGAAATACCAGGTCTCCTCGTCGAACTGGAGGTTGCCGCGCGCCCGCTGCAGGTCGTTGTTGATGCCGGACGTACCGCGCACGCGACCGAGCGAATCGACCAGCTCGACCGAAGTACGGCGGATCGCCTGATTGACGCCGCGCTGGAATGACGCCTTGTTGTCGAGCCAGGGCGTGTCGTCCCAGTCGAGCCCGAAGAAGCCGAGCTTGTAGAGCAGCATCGACGAGATCCAGGCATTCTCGTTGACATTGAAATCGATGAGGTCGGCGGTGACATCGACGATCGCCGATGTCTGGCAGACCGTGCCGGCCGGCAATTGCACGGCCGACAGCGCTTCCGGCGTCGATTCCCGCGGCTGCCCCGCAACGCCCGCGAGATTGCTGGCGCCGCCCGCAGCCGACTGTCCAGTCGTCGCGCCGGGCCCGCTCATCGGCGAGCCGGCAGGAACCTTGCGCTCGGCCAGTTTGTAGCGGTCGACATAGTCCTCGTTGAAATTCGTCCAGGCCTGGGTCTGCCAGATGAAATAGCCATAGAAGAGGATCAGCCCGAGCAGGATGATGCCGATCGGTCCCTTGATGATCCAGCTTCGCTGCCGATACCAGTTGCCGAGTGCGATGAAGGGCCAGAGCAACCAGGCAACGGCAAGCCCGATGCCGCGGCCGATCGCGGTAAAGACACGCTGGAAAAACGCAACGATCGGGTCGAACATGTCCTATTCCTCTCTGAGGCCGTAAAGCTTGTGGCGGAAGGCCGCCTTGTCCTTGAGATATGACCCCGTCAGCGTCGCCACAACATAGGCCTTGAAGCTTTCGCTATAACGCTCATAGGCGTCATAGAAGCCCTGCTTGTCGAAGACGAAGCGGGAGACGAAATCGCGAGGGACGAGCTGGGAAATCAGGCGGTTGACGAGCCATTGATCAGGATGGGTCGGGGCCGCGCGCACCAGCAGGAAGCGGTTCGCCGGCGCGACATCCTGCATCTTGATCGTGCCGGTGGCAGCGACGGTGCGGATCATCTCCTGCAGGAACGGATAGGCTCCGTCCCTGGCGACGGCGGCCGCATTGCGGTGCATCCAGGTCTGCAGCCAGATCCGATCGGCGTTGGCGAGATCGGCCGTCGGGTCGCTTTCATTGATCAGGCCGCGCACGACCATGTCGGCGCGATGCTGGTAGAGGCCGGAGTCCTCGACCCAGGAGGCCTGCGGCAACTGCAGCCGCTTGGTCGAAGCGAGAAAATCGTAGATCCGGGCGTGGTCGCTGATGGCGATGTAACTCACCTGCCAGGGCCGCGACCGGCGGAAGCCGGGAACCGAGGGGTCGCAGATGACGGTGGTCGTCTTGTCGTCGAGGAAGACGTAGACGCCGCCGAAATGATTGGCCCAGTAGGCTTCGTGGCGGAAGACGAGCTGATCCGGCACCAGCGCGTTCTGGCGGATATCGCCGGTCAGCTTGGCGAGCTCGACCATGCGGGTAAGCATCTCGTCATCGGACCAGGCTGTCGGCACCTTCTTCAGCCGGTCGACCAGCCCGCGCAACTCGGCCGCCTTGCCGAGCATGTCCTCGGCCGACAGCACCCGGAAGCGCACCTCGTTGATCGACAGCAGATCATCGATGTCGTCGACGATCGAAACCGAATCCTCGATCTCGCCGTAGAGCGCATCCTTGATCGTCACCGCGTTGATCGCGCGGCTGTTGGCGTTGAAGAATTCATGCATCAGCGCTGCGGTATTGGAAAAGCTGGTGTGAACGACCGGCAGCTCCGCCTGTTCCGGCGTCACGATGATGAAGCGGCGGTTGACGCGGTTCGGGTCGAGATAATCGCGGTCGCCCAGTTCCTCGGCGATTTCGGGCGAAAACCCGGTCATGTCGATGCTGAAGGCCGTGAGTGCCGTCGGCCGCAGGCCGAAGCCTTCGAGCGCCTTGTTGTAGCGCGCGATCAGATGCGGCTCGGAAATATCGAGCAACCGCCCATAGATCAATTCCGCTTCAAGCAGGCGTTTCATGCGACATCCCCTTTAGCGTAGGTGCCGCGTAGGCCGCATCGCGCACCGCAAACGCCGCGTGGGCCACGTCCCCTCTCCCCGCCTGCGGGGAGAGGGCTAGGGTGAGGGGCAACTCGCCGTAGCTTAATCATGTCTTCCACCCGCCGGAATGAACGTCAAATCCGGTGCCCTCACTTCATCTGTCAACCGCTTCTCCAGAATGGCAACAATTGTCTCCAGGACCGCCGCTCGTTCCCTAAGGACTTGCGTATTCCAGAAGCGAACAACACTCCATCCATTGGCCACCATGTACATATCGCGAATTGAATCGCTACTCCTATTCGCGTGCTGACTGCCATCGACTTCGACGACGAGTTGGTGATCCCGGCAGGCAAAATCAGCAAAGTAGCGGCCTATCGGAAACTGCCGCACGAACTTGTAGCCGTTGAGGCGCCGGCCCCTTAATTCCGACCACATGGCCGCTTCCGCCTCGTTGTCCGAACGCCTCAGAAGCCGGGCACGCTCAGTTTCCTTCGCGTTCGCCCCTCTCAATGGCTGCCCCTCACCCTAGCCCTCTCCCCGCAGGCGGGGAGAGGGGACGGCGTCGTGCCCCGCAGCCGCCTTCCGGAACTGGGCATGGCACAGACATAATTGCCGTCAGACACAATCACCCCTGCCACCGGCCCTCGCGCTTCATCGCCTCGATCTCGCGGATCGCCTTTTCACGCTGACGCTCGCGGCGGATGATCTCGGTGACGGCGGCATCGTCGGATTTGTCGGTGTAGCGGAATTCGCTGTCGGCGTAGCGGTTGATCTCCTGCAGCACCATCTCGATGGTGATCGGACCGCGCAGCGCCTCGATCATCGCCTTCTTCTCGTCGTAGCCCTTGTGCATGAAGGAGCCGGCATCCTTGAACCAGTCATCCGGAAGCTCGACATCCATGGCGCGCAGCTTGATCGCATCGGTGATGTTCTTGATCGCCCGGCCGGTAAAGCGGGGCTCCGCCCCCTTGATCATGTGCAGGTAGGCACCGACATCGGCGAGCGAAGCGATCTTGCCCCTCTCCTTCTCGTAGCGCTCCCAGACGGCGACCAGACCATCCTCCTTCGGCCGCGAATGCTCGGCATACGATTGCGACACCGCGCGCTTGAGCTCCTGGCCCTCGAACAGCTGGTGCTCGCCGAGCGGGATCTTGTGGTTCTTGCCGACGAGCAGCGCGAAGATGTCTATATAGTCGTCTTCCGTCTGCGGCCCGTCGACCAGCCAGCGGGCGCCGGCGCGCTGGCGCAGCGCATCGTCGACATTTTCAGGATAGTTGGAGAACATGCCGAAGGTGCAATTGCCGCGCACTACCGTCGAGGCGCCGGCAAAGCTTTCCATCAGCACCGCCGTCACTTCGTGCTGGCCGGCGGAGGCCCGATCATCGGAGCGCTTCGCCGCCACCTGGTCGACATCGTCGATCGTGCCGAAGCCGATCGCCCGCGGGTTCATGACGTTGTTGACGAACTCCTTGCAGTTCTGCCCGGATTTGCCCTGGTAGGAGGAGATCTGGTCGACGCCGAAATTCTCGTAGTGGAAGGCGTAGCCGGCGACCTGGCAATAATCGTTGAGCATGCCGGCGAGCATCTGGATCAGGATCGTCTTGCCGGTACCCGGCATGCCGTCGCCGATGAAGGTGAAGAGAAAGCCGCCGAGTTCGACGAAGGGGTTCATCTGCCGGTCGAAGTCGTAGGCCATCAACATCTTGGCAAGCTTCAGCGCCTGATACTTGGCGATGTGGTTGCCGATGATCTCCTCCGGCTTCTTGAAGGTCATGACCAGGGGCTTGCGCTTCTGGCCGGGTGCCACGTCGAAACCGTTCAGCGTGAAATCGTCCTGGTCGAGCCGGATATGCACGGTCTCGAAGCTTTGCAGGCCGGTGAAGCGCGCCTTGCGGGCGATCAGCCCTTCGATCGCCACGCGCGATAAGGCACGTGCCCGGGCGGTCAGCGCCAGATCATCGGGGGCCCCGGCAATGCTGCGATCGAGCGCCGAAACGAGGCTCTTCAGCGCGTCCTGCGGCGTATCGAACAGGAAGTCGGGCTCGACCGCATCGTCGACCGGCTCGCCCTCGCCCGATAGCGTCGAGCCGAGATAGGCGGCAAGCGTGAAAGCGGCGACATAAGCAGAAGCTGAGAGCAGCGCCTTGAACTGGGTTGCCTCGTCTCCCCCAAGCGGTGCGGTGGCGTTCTTCGCCTGGAGCTGTTCAAGGTGCGTTTGGCGGGCGAAGACGTCGGCGACGGCCAGCGCCACCTGGATGCCGCGGCGCGTGCGATAAAGCACGGCGTGCTGGGCCGGCGACAGCATCGGGTCGCCCTGGCGCACCGCCTGGATGGTCTTGGTCAGCTCGACCTCGCGCGTGCGCCGCTGCCCACCGGTCGAGACCGTCGACACGAAGCGCCGGCCGGTGCCGGCAAGCGACGTGCCGGCGGATCCATCCTCGCGCTCCAGGATGATCAGCTTGGTTACCAGCCCCTGCGCCACCGCTTGGTGCTTGGCGATGTCATCCTCGTGCAGCGTCGTCAGCCCCGTATTGAGTGTCATCGTCAAACCTCGCTCACGACCTGGTTTCCGGAAATGACGTGGACCTTGTAGTCGCCGAACACCTGTTCAGCCTCGCCGGCGGCATAGAGCGCCTGATAGGCGTCATGCGGCACCAGCGCATGTTTCTCGTAGGAGGAGACCCCCATGCGCGTCGCTTCCAGATTGGCGGTATCGATGTGGAATTCCTCCTGCGCCGGCGTCGTCGACCAGAAGCCGCGCTTGGCAGGCCGTTCCGCCTTCGAGAAGACCTCCTGCACCGTCCAGGTCAAAAGCCAGGCATTCTCGGTCTTGCGCACCTTGGAGAGGATGTCGTTGATGCGGGCATTGTTCTCGGTGATCCCCGCCGAATAGAAGGGACCGAGCACGATGCGGCGAAGCTGCTTCGGGTGCAGCTCGTCGAAATCCTTGTCGAGATTGGTGGCAATCGTCACCGGCGTCAGCGAATAGCTGCTGTTCTTGGAGGCGAAATCGTCGAAGCGGCTGGCGAGGTCCGGATTGAGCAGGCCACCCACCGGCAGCGGGATCTCGACCTGCGGGTTGAGCTTGCCATCCTCGGTCACCAGCATCTCGACGATCTTCTCGGACGAATCTTCGATCGTCGCCATATAGATCATCGGCAAGGTGTTGGCGCCGTCAAAGGCCCCCCAGCTCACCACGTAATAGGGCCGCATCGTCTTGGAATTGACGGCGACGCGGATGGTTTCCGGCAGGATGAAGGGCGAGAAGATTTCGCCCTTGCCGATCTGCTCGAGATAGAGCCGCTCGGCCATGCGCGTCTGCAGCGCCTCCGGAAAGGCCTTCTGCCTCAGGATGAAATCGACCATCTCGTCGCGCAGCGCATCGGCCGAGGGAATGTCGGCCAGGCGCTTGGCCGCCGTCTGGCGGTCGTTCTCCAGTTCCAGCACATTCTGGAAGACAGGAAAGCCGCTTTCGGCGCGCGATATCCGGAACTGGTCGACGAAGCCGATCCGGTTCTCCCAGCAGTCGATCGAGGCCTTCAAGCGCCCGAGATAGGGAACGATGACCTCGCCGACGACCGTGTTGCGGTAGAGCGGCGAATTGCGGTCGCCGAGAAAAAGTTCGAGCCCGGCGAGCGCCGCGTGGATCGACGCGAAATATTGTGCGACAGCGGATGAAGCCGCGACCTTCATGCAAATCCCCGTGGCGCGTGCCAGCCGGCAAACTCGGTTCCGATCATGCGCCTGCCGATCACTGCTTCACGTAGTTGGCAGTGTTGTGTTTATCCATCACCGCCTGGAAGCGGCGGGCAAAGGCATCGTCGGCGAGCTTCTTGCGGCGCTGGATATCCTGCGTCGAAAGCATGTTCTTTTCGTGCATTTCGAGGAGATCGCCGATATGGCGCTGCGCCGCGGCGCCAATGCCGGCCATCGTTTCTTCGGCGGCCGTGTCGACCTGGCTGCCGAGCGTGTTGATCTTGTGGGCGACGTCCTGCTGGGCAGCCGTCTTCAAGGAGTCTTCCAGCGCCTTGTAGAGCACGATGCGCTGCTCGGTATCGATCGTCAGCTTGTTGATCAGCGTGTTCTGCGCGGCGATCTGGTTGTTGAGCGAATCGACGAAGGTCTGGAACATCGAAGTGTAGCGCTCGAGCGTCTGGCTCTCGGCAAGCAGTTCCTGCTCCTTAGCCTGCTTCTCGTTGTATTCGGTCGCAAGCGCGGAACGTTCGCCTTCGAGCTCGGTGCGAACCTTCTGCTCCGTAGAAGCGGCAATACGGTTCTCGATGTCGAGCAGCAGCGGGTTCAGTTCCTCGATCCGCTTCTGCACGGCTTCGAGGTTCGCCATCGTGCCCTTGCGGCGCTCGATCACCTGGATCAGGCTCTGCTCCGAGGTCTTGTAGCGCTGGTCGAGGATCGACTTCTGCTCCTTGAGGATGCCGACGATCATGTCGGACTTCGAGAGCAGCTCCTGCAGGTTGCCGGCGAGCGACATGTTGCGTACGCGGTCGGTGCGCATGCGCTGCATCTTCTGCTTGGAGAAGATACCGATGAACTTCTCGTAGCCCGAATAGCTCTTCATGCTCTCGAATTCGGAGCCGAAGACGTTGGTCGCATCCTCGAGGCCGATGATCAGGTCGGCGATGTTGGCTTCCATCACCTTCTGCTGGTTGATCACGTCCTGGATGCGGGCGTTCTCGATGTCGAAGTTGACGTCGCCGAGCTTGGTCTCGGCCTTGGCGAATTGCTCCAGCACCACACCGGATTGCTCGAGCTTGCCGCGCATCTGTTCGACGACGCCTTTCGTCTTCTCGATCTCCGCATCAAAATTCTGAAGAGTCGCCATGTCCTGCCCCTCGATCTACCCCGGCCAAACGCGCCAGCCCGGCCGAATTATTCAGCCTTCGATTGCAGTTATATAAAGGGTGTTTGCGGAAAGAGAACAAGCCTTTCTCGCCGGCTTTTTTCGATCAGGCGTTGCAGCGAAGTGCTTGAGATATCGAAGGCATTGCCTATTTGGCAGCCGTCGGCGCCTTGAGATAGGCAATCACGTCGGCAATATCCTGAGGCTTCTTGAGGCCGGGAAAACTCATCTTGGTGCCGCCGACCATCGCCTTGGGGCTCAGGAGATATTCGCCGAGCGTCGCCTCGTCCCAGACATGTCCCTCGGCGCCGAAAGTCTTCATCGCCTCAGAATAGCTGTAGTCGGGAACCGATGCCGCCGGCCGGCCGACGACCCCCATGAGGGTCGGCCCCACCCGATTGACCGGCTCGCTCGCCGTGTGACAGGTCGCGCATTTGCGGAACACCGCCGCCCCCGCGGTCGCATCGCCACCGGCCTCGGCGGCCGGCGCTCCAAGACAGAGACAGAGGAGAAGGCCGGCAGCTAGGCGTGACATGGAAGACCTCACGGAGAGAAGACCGGGCCACAATGGCACCGTGAATGCGGCGATTCAACGTGCGACGGAGTCTGCGTCTTATAGGACGCGGCGTCGTAGGCCGCCGCACTCATTCGCAACGCATCAGGTCGTCCCAGTGACGCCGGCAATAGGAGACATATTTTTCGTTGCCGCCGACGTCGACCTGGGCGCCCTCGCGGACGACCTTGCCTTGGCCATCGAGGCGCACGACCATGGTCGCCTTCCGGCCGCAATGGCAGATGGTGCGCACTTCACGCAGCTCGTCGGCGATCGCCAGCAGCGCCATCGAGCCCGGAAACAGCTTGCCCTGAAAATCCGTGCGCAGGCCGTAGGCCATGACGGGAATGCCGATCCGGTCAGCGACGCGCGCGAGCTGCCAGACCTGCCCCTCGTTGAGGAATTGCGCCTCGTCGACGAACACGCAGGCGATCTCGCCGGCGCCATCGGAATGGAGCGTTTCTATCAGCGTATAGAGGTCATCGTCGCCATGGAACGGAATGGCGTCGGAGGCAAGGCCGATGCGCGACGAGATGCGGCCCACCCCTGCCCGGTCGTCATGCGCGGCGATCAGCATAACCACGCGCATGCCGCGCTCCTGGTAATTGTAGGAAGCCTGCAAAAGCATTGTGCTCTTGCCGGCGTTCATCGTCGCATAGCTGAAATAGAGTTTGGCCATCTTCACCGTGTCCGGTTTCCGTCTCCCGGGTAATGACGAGGCTTGTCCGGGAAGGCCAGAGCGTCTTTGCGGCACCCACAGTTTTTCGCCGGACTCGATCATTTCGTGGACATTGCGACATTCAGCGTCGCATCGTGCACCCCGTCAGCATATTGACGCAATACACTTCCTTCGACATCAAGGCGCTTGAATTCGCTATCCAATGGTGTTTGGCTAAAACAATAATAGAGGCAGGGGAACGACAATGAAAAAAGGACTCTCTCTCAAACTGATGCTGGCGTGCGCCGTTTCGGTCGTCGCGCTTACCGCTGGGCAGGCTGCAGCTGCCGAGCCGGAAAGCTGTGCAACCGTCCGTTTCTCCGATGTCGGATGGACGGACATCACTGCAACCACCGCGACGGTGTCGACGGTTCTCAAGGGCCTCGGCTATGAGACCGACATCAAGGTTCTCTCGGTTCCGGTCACCTACACCTCGCTCAAGAACAAGGACATCGACGTCTTCCTCGGCAACTGGATGCCGACCCAGGAAAACGACATACGCCCCTATCTTGACGACAAGTCGGTCGAATCCTTCGGCCCGAACCTGGTCGGCGCCAAGTACACGCTGGCGACCAACGCCAAGGGTGCCGAGCTCGGCATCAAGGACTTCAAGGATATCGCCAGCAAGAAGGACGCGCTTGATGGCAAGATCTACGGCATCGAGCCCGGCAATGACGGCAACCGCCTGATCATCGACATGGTCGACAAGGATACCTTCGGCCTGAAGGGCTTCGAGGTGGTCGAATCCTCCGAACAGGGCATGCTCGCCCAGGTCGCCCGTGCCGAAAAGGACGGCTCGCCGATCGTCTTCCTCGGATGGGAACCGCATCCGATGAACGCCAACTTCAAGCTGACCTACCTCTCGGGCGGCGACGACATCTTCGGGGCCAACTACGGCGGCGCGGAAGTCTTCACCAACGTGCGTGCCGGCTACACGACCGAATGCCCGAACGTCGGCAAGCTGCTCACCAACCTGAAGTTCTCGCTCCAGATGGAAAACGAGATCATGGGCAAGATCCTGAACGACGGGCAGGAGCCGGACAAGGCTGCGGAAGAATGGCTGAAGGCCAATCCGACCGCGATCGATCCGTGGCTTGCCGGTGTGACCGCCAAGGACGGCGGCGATGGGCTCGCCGCGGTCAAGGCCGCGCTCGGCCTCTGATCGGCATCAAGGCGGGGAAAGACCCCGCCTTTTTTCACCGCGTCATGCGCACATTTTGACCTGACGAAACGGATCTACCTTCGTGGAATATCTGACCGATAACCGCATCCCCATCGGCGGCTGGGCCAAGGCGTTCGTCGACTGGCTGACGACCAATTTCGAACTCTTCTTCGACCAACTCGCCCGCTTCCTCTCCGGCGTCGTTGCCGTGCTGCTCTGGGTGCTGCAGACCCCGCACCCGCTGATCATCGTCGCCGTCATCACGGCGGCTGCCTGGTGGTTCCGCCGCTCGCTCGGCGTCACGCTGTTCACCGGCCTCGGCCTGCTGCTGATCATCAACCAGGGCTATTGGAAGGAAACGACGGAAACCCTGGCGCTGGTGCTCGCAGCCAGCTTCGTCAGCATGGCCGTCGGCGTGCCGCTCGGCATCGCCGCCGCCCGCCGGGCCTGGGTCTATGCCGTCATGCGGCCGATCCTCGACCTGATGCAGACGATCCCGACCTTCGTCTACCTGATCCCGGCGCTGATTCTCTTCGGCCTCGGCATGGTCCCGGGCCTCATCGCCACCGTGATCTTCGCGATCCCCGCGCCGATCCGCCTGACGCGCCTCGGCATCATCTCGACACCGCCGTCGCTCGTCGAGGCAGCCCAGGCCTTCGGCGCGACGCCCGGCCAGGTGCTGCGCAAGGTGGAGCTGCCTTTCGCCATGCCACAGATCATGGCCGGCCTTACCCAGACGATCATGCTGTCGCTGTCGATGGTGGTTATCGCCGCACTCGTCGGCGCCAACGGTCTCGGCGTTCCGGTTCTCCGCGCGCTGAACTCCGTCAACGTCGCCAAGGGCTTTGAAGCCGGCCTCTGCATCGTCATCCTGGCGATCATTCTCGACCGCCTTTTCCGCTCGTCCGACGAAGGAGAAGGCGCATGACCAACGCCGTCGTTTTCAAGAATGTCGATATCATCTTCGGCAACAACCCGCAGACAGCGCTGCAGATGGTCGATCAGGGCAAGACCCGCGACGAGATCGGCGCCGAAACCGGGCTGGTGCTGGGTGTCGCCGGCGCATCACTCGAAATCACCGAGGGCGAAATCCTCGTGCTGATGGGACTTTCGGGGTCCGGCAAGTCGACGCTTCTGCGCGCCGTCAACGGCCTCGCCCCTGTGGTGCGCGGCGACGTCGAGGTGAAGACCTCGAACGGACCGCTCAATCCCTACCGGACCAATGCGAAATCGTTGCGCGACTTCCGCATGCACACGGTCTCGATGGTGTTCCAGCAGTTTGCATTGCTGCCCTGGCGCACCGTTGCCGACAATGTGGGCTTCGGCCTCGAGCTTGCCGGCATGCCGGACGCCGAGCGCAAGGCGCGTGTCGGTGAACAGCTCGAACTCGTCAACCTGACGAAATGGGCGGGGCGCAAGGTCAACGAGCTTTCGGGCGGCATGCAACAGCGCGTCGGGCTTGCCCGCGCCTTTGCGACCGGCGCGCCGATCCTTCTGATGGACGAGCCGTTCTCGGCACTCGACCCCTTGATCCGCACCCGACTGCAGGACGAACTGCTCGAGTTCCAGCGGCGGCTGAAGAAGACGATCATCTTCGTCAGCCACGATCTCGACGAGGCCTTCCGCATCGGCAACCGCATTGCCATCATGGAAGGCGGGCGCATCATCCAGTGCGGCACGCCGCAGGATATCGTCAAGAATCCGGCCAACCAGTATGTCGCGGATTTCGTTCAGCACATGAACCCGATCACCATGCTGACCGCCAAGGACGTGATGCAGACCGGCGTACAGCGCGGCGCAACGGTTGCCGGCGTTACCGCCACCGCCAAGCCGACGACCCCACTCGTCGATATTCTCGACGCCATGTCCCGCCAGCCGGGCAGCATCGGCGTCGTCGACAACGGTTCGGTGGTCGGCACCATCGATGCCCAGGATATCGTCCACGGATTGACGCGCCACCGCAGCAAAAGTTGACGAAACCGCTCAGCAAGCCAATAAAGGCCCGGGGTTCTGCTCCGGGCTTTTTGTTCCTGCATGCTTCCCTAAGTCGTAACCGACCGAAGCAACATGCAGTCCTTCAAAGTGCCGCTGCGACGTCTGCGCGTCTGATACGACGCGCGACGCCGTGATAGCATGACAGGGAGGTTGAAGACATGAGCGACAAGCCGAACGTACTGCGCGACACCGATGACGAGGCCCGCACCCTCGCCCGCACCCTTCTGCGGGGCGCCCGCAGCGGTTCGCTCGCCGCGATCGAACCGGAAAGCGGCGGCTTTCCCTTCGTCAGCCGCGTTCTCGTCGGCACGGATGTCGACGGCGTGCCGGTGATCCTGATCTCCAGGCTCTCGACCCACACCCAGGCACTGCTTGCCGACAACCGCGCCTCGTTGCTGACGGGCGAGCCCGGCAAAGGCGATCCACTGGCACATCCGCGTCTCACCGTGCAGTGCGCCGCCGAACAGGTCGGCCGCGACAGCGAAACCCACGCCCGCATCCGTGAGCGATTCGTTCGCCGTCACCCGAAGTCGAAGCTCTACGTGGATTTTCCCGACTTCGGCTTCTTCCGGCTGAAACCATTGCGCGCCAGCCTCAACGGCGGTTTCGGTCGCGCCTATGTCCTGACGGCGGAAGATCTGCTGATCGACACGCCCGCCATAGCCTCGCTCGCCGCCAAGGAAGCAAGCGCGATCGAGCATATGAATGCGGATCATTCGGACGCCGTGCAGCACTATGCCGTCAAACTCTGCAACGCTCCGCAAGGCAACTGGAAGATCGTTGGGATCGACGCTGCCGGCATCGATCTCGCCGATGGCGATCGGCTGAAGCGCCTTGAATTTTCCGTGCCAATCGAAGACAGTTCCAATTTACGGGCAATTTTGCGTGAACTTTACGGTTAATCGCAAAAGACCTACCCCCATTTCTTGCAGTGGGTGGTTGCCCTTTTATGCGTCACGACTAATTATCGTGC
Organism: Ensifer sp. VA4; assembly: GCF_055710065.1. Taxonomy (NCBI): domain Bacteria; kingdom Pseudomonadati; phylum Pseudomonadota; class Alphaproteobacteria; order Hyphomicrobiales; family Rhizobiaceae; genus Ensifer; species Ensifer sp. VA4. The sequence goes on along the minus strand of NZ_JBVQPO010000010.1, from coordinate 225,626 downwards.
TTCGTCAACCATAACTACGTGTGATGTAATTTTCGCATGGAGCACGCAATGCAGCCACTTTCGCCTGAAAAACACGATGAAGCCGAGGTAGCAGCCGGTTTCCTCTCGGCCATGGCAAACCCTAAGCGCCTTCTCATTCTCGATTCCCTCGTCAAGGAAGAGATGGCGGTCGGCGCATTGGCCAACAAGGTTGGGCTGAGCCAGTCGGCTCTCTCCCAGCATCTCTCGAAGCTCCGTGCCCAGAATCTCGTCAGCACCCGCCGCGATGCGCAGACCATCTATTATTCGAGCTCATCCGACGCAGTGATGCGGATTCTAGGCACGCTCAACGAAATCTACGGCGACGAACCCAACGCCACCGCAGAAAAGACTATGGTCCGCAAGTCGGCCTGATATTCGGTTCGCTCTGCGGACCCGTTCGAACAGCCCCACACGAGAAATCGCGCGGGGCTTATTCTTTTCCAAGGAATCGCAACGAGCCCGTGACGGGCGGCTTGCCTCACCTCCGCCGTTTACCGGGCCTTGAGACTTCCACGGCACCATGCGCCCGACAGATCAGCCTGAAAAGCGGACATTAGGGTATGCGTGACAGGGTCCGTTGGGGCATTGCCGGTACCGGCACAATCGCGAACAGCTTCGCAGCGGATTTGCGGTTCGCGGGTAATGCCACGCTTGCCGCCGTTTGCTCCCGCAGTGCCGAGAGGGCGCATGCTTTCGCCACGCATTATGGCGGCATCCGCAGCTATCACGATATCCAGGCCCTGGCGGAAGCACCGGACATCGATGCCATCTACATCGCCTCACCCAATGCGGTGCACCGCGAGCATGCCGCCTTGGCCCTTGCTGCCGGCAAGGCCGTGCTGGTCGAGAAGCCGCTGACCACATGCGTCGCTGATGCGCGCGTCCTCGCGGAAGCTGCCGCTGCCAGCGGCGCCTTCGCGATGGAAGCGCTGTGGACCTGCTTCCTGCCGGCGATCGCCGAGCTTCGCATGCTCCTTCGCGAAGAGAGGCTTGGCACCATCAGGCGCGTCCGGGCGGAACTCGCCTATGAAAAGCCGTTCGATGCCGGCAGCCGCTTCTTCGATCCGACGCTGGGCGGTGGTTCGCTGCTCGATCTCGGCATCTATCCGATCGCGCTCTGCCTGAACCTCTTCGGCCACCCGAAGTCGATTGTCGGTACCTGGAGAAGCGCGCCGACCGGCGTTGATGTCTCGGCAGACGTTCGTCTGGATTACACCGCTTTCGATGCCGAACTCCGCTGCGGATTTGATCGAAGCGGCGACAATCGCTTCGTCATCAAAGGCGACCGCGGCACACTTGCCATTGACGCGCCGTTCCTGAAGGCAAACCGCCTGTTCGTCGGCACCACCGCCCCGGCGCGCAGGCTGCTGGCATCGACAGGGCAAACCCTTTTCAAGGTCGCTCGGCGGATCCCGCTACCCGGTCTCGAACGCTTCGACCATGCATTTCCCGGCAACGGCCTGCAATTCGAGATCGAGGCCGCCAGCGCGGCCATTCTGCAGGGTCGGCGTGAGCATCCGCTGATGCCGCTTTCGCACAGCATCAAAGCTCTGGAAATCATCGAGACGATCCGCGCCAAGGCACCCCTGGCCTGAACCTTCTGCCCGACACGCCGGCGACCGCCCTTCGGAAAAGTTTCGGAGCGTCCTTTGTGCGTTCACCGGAACGCACGGCGCCCTAGAGATCGAGCGGACGATAGTCCCTCCAGCCGCTGTTGAGCGCGAGCACGACCTCGGTCAGATGCCGCGCCGTCGCGCCGGAGAAAAACGGTGTTTCGCCGCACTTGATCGCGTCGGCCTGGACTGCGATCCCCCGCACGAAATCGATCTGCGACGGAAAGGCCGGAAGGGCGGGCCCGGACGACGCCTTGGCGTAGCGCACCTTCGTTCCGGGATAGAGCCGGACAGGCAATTTGCGCCCCATTTTCCATTCCAGCCAGTCGAGCCCGCGATGCACAAGCGAGCGCCTGGCGCCGAACGCCTCCACATGAACGGGCGAACGATTGTCCCAGAGGTCGCGAACGACGATCGTTCCCTTGTCGCCGATGATCGTCAACGACCGGTCGCGTGGCGCCGCCAGGCCGCAGGTGACGCGCGCCGTCACGCCGGAGTGGAAGGTGAGACACCCCACCGAGAAATCAGGACCGAGCGCCAGCGTCTCGGTTCCGGGGCCCTTGTCCGGAAAGGTCAGAGCGGAAACGGCGCTGACCTCGGCGACCGGTCCGAAGAGCGAGACGAGCCAGCTTGCGGCATAGCCTGCATGCTCGAGCGTGCAGCCAACCTCGAATTCGTGCACGCCCGGCCAACGGGCGCCTGAGCGGCTGCGCCAGGCGCGCCAGTTCGCCTTGAAGACCGGGCCATCCTCCATCTCGGCATAGACCAGCCGCGGCTTGCCTATGGTCCCGGCTGCAAGCAGGTCCGCACAGAGCGCCTGCGCATCGCTGAGGCCATTGGCAGGCGCGCCGGCAAGCACGAGTGCACGCTCGCGGGCAAGCTCCACCAGTTCGCTCGCCTCCTCGACCGTCATTGCCAGCGGCTTCTCGCAATAGACATGCTTGCCGGCGGAGAGAGCGGCGTAGTTGATGCTGTAATGGCTTTCCGGCGTCGTCAGATTGACGATGATCGAGACGGCGGGATCGGCGAGCGCCGCATTCAGCGAAGCATAGGCCGAAACTTTCCAGTAGCGCACAAAGGCATCGAGACGCTCCGCATCGCGATCCCAGACGCCGACGAGCCGGAGCTGCGGATGATTGGCAAGCGTCGTCATGTAATAGTCGGCGACGAAGCCGGTTCCGACGAAGGCTATTCCGGTCACGCTTTCACTCTCCTAGCGCGCATCGGCGAGGAACGACGCGACATAGACGAGCGGCGCATTCCAGTTGATGGCGATTTCATTGGATCCATAGGCTTCGATATCATCGGCATAGCAGGTCTGCGGCGCGCAGCCCTTCAAGCGCTGCCGTGCGACGTCATCGACAAGGGTGGAGTTGGGGCCGCCGGCGAGAGAGCCAGCCGGCGGGTTCGGCAGCTGCGGGTCGCGCTGGTGCGCGTACCAGCGACTGTGCTGGTTCTTGGCCGCGCGCGTGCCGTAGCCGGTGATATAGGCTAGGGCCAACGCATTGCGGCCGAGAATGTAATCCATGCCCTCGCGCGCACCGTCGAGAAAGGCCTTCTCGCCGGAGAGATCGAAAGCGGCCGCGAGCACGATGATGTTCTGCAGCATCAGCTGGTTCGATCCCCAGCCGTAACGCCGGTCCTCGGGTCGGTAGACGACACCGAAAGGCTCTGTCTGTTGCAGCGACAGGAAGTGGCGCGCTGCCGAAAGCACCGAGTTCCTGATCGCGTCACGGTCGCCGTCCGGCAACCGGGTGCCATAAAGGGCCAGTTGCAGCCGTGCAAAGCCTGCGACGTTGCGCCAGTCGAAGGCGCCGCCGGGAGAAAGCGTATCGGCCGCCCAAAGCGGCGACGCCCGCAGCACGTCGAGATAGGCGTCGTCACCGGTCGTCAGATAGAGCTCGGCCGCCGCCCAGAAGAACTCGTCAGAAATGCTGTCGTCGTCGTAGTCGCCGCCGCCGGCAAGTCCGTCCGATCTTGGCGCGAAGAGTGTCGGATTGGCATTGGCCGCCACCCAGGCCTTGCGTGCGGCCGCAAGCAACCGCGCCGAGAACGTCGGATCCGGACCGGCGAAAAGCCGGGCGCCCTGAGCCGCGACGGCTGCGACGTCGAGCGTTGCGGCAGTCGACGGACGGTGAAGCGCCCGCGGCTGCGGGTCGTCGCCGGGCAGCATCGGCACCGCGGTCCAGGCGATGTCATGGACCTTGTGGTGCACCATTCCCGCGAGCGGCTGGCCATCCGGCACCATCATGCGCAACAGGAACTCGAGCTCCCACCGCGCCTCGTCGAGAATGTCGGGCATGCCGTTGCCGTTTTCGGGAATGCGCGAGAGACCGTCGTGGGTCACCGGGGACCCCGTGGCATAGACGCGGCCGCGCTCGTAGGCGGCAAGCAGTTGCGCCGCCGACAAAGCGCCGGTCACGGCGTATTTGCCGTGGTCGCCGGCGTCGTACCAGCCGCCGGAAACGTCCAGCCGATAGGAACAGGACCAGCCGCCGTAGAGCGCTTCGGCTCGCTTGCCATTGAGGCATGCGACCGCCTTGTCGCCCTGGTTCGGCGCCACGCCTATATGGCCGGCAGAGCGGGCGTAGGCCTTGCCGGCAATCGCCGCCTTGATCTCGACGCCGCTTCGCTGCGGATAGAACCAGGACAGGGCATCGACGCGCAGGCGGTGATAGAGATCATCGCCGATCGAAAAACGATCGCTCGCCCAGTCGCCGGCCACCAGACGATAGCCGTCTCCAGCCGTTGCGAAGAATGAGAAATCCGCGACCTGGGTTTCGACGCCCGCCATCGGATCGAATCCGCTTGGTTGTGTCCGGCCCTTGCCGACGACGTCGCCCTTGGCATCGAGCAATTGGAAATCCATCGGCCGCTTCGTATTGGCAACGACGGTCGCGCGCTTCGGTCCGCTGATGAAGTAGCCGAACTGGTTGACGCGAATGGCAGGTCCCTCGGTCGCTCGCCTTGCCATCGGCAGGACGGCGCCGGTCACGACCAACGATACGTCGTCAAGACAGAGGCGGCCGGCCACTCCACCCCCGAGCGGCATCACAAACTGCGCCTCTTCCGGTACTCTTGCCTCAAAGTCGACCGGGAACGAGGTGCCACCGGGTGACCCCGGCATCGTAAATTCGGCAACGGCAGTCCAGGGATCTGCAGCTCGCTGAACTCTTGCCAGGATCGCGCGCGCCGGCTGGGCGATAACTTTAGCCGAGAGGCGATAGACATGTCCCGGCACCAGCTTCAATCCATTGACGCCGATGATCTGGCTCCAGACCTCTCCTCCGCCCCGGGTCTCGACACAGAGCTGCCCGCTCTCTCGCTCGAGCGTCAATCCGTCGCTCGCCCAGAACGCGTCCTGCCCCTTTTCGAAGCGACCGTCGGCGATCAGTTCGGCAGCAGCAGCCGGGGCAGGCAGGAAGAGCGCGGCAATTGCCGCGTGTACTATCCCGAACCGAGACACGTCCAAGCTCCCAAGTGGCTCAGCCGGGCCGCAGGCGCGAAGACCCATTCACAGGCGGCCATGGACCCGGCAAGGCATGGCAACGCAGCGTTGACGCAAACAAGTTAAGCTAGAGAAAATATCCAGCCCCGAGACAAAAATTCGCCACCCCGAAGGCTCTCTGTGGGGGGCTTCCAAGGCTTGACGCCTCCCGGGGCGCTGATAGTTTGACCAAAGGGTAAAAAATGCGGGCGGCGAGCGCCTGACGAAAAACGGACCGAGGAGAACTGGAATGTCGAACCGTCTCAACACCCCGAACGATCTGCGCGCCTTCTGGATGCCGTTCACCGCGAACCGGCAGTTCAAGAAGGAACCGCGCCTGTTCGTCGGCGCCAAGGATATGTACTACACGACCCATGACGGTCGTACGGTTCTGGACGGGACGGCGGGTCTGTGGTGCGTAAACGCCGGCCATTGTCGCCCGAAGATTACCGAGGCGATTCGCGAACAGGCGGGCGAGCTCGATTATGCGCCGGCCTTCCAACTCGGCCACCCCAAGGCCTTCGAGCTTGCGAACCGCCTGGTCGACATCGCGCCTGAAGGCATGAACCACGTCCTCTACACCAATTCCGGCTCGGAATCGGTCGATACGGCGCTGAAGGTGGCGCTCGCCTATCACCGCGCCAAGGGCGACGGCTCGCGCTTCCGGCTGATCGGCCGCGAGCGCGGCTATCACGGCGTCAACTTCGGTGGCGTCTCGGTCGGCGGCATCGTCTCCAACCGCAAGATGTTCGGTACGCTGCTCACTGGCGTCGACCACATGCCGCACACCCATCTGCCCGCCCAGAATTCCTTTACCCGCGGCGAGCCGGAACATGGCGGCGACATCGCCACCGAGCTCGAGCGCATCGTGACCCTGCATGACGCCTCCACCATCGCCGCCGTGATCGTCGAGCCGGTGGCCGGCTCCACCGGCGTGCTGATCCCACCGAAGGGCTACCTGCAGAAGCTCCGCGACATCTGCACCAAGCACGGCATCCTGTTGATCTTCGATGAAGTCATCACCGGTTTCGGCCGCCTCGGCACGCCTTTTGCCGCACAGTATTTCGACGTGAAGCCCGACATCATCACCACCGCCAAGGGCCTGACCAACGGCGTCATCCCGATGGGCGCGGTCTTCGTCACCTCCGAGATCCATGATGCCTTCATGAACGGTCCGGAGCACATGATCGAGTTCTTCCACGGTTACACCTATTCCGGTAACCCGATCGCCTCGGCCGCCGCCCTCGGCACGCTCGATACCTACAAGGAAGAAGGCTTGCTGACGCGCGCTGCCGAGCTCGCCCCCTACTGGGAAGACGGGCTGCACTCGCTGAGAGATTGCCCAAATGTCATCGACATCCGCAATCTCGGCCTGATCGGTGCGATCGAGCTCCAGCCGATCGCGGGCGAGCCGACCAAGCGCGCCTTCTCCGCCTTCCTGAAGGCCTATGAGAGCGGCCTGCTGATCCGCACCACCGGCGATATCATCGCGCTGTCGCCGCCGCTGATCATCAGCAAGACCCAGATCGACGAGCTGTTCGGCAAGCTGCGCGCCGTTCTCAACAACAACATCTGATCCGGCCTCGCGCCGACCATCAATGACCCTTTCCCCGGCGACGGGGAGAGGGTTACTCTTATCTGCCACGCGGAGCCGAAGCACGGTCGCTACGGAAGCCAGACCGGTGGCTCGATTCACACAAGAACTGGAGTTGCCCCATGTCCGAAGCGCTGGAACGCTATATCGATCAGGGCGTCGGACGCGAACCGGCCGATATCGTTTTGAAGGGCGGGCGCTTCTTCGATCTCGTGACCGGCGAGCTGGTCGCCTCCGACATTGCGATCTCCGGCGACCGCATCGTCGGCACCTTCGGGAGCTACGAGGGGCGCGAGGAGATCGACATCACCGGCCGCATCGTCGTACCCGGCTTCATCGACACGCATCTGCACATCGAATCCTCGCTCGTCACGCCGCACGAGTTCGACCGCTGCGTCCTGCCGCTCGGCATCACCACCGTCGTCTGCGATCCGCACGAAATTGCCAACGTGCTCGGCACCGAGGGCATTCAGTTCTTCCTGGATTCGGCCCAGGAAACGATCATGGATATCCGTGTCCAGCTCTCCTCCTGCGTGCCGGCAACGCACCTGGAAACGTCGGGCGCCGACCTGCCGATCGAAAGGCTCTTGCCCTTCCGCCATCATCCCAAGGTCATCGGCCTCGCCGAGTTCATGAACTTCCCCGGCGTCGTCCACAAGGATCCCGTCTGTCTCGCCAAGCTTGACGCCTTCCAGAACGGCCATATCGATGGCCACGCGCCGTTGCTCTCCGACAAGGATCTGAACGGCTATCTCGCCGCCGGCATCCGCACCGACCACGAATGCACCAGTGCCGAAGAAGCCATGGAGAAGATCCGCAAGGGCATGCACATCCTCGTGCGCGAGGGTTCGGTCTCGAAGGACCTCAATGCGCTGATGCCGATCATCACCGAACGCCTGTCACCGCATCTGGCACTCTGCACCGACGATCGCAATCCGCTCGATATCGCCGAGCAGGGCCATCTCGACCACATGATCCGCACGGCCATCGCCGCCGGCGTCGAGCCGCTGGCGATCTATCGCGCCGCCTCGATCTCGGCCGCCCGCGCCTTCGGGCTCTCCGACCGCGGCCTTGTCGCCCCCGGCTGGCGCGCGGATCTCGTGGTCGTCGACAGCCTGGAAAACTGCAAAGCCGAGATGGTGTTCTCAGGCGGAAGGCGCGTCACGGACGCGCTCTTTGCCACTCGCAATCCGGTTGCGCCCGTTGGGCTCGACAGCGTCAAGGCCGGCCAGGTTCATGCCAGCGCCTTCGGCATCCCCGTGACCGATGGCGACAGTTCGGTCATCGGCGTGCTCCCCGGCAAGATCATCACCGAACACCGCCGCTACCGCCTGCCGGCCGTCGGCAACCAGACCGGCATCGACCTCGGTCGCGACATCATCAAGGTGGCCGTCATCGAACGCCACGGCGTCAACGGCAATCACGCCAACGGCTTCGTCCAGGGTTTCGGGCTGAAGAAGGGCGCAATCGCCTCGACCGTCGGCCATGACAGCCACAATATCTGCGTCGTCGGCGTCAACGACGAGGACATGGCGATCGCCGCCAACCGGCTCGGCGAAATCAAGGGCGGTTTCGTCGTCGTCGAAGACGGCAAGGTGACCGGCGAGATCGCGCTGCCGGTCGCGGGCCTGATGAGCCTGGAGCCCTACGAGTCCGTGCGCGATACCCTGCACCACCTGAGACACGCCGCCTTCGCGCTCGGAGCCACGCTGGAAGAGCCCTTCCTGCAGCTCGCCTTCCTGCCGCTGCCGGTCATCCCGCACCTGAAGATCTCCGACCGCGGGCTGGTCGACGTCGACAAGTTCATGCTGATCGGCTGAGGCCCGCCTCTGGCCGCTGGAGCGCTCAATTGTCCGCCGCGGCGGGCGCCAGCTCCTTGCGGAAATAGACGACCCGCTCCGTCTCTTCGAAGCCGAGAGCCATGTGCAGGCTCTGGCTCCTGAGATTGTCGGTCGCCGTGTCGGAGGCAAGCTCCTGGCATCCCTGGCTCGTCGCCCAGCGTTCCACCGCGGTGATCAGCGCACGCGCCACGCCACGGCGGCGATACCGAGGCAACACGTAAATCCCTTCGAGAAAGGCCACGGGCGAGGTTTGGCAGCCGTTGACATAGTCCCTGCGGATCGACGCCTCGGCAAAGCCCGCGGCGACCCCCGCCTCGTCCTCGCATAGGAACGACGCATAGCGATCGCGTTCGGCAAGGGAGGATTCGACCTCGGCGCGATGCTCCGCTTCCGGCGTATCTGGCCAGAGTGCCAGACGCATCTCGATCCAGCGGCCGATGGTTTCACCATCCATCAACAAGACGCGCATCAGAATTTCCCTGAGAAGGCCGACAATCCGGAGAGCTGAATGCTACCGGCTTCGAGGCGCGCCGGATATCCGGGCAAATCCAGGGGGTGCACCGGAGCGGGCGGCAGGAACACCTGCGGCTCGCGAGTGAGGTTGAAGACGAAGAGCAGGCGCTCGCCGTCCTTTTCGCGAACGAAGGCCAAGAGGTCGCTGTTCGTGTCGAGGAAACGCATCGCGCCATCACGCAATACCGGTTGTGCATTGCGGAAAGCGAGCGTCGCCCGGTAGTGGTCGAGGGTCGTATCCACGCCCGCGGCCATCGCGTCCACGGCCAAGCGGCGGTGTTCAGCCGGCACCGGCAGCCAGGGCTTGCCAGCGGAGAAGCCGGCATTGGCCGCAGCCTCTTCCCAGACCATCGGCGTGCGGCACCCGTCGCGGCCCTTGTAGGACGGCCAGAAGCGGATGCCATAGGGATCGCGCAGGTCCTCGAAGGCAAGCGCCGCCTCCGGAAGCCCCAGTTCTTCGCCCTGATAGAGACAGATCGACCCGCGCAGGCTGGAAAGCAGCGTGATCGCCAGCCGCGCCACCCTCTCCCGCTCGGCCTCGTTCCGGGCGAAGCGGCTGACATGGCGCGTCACGTCATGGTTGGAAAAGGCCCAGCAGACCCAGCCGTCGGTGACCACCTTCTGGAAATTCTCGACGCAGCGGCGGATATGCCGCGCTGTAAAGTCCGGACCGAGCAGATCGAAGGTGTAGCACATGTTGAGCTTGTCGCCGCCGCCGGTATAGGCGGCTACGGTCTTCAGCGAGCGGGCGCCATCACCGACTTCGCCGACGGTCATGCGCCCCTCGTAACGGTCGAGCAGCGCCCGGAAGCGCTGGAGGAAGGCGATGTTTTCGGGCTGGCTCTTGTCGTGGAGATGGTCCTGCATGCCGTAGGGATTTACGTCAGGCGCATCGTTGCTGGTTGCGTCCGGATCGGGAACGAGCGGCGGGTTGTCCCTGAGATGCCGGTCGTGAAAATAGAAGTTCACGGTATCGAGGCGGAAGCCATCGACGCCGCGATCGAGCCAGAAGCGGGCGGCATCGAGCACGGCATCCTGGACTGCGGGATTGTGGAAGTTGAGGTCTGGCTGCGAGCCGAGGAAGTTGTGCATGTAGTATTGCTTGCGCACCCCGTCCCATTCCCAGGCAGGCCCGCCGAAGATCGACAGCCAGTTGTTGGGCGCCGTGCCGTCCGGCTTCGGATCCGCCCAGACATACCAATCGGCCCTCGGATTCGTCCGGTCCGACCGGCTTTCGATGAACCAGGGATGGCGATCGGACGTATGCGAAATCACCTGATCGATGATGACCTTGAGGCCGAGACGATGGGCCTCGCCAAGCATCTCGTCGAAATCGGCGAGCGTCCCGAACATCGGGTCGACGCCGCAATAGTCCGATACGTCGTAGCCCATGTCGGCCTGCGGTGAGGTGAAGAAAGGCGACAGCCAGATCGCGTCGACGCCGAGCGAGGCGATATGCGCCAGCCGACGGGTGACGCCCTTCAGATCGCCGATGCCGTCGTCGTCGGTATCCTGGAAGGAGCGCGGATAGACCTGGTAGATCACCGCGCCGCGCCACCAATCGTCGCCCGATACCTGCCGAGACGTCATGAATGCCCCCTTGAAGACGGTTCGCCCGCAAAGGTGTAGCGTTGCTCGGCGGATCAGTAAACGCCGACTTGTTTCGTCACGTACGCCACCGGAAACAATCGCTTGCCGAGAGCGGCGGAGCCCCTTATCCCGTCTCAGGCAAAATCTTGCGAGGAGGAAAGTCGTTGGCCGGGAAGATGCTTGCGATCGGGGAGTGCATGGTCGAGCTCATGCAGGCGGAAGGCGGGCTGCTGCGCAAAGGCTATGCCGGCGACACCTTCAACGCCGCCTACTATGCGCGGCTGTTCATGCCTGCCGACTGGACCGTCGCCTATTGCTCCGCCGTCGGCACCGATACGGTCTCGGACGAGATGCTGGCCTTCATGGCGGAAAAAGGGATCGACACTTCTGCCGTGCGCCGGATCGAGAACCGTTCGGCCGGGCTCTATATGATCCACCTGAAGGACGGCGAGCGCAGCTTCTCCTACTGGCGCTCACACTCGGCCGCCAAGCTGCTGGCCGACGATGCCGATCATCTACGGCGCGCGATAGAGGCCTCCGACCTCATCCTCTATTCCGGCATCACCCTGGCGATCCTTGCTCCCGATGCGGTGGAGACGCTGCTTTCGGAGCTGCGTCGCGCGAAAGCCGCCGGCAAGCTGGTGGTCTTCGACCCCAATATTCGCCCGCGGCTTTGGGACGACGCGGAACGCATGCGCCGGACGCTGACCGATGGCGCCCGCGCGGCAAGCCTCGTCATGCCGAGTTTCGACGACGAGGTCACCCATTTCGGCGACGCATCGACCGAAGCGACGATCGCGCGCTACAAGGGTCTCGGCGCCGCCAATGTCGTCGTGAAAGATGGCGAGAAGGGCGTGACGCTCGCCTTCGGGGATGCCCCCCTCCAACACGTGCCCGCAACGCCGGTCGAACTTGTCGTCGACACGACCAGCGCCGGCGACAGTTTCAACGGTGCCTTCGTCGGCCGACTGGTCGCCGGTGATCAGCCGGCCGAGGCCGCCGCCTTTGCCGCCGCGGTGGCGGCCGGTGTTATCGGCCATCATGGGGCGCTCGTCCCCAAGGAAAAGCTGCCTGCGGCTTAATCGGCTGGCTCGCCTTGCTCAGCGCCGCTTCTTTGCCTTCGATTCGTACGGGTTGTCGCCCGAACGGAAATGCATGCGGATCGGCACGCCCGGCAGGTCGAAATCGTTGCGCAGACCGTTGATCAGGTAGCGCACATAGGACTCCGGCAGCGCGTCGGGGCGCGTGCAGGAGATCATGAAGCCCGGCGGGCGGGCCTTCACCTGCGTCATGTATTTGAGCTTCAGGCGGCGGCCGGACACGGCCGGTGGCGGATGCTGGATCTGTTGGGATTCCAGCCACCGGTTGAGCCGCGCGGTGGAGATGCGGCGATTCCAGGTCTTGTCCGTCTCGATGATCGCCTGCATCAGCCGGTCGAGGCCATAGCCGGTGTGGCCGGAAATCGGCACGGCGCGGATGCCGCGCGCCTGCGGCAGCAGCCGCTCGGTCTTTTCACGAAGGTCGGCAAGCACCGCCTGCCAGTCCTCGACCAGGTCCCACTTGTTGAAGGCGAGCACTGCCGCCCTGCCCTCGCGCAGCACGAGATCGACGATCTGCAGATCCTGCTTCTCGAAGGGGATGGTCGCGTCGAAGACGATGACGACCGTTTCGGCAAAGCGGATCGCGCGTAGCGCATCGGCAACCGAAAGCTTTTCCAGCTTCTCCTGCACCTTCGCCTTGCGACGCATGCCGGCCGTGTCGAACATCTTGATGGTGCGGCCGCGCCATTCCCATTCGACCGAAATGGAATCGCGGGTAATACCGGCTTCCGGTCCGGTCAAAAGCCGGTCCTCGCCGAGGAAGCGGTTGATCAGCGTCGACTTGCCGGCATTCGGACGGCCGACGATCGCCACGCGCAAGGGCTTGGTCTCGTCATAGGCCGGCTCGGCCTCCTCGTCCTCGGCCCCCTCCCCGGCACCGGCCGGACGGATATCGACGTCGGTCTCCGCCACGTCTTCCCTGGGCGGGAAGGCTCTCTCTTCCCCGAGCGCGGCGACAATGGCGTCGCGCAGGTCGAGCATGCCTTCGCCATGCTCGGCCGAAATCGGGCAAGGATCGCCGAGGCCTAGCGTGAAAGCGTCGTAATATCCGCCGTCGGAGCCGCGCGCCTCGGACTTGTTGGCGACGACAATGACGGGCTTGCCACGACGGCGCAGCATCTCGGCCAATGTCTCGTCGGCCGGCGTCAAGCCGGCCTTGGCGTCGATCAGGAACAGCGTGAGATCGGCCTCGTCGATCGCGGCTTCCGTCTGCGCCCACATGCGCCCCTGCAGGCTGTCGGGCGGCGACTGTTCGAGCCCGGCGGTGTCGATGATGCGGAACTTGAGGTCGATCAGCTTGGCGTCGCCCGGCCGACGGTCGCGGGTAACGCCTGGCGTATCGTCGACAAGCGCCAGCTTCTTGCCGACCAGACGGTTGAACAAGGTGGACTTGCCGACATTGGGACGCCCGATGATGGCGACGGTGAAGCTCATGGATCTATCCGTTTCCGCTTGGAGCGCGGCAGCCGATTTGGGCGGGCCGCGTTCGTAATTTCGTTCTCCACCGCATTGAGGTGGCGCCGAAGCGTTCCACAGGGGAACGGCTCTGCTGATGACTTCATGCAGTGCCGGACGCAAAACCGCTGCGCACTTTTGCTGGAACTGCTTGTCTGTCTTTCGCAGTTCCGGCCGCAAAACCGCTACGCACTTTTGCTGGAACTGCTTTAAATGCTTTAGCGCACAACCCCAAGATCGAGATCGATTTTGGGATCATGCGCTGATTCGAAAGGGTCGTGCACCCTGTACCCATCCACATGGCGGATGGGCGAAACGTCAGGCCTTGCCACTGGCAGTGATCACGTCGAGCAGCATCTGCGCGCGGCCGGCGACGTTGCGCGGGCTCTGCTGATCGTCGACGATCTGCTGAAACCAGGTCTTTGCCTTGGCGTAATCGCCGGCCTTGTAGGCCGCAAGCCCGAGCGCTTCGCGCGCCGAATGGCGCATGTTGTTCTGCGGCGTCGCGAGCTGCTCGACTTCGGCCGAAACCTGGTCGTAGCTGCCGACGTCAACCAGCAGATAGGCGGCACGCAGCCGCGCCGCGTCCTGGATGGCCGCCGGTACGCTGCCGTCCCTGCCAATCGCCGAGAATGCCTTTACCGCCGCATCGGTGTCGCCCTTCTGGGCCTGAAGCGTCGCCGCGCGCAGGCGCGCCAGCACCGGATAGGCGCCGTAGCCGTCCTTCTCCAGCGCGTTCAAGGCAGCAAGCGCCTCGTCCGTCTTGTTTTCCTTGGCGAGATTGAGCGCCTGCAGGAAGGCGTCGCCCGACTTCGACGAGGCCCCCTCCTGCCAGTAGTCGAATCCGACCTTGCCGATGGTTCCGAGGACGATGAGCACGGCGATCCCGACGATGACACCGCCGAAGCGCGCCCAGATGTTCTTCATCTGGTCGGAACGCAGTTCCTCATTGACCTCGCGGATAAAGCTGTCGTCTTGGTTCGCCATCTACTGCCCCGGCCTTGCCTGCCCACTGATGCGCCATCCCGACCGTCATCGACGGGAACAGCGCACGATCTCAAACTGTTCGAGCACGCGCGATGCGTTCTTGCCCACGCACCGCGCTCTCATGGATTTTGCGCCTTCTACCCGATTTTGCGGCGCTTGTAAGGGGGCCGACGTGATTTAGCCCATCACCACCGGCGCGACGCCGATCAACCACTCGTGAAGCTTCCAGGTAAACAGCACATAGCCGACCAGACCGATGACGATTGCCAACACGTCGTTCGTCGATGACTTGAACACCGGCAGCACGCGCTCCCCTGCCCGCTCGCGGCGCTTCAGCGAGATGCGCAGGATCACGCCCCAGGCGAGAAACGAACCGAACAGCAGGACGGAAGATGTCTCGCCGTTGGCGAGCAGATGCGCGAAGGCCCAGAGCTTGATCGACAGGATCTGCGGATGCTTCACCGCCACCGCAATGCGGCCCGCCGGCAGGAAGCCTGCAGCCAGGGAGACAAATGCGAAAAGCATCAGCAGAAGCGCAATGTGGCGCAGGAACACCGGCGGATCGTAGAGCATGCCCGTTTCACTGCGGGCCTGGCCGAAGCCGTAGATGATCAGACAGAGGCCGATGAGGCTGAGGATCGCATAAATCCCCATCCAGGTTCCCTTGCCGCGGCTCTCGATGACGCTGGCCCGGAAACCGGGCGCAACCACGCGGATGAGATGCATGCCGAGAAAGATGATGATGCCGAGAACGAGTATCGCCATGGGGCCACCGCTTTGTTCGAGATATCGGACCAAGACAGCGTCCGCGTGCCGGGCAGGCGCGCTTGAGTCGCTGTAGCTCTTTGATTTTTTATGCCATTCGCCCTTGGACCGATTCTGGCCCGGGTGGCTATGGAGTAGCCTTGATGGCGTCCTTTTTCCAGCCCGATCAAAGGATTGCCGCAATTTCGAACCATCTGCGACGAAAATTTCCTCGCTGCAGTTGATCATGATTCGTATATCTCTCGCCTTTTCCATTGCCATGGTACCTGCGCTTGCGCGCTCCGAACCGGCGACGCCGGCCACCGTCCCCACCGCCGACCTGCAGCTCGTCATCGTCTCTTTCGACGGCGCCCATGACAATGCGCTTTGGGAAAAGAGCCTGGCGATGGCGAAGCACACCGGCGCGCATTTCACCTATTTTCTCTCCTGCACCTTCCTGATGACCAGGGCCGACGGCAAGGAGATCTATAGGCCGCCGGGCCAGAAGCCCGGCCGCTCGAATGTCGGCTTCGCCCAGAGCCGCGAGGAGATTGCGGTTCGCGCCGGTCATATCTGGCAGGCCCATCTCGATGGCCACGATATCGCCAGCCACGCCTGCGGCCATTTCGACGGCAAGGGCTGGAGCAAGGCTGACTGGCAGAGCGAATTCGCGACCTTCAACACTGCGCTCCGCGACGCCTGGAAGAAGGCGGACAGGCCAGAGGCGGAGCCCGAGGGCTGGGCCGAGTTCGCCAAGGCCGACGTCAAGGGTTTCCGTGCTCCCTATCTTTCGCTGAGCGACGGTCTGCTGCCGGCCCTGATGGAATCGGGCTTTACCTATGACGCCAGCCTGGTGACCAAGGGACCGGGCTGGCCGACGGCCAAGGACGGGTTGCCGCGCTTCGGCCTGCCGCTGATCCCCGAGGGACCGTCGCAGCGCCCGGTCATCGGCATGGACTACAATCTCTTCGTTCGCCACTCCATGGGTGTCGAGAACAAGAAGGACAGCGCGCGCTTCGAGGAGCGCACCTACGAGGCCTACAGGAAGGCCTTCGACCGCGAATATGGCGGCGACCGAATTCCCCTGCAGCTCGGCTTTCACTTCGTCGAGATGAATGGCGGCGCCTATTGGCGCGCCCTCGATCGTTTGCTGACGGATGTCTGCGGAAAGCCCGACGTTGCCTGTGTCAGTTATGCCCAGGCCTTGCCGATGATCGAGCAGGCAAAAAAGAAGGCGGATCGCTCCGCCTTCTAACTTGGGACATATCGCTCGCTCGGTTCCATAGCCTCAGCCGATATGCAGCGCGGGACTGAGCGCGCCGCGCGACTCGCTGTCACGCGACGCGCTCCGAGCACGAGTCAGAGCGCCAACTCTTCCCTTCCGCCGGCCTCGATGAACTGCTGATCGATCTGCGGCAGCGGCTCCTCTTCGATTGCCGCTTCGAAGGCGCGCAGGCGCTTATAGATGGAAATCAGCTCGATGACGGTCGGCCAAGAATTGACGAGGTACTGGAACGAGCTCGTCACCTGCGAGAACGCACCCTGGATCTGCTGAAAAAGCCCATAGGTGATTGTCGCTCCCACAATTGCCGGAACCATCAGGAAAAGCGGAAAGATGTTATCCGTCTGCAGATAGAAATATCGCGCAACGTTGAAATACATATAATGAAAATAGAGGCGGAAATAGTTCTTCCGCACATTACTGAATAGTTCCGTGACGGTCGGGGGGAGCGCACGGTCCGGGTGATCTTCGCCGTAGACGAGTTCCTTGCGGTAAGCAGCCTCGACGCGCTGGTTGCGGAATTCGAGCCCCGGCAGCTTTACGCCGACCACGGCAAGCAGCACCGTGCCGAAAAGCGACCAGAAAATCGCCGCCAACACGAGGGGATAGGGCACGGCGCCGACGATCGGCAGTTCCTTGACGTTGGCCGAAAGTGCGTGCAGCACCGGCAAAAAGGCGATCAAAGTCATGAGCGAATCGATCAGCCGGACGCCCAACCCTTCGACGGTGGTTGCGAAGCGCATCGTATCTTCCTGGATACGCTGGGAGGCACCCTCGATATGGCGGACCTTTGACCACTTCGCATAGTAGTAGTCGTTCATCGCGTTTCGCCAGCGGAACAGGTAGTGGCTGGTGAAAAAGCTGATCAGCACCGCCGAAACGATATAAACGCTGGCCAGTTCGAAGAATATGAGCGCGTAACCGTATATTTCCGAGGCCTGTACCGTGTTCGGTGCTTTCAGCGCCTCGACGATCCTATCGAACGTAGGGCGGCGCCAGTTGTTGAGCGCAACACTGATGTCGACGGAGAAATAGACAGTAAAAACGATAAATGCCGATCCCCAGACGGACCATTTCCGCCACGGATTATCAGCGGCGTAAAACTGCCAGAACAGGCAGAACAGCGCCATGCTCGAAGTGAAATATATGTAGAACCAAACTGACGCCGTCGTGAAGAAATGCCCAAGACCGATGGGCGCCTCGCCTGCCAAGGGCGGCAGACCGAACACCGCTCCCATTTGCTCGCCGGCGGTGTACCAGAAGGCGACCAGAAATAGCGACCACAGAACAACGGAAGGGAAGAACAGCTTCGGCTTCGGAAAGAAGGATTCGAGCAAGGTACGGCACTTTCGTTTTTTTTTCACGATGGCTTGCAGCCACCATCGTGATCGACTGTTGTAGGTTGACGCGAGATACGCCCACCGATGCGCCGAAACTACGGCAAAGCGGCTTCGTCAACAATCCGGTAATACAAACCTTACTGTTATTTCATCATCGCGAACGCGAGCATCAGGCGACGGATTTTTGGCCGCCGTTGGCGCTGGTCAATACTTCAACGCCCCTGAAATCCGCTTCAGTTCGACAAGGATGACGCCGCTGCATAGGAAGAGGACGACGGCCGCAATCAAGGTCGGCGCGGCGAAGCTGCCGGTGCGCTCCGCAAGCCAGCCGGCAACCAGCGGGCCGATGATCTGGCCGATACCGAAGGCGGCGGTCATCAGGGCGAGCGCCTTGCGCGGGCTTTCCGGCGCGAGCCGTCGGCCGATCTGGAGGCCATAGGCGGTTATCATCATGAAGGTAGCCCCAAGCATCAGCCCGCCGGCAAGCGGCGCATAGGGCAAGGGCAGTCCAACCGTCAGCACCAGGCCTACTGCCTCGACCAAAAGGCCGACCGCGTAGACACCGGCCAGACCGAGCCGCGGGACGGCAAAGCGCCAGAGATGGACGGAGAGCGCTGCGGCAAGGCCGGTCAGCAGCCAGGCGAGAAACTCGATGCTGTGGCCGCCGCTGGGATCCCGCGCCATGGCGACAAGGAAGGTGGCGGTGATGACATAGCCGAAGCCGAACAGTGCATAGGTGAACGTCACCACCGTGAGCGGTCGTGTCCAGGCAAGCGGCTTCTCGCGCACCGTGCCCCCACCGGACGAAGGAACGCCGGGCAGCAGCGCTGCGACAAAAATGGTCCCGACCAGCCCAACGAGGGCACCGGTGAACCAATCGCTCATCGAAGTCGTCAAGTCAGCATGCCCCGCAAGCGGGTTTGCCCAGACGCAGAGCGAGGAAAATGCGATGCCGAGGCCGACGCCGCCAAAGTGGACGGCGGGCACATGCTCCGACTGCGCAAGCAGGCCATGGCCAAGCACGATGCCGGAGATGAAGATCATGGCAAAGGCGCTGGCAAGGCCGGCCAGGAAGCGGATGAGCGCCAGCACGGCGACGGAGGACGAGAGCCCCATCGCCGCAAGCAGAGCTGTCGTGGCGATGAGCGCCGCCAGCCCAATCCGCCGCTCATGCCCATGCGCCCAGCCATAGGCAGCGAGAATGGCACCGGCCAGATAGCCGACGAAGTTGGCCGAGGCGATGAGGCCGGCGTCACCCGGTGAGAGGCCGAGATCGGCCATCATCGCCGGCAGGATCGGCGTGTAGGAGAAACGGCCAAAGCCCATGGCGACAGCCATGGCGATAGCGCCTGCAGTGGCCGTGGCGGAGATGCTGGTCTGGAGCGGTCTGTCGAGCGTGGTCATGCCCTTTTATTGCACTGCAACAAGGGCCCCCACAAATGACAATAATTGAAGGACCTATTGAAGAAATCGAACGATCGAACGACTTCAATGGGTTACAGGGACCGGCGCCCCCGAAACCTGCCCGCAACGCCGGACGGGAAACCGCACTTTTCCTGGCGTTGTCCTTGTAAGACGCAACGCCGGACGGAAAACCGCTTCGCACTTTTCCTGGCGTTGTCCTTGTAGACGCAACGCCGGACGGAAAACCGCTTCGCACTTTTCCTGGCGTTGCTTTAGCCGGGCAGCGTCACCACCAGCGGCCCGCCGCGGGTGACCACGACGGTGTGCTCGTATTGCACCGTCGGCGCCCGCGGATCGCTGTAGAGAGTCCAGTCGTCATTGCCGCCTTCGGCCCATTGCGCGCCCATGGACAGGAAGGGCTCGACGGTGAAGACCATACCGTCGGTCATCCGGCGGCGCTCGCGCGGGTCCGGCCAGGTGGCGATCTCGGTCGGCTCTTCATGCAGCGAGCGGCCGATGCCGTGGCTTGCGAGATTGGTGACGAGCGAATAGCGGTTCTTGCGGGCGAAGTCGCCGATCGCGTTGCCGATGGCCGCCAGCGGCTGGTCGGGACGCACTTGTTTGAGGCCGACCCACATCGCCCGCTTGCCATCGCGGCAGAGCCTGTCGATGGCGACGCTGACCGGCGGCACCGGGAAGGAAGCGCCCGTGTCGGCGAAGATGCCATCCTTCTCGGCCGAGACGTCGATGTTGACGAGATCGCCCGCCTGGATCACCCGGCTGCTGGGAATGCCGTGGGCGATTTCCTCGTTGACGCTGATGCAGGTGGCGCCGGGGAAATTGTAGCAGAGCTCCGGCGCCGAGCGTGCGCCGGCCTCTTCCAGCACCTTGCGGCCGATCGCATCCAGTTCCGCCGTGGTGATGCCGGGCTCGAGCGCCTCGCCCATGGCCTGCAGGGCATTGGCGCAGATGCGGCCGATTTCCTTCAGCCGCAGCAAATCTTCTTCGTTGTTGAGGGTCATCCGTGTCTCGCTTTCGCGCCCACATGTAGCGTGTCGCCATGCGTTACGCCAGCGCCGAACGGGACGGCCGGCAATCGAGTCCTGAAACCCCGCATTGCAGGTCAGACGGCCGGCGCCGCCGCCTTCTCTTCCGCCATTGCCTGGCGCACCAGCGGTGCCACCTTGGTGCCGTAAAGTTCGATGCCGCGCATGATCTGGTCGTGCGGCATCGGTCCGATCGCCATCTGCAGCAGGAAGCGATCGTTGCGGAAGACTTTCCAGTTCTCGACGATCTTCGCCGCCACCCTCTCCGGATCGCCGAGGAAGAGGTTGCCGCTCGGGCCGCGCGCTTGGTCGAAATGCGCCCGGTTCGTCGGTCCCCAGCCGCGCTCGCGGCCGATGCGGTTCATCACTTCCGCCTGCGGCCCGTAGAACTGGTCGGCAGCCAGATCGGTCGTGTCGGCGATGAAGCCGTGCACGTTGATGCTGGTCTTCAGTTTGGCCGGATCCTGGCCGGCGCGGCGCGCGGCCTCGCGGTAGAGGTCGAAGAGTGGCGCGAAACGGCGCGGTTCGCCGCCGATGATCGCAAGCGCTACCGGCAGGCCGAGCGCGCCGGCGCGCGCCACCGATTGCGGCGTGCCGCCAACGGCGATCCAGAGCGGCAACGGGTCCTGCAGCGGCCGCGGATAGATGCCGCGATCATGGATCGCCGGCCGCATCTCGCCCGACCACCTGACCTTCTCGCTGTCGCGCAGAGCCATCAGGAGATCGAGCTTCTCGGCAAAAAGCTGGTCGTAGTCGTCGAGCGACTGGCCGAAGAGCGGGAAGGATTCGATGAAGGACCCGCGCCCTGCCATGATCTCGGCGCGACCATTGGAGATCAGGTCCAGGGTCGAGAACTGCTGGAAGACGCGCACGGGATCGTCCGAACTCAGCACCGTGACGGCGCTGGTCAGCCGGATATTCTTCGTCTTGGCGGCGGCGGCAGCCAGAATGACGGATGGTACGGAGGCCGCATAATCAGGGCGATGATGCTCGCCGAGCCCGAAAACATCGAGCCCGACCTGATCGGCGAGCTCGATTTCTTCGAGAAGGTTCTTGAGGCGGCGCTGCCCCTCTTTGCCCTTTTCTTCAGCAGTCGGATCGACATCCGCGAAAGTATAAAGCCCGAGTTCCATGATGCCCGTCCTGTTTCTGTTGTGACAACAGATAGTTGCCGCGCGCAGGAGCAGCAAATGTTCATCCGGGAAACGCTGTGTTTCCCGGATGAACATGAATGGAGCCTGTGTCGGATGATTGGCGAGAACCGGATGTTACGGCTGAAAACCGCGTCTCGCCCGCGCTGTTAGTTCAGCGTGCGCTTCACGGCGTTGCGCCATCCCCTAAGCTTGGCCTTGCGCGTCTTCTCGTCCATGGCCGGCTCAAAGCGACGGTCGCGCGCCCAGGACTGGGCGAACGCTTCCTGTTTCGGCCAGACGCCGGCGCGGCCGCCGGCGAGCCAGGCGACGCCGAGCGCGGTCGTTTCGAGGATGACGGGGCGATCGACCGGTGCGTCGAGCAGATCGGACAACCGCTGCATCGTCCAGTCGGACGCAACCATGCCGCCATCGACGCGCAGCACCGTTTCCTTGCCGTTGCTGCGCCAGTCCTTGTGCATCGCCTCCAGCAGGTCGCGCGTCTGGTAGCAGACAGCCTCGAGCGCGGCGCGGGCAAACTCGGCCGGGCCGGTGTTTCGGGTCATGCCGAAGATCGCACCGCGCGCATCCGGATCCCAGTGCGGCGCGCCGAGACCGGTGAAGGCCGGGACCAGATAGACCTCCTGCGTCGGATCGGCGCTTTCAGCGAGCGTACCGGTATCCGGTGCGGCCTTGATGACCTTGAGCCCGTCGCGCAGCCATTGCACGGCAGCACCGGCGACGAAGATCGAACCTTCCAGTGCATAGGTCGTCTCGCCGTCGAGCCGGTAGGCAATGGTGGTGAGCAGCCGGTTCTTCGAGCGCACCATGTCCTTGCCGGTGTTGAGCAGTGCGAAGCAACCGGTGCCATAGGTGGATTTCAGCATGCCCGGCTTGAAGCAGGCCTGGCCGATCGTCGCCGCCTGCTGGTCGCCGGCAACGCCGAGGATCGGAATAGCGGCGCCGAAGATCGCCGGATCGGTGACGCCGAAATCGGCAGCGCAGTCCTTGACCTCCGGCAGCATGGCGCGCGGCACTTCGAGGATCTTCAGCAGCTCGTCATCCCAGGCGTTCTCGGCGATATTGTAAAGAAGCGTGCGCGAAGCATTGGTGGCGTCGGTCGCGAAGGATTTGCCACCGGTCAGCCGCCAGATGAGGAAGGTGTCGATCGTGCCGAAGCAGAGCTCGCCCCTGGTCGCGCGCGCCTGCGCGCCCTCGACATTGGTCAGCAGCCAGTTGAGCTTGGTGCCGGAAAAATAGGGATCGAGCAACAGGCCGGTCTTCTTGGCGAAGGTCTTTTCAAGCCCCTGCTTCTTGAGCTTGTCGCAATAGGCGGCGGTGCGGCGGTCCTGCCAGACGATCGCATTGTGGATAGGGTTGCCGGTTTCGCGATCCCAGACGACGACGGTCTCGCGCTGGTTGGTGATGCCGATGCCCGAGAGGTCGCCAGCGGTTATACCTGCCTTGGCGATCGCTTCCTGGACCGTCGAAAGGACCGTCTGCCAGATTTCCTCGGGATCGTGCTCGACCCAGCCGGATTTCGGGAAGTGCTGCTTGAATTCCTTCTGCCCGGCACCGACGACCCGCTGCCGACCGTCGAAGATGATCGCACGGCTCGAGGTCGTACCCTGATCGATCGCGAGAATATATCCGCCCATATGCCCCTCCCCGGCCGCACCCAAATGTATTCGTCGCCCTTCCTCAAGGGCGGGACGTCATTTCGAAAACTTCAATACGATGGCAAAACGAATGTCAAACGAAAACAAAACGCAAGCAATCCACTTCGCCAATCTTGCCACGAAGTCTGGGGGCCGAGGGCAAAAAACACAATTGTCAGCGCCGCGGTTTTACGCGTAGGCTGGCGCTGTTGCGCCGCAACAAAGGGCAGTCCGCGGCGCCGCAAAGGGAGAGAGCAGCAATGACGAAAACAGCGGTCATCACCGGTTCTACGAGCGGCATCGGGCTTGCGATCGCCAAGGCCTTCGCCAAGGGCGGCGCCAACATCGTGTTGAACGGCTTCGGCAGCCCCGATGAAATCAGACAAGCGACCGACGACGTCGGCGCACTGACGAGCGGGACAGTCGTCTATCATGGCGCCGACATGACGAAGCCGGCCGAGATCGCCGATCTGATCGCGACGGCCGCCGAGCGCTTCGGCAGCGTCGATATCCTCGTCAACAATGCCGGCATTCAATATGTGGAGAAAGTCGAGGATTTCCCGATCGAGCAATGGGACCGCATCATTGCGATCAACCTCTCCTCTTCCTTCCATACGATCCGCGCCGCCATTCCCGGCATGAAGGCGAAAGGCTGGGGCCGCATCATCAACATCGCCTCCGCCCATGGCCTCGTCGCCTCGCCGTTCAAGGCGGCCTATGTCGCGGCCAAGCACGGCGTCCTCGGCCTGACGAAGACCGTGGCGCTCGAAGTCGCGGAAAACGGCATCACCGTAAATTCGATCTGCCCCGGCTACGTGCTGACGCCGCTCGTCGAAAAGCAGATCCCGGATCAGGCGCGCACCCGCGGCATCACCGAGCAGCAGGTGATCAACGACGTGATGCTGAAGGGCCAGCCGACCAAGAAGTTCATCACCGTCGAACAGGTCGCCTCCCTCGCCGTCTATCTCGCCGGCGACGACGCGGCCCAGATCACCGGCACCCATGTTTCCATGGACGGCGGCTGGACGGCGCAATAGGCACGCCCCTGGAGCAGGCAAAAGTTTCTTCGGCCCTTTGCTTTTCTGCATAACCACCTAAAATCAAAGTGATTTCAGGTAATGCAGCCGCAGGGAATGAATGGCATGGCCCAGTCGAATGGAACGATCAGCTTCATCCTCAACGACCGCGAGGTCTCGCTTTCGGATATCGCGCCGACCACGACCCTGCTCGACTATTTGCGGCTCGAGCGCCGGCTGACCGGCACCAAGGAAGGCTGCGCCGAGGGTGACTGCGGCGCCTGCACCGTGCTGGTCGGGCGGCTCGCGGGCGATGCGCTCGTCTATGAAAGCGTCAACGCCTGCATCCGCTTCCTCGGCTCGCTGCAGGCGACGCATGTGGTCACGGTCGAGCATCTCGCCGGCAAGGACGGCACGCTGCATCCGGTGCAGCAGGCGATGGTCGATTTCCACGGCTCGCAATGCGGCTTCTGCACGCCCGGCTTCGTCATGTCGCTCTATGGCCTCTGGATTGCGAACGACGACCCGAGCCGTTCCGATATCGAAAAGACGCTGCAAGGCAATCTCTGTCGCTGCACTGGCTACGAGCCGATCGTGCGCGCCGCGGAAGCGGCCGCGAAGGCGCGGCCCTCCGCCGTCTTCGATCCGATCACCAGGGAGCGCGAAGCAGTCACCGCGAGGCTCAAGGCGCTGATACCCGCCGAAACCATCACCATTCGCCAGGGCGAAAACTGTCTGATCGTGCCGGCGGACAGCGACGGCCTGGCCGCCGCACTCGCCGACAATCCGGGGGCAACGGTCGCTGCCGGCTGCACCGATGTCGGCCTCTGGGTGACCAAGCAGATGCGGCCGATCAACCCGGTCATCTTCATCAATGGCATCGCCGAACTGCAGCGCATCGAAGAGACCGAAGCCGGCCTGACGATCGGTGCCGGCGTCACCTATACCGCCGCCTTTTCGGCCCTCGCCAAGATCCATCCCGGCTTCGGCCCGTTGATCAACCGGATCGGCGGCGAGCAGGTGCGCAACATGGGCACGATCGGCGGCAACATCGCCAACGGCTCGCCGATCGGCGACAGCCCGCCGCCCTTGATCGTGCTCGATGCCACCGTGACGCTGCGCTCGACCAAGGGCCGGCGCACGCTGCCGCTCGAATTCTTCTTCATCGCCTATGGCAAGCAGGATCGCCAACCGGGCGAATTCGTCGAAAGCATTTTCGTGCCGCGCTTGCCGGCCGGGGATCTCTTTGCCGCCTACAAGGTCTCCAAGCGCCGGGACGAGGACATCTCCGCCCTGCTCGGCGCCTTCCGCCTATCGGTGGAAGATGGCGTTGTCCGCTCTGCCCGTGTCGCCTTCGGCGGCATGGCCGCCACGCCGAAGCGCGCCACGACCGTGGAATCGGCGCTGATCGGCAAGCCATGGACCGAGGAAACGATCCATGCGGCACAGCCGGCCTTCGAGACCGACTACCAGCCGCTCACCGACTGGCGTGCCACCAGCGACTATCGCATGCTGGCGGCGAAGAACCTGTTGATGCGTTTCTTCCTGGAAAGCGGCGGCGAGCCTGCGCAACTGGTGCGTTACGCCACGGGAGAGAGATAGCCATGGACAAATCCACCTTCGAGGAACGCAAGGCGATCCGCGGCGAGATGCATGCGCCGCAGCGCCATGACAGCGCCCACAAGCATGTGGCCGGCACGGCCGATTATATCGACGATATGCCCGAACCGGCAGGCACTCTGCATGGCGCGCTCGGCATGACCGACCGGGCGCACGCGGAAATCATAGCCATGGACCTCTCGGCCGTCGTCGCCGTACCCGGCGTCGTCTTGGTGTTGACCGCCAAGGACATGCCGCATTCCAACGACATCAGCCCCAGCCACCGGCACGACGAGCCGGTGCTCGCCGATGGGCTGGTGCAGTTCCACGGTCAGCCGGCCTTTGCCGTGATTGCAGAGACCCGCGACATTGCCCGCCGGGCCGCGCGGCTGGCGAAGATCACCTACCGCGACCTGCCGCACGTCACCGACATTCTCGACGCTGTCGCCCATGGCGGCGACCTGGTGACGCAGCCGCTGATCCTGCAGCGCGGCGACGCCGAGGCGGAGTTGGAAAAGGCCCCACACCGGCTCAAAGGCAGCATGCGGATCGGCGGCCAGGAGCATTTCTACCTCGAAGGCCATATCGCGCTCGCCATTCCCGGCGAGGACGACGAGGTTACCGTCTGGTCCTCGACCCAGCATCCGAGCGAAATCCAGCACATGGTCTCGCACGTGCTCGGCGTGCCCTCGAACGCGGTGACGGTGAACGTGCGCCGCATGGGCGGCGGCTTCGGCGGCAAGGAAACACAAGGGAACCAGTTTGCAGTGCTTGCAGCCGTTGCGGCGAAGAAGCTCAACCGCGCCGTCAAGTTCCGCCCGGACCGCGACGAGGACATGACGGCAACCGGCAAGCGTCACGACTTCCTGGTCGACTATGACGTCGGCTACGACGACGAGGGCCGCATCCACGCCGTCCATGCCAATTATGCGGCGCGCTGCGGCTACTCGTCTGACCTCTCCGGACCGGTCACCGACCGGGCCCTTTTCCACGCGGACAGCTCCTATTTCTACCCGCATGTGAAGCTCACGTCGCAACCACTGAAGACCAACACGGTGTCGAACACCGCCTATCGCGGCTTCGGTGGGCCGCAGGGCATGCTCGGCGGCGAGCGCATCATCGAAGAGATCGCCTATCAGCTCGGCAAGGACCCGCTCGAGATCCGCAAGCTGAACTTTTATGGCGAGAAGGGCTCCGGCCGCGACATCACTCCCTACCACCAGCAGGTCGAAGACAACATCATCGCGCAGATCGTCGCCGAACTCGAGGAGAGTGCGGACTATCAGGCGCGCCGCCGGGCAATCCTCGACTTCAACCGGACGAGCCGCGTCATCCGCAAGGGCATTGCGTTGACGCCGGTGAAGTTCGGCATCTCCTTCACCATGACCGCCTTCAACCAGGCGGGCGCTCTGGTGCATATCTATCAGGACGGTTCGATCCACCTGAACCATGGCGGCACCGAGATGGGCCAGGGCCTCTACATCAAGGTGGCGCAGGTGATCGCCGACAGTTTCCAGGTCGATCTCGATCGCGTCCGCATCACCGCGACGACAACGGGCAAGGTGCCGAATACGTCGGCGACCGCCGCTTCCTCCGGCTCCGACCTCAACGGCATGGCCGCCTTCGACGCCGCACGCCAGATCAAGGAGCGGCTGGTGAGCTTCGCCTGCGAGCGCTGGCAGACGACGCCGGACAATGTCAGCTTCGTGGCCAACCACGTGAAGATCGGCGAGGAGCTGGTGCCCTTCCCCGATTTCATCAAGCAGGCCTATATGGGCCGCATCCAGCTTTCGGCCACCGGCTACTACAAGACGCCGAAGATCCACTGGGATCGCGCCACCGGCCGCGGCACGCCCTTCTACTATTTCGCCTATGGCGCTGCGGTTTCGGAGGTCTCGATCGACACGCTGACCGGCGAGTACATGGTCGATCGCGTCGACGTGCTGCACGATGTCGGCCGCTCGCTCAACCCGGCGATCGATCTCGGCCAGATCGAGGGCGGTTTCGTGCAGGGTATGGGCTGGCTGACGACGGAAGAACTCTGGTGGGACGACAAGGGTCGGCTGCGCACCCACGCCCCCTCCACCTACAAGATCCCGCTCGCTTCCGACCGACCGAAGATCTTCAACGTCAGGCTTGCCGAATGGTCGAGCAACGTCGAGAAAACCATTGGTCGTTCCAAGGCGGTGGGCGAGCCGCCTTTCATGCTGCCGATCTCGGTACTGGAAGCCCTGTCGATGGCGGTCGCCAGTGTCGCGGATTACCGAGAATGCCCGCGGCTCGACGCGCCGGCAACACCGGAGCGTGTGCTGATGGCCGTCGAACGCCTTCGGCGCGCCTGACGGCCATCAATCCGGTGTTAGAGCATCCCGCTTGCAAGTGGCATCACCGGAAGCGGAAAGGAAACAGAACGCACGGCCTCTAGAGCCGCGGAAGTTCATTGATGCTGAGCAGTCGGCGAGCGTTGGCCATTGCCTCCTCGTCATCGCTGTGGGGGCTGTGAACATCCATGAAACCCATGTCTCTCTTCATGTGATCGGAGAGCGCGTTGACATCCAGCATCGGCTTGGGGGCAACGAGGCCGCCGAACAGGGCGGCGGTGAGCCGGGCCACCGGCTCGAGGGAAAGAAATGGTTTTCTTTCAGTACGTTCGAAAGTATCGCAAGTCATCTCAGCACCTGTTCATCTTGGGAAGTTGACTTGGAGGATGCCGTGGAGGAGGATCGAAATCCAATCGAACATCCGTCTGCATGCATCAAGAGAACTTATCCATGAAGATGTCGAAGCAGTTTCCGCTGAATGCGCTGCGGGTCTTCGAAGCGGTCGCGAGACTCGGCAGCTTCACCAAGGCCGGTGAAGAGCTGGGCATGACCCAGACGGCCGTCAGCTACCAGGTCAAGTTGATCGAGGAGAATGTCGGCGAGCCGCTGTTCCTGCGCCGCCCGCGCCAGATCTCGCTGACGGAAGTCGGCCAACGCATGGCCCCGCGTGTGACCGAAGCCTTCGAAATGCTGCAGGAAGCCGTATCCAACGCCCGCGGCGATATCGACAGCGCGCTGCTGATCAGCTCGACGCCGACCTTCGCCTCGCAATGGCTTGCGCGCAACATCGGCAGCTTCCAACTCGCCCATCCCAATATTGCCGTCCGGCTGACGACGAGCGACTCGCTCACCGACTTCACCCGGGAGCCGGCCGATCTCGCGATCCGCTCAGGCGCCGGCGTCTGGCCCGGCCTCGACACACACCCGCTGATGCGCGTGGAATTCAGCCCGATGCTGAGCCCGGCACTTGCCGAAACCATCGGCGGCGTGCACGAGCCGCGCGACCTGCTGAAACTCAGGATCATCGATGCCGGCGATCCCTGGTGGCGGATGTGGTTCAAGGCGGCCGGGGTCGACGATCCGGATCTCGAAGGGCGGCCGCACAGCCGGCTCGGCGCGCAATCCTTCGAGGCGCGTGCTGCCGTCGCAGGCCAAGGGGTCGCGATCCTGACGCCGGAATTCTATCCGGACGATGTGGCGCTCGGCCGCCTCTACCAGCCGTTCGATCTGCGCTGCAGCGACGGTTGCGACTACTGGCTCGCCTATCCGCACGCCCGCCGCAACACGCCGAAGATCCGGATCTTCCGCGACTGGATCCTCGGCGAGCTCTGCCCGCCGCAGTTCCTGCAAGCAAATAGGGCTTGAGGGGTTCACAAGCCCCTTTTCCCCTCCGTTGTTTTTGCGCAAGGTGCTGGAGCATCCGCCTTTCAGGTCGGAATGACTTGAAAGCCGAAAGATGCTCTGGGATCAAAGTGCTAGAGCGGGATTAGGAAAAGTGTGTGCGGTTTTCCGCCCGCATCTCGCTCTAACTTATTAGAATCGATCACGTTTATGATTTTGGGTCGATCCGACCCAAAATCATAAACGTGAGCTAGAGCGGAGACAAAAGGGGATCTGAATGTACGAGTTCGCCATTGCCTGGGAATGGCTGGCCTTTGCCGTGCGCTGGCTGCACGTGATCACGGCCATCGCCTGGATCGGCTCATCCTTCTATTTCATCGCGCTCGACCTCGGCCTGATGAAGCGCGATCACCTGCCCGTCGGCGCCTATGGCGAGGAGTGGCAGGTGCATGGCGGCGGCTTCTACCATATCCAGAAATACCTGGTGGCGCCGGCCACGATGCCGGAGCATCTCACCTGGTTCAAATGGGAATCCTACATGACGTGGCTCTCGGGCTTCGCCATGCTCTGTGTCGTCTATTACGGCGGCGCCGATCTGTTCCTGATCGACCGCCACGTGCTCGACATTTCCGCAACGACCGCGATCCTGATCTCGCTCGCCTCACTCGGCGTCGGCTGGCTGTTCTACGATCTCCTGTGCAAATCGCCGGTCGGCCGGAACACCTGGGGACTGATGGCGCTGCTCTATGTGGCGCTCGTCGCCATGGCCTGGGGCTATACCCAGCTCTTCACCGGCCGCGCCGCCTTCCTGCATCTCGGCGCCTTCACCGCCACGATCATGTCGGCGAACGTCTTCTTCATCATCATTCCCAACCAGAAGATCGTCGTCGCGGATTTGATCGCCGGCCGCACGCCGGATCCGAAGCTCGGCGCCCAGGCCAAGCAGCGTTCGCTCCATAACAACTACCTGACGCTTCCCGTCATCTTCTTCATGCTGTCGAACCACTATCCGCTGGCGTTTGCGACGGCGTTCAACTGGATCATCGCGGCGCTCGTCTTCCTGATGGGCGTCACCATCCGCCACTGGTTCAACACCACCCACGCCCGCAAGGGCAAGCCGACCTGGACCTGGCTCGCCACCGCGCTGATCTTCGTCCTGATCATGTGGCTTTCGACCGTGCCGAAGGTTCTGACCGGCGGCGAAAAGGCGGAAGTCGCGCCGGCCTTCGCCCGCTTTGCCGCGAACGCCCACTTCCCCGCCGTCAAGGACACGGTTTCGACCCGCTGTTCCATGTGCCATGCGGCGGAACCGGTTTATGAAGGCATCACCCAGGCGCCGAAGGGTGTGGTGCTGGAAAGCGACGCGGAGATTGCCGCCCATGCCCGTGAAATCTATATCCAGGCCGGGCGCAGCCATGCGATGCCGCCCGGCAACGTGACAGACATGACGACGGACGAACGCCAGCTTCTGACAGCCTGGTTCGAAGGCGCCGTCGAGGAAGGCAGGACACAATGACAACCACCCTCATCCGCGGCCGACTCTTAAGCTTCCATCGCGCGCCAACGGCGATCAATGACAGCGCCGCCTATAGCTACGAGAGCGACGGCGCGCTGCTGGTCGAAGGTGGGCAGATCATTGCCAGCGGCGGCTACGCTGCGGTCAAGGCGGGCGCTCCTGAGGGCGTGGCGGAAATCGATCACCGCCCGCACCTGATCGTTCCCGGTTTCATCGACACGCACCTGCATTTCCCGCAGATGCAGGTGATGGCCTCCTATGCCGCCAATCTGCTGGAGTGGCTGAACACCTACACCTTCCCGGAGGAATGCCGCTTCGTCGAAACCGCCCATGCCGAACGCATTGCGACGCGCTTCTTCGACGAGATGGTGCGGCACGGAACGACGACGGCAACCGCCTATTGCTCGGTGCACAAGGCCTCCGCCGATGCCTTCTTCGCCGAGGCGCTCCGCCGCGACATGCGCATGGTCGCCGGCAAGGTGATGATGGACCGCAACGCGCCGCAAGGGCTGCTCGACACGCCTGAGATGAGCTACGACGAGACCCGCGCGGTGATCCGCGAATGGCACGGCAAGGGCCGTAACCACGTGGCCATCACGCCGCGTTTCGCCATCACCTCGACGCCGGAACAGATGGAGGTTGCCAGGTCGCTGGTGCAGGAGTTCCCCGACCTGCACGTCCAGACCCATCTTTCGGAAAACCGCGACGAGATCACCTTTACCTGCGATCTCTATCCCGAAGCCAAGGACTATACCGACGTCTACGCGCGCTATGGCCTGCTCGGGCCGAAAAGCCTCTTCGGCCATTGCATCCATCTCTCGGAGCGCGAGGCGGATGCGATGAGCGAAACCGGTTCCGTCGCCGTCTTCTGCCCGACCTCCAACCTCTTCCTCGGCTCCGGTCTCTTTCCGCTGCGCGCACTCACCCGCCGCGACAAGCCGGTTCGCACCTCGGTCGCCTCCGACATTGGCGGCGGCACCAGCTATTCCATGCTGAAGACGCTCGACGAGGCCTACAAGATCCTGCAGTTGCAGGGCGAGCGGCTGAACCCCTTCGACAGCTTCTTCATGATGACCCGCGGCAACGCCGAGGCACTCTCGCTCGTCGACAGGATCGGCACGCTCGAAGCTGGAACCGACGCCGATTTCGTCGTGCTCGACATGGCGGCGACGCCGGCGATGGCGCTCCGGGCCGAAGTGGTCAATTCACTGGCTGACGAACTCTTCCTGCTGCAGACCATGGGCGACGACCGCGCGATCGTCGAAACCTATGTCGCCGGCAAGCCGGCGAAATCGGCACTCGCCGCCGCGTGACGCGCCAAGTGCGGAGAGGTCAAGAAAATTGACCTCTCCGCGATCTGGCTATTAACAAGCCTCCGGCAAACATGATAATGGCTCGGCAGTCGTCCATTGATGAAGGCCGTTTCCATGACGCAAATCCTCGAAATCAACGACCTCAAGGCTCTTGCCAAGCGCCGCGTGCCGAAGCTCTTCTTCGACTATGCCGACAGCGGCGCCTGGACCGAAGGCACCTATCGCGCCAACGAGGAGGATTTCGCCAAGGTGAAACTGCGCCAGCGGGTGCTGGTCGACATGAGCAACCGGTCGCTGGAAACGACGATGATCGGCCAGAAGGTCTCGATGCCGGTGGCGCTCGCCCCGACCGGCCTCACCGGCATGCAGCATGCCGACGGAGAGATGCTGGCAGCCCAGGCGGCCGAAGCCTTCGGCGTCCCCTTCACGCTCTCGACCATGAGCATCTGCTCGATCGAGGACGTCGCCTCGGTCACCACCAAGCCCTTCTGGTTCCAGCTCTACGTGATGCGCGAGCGCGAATTCGTGCTGAACCTGATCGACCGCGCCAAGGCAGCGAAATGCTCGGCGCTGGTGCTGACGCTCGACTTGCAGATCCTCGGCCAGCGTCACAAGGACCTGCGCAACGGCCTTTCGGCACCGCCCAAAATGACGCCCAAGCATCTCTGGCAGATGGCGACGCGCCCCGGCTGGTGCATGAAGATGCTCGGCACCAAGCGCCGCACCTTCCGCAACATCGTCGGCCACGCAAAGAGCGTCACTGACCTTTCTTCGCTCGGCGCCTGGACGGCGGAACAGTTCGATCCGCAACTCTCCTGGAAGGATGTCGCCTGGATCAAGGAGCGTTGGGGCGGGCCGCTGATCCTCAAGGGTATTCTTGACCCCGAAGACGCCAAGATGGCGGCCGCGACCGGCGCCGACGCGATCATCGTTTCCAACCATGGCGGCCGCCAGCTCGACGGCGCCCATTCCTCGATCAGCATGCTGCCGCGCATCGTCGATGCGGTCGGTCACCAGATCGAGGTGCATATCGACGGCGGCATCCGCTCCGGCCAGGACGTCCTGAGGGCCGTCGCCATGGGCGCCAAGGGCACCTATATCGGCCGCCCCTTCCTCTACGGCCTCGGCGCCATGGGCAAGGAGGGCGTGACCAAGGCGCTGGAAATCATCCGCAAGGAGATGGACATCACCATGGCGCTCTGCGGCAAGCGCGATATCAACGACGTCGACCGCAGCATTCTGGCGGATTGAGACGCGGGCGCGACGTCAGGTCGCTGTGCCCTAGCCACTTCCCAGACCTCCCTCTTCCCTGTGCTTGTCACAGGGATCCAGCCAGCCCAAGTCCTTGGGCTGAAGAGGTTCTTCGACCCGACGGACGTCGGGTCGCTGGATCCCCGCCACAAGGGCGAGGATGAGGGAGAGTGGGATGAGCCTCTCGCCAAGCAACGGACGAGCGGCCAGGAAGCGCGTTAAGCCCTCAACTTCCCCGATAGGTCGAGTACCCATAGGGCGAGAGCAACAGCGGCACGTGATAGTGGCTGGCCGGATCGGCGATGCCGAAGCGCAAGGGGATGCGGTCGAGGAAGGCCGGCTCCGGCAGCGTCACGCCGGTGCGACGCAGATAGTCACCGGCATGGAAGACCAATTCGTAATTGCCGGCCATGAAGCCGATGCCTTCAACCATCGGCCCGTCCACGCGCCCATCGCTGTTGGTGTGAACGGTGCGGATCAGTTGCCGTTCCTCGCCTTCGAGCCAGTAGAGATCGATGCGCAGACCTTCGGCCGGCTTGCCGAGTGCGGTGTCGAGAACATGGGTCGTCAGGCGGCCGGTGCTGCTCATGGCATCCTCTTTCTGCTGGCGCGGCATGCGGGCGTCCAGCCCGCTAGACTGGGCTCGGAATGACAAAAGGCTCGTCGTAGAAATATTCTTCCAGATTGTTGCCCGGCCCTTCGCGATCGACGATCAGGAAATCGCTGACGGCGCCGACCGACATCAGCGGATGATGCCAGACGTTGCGACCATAGTTGACGCCCTGCCGGCCGCTCGCCTGGAATACCCTCGGCCTGCCCGGGCGCCCGTCCTCGTCTTCGGCGACAACGACGAGCCAGGGGCGGTCGTCGAGCGGCGAGAAGCTCTGGCTGCCGAGCGGATGGCGTTCCATCATGGTCACGGCATAGGGAAACGCGCGCGGCTGGCCACGGAAGATGTTGATGATGACATTGGCGCCGTCGCCGACCACATCGGCGCGCGCCAGCCCGTGAAAGCGTTCCGTGTTGCCGCCGTTAATGTAGCGCATCGTCGCCGGATCCGCTTCGATGATGGTTCCGAAGGGTGCAAAGGCGTCGCGCGTCAGCGGCTCGATCTCAAGCAGGCGCGACATCAGACGTTGGCCTCATGAGACGGGGCTGCACTTGCGGACATCAGCTCCAGTTCGACGGCCTCCCCAGTGCGTGAGAGCGCGTATCGAACGGTTTTATCAGGCATATTCGTCTCCAGGAAGCATCGACTGCAGCCGCAGGCGGGCGATTTTTTCCACCTGCGCGCAAGCGGTTTCAAATTCCTCTTCGGGCGAATTGTCAATGCGGCTTTCGAAGGCGGCGAGAATCTGGCCCTTGGTGAGCCCCTTCACCGCGATGATGAAGGGAAATCCGAATTTCTGTGTATAGGCGTCGTTGAGCGCGGTGAAGCGCTGATGCTCCTCGGGCGTCAGCCGATCGAGGCCGGCAGACGCTTGCTCCGCCGTCGAGTCCGCCGTCAGCTTGCCCGCGATCGCCAGCTTGCCGGCAAGATCGGGATGGGCGCGCAAGACCTCCAGCTTTTCGCGCGGCAGCGCCGCACGAAAGGCCTGGCAGAGCGCCGAATGCACGTTGCCCGCCGTCAGACCCGTCGTCGCGGCGCGATCGAAGGCGCGTTCGGCCACCCAGGGCGAATGCTCGAACACCCCCCCGAATCGAGCGACGAAGGCGTCGCGGTCGGACATCAAAGCGCCCCTTCCGGCTTGTGGTGCTGGTACCAATGGCGGGCGATGTCGATGCGCCTGGGCACCCAGACCTTGTCGTGCGACATGACGTAATCGATGAAGCGGGCGAGCGCGGCGGCTCGGCCGGGGCGACCGACAAGCCGGCAATGCAGGCCGATGTTCATCATCTTGGCATCGCCCTGGCGGCCCTCCTCGTAGAGCACGTCGAAGGTGTCCTTGAGGTAGGTGAAGAACTGGTCGCCCGAGTTGAAGCCCTGATTGGTGGCAAAGCGCATGTCGTTGGCATCGAGCGTGTATGGAATGATCAGGTGCGGCTTGTCCGCCGGCAGACCCGGCACCCAATAGGGCAACTCGTCGGCGTAGGAATCGCAGGAATAGAGAAACCCACCCTCTTCCAGCACCAGTTTCAGCGTATTGGCCGAGGGCTTGCCCTGGTAGATGCCGAGCGGGCGCTCGCCGGTCAATTCCGTATGCAGCCGCACGACCTCGCGGATATGCTCGCGTTCGACCTCTTCCGGGAAGTCCTTGTATTCCAGCCAGCGCAGGCCGTGGCTGGCGATCTCCCAACCGGCCTCTTTCATCGCCGCAACCGCCTCCGGGTTGCGCGCCATGGCAAGCGTCACGCCATAGACGGTCAGCGGCACGTTGCGGCTCGTGAACATGCGCCAAAGCCGCCAAAAGCCGGAACGGGCGCCATATTCGTAGATCGATTCCATGTTGAGGTTGCGCTGGCCGTGCCAGGGCTGTGCGCCGACGATCTCGGAGAGCAGACATTCGGACGCCGGGTCGCCATCGAGAATGCAGCTTTCGCCGCCCTCCTCGTAGTTCAGCACGAACTGCACGGCAATGCGCGCATCGCCCGGCCAGTTTGCCTTCGGCGGATTGCGGCCGTAGCCAACGAGGTCGCGTGGATACTTCGTCTCAGACATGAAATCACCCTTCGATTTTTCCAGAACGGTATCACCGCCGGCCGGATTGTCGATACCGAAATCCACCCGTGGGGAGCGCCGGGCAGCGATGTCGGAGGGAGAGGAAGATGGGGAACCGCGCTCTTGTTAACGCTGCGCCATCAATGCCGCAACGATGAGCGGCAAGGGCCGGATCGATCCCGGACCAAGGGAGGGATCGGCGGCAACACGTTTGGCGCGCTCGGTGCGCGCATTGGTGGAGATCTTGCCGAGCGGGTGCTGCGAATGCACGCGCAGGGGTGCGCCGGTCTCCGGCTCGACGAAGAGAGCGAGGCTGCCGATGGCAAGCGGTGTCGCCAGGTGCGGTTCGAACAGGTCGCGAAGCGGCGCCTCGACCTGACGCAGCGCGTCCGGGGCCAGCGGGCCGGTGAGCAGCATATGGAAGCGATACTCGTCCATGACGTGAGGAGCGCCCCAGCGGTGCAGATTGGAGAATTGCGGCGCGGTCAGCCGGTCCGGATCGGAACGCTCGATCTCGTCTTCGCTGAGCGGTGCGCGAAAGGCATTGAACTCCTGCACGACATTGGCTGCCAGCAGGTGCATGGCAGTGCTCGGCACCTGCGGCATCAGGCCGAGGCACCGGCCGATGCGGGCGACTTCCAGCCGGTCGGTTTCGAACGGCGTCTGCGCGCCGGCAAAGTGCATGAGCGCCTTCAGGAGCTGCGATTCCGTCATGTCCGGGTGCAGCCGGAACGGCGACATCATCATCGCATGGAAACCGAAGCGGCGCGGCACGGCCGTGTGGTAGGCAATGTCGGCAGAGCTCAAGCCGGCAACCGAAGGCAGCTCCGTCGGCTCGCCGGAATAGACGTTGCGCCCCAGCCAGCTTGCGGCAACCGCGGAAAGCGGGTCGGCCATCGGCGGTGTGAAACAAATGGCGTAGCGCATCGGTGGCTCCGGTTGTCCTTGAGCGGATGAGGAAAACACGTACGATTTCCGCCCGCATCCCGCCCAAACTCATGAGAATGGATCATGATGATCCATTGGCCGCGTCTTAGGTGATTTGCGTGACAGAATGACGAAGTGGGCCGGGCAAAACCGCCCGGCGCCACCGGTTTGCGTCGAGACATCGGAACCATCCGGCCCAGGGGCCGTTCCTTCAAGGTAACAATCAAGGATGGAGAAGAAGCGTGAGCGACTACAACGCAAGCCTGCAGGACGCCGGAATCAAGGAAACCCATGACCTGATCGCGAGCGACAAGGTTGAAGGCACGAAGGTTTATGGCGCCGACAACAAGCACATCGGCTCGATCGAGCGCGTGATCATCGAAAAGCGCAGCGGTCGCGTGGCCTATGCCGTGCTCGGTTTCGGCGGCTTTCTCGGCATCGGCGAAGATCACTATCCGCTGCCCTGGGCGAAGCTGACCTATGACGAAAACCTCGGCGGCTACCGCACCGACGTGACGCGTGATCAGGTGGAGCGCGCACCGAAGTATCGCGGCGACGAGGAATACGACTGGAACGAGGAAAACGGCCGCCGCGTCTCCGACTACTACGGCGTACCCTACTGGATGTAAGGTCGGATTTTCGATTGTCCGAACGGGGTCCGCCGGCGGGCGGAGCCCCTCCTCGATCCAGCCCTATAGATGCTCCTCGCGCAGCGCCTCCAAGTGATTCCGGCTCAGGAAGGATTCGGGAATGTCGATCGTCGGAATGCCGGCGATCTCGTCGACGACAAATCGCGCGAGGCGGTGCGCGATGCCGAAGCTGACCTTGAAGCCGCCGGTCAGCACGGAAATGTTCGAATGATCAGGATGCCGGCCGACGATGGGTTCGCGCCCCGCTGACTTTGGCCTGAGCCCTGCCCAGCGCTCGACCACCTGGGCATCCGCCAGACGCGGCGCCAAGAGGATGGCGCGCCGCAACAGATCGTCGAGCTGTTCGTCCGTGGACAATGGATCGGCAAAGCTGTTTTCGCTGGTGCTGCCCACCGCCACATGGCCGTCGTCGTGGGCGATGATATAGACGCCGTCCGTGAAGATGACCGGCAAGGCGGGATCCACCTCTGCCCGCAACAGCGCGGCCTGT
The DNA here is from genome assembly GCF_055710065.1 of Ensifer sp. VA4. Classification (NCBI taxonomy): domain Bacteria; kingdom Pseudomonadati; phylum Pseudomonadota; class Alphaproteobacteria; order Hyphomicrobiales; family Rhizobiaceae; genus Ensifer; species Ensifer sp. VA4. Next base: position 187,738 of record NZ_JBVQPO010000010.1, on the reverse strand, counting down.
CCCTTGACCGCCGTGCCGCTCGTCGCTTTCAGCGGGCCTGACACCGCATCGATCAGCGGGAAACTGCCGATGCCGGCAGCGATGATGCAATGGTCGAAGCTGCGCTGGCTGCCATCGTCGAGCTCGATCCGGCGATGCGCCGGGAGAATGGCGCGCACGCCTGAGCCTTCCTCGATCTGAACATTGGAGAACTGCAACAGGGCGGCACGCAGTGCCGACAGCGTTCGACGCGGCGACACCCGCGCGGCCAGCGTATCGAAAACGACGCCGTGCGCCGTTGCCTCCCCGGTCGGCCAACCCTCCGGTCCATTCTCCTGGACATGCCAGAAGAATTGCCGGTCGCCCGCGCGCCATTGCTGTTTCGCGTCCCGCTCGTGCCGGAGCGCGATGTCGCGCAGATGCGGCTTGGCGAGCGGCATCAGCCGCCCGGTGCGCCGATAGCCGGTCGACATCCCGGCTTCTGCTTCGAGCTGCGCGATCTCCTCTTCGAGCGACACCAGCGCATCGAACTGGAATTGCTTCTTGGCGTTCCAGCGGTCGGGCATATGCGGCATGAGCGCGCCCAGCAGGCCGCCGCTCGCGCCGGCGCCGATCGCCTGCTGCTCGACCAGCCGCACCTCCATGCCCTTGCGCGCCGCGGAAAGGGCGGCCCACAGCCCCATGACGCCGGCGCCGACGACCAAAAGTTCGCTCATCGATTGACCTTCTCCGGCCGGCGGATTATCGCCTTCGCCATGACAGGACCCGCAGACCCGTTCGAGCCCCCGGCGCACCAAAACCTCGATTGGCACGAGGGCGATATGCCCTATTCCCGGGAGTTTGGCGATCACTTTTATTGCCGTACCGATGGCCGGCTGGAATGCGGCCACGTCTTCCTTTCCGGCAACGGCCTGCCGCATCGCTGGGTCGGCGCGGGCACGTTCCGCATCGGCGAACTGGGCTTCGGCACCGGGCTCAATTTCTGCGAGACATGGCGCCAGTGGAAAATGACCGCGAGCGCCGGCGACCGCCTGCATTTCGTCTCGTTCGAGCGATTTCCCATGGCCGCCGACGAGATTTCCCGCGCGTTGAGCCATTGGCCGGAGATCGACGCGGAACGGCAGGCCCTGGTCTCCCGCTGGCCGGCAAGCCCCGACGGTGACGTCCACATCGACTTTGGCGACGGTGTCACCCTCACCGTCGTCTGCGGCCCTGCGCTCGAAGGCGTTGCCCGGGCTGAAGACCGGTTCAACGCCTGGTATCTCGACGGCTTCGCCCCCTCGCGCAATCCCGACATGTGGTCGGAAGAGCTGATGCGGCTCGTCTTCGAAAAGACGGCATCAGGCGGCAGCTTCGCGACTTACGCGGCCGCCGGCTTCGTCCGCCGCAATCTCCAGGCCGCCGGCTTCGTCGTTGAAAAGCGCAAGGGTTTTGCCGGCAAGCGCGAGATGCTGCGGGGCGACCGCCCCTAAATCGCCTTCCCCCCCCGATTTCGACCCGTCTTGAACGGTTGCGCCATCGGACTGCGAAAATGCGTCAGCGGGAACGATTTACTCCACGAGAGAACTGAACTGTCGCAAATGGCGGGCCATCGCCACCGAGAATCTGCGACACACACCCATCGGCAACGCGGTGGGACCATCATGAACAACGATCAGTTTCCCGATGCAGCAACCGGCGATGCGGCTTCGACGCCGCTGGAGCGGCGACGCAGGCCGGGCGGCCGCGGGGCCGAACGGGCCCGCAAGTCAACAGGCGGAAAATATCTCAATCTCGTCAATATGTTGAGCAAATCTACGGTCCTTTCGGAAGATGCGCTCGAGGCGATCCATGACGCGTCGCTGACCATCCTCGAAGAGATCGGCATGGACATCATCCTGCCGGAAGCGCGTGACCGGATGAAGGCTGCCGGCGCCGACGTGATGCCCGGCACCGACCGGGTGCGCTTCGACCGCGGCCTGATCATGGAGATGGTCGCCTCAGCCCCCTCCTCCTTCACCATGCATGCCCGCAACCCGGCGCGCAACGTCGCGATCGGCGGCAACAATCTCGTCTTCGCCCAGATCGCCAGCGCGCCTTTCGTCGCCGATCGTGACGGCGGTCGCCGCACCGGCAACCACGAAGACTTTCGCAAGCTGGTGAAGCTCGCCCAGTCCTACGACATCGTCCACACGACCGGCGGCTATCCCGTCGAGCCCGTGGACCTGCACGCGTCCGTGCGCCACCTCGACTGCCTCTCCGACATGGTGAAGCTGACGGACAAGGTCTTCCACGTCTATTCGCTCGGGCGGCAGCGCAATACCGACGGCATTGAGATCGCCCGCATCGGCCGCGGCATTTCCATGGAGCAGATGGAGCGCGAGCCGTCGCTCTTCACCATCATCAACACCTCCTCGCCGCTGCGCCTCGACGGACCGATGCTGCAAGGGATCATCGAGATGTCGTCGCGCAATCAGGTGGTGGTGGTCACGCCCTTTACGCTGGCCGGCGCCATGGCCCCCGTGACGATCGCCGGCGCCCTGGTGCAACAGAATGCCGAAGCGCTCTGCGGCATCGCCTTCACCCAGATGGTCCGGCGCGGGGCGCCCGTGATGTATGGCGGCTTTACCTCGAATGTCGACATGAAGACCGGCGCGCCGGCCTTCGGCACGCCCGAATACATGAAGGCGGTGGTCGCCGGCGGCCAGCTCGCGCGCAAATACAACATCCCCTACCGCACCTCGAATACCAATGCCGCCAATACGCTCGATGCCCAGGCGGCCTACGAGTCGGCGATGTCGCTCTGGGCGCTGACGCAAGGGGGCGGCAATTTCGTCATGCATGCCGCCGGCTGGACCGAAGGCGGGCTCACCGCCTCCTTCGAGAAATTCATCCTCGACGTCGACATGCTGCAGATGGTGGCGGAATATCTGGCGCCGCTCGATGTCAGCGAGGATGCGCTCGGCCTCGACGCCGTGCGCGACGTCGGCCCCGGTGGCCACTACTTCGGTACGTTACACACGCTGCAGCGCTACGAAACGGCCTTCTATTCGCCCATCCTTTCCGACTGGCGCAATTTCGAGACCTGGACCGAAGCCGGACGGCCGACAACCTACGACCACGCCAACCGGATCTTCAAGCAGAAGCTCAACGAATACGAGCGGCCGCCCCTCGACCCTGCGATCGAGGAGGAGCTCGATGCCTTCGTCGCCAAGCGCAAGGCGGAAGGCGGCGTCCCGACGGACTTCTGACGGGACGCCCCCAAGAGATGCAGTGAACGTTGCGAAAGCGCAGCCTCGCCGGGCTTAGGGGAACACTGCGGCCCGCGCTGTCGCGATCAGTTGCTCGGTGGTTGCAGCGACGCAATTGCGGTCGATCTCGGCGACCGTCCGCTCCCGGACGTGCGCAGAGAGGTGCTTCCTGAGATCGCCGAGCGTCTTTGGAGCCGCGCAGATCACCAGGCTGTCGAAAGCATGGTCGGCGGCGTAGCTCTCCAGTTTTTCAGCCACGTCGGCAACGAAGCGTTGCTGCTCCTCGCGAACGGGATCGCTCTTGTATTCCATTGCGGATCGGCCGTATCCGACCGAAGTGTGCGACCGACCCGGCTTGTCGGCCATGATGTCCTGCACGCGCTTGGGTTCGGTGTGAAAAGTCTCCTCGTCCGGTCGCTGGCGGCACTCTTTCAAGAGATTAACGCCCTTGACGATGCGCGCGGTGTTGCCGTCCGCGACCAATATCCATGTCCGGTTCTGCACGATTGTCTCCCAGTGAAAGCTGTGGATCGTGTTGGGCCGAAAAGGCCCTTTAAAGAAACGCACGAGGCTCGGTTCGGTTCCATCGGCGGCACGCTTCCGCGCCAATTGTTTGCGCCCGCGGTTGCATCTACATCCGTGCAAGATAGGCTTCGAAGCTGCGCTCGGGCATCGCCTCGTAGCGCTCGCGCTCGACCTCAAGCGAACTGATCCGGTCGACCCGGAAATCCCGGAAGTCCGACCTCAGCTCGCACCAGCCGGTCAGCAGCCAGTTATGACCGAAGACGCTGAGGCCGAGCGGCCAGACGGTACGCTCGGAGTGCTCGTCCTTGAGGCTGTCATAGGCGAGCCGAAGCTTGCGCCTCTCGGCGATCGCCTGACGGAGATCGCCGAGCAATGCCGGCGGTTCCGGCTGGAGTGCCGAGCGGAAGGCGCGAAGCGGTGCCGCCGTCAGCCGCTGGCGGTGTTCGGGAGGCAGACCGTGGGCGATCTTCTCCATCGCCTCGCGCGCCGACTGGGCAAGCCGCCCGTCGCCCAGCATCTGCACGGCCCGGGCACCGAAGGCGAGCGCTTCGAGCTGCTCGAAGGTGAAGGCGAGCGGCGGCGCGTCGAAGGCCCCGCGCAGCAGATAACCGACGCCGCGCTCGCCATCGATCGGAGCGCCCGAGGCGATCAGATGCTCCATGTCGCGGTAGATCGTCCGTTGAGCGACCTCCATCTTCTCGGCGATCTCACGCGCCGTCATCGCCCGCCCGGTGGCGCGCATGAGCTGGATGATGCGAAAGAGCCGGTCGGCAGGTCTCATGCGTGGCCTCCTTCGCCATCTTGCCGCACGTTTGAAGGGCTACAGCGGCCGCCCGACACGCACAAGCATGCGACCATCGACTATGGCCATAAGGCTGTCAGTTGCCCTGTGCTAAATCAAGCTCCAACAGACATGGAGCATGAACATGACCAGCGATCACATCCTCGAGCTTGCCGTTTGCATCGTCCTCGACAAACCCGCGGCGACAGCCACGCGCCACCGGGCGATGCAAGCCGTTTCCCGCTATCCTGGCTTCATCTCCTGGCGCGCGGTCGATTCGTGCGAGACGTCGGGAATGTTTGCAGATCTGGTCGAATGGGAGACGCTGGAGGCCGCCCGATCGGCCGGCGAGCGCGTTCGGGTCGATCCGGAGTTTGCGCCTTATGCGGCAACGATCAGTGCGGTCATGCTGGTGCAGCATTTTACCGACGGCCAGAAGATCTGAGCGGCCAGAGAAACGAGGGAAGGACTGCCTGACAATGGCCGAGCCGCTGAAGAACCTGCTGCACCCCGGGGTCGTCATGGACATTGCCGACCGGATCGCCCGCGACACCAACGCCTTCGATCGGGAAAAATTCCTGCGGCTCGCAGGCGACGGTCTCGAAGCGCTGGAACTGATGCAGCGTTCGCTCAAGATCCGCGACGCGCTCGTCGAGACCTTGCCGCAGCCGTTTGCCGAAGCCGCCGAGATTCTCGCGGCTTGCCTGCCCCGGGATGGCGTTCCCGGTATCGACGGCTGGGCGCTCCTGCCCGTCAGCCAGTTTGTCGCCCTGCGCGGTCTCGGGGACTTTGACCTGTCGCTATCGCTGCTGCGCGCCCTAACGCCGCATTTCACCGGCGAGTTCGGCATTCGCGTCTTCATCGATCACGACCAGGATCGCGCACTGGCAACGATCCGGACCTGGTCCGGCGACGCCAACCATCACGTCCGGCGGCTGGCGAGCGAAGGTACGCGGCCGCGCCTGCCCTGGGCAATGCGTCTGCCGAAACTCATCCGTGATCCGAAACCGATCCTGCCGATCCTGACGGCGCTCCTCGACGACCCCGAAGACTATGTGCGCCGGTCGGTCGCCAACAGCCTCAACGACATCGCCAAGGACCACCCGGACATGGTGGCTGCCTTCGTCGCCGAGCATATCGGCGATGCGTCGCCGGAGCGCCGCCAGCTTCTGCGCCACGCCTCGCGCACGCTCCTGAAACAGGGGCATTCGGCCGCGCTTTCGAATTTCGGCTTCGCCGCTCCGAGCCGCATCCATGCCCGTCTCTCGCTCGACCGCTCCGAAATCGTGCTCGGCGAAAGCCTCGGCCTGCGCCTTGCGATCAGCCATCAGGCCAAAACCAGCCAAAAGGTGATGATCGACTACGCGGTGCATCATCGCAAGGCGAATGGCTCGACGTCACCCAAAGTCTTCAAATGGACATCGGCGACGCTCGCGCCCGGCGGCTCGATCGAGATCGAGAAACGCCATGCGATCCGGCCGATCACGACGCGCCGCTACTATGCCGGCACACACCGCATCGTCATCCTCGTCAACGGACAGGAAGCGGCGGAAGCCGGTTTTGAACTCGCGCTGGAGTAGATCTCATTTCGCACCTGCGAAAAGATGCAGCTTGACTTTTTCGTCCAAACCAACGACATGGTGCCCAGCGTCACCTTCCGGCCGCCGCGTGAGCGCGCCCTCGGCAACCACTGAAAGCCGAGAAGAAGGTATAGCGCACCCATCGCCGCACTAGGCGGCATAGCATAGGCGCTTGACGACTTTCTTTAACCCACAAGTTCCCAATTCACGCGGGGTTCTTGACGCCGAACGACACCGGAACAGCAAGGATGCGGTTCCGGCGAATGCGTTTGGCGCCCCCAAAAGGTATATGCATTTGTCCACCTTTAAAGATCTCGGCCTCTCCCAGCACATTCTGGACACCCTGTCCGCCAACGGCTTCGAAAAACCGACGCCGATCCAGGCGCAGGCCATTCCGCAGGTGCTGAAGGGCAACGATCTCATCGGTCTCGCCCAGACCGGCACCGGCAAGACGGCCGCCTTCGGCCTGCCGATGATCGAAAAGCTCGTTGCCGAAGGAAGGCGCCCCGATCCTCGCAACATCCGCGCCCTCGTGCTCGCTCCGACCCGCGAACTGGTCAACCAGATCGCTGCCAACCTCAAGCTCTTCGTCAGGAAGTCTCCGCTGAAGATCGGCGTCGTCGTCGGTGGCGTCTCCATCAACAAGCAGACCGAACAGCTCGCCCGCGGCGTCGATATCCTGGTCGCAACACCGGGCCGCCTGCTCGACCTCGTCGCCCGCAAGGCTGTGACGCTGACGCAAGGGCGCTACCTCGTGCTCGACGAAGCCGACCAGATGCTCGACCTCGGCTTCATCCACGACCTGCGCAAGATCTCCAAGCTCGTGCCGAAGAACCGCCAGACGCTGCTGTTCTCGGCCACCATGCCGAAGCAGATCGCGGATCTCGCGGGTGAATATCTGACCAACCCGGTCAAGGTCGAGGTCACGCCTCCGGGCAAGGCCGCCGACAAGGTCGAGCAGTATGTGCACTTCGTGCCCGGCAAGGACCTGAAGACGCAGATCCTCAAGCAGTCGCTGACCGATAATCCGGACGGCCTGTCGCTGATCTTCAGCCGCACCAAGCATGGCGCCGAGAAGCTGATGAAGCATCTCGACCACGTCGGCTTCAAGGCCGCTTCGATCCACGGCAACAAGAGCCAGGGCCAGCGCGAGCGCGCGCTGAAGGCGTTCCGTGACGGCGAAATCCGCGTGCTGGTCGCAACCGACGTCGCCGCCCGCGGCATCGACATTCCCGGCGTCACCCACGTCTACAACTACGACCTGCCGGAAGTGCCCGACGCCTATGTTCACCGCATCGGCCGCACCGCCCGCGCCGGCCGCGACGGCATCGCGATCGCCTTCTGCGCCCCGGACGAAATCCGCCTGCTGCGTGACATCGAGAAGCTGATGGGCATCTCGATCGCCGTTGCCAGCGGCGAAGCGCCGGCCGACCAGGCTCGCGCCGCCAAGGGCCGCAGCGGCCGTGGCAATGGCCATCGCAAGGGCAACGGCGGCGGCCAGCATCAGAACGGCGGTCGCCCGCGTCGTGAACGCCCGGCCGGCGAACCAATTGCCGTTACCAGCGGCTTCACCGGCGATGACCTGCTGCGCGACGAACGCCGCCCGCAGAAGCAGGAGCGCCGCGACCATGGCCATCCGCAGAACGACGGCCGTGGCGAGGGTAACCGCAACCACGAAGGCAAGAAGCACCATGGTCGCCCCGGCCAGAAGCAGGGCGAACGGCGCGACCGCAACCATGGCGGCCGCAACGAAAACCGCGCTGGCGGCGAGCGCCGCGACGGTGGCCAGGGCATGCGCCGCGGCGCCGGTGGCAGCCGCGGCCACCAGGGCTGATCTCCGAAGATCATCGATACGGACGGCGGGTTGTTTCGGCCCGCCGTTTCAGTTTTTGGTTATTCGCGTGTGGTTATCGCAAAACCGCCGCACATTTTGGGCGACATGCTTTATGCCCGCTGTTTGCGGTTGGTGAGATAGACCCCGGCAACGGCGATCACCGTTCCGATGATCATCGGCAGGGTCAGCGCCTCGCCGAAGAAAATGGCCGCCTGCACGGCCGCAAGCGGCGGCACGAGATAGATCAGCGACGCCGCGCGCGACACCTGGCCACGCCGAATGAGATAGAGCAGCAGCGCGATCGCCCCCATCGAAAGCCCCAGCACCGACCAGGCGAGCGCCGCAACGACCTGAAGATTCCAGGTGACATGCAGGTCCTCCAGCAGCAGCGCCAGCGGGACTGTGACGATCAGCGCTCCGAGATATTGCAGCGCCGCGATGGTGCGGATATCGCCGCTCTGCAGATGGCGCTTCTGGTAGAGCGTGCCGTAGGTGACGGCGCCCATGCCGAGCACGTTGACGATGACGGGCAGGAGATGGATCGGCGTCGCGCCGGTATCGATCGCCAGCACCTTCGGCAGCACGGCGAGCGCTATGCCGAAGAAGCCGAGCACCAGCCCAAGCTTCTGTTGGGTCGTCAGTTTTTCGTCGATGACGAAGGCGGCGGCGACCGCCGTCATCAGCGGCTGCAGGCCGGCAATGATGCCGGAAATGCCGGCGGGCACGCCCTCGCCGATCGCCCACCAGACCGCCCCGAGATAAAGCCCATGCAGGAACATGCCCGACACCACGGCGTGACCCACTGTCGCCAGGGATTTCGGCCATCGGGCGCCGGTCGCGACACAGAACAGGATGAAGAGCGCGATCGCCAGCGTATAGCGCAGCACCAGAAAGGTCAGCGGATCGGCGTAAGCGGCCGCATATTTCGCGACGACCCAGCCGGTCGACCAGAGCAGAACGAAGATGGCGGGAGCCAGGCGGGCGAGCATGATGGGCCTATCAGGATGACGGTGGCAGACGGCAGAGCAGTGCAACGCGCCCTCCGGAATAGCTCCAAGCCGCTGTAACACTTTGATCTGCCGTTGATTTCGGCTCAAATCCCTGTGATTTGAGCACTCAAGCAGGTAGCCGCGACCCTGTTGATGGTCAAAACAATTTTTCTGATGGCAAGCATCAGCCAATCGGAACCATCAGCCGCAGCGAGGAAAGCGACAGCGAGACGAATCCGGGTTCGTACTCCTCGCGATAGTGCAGCAGGGCGGTATCGACTGCGTAGCCCTCGGCCGCAATCCAATCGAACATCTTCTGATAGTGCACGAAAGCGTCGCCGCTGTCCGGATGATGCAGGGCAGTGGCGAAGCGCATGGCCGGCAGGTCGACGTGCCCGGGGTGAATCGTTGTTTCGGCCTTGTCCGAGACATAGCCGACGAGGTAACGAAAGCCGTCCGGGCGATCGTTCCAGGAAAGACCGACCAAGGCCGCATGATCCCTGGGGTGAAGGCGTCGATGATGCCCTTGCACCTCGGTAATCAGCCGGCGCACGGCGCCATCGGCAGCCTCGACGAACGTGCCTTCCCAGAAGGCGCCGGCAATCCGCTGCGCGGGTCTTTCCACGATTTCGAATGCCATGATCACCTCTTCGAGTCGAGGATCTCTCAATTATCGACCGGTTACGTCGAATGGCAATCGTCGATGTGAACGGGCTTGCTTCAAAGCAGTTCCACGAAGGCGCGCGCCGCGCGGCTGAACTGCCTTTCACGATGCGTCAGCAGTTCGAAGCTGCGCTCCGCCAGTCCGAATGGCAGCTCGACCAGCCGGCCGCTGTCGACGAAGGGCTGGGCGGCAAGCCGGGAGACGGCCGTCACGAATGGACCGCTTTCGACAGCCGTCAACACCGCTTCGTTGGAAGGCAATTCGAGCTCGATCTTCACCCCCTCGAGGTCCGCTCCTTGATCAGCCATCGATTGCAGGAACATTGCCCGCGTACCAGACCCCTCTTCACGCAGCACCCAACGCGCCGCAAGCAGCATCGCCAGATTGACCGGGGCACCGACGAGCGGATGCGCGGGTGAAGCGTAGACCGCGATGCGATCGATCGCGACGCGGCGATGGTCGAGCTTGGCGCCATCGACGCGGCCCTCGACGAAGCCGAGCTGTGCGGTCCCCTCCTCCACTGCTTCGGCGACGACGGCCGTATTGCGCACGGTCAGCTTCACGTCGACCTGCGGATAGTCGTGAGTGAAGCGGGCGAGGCGCACCGGCAGCCAGTAGCTCGCAACCGTCTGGCTTGCGGCAATCGAGAGTTCGCCGCGGCGAAGCTGCGAGAGATCGTTGAGACAGGCAGTCGCTGCCGTCGCCCGGGCGAGGACCGCCCTCGCCTCCGGCAGGAACGCCTTGCCGGCATCCGTCAGCGCCAAGCCGCGGCCGACCCGATCGAACAACCGCACGTCGTGCTGGGTTTCGAGCGCGGCGATTGCAGCACTTGCCGCTGACTGGGTGACGTTCATCGCCTCGGCGGCTTTGGTCATGTGCAGGCGCTCGGCGACCGCGACGAAGATTCTAAGCTGATCGAGTGTCATGGCAGATCAATCTCAAAAATCGATCAGAATGACAAGAATAATCCGTTAGACTGATTCATGGATCGGCGTAGGTTGCGCGCCATGTCCAGATTGCATCCTACATTTCGCTTCACTTTTTCGTCCTCCATTTCCCGCCTGACGTGTATTCTTCCGGGACTATTCCTCTGCTGTCTCGTCGCGCTCGCGGCCATCGGCCTCGAATGGATCGAGTGGCGCTGGACAGGTCGGGCCTGGCTGGAGGCCCTTGTTCTTGCCATTCTTCTTGGCGCCGTCGTCCGCACCATCTGGACGCCCAGCGCCCGCTTCCTCTCCGGCATCCATTTCTCCGCCAAGGTTCTGCTGGAGACCGCGATCGTCTTGATCGGCGCCATGCTGAGCTTCGACGCGATCGCCGCGAGCGGGCCGACGCTGCTCGCTACCGTCGTCTCCATGGTGTTGCTGTCGATCTCGACCGGCTACCTGATCGCAAGGCTGCTCGGCCTGCCGAAACGCCTGGCGACACTGATCGCCTGCGGCAACGCCATCTGCGGCAACTCCGCCATCGCGGCCGTTGCCCCAGCGATCGGCGCCCGCGGCGAAGAGGTGGCAGCCGCCATCTCGTTTACCGCCATCCTCGGCATCGCCGTCGTCCTGTCTCTGCCCTTCGTCGGCGGCTGGCTCGGCATGACGCCGCAGGGCTACGGCGTCTTTGCCGGCATGACGGTCTACGCCGTACCGCAGGTGCTGGCCGCTGCCAGCCCTTTCAGTTCGCTCTCGGTCAAGGTCGGCACGCTCGTCAAGCTCATGCGTGTGCTGATGCTCGGCCCCATCGTCTTCTGTTTCTCGCTGATCGGCGGCCGCGATGCCGAGTCTGGATCCATGCCGGGCGAGCGCCGTGAAACGGGTTCGCGCCTCGCCACCGTCGCCCACTTCGTTCCCTGGTTCATCCTCGGTTTCCTGGCCGTCGCCATCGCCCGCAACAGCGGCGTAATCTCCGATCCGCTCGCGACAGGCGCCGTGAAGGCCTCCACCTGGCTGACCGTCATCGCCATGGCCGCACTCGGCCTCGAGGTCGACATCCGTACGCTCGCCAATGCCGGCCCGCGCGCCAGTGCCGCTGCCCTGCTCTCGCTCCTCGTTCTCTGCATTCTGTCGGCGCTCGCAATCGCCTGCCTGGGTCTCGGTTAGCCTCGAAACTCAAGTCCAATTTTAGGGCATGTGCACATTTTGTAGCCGTGCAGCCGCCGCAGCTTTTCGGCGGCTGCATCCCGCTGCCCGGTTGTTGGGCAGTTTCCCCGGCAAACAGGCGTCAATTTTCTTTTCAGGCGACTGAGCACGCTTCTTGCATTGCAACCAGCGTTGTACTCAAATGGTCAAAAATAAGGGGACCACGCCTTTGGCATTTGACGAAATGATGAATGCGGACAGCAGTCCGCGCCAGCCATATTCGACCTATCATGAATGGTATGCCAGCCAGGACAGAAATCGGCTCATAGCGAAATCCAAGGAAGCCGAGAACATATTCCGCAAAACCGGCATCACCTTCGCGGTCTACGGACACGCAGACAGCTCCGAAAAGCTCATCCCCTTCGATCTCATCCCCCGCATCATCTCCGGCCGCGAATGGCGCAAGCTGGCCCAGGGCATCGAACAGCGGGTCATCGCCCTCAACGCCTTTCTCGACGACATCTACCACAAGCAGGAAATCATCCGCGCCGGCCGCATCCCGCGCGAACTGATCGAGAGGAACGAAGCCTTCCTGCCGCAGATGATCGGCTTTAGGCCGCCGGGCGGCGTCTACACCCACATCGTCGGCACCGACATCGTGCGCACCGGCGAAGACCAGTTCTATGTGCTGGAGGACAATGCGCGCACACCGTCCGGCGTCAGCTACATGCTGGAAAACCGCGAAACGATGATGCAGATGTTCCCGGAACTCTTCCATCAGAACCGCGTGCGCCCGGTCGAGAACTACCCCTACCTGCTGCGCCAGAGCCTCGCTTCGCTCGCCCCTCCCGGCTGCAGCGGCAAGCCGCGCGTCGCGGTGCTGACGCCCGGTATCTACAACTCCGCCTTCTACGAACACGCCTTCCTCGCCGACATGATGGGCGTGGAACTCGTCGAGGGCTCGGATCTGCGCGTCATCGACGGCAAGGTGAAGATGCGTACGACCCGCGGCTACGAGGCGATCGACGTGCTCTACCGCCGCGTCGACGACGACTTCCTCGATCCGCTGACCTTCCGCCCGGATTCAGCACTCGGCATTCCCGGCATCATGGACGTCTACCGCGCCGGCAACATCACGATCGCCAATGCCCCAGGCACCGGGATTTCCGACGACAAGGCGATCTATTCCTACATGCCCGAGATCGTCGAGTTCTATACCGGCCGCAAGCCGCTCCTGGAAAACGTGCCCACCTGGCGCTGTTCCGAGCCGCAGAGCCTGAAATACGTGCTCGAACACCTGGGAGAGCTGGTGATCAAGGAAGTGCACGGTTCCGGCGGCTACGGCATGCTGGTCGGGCCGACGGCGACCAGGAAGGAGCGCGCCGTCTTCGCGGAAAAGCTGAAGAGCCGCCCCAACAACTACATCGCCCAGCCGACGCTTTCCCTTTCCACCGTGCCGATCCTCGTCAACAAGGGCATTGCGCCCCGGCACGTCGACCTTCGCCCCTATGTCCTCGTCTCCGACAAGGTGCAGATCATCCCCGGCGGCCTGACGCGCGTGGCGCTGAAGGCCGGTTCGCTGGTCGTGAATTCCAGCCAGGGCGGCGGGACCAAGGACACCTGGGTGCTGGAGGACTGAGAGATGCTGGGAAGAACTGCAAACGGCCTCTACTGGATGTTCCGCTACATCGAGCGCGCGGAAAACGGCGCCCGACTGATCGACGCCGGCCTGCGCATGTCGCTGACGCGCAGCGAAGCGAGCGAAGACGATTGGGACGGCGTGCTGCAAAGCGCCGGCGTGCGTGAAAACTATGACGAGGTGCACGACAAGCTGACGAGCATCGACGCGATCGACTTCCTGCTGCGCGACCGCGCCAATCCGTCGAGCGTGATGTCCTGCATCGAGGCAGGCCGCCACAACGCCCGCATGGTGCGCACCGCGCTCACCCGCGAAACCTGGGAAGCGACCAACGAATGCTACCTCGAGATGAAGGCGATGCTTTCCAAGAGGGCGCGCCCGACCGACATGCCGGAGATCATCGACACGATCAAGCGGCAAGCCGGCCTTATTCGCGGCGCCTTCCACGGCACGATGCTCCGAAACGAGATCTTCAACTTCTCGCGCATCGGCACCTTCATCGAGCGGGCCGACAACACCGCCCGGATCCTCGACGTGAAATACTACGTACTCCTGCCGGCGGTCGCCGCCGTCGGCTCGTCCATGGACAATGTGCAGTGGGAATCGATCCTGCGGTCGGTCTCGGCGCATCGCGCCTATGGCTGGGTCTATGATGCCGAGCTCCGGCCAGCCAACATCGCCGACTTCCTGATTTCCAATGGCCGCATGCCGCGCTCGCTTGCCTATTGCTACGAAAAGATCGCCAGCAACCTCGGCTATCTCGAGCGGGAATATGGCGAGCGCCACGCCGCCCACGACACGGCCGACCGCACGCTCGCATCGCTGCGCAGCCAGTCCATCAAGGACATCATGGACCAGGGTCTGCACGAATATCTCGAGGACTTCATCAGCCACAACAACCGTCTGGGACAGGAAATCTCCGACGGTTACCGGTTCTATTGAGTTCGGGAGGATGGCATGCACCTGAAGATCAGCCACACGACCGAATATCACTATGACGAGCCCGTGCAATACGCACTCCAGCGCCTGCGGTTGACGCCGTTGACCCAGCCTGGCCAGACCGTGCTCGGCTGGCAGACGCTCGTCGATGGCGCCGCGATCGAAGTGAGCTATGACGATCACTTCGGCAACCGGGTTCACCTGGTCAGCGTCGACGGCGACCGCGAGGCGATCCGCATCACGGCCTCGGGCGAGGTGCATACGGAGGACCGCGCCGGCGTCTTCGGTCCGCATCAGTCCTACGTGCCGCTGTGGCTCTATGCCCGCGAGACGCCTCTGACCAAGGCCGGCAAATTGATCCGGGAACTGGCGAAATCCGCCGAGGGCGACACCGATCTTGCCCGCATGCATGCGCTGATGGCGACGGTCCACGAGGCGGTGGAGTACAAGCCCGGCGAGACCCATGCGGAGACGACGGCCGAGGATGCGCTGGAAAGCGGCAGCGGCGTCTGCCAGGACCACGCCCATATCCTGATCGCGGCAGCGCGCTCGCTTGCCCTGCCGGCCCGCTACATCTCAGGCTATCTGATGATGGAGGGTCAGCCCGACCAGACGGCGAGCCACGCCTGGGCGGAAATTCATCTGAACGGACTGGGCTGGGTCGGCTTCGACGCCGCCAACAAGATTTGCCCCGACGACCGCTATGTCCGGATCGCCTCTGGCCTCTGCTACCGCGACGCCGCGCCCATATCGGGGCTGATCCATGGCGAAGCCAAGGAGACGCTCAAAGTATCGGTAACGGTCGAACAACAGCAGCAAAGCCAGAGTCAAAGCCAGTCATAGGGCCAGTCATAGGGCAAGTAACTTTCGCGATGGTGCGCCATCGAAGGCGCGCAAAGCTTGCGCACCCTTTCGACCGGTTGGATGAAATGGAAATGCCGCACCGACAAGCGGTGCGGCATTGCATTCCAGCAGCCAGAAAAATCAGTGACTGTCGCGGTTCATCGGAATTTCCGCGCCGCGCGGACCGACGAGGAAGTCCAGGTCCGCGCCGGTATCGGCCTGCATGACCGTCTTGACGTAGAGGCCGCCATAGCCGCCGGCAAGCGGCTTCACCGGCGACACCCAGGCTGCGCGACGGCGAGCCAGTTCCTCATCCGAAACCTCGAGGTGGATGGTGCGAGCCGGCACGTCGACGGCGATCATGTCGCCATTCTGCACGAGCGCCAGCGGACCGCCATCGGCCGCTTCCGGTGCGGTATGCAGGATGACCGTGCCATAGGCCGTGCCGGACATGCGCGCATCGGAAATGCGGATCATGTCGGTGATGCCCTTCTTCAGGACTTTCGGCGGCAGGCCCATATTGCCGACCTCGGCCATGCCGGGATAACCCTTCGGGCCGCAATACTTCAGCACCATGATGCAGGTCTCGTCGATATCGAGATCATCGCGATTGATGCGGGCGTGATAGTCCTCAATGCTCTCGAACACGACGGCACGGCCCTTGTGCTGCATCAGGTGCGGCGAAGCGGCGGACGGCTTCAGGACACAGCCCTTCGGCGCCAGATTGCCGCGCAGCACCGCGATGCCGCCGGACTTGGTCAGCGCCTTGTCGCGCGACACGATGACGTCGTCGTTGTAGTTCACCGCATCCTTGACGTCGTTCCAGATCGTATCGCCAGTGACGGTCAGCGCCTCCTTGTGCAAGAGGCCCATTTCGCCGACGGCCTTGATCACGACCGGAAGGCCACCGGCGTAGTAGAACTCCTCCATCAGGTATTTGCCCGACGGCTGCAGGTTGACGATCGTCGGCACGTCGCGGCCGAGGCGATCCCAGTCGTCGAGCGTCAGGTCGACGCCGATGCGGCCGGCAAGCGCCAGGAGGTGGAGCACGGCGTTGGTCGAGCCGCCGACGGCGCCGTTGACGCGGATGGCATTTTCGAAGGCTTGCTTCGTCAGGATGTCGGAGGGCTTCAGGTCCTCCTTGACCATCTCAACGATGCGGCGGCCGGAAAGCTGCGAGATCACCCGCCGACGTGCGTCGACCGCGGGGATTGCCGCATTGCCGGGCAGCGTCATTCCCAATGCTTCCGCCATCGAGGCCATGGTGGAAGCGGTGCCCATGGTCATGCAGCTTCCGGCCGAGCGGGCCATGCCCTGCTCTGCATCCATGAACTCGGCCAGCGACATCTCGCCGGATTTCACCATTTCCGAGAATTGCCAGATCGCCGTGCCGGAACCGACGTCCTTGCCGCGCCACTTGCCGTTCAGCATCGGGCCGCCGGAGACGAGGATGACCGGGATATCGACGCTGGCAGCCCCCATCAGCAGGCTCGGCGTGGTCTTGTCACAGCCGCCGAGCAGCACGACGCCATCGACCGGATTGCCGCGGATCGCCTCTTCCACGTCCATCGCCGCAAGATTGCGGAACATCATCGCCGTCGGGCGCAGCGTGCTTTCGCCGACGGAGAAGACCGGAAACTCGACCGGGAAGCCGCCCGCCTCGTAGACTCCACGCTTCACCCGCTCGGCAAGGTCACGCAGATGCGCGTTGCACGGCGTCAGCTCCGACCAGGTATTACAGATGCCGATGATCGGCCGCCCGTCGAACGTATCGGCGGGCAGGCCCTGGTTCTTCATCCAGGAGCGATGCATGATGGCATTCTTGCCCGTACCGCCGAACCACTCCTGGGAACGGAGCCGGCGTGGCCACTCAGCTTTCTTCTTCATCTTTTCCTTCCTTGAGCAGCCCGCGCAGATCACGCGGGCCCTGCACGGCTTCCCTTAAGCCAGGGTGTAGGCCGTCTTGACGGTGGTGTAGAACTCGGCGGCATAGCGTCCCTGCTCGCGCGAGCCGTAGGACGAGCCCTTGCGGCCGCCGAAGGGCACGTGGAAGTCGACGCCGGCGGTCGGCAGGTTGACCATCACCATGCCGGCTTCGGCATTGCGCTTGAAATGGGTCGCGTGCTTGAGGCTAGTAGTGGCGATGCCGGAGGACAGGCCGAAGGGCGTGTCGTTGGCGACGGCGAGCGCTTCGTCGTAATCCCTGACGCGGATGACGGCGGCGACCGGCCCAAAGATCTCTTCCCGGCTGATGCGCATCGCGTTCGTCGCCTCGGTGAACAGCGCCGGCTGCAAATAGAAGCCGGGCGTGTCGCGCTTCAGAAGCTCGCCGCCGAAGGCCAGCTTCGCGCCTTCCTGCTTGCCGATGGCGATGTAGTCGGTGTCCTGGTTGAGCTGGCTCTCGTCGACCACCGGGCCGATATGGGTGCCGGCCTTCAACGCATCGTCGATCGTCAGCCCCTTCATCCGTTCGCCCATCGCCGCCACGAAACGATCGTGAATGCCTTCGGTGACGATGATGCGCGAGGACGCGGTGCAGCGCTGGCCGGTGGAGAAGAAGGCGGAATTGACCGCCGCCTCGACCGCCACCGACAGATCGGCGTCGTCGAGCACGACGAAGGGGTTCTTGCCGCCCATCTCCAGCTGGTACTTGCGATTGTGCTCGACGGAGGCGGCAGCGACGCGCTTGCCGGTGCCGACCGAGCCGGTGAAGGTGATGGCGTGGATATCCGGGCTGTCGAGCATCGCTTGGCCGACGACCGAGCCCTTGCCCATGACGAGGTTCAAGACCCCCTTCGGCAGGCCGGCGCGATGGAGGATGTCGACGATCGCCCAGGAACTGCCGGGCACCAACTCGGCCGGCTTGAAGACGACGGTGTTGCCGTAGCAGAGCGCCGGGGCGATCTTCCAGGCGGGAATGGCGATCGGGAAGTTCCAGGGCGTGATGATGCCGACGACGCCGACCGGCTCGCGGGTGATCTCGACGCCGATATTGGGCCGGGCGGACGGCAGGACTTCGCCGGCCAGGCGCAGGCACTCGCCGGCGAAGAAGTCGAAGATCTGGCCGGCGCGCACGGTCTCGCCGATGCCTTCGACCAGCGTCTTACCTTCCTCGCGCGACAGAAGCTTTCCGAGCTCGTCCTTGCGGGCGAGGATCTCGTCGGCGGTCTTCCTCAGGATCGCATGGCGCTCGAGGATGCCGGAGCGCGACCAGGCGGGAAACGCCGCCTTGGCCGCCGCGATCGCCGCGCGCGCATCGTCAGCCGAGGCGCGGGCATATTCGCCCACCACGTCATTGGTGTTCGACGGGTTGATGTTGGCAACCCCGTCACCGCCGACCCACTCGCCGGCAATCAGGTTCTGGTGCAACGTCATAGGCTTCGAGCCTCCTTGATAAAGGCGCTTGACCGTTCCTCGTGAACGGTCGCGCTTAGGAGATGTGTCAGAGCTGGCTTATGGCGACCTGTTCTTCCGCGGCGATGGCAAGGGCGTTGCGGAGCGGAAGGCCGAAGCCCGACGCCTCGATCTCGAACACGTCACCTTCCTCGGTGCGAATGCCGTCGCCGAAGGAAAGCGTCGCCGTCCCGAACATGTGAACGTGGATATCACCCGGCTGGCGGAACAGTTCGTACTTGAAATGATGATGCTCGAGATTGGCGAAACTGTGCGACATGTTGGCTTCGCCAGACAGGAACGGTTTCTCCCACAGCACCTTGCCGCCACGCAGGATCCGGGACATGCCGCGGATATCTTCCGGTGCTGCGCCGACGCGGATTTCCGGACCGAAGCTCGCCTGCCGCAGCTTCGAATGCGCCAGCCAGAGATAGTTGACCCGCTCGGTCTTGTGGTCGGAGAATTCGTTGGCGACGGCAAAACCGATGCGGAACGGCACGCCCTTGTCGGAGATCACGTAGATGCCGGCCATTTCCGGCTCTTCACCCCCATCCTCCGCGAAGGAGGGCGAGACGAGCGGAGCACCGGGGGCCACGGCGCTGGTGCCGTTACCCTTGTAGAACCATTCCGGCTGCACGCCGATCTCGCCGGCCTTCGGCTTGCCGCCTTCGAGCCCCATGCGGAACATCTTCATCGAGTCGGTCAGCGTTTCCTCGGCCGCCTCGCTCGTCTTCTTGTGCATGGCGTCGCGGGTCGCGGCGGAGCCGAGATGGGTGAGGCCCGTGCCGGTCAGGTGCAGATGCGCCGGATCCGGATGGGTGATCGGCGGCAGGAAGCGTCCCTCCGCATAGGCCTTGTCGAGATCGACGGTCGCCCCGAGACCCTTGGCCTCTATCGTCTCCTTCAGGCTGCGCCCGGCATTGGCCGCTTCCATCGCCAGGGAATAGACGCTTGCAGCGCCCTTGATCGCATGCGCGGTTTCGCCGGGCAAACGCACCGCAACCGTTATCGATCCGTCTTCGTTCCTGATCTGCGAAATCAGCACGATCCTGTCCTTCCTGTCGTCGTTCGGGTCGCAGTTTTCGCCTTCTCAAGGCAAAAGCGTCCCCGTGGGTGACTTTCACCACCCAATTCCAGCGGGCCAATCCGCCGATCCTGGCAACCGCGGCTGCCGGTGAATGTTACTGGTTCGCGTCGGGTCTTATGGCTTTCGGCTCAACCCTTGTTCTTGTTGTAGACATCGAAGAAGACGGCAGCGAGCAGGACGAGACCCTTGATCAGCTGCTGGTAGTCGATGCCGATGCCCATGATCGACATGCCGTTGTTCATCACGCCCATGATGAAGGCGCCGATCACCGCGCCGATGATCTTGCCGACACCGCCGGATGCCGAGGCGCCGCCAATGAAGCAGGCCGCGATGACGTCAAGCTCGAAGCCGACACCGGCCTTCGGCGTTGCCGAGTTGAGGCGGGCGGTGATGATCATGCCGGCAAGTGCCGCCAGCACGCCCATGTTGACGAAGGTGTAAAAGGTCAGCCGCTCGGTATTGATGCCCGAGAGCTTGGTCGCCTTGACGTTGCCGCCCATGGCATAGATGCGGCGGCCGATCGTCGAGCGCGTGGTGATGAAGGTGTAGAGCGCGATGAGAACGGCCATGGCGATCAGCACGTTCGGCAGGCCGCGGTAGGTCGCAAGCTGGAAACCGATGAACAACGCCACGGCGGCGATCACCGCCATCTGCACCGCGAAGAAGACGAAGGGCTCGTTCTCCGTGCCGTGCTGCTCGTTGATCTTGCGGTCGCGAAGCCCCGCGTAGATCGCGTAGCCGACGAGCGCGATGACCGCGATGAGTGCCACCACGTTCTGAATGGTCTCGGGTGCCGGATTGAGGAAATTGAGGAAATCCGGAACGAAGCCGGTCGACAGCAGCTGGAACTCCTTCGGGAACGGGCCGATCGGGCGGCCGCCGAGCACGACATAGGTGAGCCCGCGGAAAACCAGCATGCCGGCAAGCGTGACGATGAAAGACGGGATCTTCTGGTAGGCAACCCAATAGCCCTGGGCCGCCCCCATGATGCCGCCGACGATCAGACAGGCCGGGATGACGACAAAGGCCGGCAGACCCCACTTGACCAGCATGATCGCCGAAATCGCCCCGATGAAGGCGACGATCGACCCGACCGACAGATCGATATGGCCGGCGACGATGATCAGCAGCATGCCAAGCGCCATGATGACGATGAACGAGTTCTGCAGCACCAGGTTGGTGATGTTGACCGGCTTGAACAGCACGCCGTCGGTCACGAACTGGAAGAACAGCATGATCACGACAAGCGCGACGAGCAGGCCGTATTCGCGGATATTGTTCTTGAGATAGTCCCCGATCGAGGGCTTGTTGGTTTGGGTGCTCGTATCGGCGACCATTAGTGTTTCTCCCCTGAACGCATGATGGCACGCATGATGGATTCCTGGCTCGCCTCCGCCTTCGAGAGCTCGGCGACGATGCGGCCCTCATTCATGACGTAGATGCGATCACAGGTTCCAAGCAGCTCCGGCATTTCCGATGATATCATCAGAATGCCTTTACCCTCGGCGGCAAGTTGGTTGATGATGGAGTAGATCTCATATTTCGCGCCGATATCGATACCGCGTGTCGGCTCGTCGAGTATGAGAACTTCCGGATTGGTGAACAGCCATTTGGACAGCACGACCTTCTGCTGGTTGCCGCCCGAAAGGTTGACCGTTTCCTGATAGATCGAGTGCGAACGGATGCGCAGCTTCGAGCGATAGTCGGAGGCGACCTTCGCTTCCTTGCGGTCGTCGATGACCCCGTTCGAGGCAACCGCCTTCAGGTTGGAGAGCGTCGTGTTCTCCTTGATGTTGTTGATCAGCACGAGGCCGAGTTGCTTGCGGTCCTCGGTGACGTAAGCGAGACCCGCATCGATCGCCCGCGGAATGGTGCTGACATCGACGGGCTTGCCGCGCATCGTCACCTCGCCGGTGATCTTGTGGCCCCAGGACTTGCCGAAGAGGCTCATCGCCGTTTCGGTGCGCCCTGCGCCCATCAGCCCGGCGATGCCGACGACCTCGCCGGCGCGCACGGTGAAATTGACGTCATGCAGGAACTGCCGGTCGCGGTGATGCTGGTGGAAGACATTCCAGTTCTTCACCTCCAGCAACGTCTCGCCGATATTCGGCTCGCGCGGCGGATAACGGTCTTCCATGGCACGGCCGACCATGCCCTTGATGATCCGGTCTTCGCCGATGTCTTCGCTGTGACAGTCGAGCGTCTCGACCGTGCCGCCGTCGCGCAGGATGGTGATCTGGTCGGCGACCTGCCGGATCTCATTCAGCTTGTGCGAAATGATGATCGAGGTCATGCCCTGCGTGCGAAACTCCACCAGGAGCTTCAGCAGCGCATCGGAATCGGTTTCGTTGAGCGAGGCGGTCGGCTCGTCGAGGATCAGCAGCCGCACCTTCTTCGATAGCGCCTTGGCGATCTCGACCAGCTGTTGCTTGCCGACGCCGATGTCGGTGATGAGCGTTGCCGGGGATTCGCTCAAGCCCACCTTCTTCAGGAGCTCCTGCGTGCGGGCGAAGGTCTGCGGCCAGTGGATCACGCCGTTGCTGGCGATCTCGTTGCCGAGGAAGATGTTCTCGGCGATCGAAAGCAGCGGCACCAGCGCCAGTTCCTGGTGGATGATGATGATGCCGAGGTCTTCGCTGTCGGAAATCGTCGAGAAGCGGCGGGCTTCGCCGTCATAGTAGATCTCGCCGTCATAGGTGCCGGCGGGATAGACGCCGCTCAGCACCTTCATCAGCGTCGACTTGCCGGCGCCGTTTTCGCCGACGAGTGCGTGAATTTCACCTTCGCGGACCTTGAAGCTGACATTGTCCAGCGCCTTGACGCCCGGAAACGTCTTGGTGATGCCACGCATTTCAAGAATGATATTGTCCATGTTCAGTCATTCCAGCGGCAGTCTGCGAGAGAGTACCGGCTCCGTCATCTGGATAAAAGGGGTCCGCGCCGTCGCGCGGGCCCCCATGCTCAAAAAGATCAGTTGTTGATCTGGTCTTCGGTGTAGTAGCCCGAGCTGACGAGCACGTCCTTGACGTTGGACTTGTCGACGGCAACCGGCTTCAAGAGGTAGGACGGAACGACCTTGACGCCGTTTTCATAGGTCTTGGTGTCGTTCACTTCCGGCTCCTTGCCGTCCATGATCGCATTGACCATGCCGACGGTGACCTTTGCCAGTTCGCGCGTATCCTTGAAGATCGACGAATACTGTTCGCCGGCGAGGATCGACTTGACCGACGGCAGTTCCGCGTCCTGACCGGTGACAACCGGCATCGGCATGTCGCCCGAGCCGTAGCCGACGCCCTTCAGCGCCGAGATGATGCCGATCGAGAGGCCGTCATAGGGCGAGAGCACGCCATCGACCTTGGCATCGGTGTAGTTCGACGACAGCAGGTTTTCCATGCGGGCCTGGGCAACCGCACCGTCCCAACGCAGCGTGCCGACCTGGTCCATGCCCTTCTGGCCGGACTTGACGACGATCTTGCCGCTGTCGATCAGCGGCTGCAGGACCGACATCGCGCCGTCATAGAAGAAGAAGGCGTTGTTGTCGTCCGGCGAACCACCGAAGAGCTCGATGTTCTTGGGCTCGGTCGCACCGTCGAGCTTGAGGCCCTGGACCAGCGACGTCGCCTGCTGCACGCCGACCTGGAAGTTGTCGAAGGTGGCGTAGTAGTCGACGTTGCCCGAGTCGCGGATCAGACGGTCATAGGCAATAACCTTGACGCCTGCGTCATGGGCCTTCTGCAGGATGTCGGAAAGCGTCGTGCCGTCGATGGCGCCGATGACGAGAACCTTGGCACCCTTGGTCACCATGTTCTCGATCTGGGCGAGCTGGTTCGGAATGTCGTCGTCAGCGAACTGCAGGTCCGGGGTGTAGCCGGCTTCCTTGAACAGCTTCTCCATCGTCTCGCCGTCGGAAATCCAGCGGGTCGACGTCTTCGTCGGCATGGAAATGCCGACCGTGCCCTTGTCCTGCGCAAATACCGGCGCAGCGAAGGACGCGATCGAAATCGCAGCGGCTGCGAGAAGCGAAGTCATCAATTTCATCAGTTCTCTCCCAAAAAAGTTGAAGCCGGCAGGCAGAGCCTTTCCGTCTATGCGCAGTAATCCACCGCCCGAGATCTTCGTCCCTGGCTGCGGATCAAGGTGAAGGAGAGGCCTCCCCGCCTCGCATGCTCCCACATGCGCTGGCACATGGGTGAAAACTGGAATCAAAACATATAACTGTCAAATACAATATCGCTTTGAATGCATACCAAAAATGATATAGCACCTGCAAACAGTGTGATTTTTGAAAATCCTTGAAAACCAAGGGGAAAATGAAGGAGGCTGAGAATGCGCGACCAGAAGCCCGGCACCGCCGGCACGACCGGCGAACTCTTCGATTCGGCGCTCTTCCGTTCCGGCCTGAAGATCAGCCACCTGCGGCTGATTCTCGCGATCGACGATCACCGGCGCATCAGCGCCGCGGCCGAAGCCCTTGGAATCTCGCAGCCGGCGGCCTCGCGCATGCTGTCGGAAATCGAGACTATGCTGAAGGCGCCGGTCTGCGAACGCGTCGCCCGCGGCGTCGAACTGACGCCCTATGGCGAGGCGCTGGCGCGGCGCGCGCGCACGATCTTTCTGGAGCTTCGGGAGGCCTCGCGCGAAATCAGCGAACTCAAGACCGGCAGCGGCGGCTCGGTCTCGCTGGGCTCGGTCACCGGCCCGGCGCTCAACCTCGCGGTCCCCGCAATTCGCCAGGTGATCACCGCCTATCCCGGCATCGAAATCAACGTCCAGATCGAAAACAGCAACGTGCTGGCGAGGGAACTGCTCGCCGCGCGGCACGACTTCATCATCGGGCGCATCCCCGACGACCAGCCGCCGCGGCTCTTCAACATGGTGGAAATCGGCTACGAGGAGGTCTGCCTGATCGTGCGTGACGGCCATCCGCTGCTTGACAAGCCCGTGGTCGGCGCCGAGGACCTGCCCTCCTATGACTGGGTGTTCCAGCCGCCGGGCACGCTGCTCAGACGCGCGGTCGAGGACAGCTTCGTGTCCGCCGGCGTCAGGCTGCCGGCAACCGTGATCAACACCTCGTCGATCATCCTGACGCTGTCCATCGTGCGCAACACCAATGCGATCGCGCCGGTGGCGCTCGACGTCGCCAACCTGATTGCCGGCAATCGTACGCCGGCCGGAGAAATCCGCATCCTCAAGACCGAAATCCCGATCCGCATCAAGCCCTACGGGCTGATCACGGCGGAGGGACGCGCACTGCCGCCAAGCGCCAAACTGCTCTACGACCTCATCCTGAAGCAGGGACGAGCATGACCCGCCCGGCATGATCAAAGTGATCAGCCCCGCATCATCGAATGATCAGCCCGGCATGATCAGATGATCAGCCCGGGATAATCTCCGGCTGCCATGGTGCGCCTCCATTGGAGGCGTCATGTTTGGAATGTCAGTCTTTCAGTCAGTGCTCGAGCGGCTGAAAGAGGAAGAGGATAGCGAACCTGCACCGGCCGAAGCGACGCGTGTCGCCACGCCCTATGCCCCGGCGTTCGACAGCAGCTTTGCCGCCGAAAGCATTGGCCTGGCTTCCTTCGGCGCGGTCGAGCGCGCCTATCTCGACGCATCTTTCGTGGAACCGCCGCCCCCGCCCGTCATGCCCGACTTTCTCAGCCGCACGAGCCTTGCGGAGGTCGCCGAGGAACTGGCGCTCGCAGACGACGAAACGCACGTGACGCTTGCTGCGAAGCGGCGGGCATTCGCTGCCCTGAACCACCCGGACCGGATACCGGCTGCCTTCCGCACCAATGCGACCGTGCGGATGAAACTCGCCAACATGCTGATCGACGAAGCCTCTCGGCAGGTGCGTGCGACCAGTCCGGGCCCCTGATTCTCAGCCGGTGGGGCCACCCTCGTCGCCCTTGTCCTGCTCCTCGTCCCCGGCCTTTGCCTCGCCCTTCTCGCTCGGCCTGTAGAAGATCAGCAGCGCCGCCGAGGCGTAGGCGGTGATCGCCAGGAAGATCATGCCCCAAAGTGTCTGCTTGCCAAGGAACTCGACCACCGTCCACACGGCGCAGAAGAGAACGATCAGTAGACGGATCCACAGCGGGCGGTAAAAGGGGTGGTCCGGGTCGATGAACTTGAGCATTCTATCCTCTGGCAGCCTCATCTCGAGTGCTCCATTTACGAGAAGTTCGTCCACAACGGCAAGCCCGGGACCGCGAACGCCCCTTGACGGGAAAGCACAAAATGGAATAAAAATTCCGAAAATGTGCGTATCGGCCGTTTCATTCCGATTATGCGGGGTTGGGTGGCCGAACGGACAGCGGAGGTACCAAGGGAGAGGCGCCGGCGCAGCGTTCCAACGCGCGATCTTTCGTGGCTACTTTTCGACCCATTCGCGGAAACAGCATTCCGCGGCGCCTTTGCGCGATGAGCGCCGATCATCACGCCCCTTCCCGGTCGCGAACCGGACTTCGAGAGAAACAGAGATGACAGTCAGATTTGGTCTTCTGGGCGCCGGACGCATCGGCAAGGTTCACGCGAAAGCCGTCAGCGGCAATCCGGACGCCGTGCTTGTTGCCGTTGCCGATGCCTTCCCCGCCGCTGCCGAAGCCATCGCCAAGCAGTATGGCTGCGACGTGCGCACCATCGAGGCGATCGAAGCCGCCAAGGACATCGACGCCGTCGTCATCTGCACCCCGACCGACACCCATGCCGACCTGATCGAGCGTTTCGCCCGCGCCGGCAAGGCCATCTTCTGCGAAAAGCCCGTCGATCTCGACGTCGAGCGCGTCAGGGCCTGCCTCAAGGTGGTCAACGAAACCAAGGCCAAGCTGATGGTCGGCTTCAACCGCCGCTTCGACCCGCATTTCATGGCCGTCAAGCAGGCGATCGACGCCGGCAAGATCGGCGACGTCGAGATGGTGACGATCACCTCGCGCGATCCCGGCGCCCCGCCGGTCGACTACATCAAGCGTTCGGGCGGCATCTTCCGCGACATGACCATCCACGACTTCGACATGGCCCGCTTCCTGCTCGGTGAGGAGCCGGTCTCGGTGACAGCAACCGCCGCCGTTCTCGTCGACACGGCGATCGGCGAAGCCGGCGACTATGACAGCGTCTCGGTGATCCTGCAGACGGCATCCGGCAAGCAGGCCATCATCTCCAACTCCCGTCGCGCCACCTATGGCTACGACCAGCGCATCGAAGTGCACGGCTCGAAGGGCGCCGTTTCGGCTGAGAACCAGCGGCCGGTGTCGATCGAGATCGCCAACGGCGATGGCTACACCCGCCCGCCGCTGCACGACTTCTTCATGACCCGCTATACCGAAGCCTATGCCAACGAGATCGAGAGCTTCATCGCCGCGATCGAAAAGGGCGCGGAAATCACGCCTTCCGGCAAGGACGGCCTTGCCGCACTGGCGCTCGCCGACGCAGCCGTAAAGTCGGTTGTCGAAAAGCGCCAGATCAGCGTGGCTTAGAACTTCGCCTCCCAAGCAAGCAAAAAGGCCGGGCGCCGCGTGCCCGGCCTTTTTTTGCACCCGCACGCGGCAAGTCGGCGCTCCAGGCGTCTCAGCCTTCGGCGCAAGCCGGCACCTTCGCCCATCGTGGCGCTTCCCGGCCGGTGCTGGGCGCAGCACCCGGCCGCCCGGAAAGAAATCCTTGTATCTGCAGGCAGCCTTCCTCCGCCAGGATCTGCCGTTGTCGTTCGGTCTCGACGCCTTCGGTCACGACTGCCAGCTTGAGGCTGTGGCCGAGCGCGATGATCGCCCGGACGATCGCCTGCGCCGAAGGATCCTTTTCGAGGGCGGCAGTGAAGCTGCAATCGATCTTCAGCTTGTCGAAGGGGAAGGTCTGCAGGTTGCTCAACGACGAATGTCCGGTGCCGAAATCGTCCATGACGATCCTGACGCCGAGGATACGCAGGCGAACCAGTACCGCCAGCACGTCCTCGCGATTGTGCATCAGCGCCGCCTCGGTGATTTCGAGTTCCAGCCGCCAGGGATCGAGGCCGGTCCGGCGCAAGATGCTGGCGACCTGGTCGAAGAGATTGGGCAGCAGGAACTGGACCGGCGAAATGTTGACGGAAATCGGCAGCGGTTCACTCCATTTTGCCGCTTCCGTGCAAGCCTGCTCCAGCACCCACTCGCCGATCTGGATGATCGAGCCGCTTTCCTCTGCGATCGGGATGAACACGTCGGGTCCGATCAGCCCACGCTGCGGATGGCTCCAGCGCAGAAGTGCCTCGTAGCCGATGATCCTGTCGCTCTGAACCTCGACCATCGGCTGGTACTCGAGAAAGAACTGGCGTCGAAGCACCGCATGGCGCAGGTCGTTTTCGATCTGCCGGCGGGTGCGAACCGCTTCATCCATTTCCCGGTCGAAGAAACAGGCGATACCCTTGCCACTCTGCTTGGCGCGGTAGAGCGCCGTGTCGGCGTTGTTGCGCAACTGATCTGCGGTCTGCCCGTCGGTCGGGTAGAGCGCGGCGCCGATGCTGACACCGACGGCGGTCGGGTCGCGATTGGTATCCATTTCCGCGGCAAACAGCGCCAGGATACGGTCCGTCACCAGGCGCGCCGCCTGCGGCTGCCTGCCGCCCACCTGAATGATTGCGAATTCGTCACCGCCGAGACGGGCGATCGTGTCCTGCTCTCCGGCAGCCGCCCGCAGGATGTCGGCAACCTTGCGCAGGATACGGTCACCTTCGCCGTGGCCGAAGATATCGTTGACCGCCTTGAAGCGGTCGAGGTCGAGGCAGAGGATCGCGAGTTCCTCGCCTCGCGCAGAAGCCGCCGCCAGCGTCTGGGCCAGCCTGCGGTCGAAGAAGGCGCGGTTCGGCAAGTCGGTGAGCGCATCGTGATGGGCCAGATGCTCGATGGTGCGCTCGGCTTCCTTCCTTGCCCTCAAGTCGCGCACGAAGATCACTTCGCATTCGCGTCCACGATACTCGATCGTCCGACACATGAACTCCACGGGGATGGTGCGCCCGTCGGCATTCAGAAGGTCGATCTCGCCGGGACCGTCCCCGCGCTTGTGTCCCTCCAGCCCCTCCTCGCCGAAGACGAAGATCTCGGACGGGCGACGCCCGGACAGGTCCGCAAGCGGTCGACCGGTGAGGTCGGAAAACCGCTCATTGGCTTCAACGATGACGCCATCGAAAACGATCGCCATGCCTTCGAGCGAGGCGTTGGCGAGCCCTCGGAGATCGGTCAGGTGCCGATCGACGAAGAGCGCACCGAAGGCGAGCACGATCAATGTGGTCGAGGCGGCGATGACGCCACCGGCGAGCCAGGCGGGATGAATGGTATCGGCGACGGCGACACTGGCCTCTGGCACCAGCGTCACGCCACTCATCGACATGAAGTGCAAGGCACAGATCGCAAGCACCAGCAGCAGTGAGGAGACGACCAACCGCCGCATGCTGCGCAGGACATGAAAAGCGTAGAGCGCAGCACCCGCCAGCAGCATTCCGGCGACGACCGCCGAACCAGTCGCTCGCAGATCATAGGCTATGTGCCCGTGGATCTCGATCGCCTGCATGCCGGTGAAATGCATCGCCGCAACGCCCGCACCAAGCACGAAACCGCCGCAGCACATCGAGAGACGCGAACCACCACTGAGGCAGATTGTGAAAGCGATCCACGACGCGGCTATGGCTACGACCATCGACAGGGCGGTGCCCCAGAGACCGTAAGCAACCGGCACGCCACCGTCATAGGCCAGCATCGCGATGAAGTGCGTCGACCAGACGCCGAAACCGCAGGCAAGGCCGCTGGCGGCAACCCAGAGGCTGCGCTGGCCGCCTTCGCTTCGCTCGGCACGCAGCAGTAGCAACATCGTTGCGACGCTGCCTGCCAGGCAGACGATCGCGGCGGCCACGATGAGCCGCCAGTCATGATCGTCGCGTATGCATGCAATCACTGAAAACATAGACGTCTCCCGCGTCACGGCCACATTGACAAGGAGTCGCTAAATAACTGTAAATTGTATTACCAAAAGGCGTTCGCCTTCGGCACAAGCCCAAAAATGGTCACGCCGGGCGATGCGCTTCAGCCGGTCATCACGAAAGGCCGGTGGTGGCGATATCGGCATCGATCGCGCCCAGCGCCCGCTCCAGATGCCCCTCGAAGACGAGGCGTTGCTCGTCGGGCACGACCGATATTTCGGGAGCGCCCTGGAGACGAACCTGCATCGATTGGGCGAGTCCCTCCTCGATACCCGGCAGCATGAGATCGAAGTAGCGGATGCCGGGGCCGGTGACGTGGACGGGCATGCGTTCATAAAGGCTCAGCATGCGCGAGATGCCGTTGCCGAGCGCGATGCCCGCCTGGCGGAATGCATAACCGGCCATGCGGTGCCCCTGCCGCGCACTGGCGGCAATCTTGTCGAGCTCGGCGACGGGAACGAATTTGGCGGGGATGGTATCCGCCGGCACCTCGAACGCGGCACGCAGAATCCCATAGAAACCAGCCGCCGCCTCGATGCAGCCATAGGCACCGCAACGGCACAGGCCGGCCGACGGCGCATGCAGCATATGGCCGAAGTTGGGCGCGCTGACATCCATGTCCCCGCTCTGGCTCTTGCGGGCGACGCCGAGGCCGATGCTGTGGCCGAGCGAGATCGCCGCAAGCGCCCTGAACCCGCCCTCCGGCTTGCGCTCGGCCTGGGCGGCGAGCGCCTGGGCGACCAGCAGCGTCTCGTTGCTGAGCATGACTTTCGCGCGCCACTGCGGCGCAAGCAACGCGGCGAAATCCAGCTCTTCCCGGCCGAAGACCGGCGACCACAAAAGCCGCGCCGCCGCGCTGTCGACCAGCCCCTTGCTGCTGATCGAAACGGCGAGCACCCGATCCCGCTCCAGCCTCGAACGCTGCAGCAGGCGTTCGAGCGCATCCACGAATGCGCGGGCGAAAGGAACCGTGCCGCGCTCGCCGTGGTTTCGCGTTTCGTCGAACCGGTCGAGAAGCGTGCCGCCGTAATCGATCAGCGAATATTGCACGATGTCGGAGGAGATCCTGACGACCACGAGGTGGCCGTAGTCGCGCCGCGGCGTGAAGAGGACACGGGGCCGCCCTCGCCCGCCCTGAACCTGTTGCTCCGCCTTGGCGAGCACCCCGGCCTTCTCCAGTTCCGCGGTGATCACGGAAACGGTCGCCGAGGCAAGCCCCGTCTCGGCAGAAATTTCCGTATGGGAGAGATTGCCGGCACGCCTGAGCGCCGCAAGGACCAGCGCGCTGTTCTGCTGACGCACGAGCTCAGTGCTGGACTTTGTCAGCATGAGACGTCCCTGTCAGTGGCAGATCCTTCGAACACATGCCCCTCCCAAAGCATCTGTTGAACGGCAAGACAAGGCGCCGACAGCCTTGTCGACAGCCTTGTGGCACCGATTTTCCCGACGGTCGGGAAACAACGCACGAGACCGCTCGCGAAGCACTTTGTTGATGCCGCAACCACCGCATTCACGCCGTGTTGACAGCCTCCAAAATCCATGACATTCATTTTCTCGACTGTCGAGAAAATAATTCCGCACGATGTGGCGGCGCGATCTCCGACAGCATTCAAGGCTGGCGGGGGATGGTGCGGGAGGTTCGCACGCTCGGCCGGCCCTCACTCGGGAGGATGAAATGAAATCCGTTTTGAAGCTGATGGCAGGGGTTGCCGTCATCGTTTCCCTGCATTCCGTTGCCCAGGCGAAGGACCTGGTCGTCGGCGTTTCCTGGTCCAACTTCCAGGAAGAGCGCTGGAAAACCGACGAAGCCGCCATCAAGGCCGCCCTGGAAGCGTCCGGTGACAAGTACATCTCCGCCGACGCGCAGTCGTCCGCAGCCAAGCAGCTGACCGACATCGAGTCGCTGATTGCCCAGGGCGCCAATGCACTGATCGTGCTGGCCCAGGACAGCGACGCCATCGGCCCGGCCATCGAAAAGGCCGCCGCCGAAGGCATTCCGGTCGTCGGCTACGACCGCCTGATCGAAAATCCGGCCGCCTTCTACATCACCTTCGACAACAAGGAAGTCGGCCGCATGCAGGCCCGCGAAGTGTTCAAGGTGAAGCCGGAAGGCAACTACGTCTTCATCAAGGGTTCCTCGGCCGATCCGAACGCCGACTTCCTCTTCTCCGGACAAATGGAAGTGCTGAAGGAAGCCGTCGACGCCGGCAAGATCAAGAATGTCGGCGAAGCCTATACGGACGGCTGGAAGCCGGAGAACGCCCAGAAGAACATGGAGCAGTTCCTGACCGCCAACGACAACAAGGTCGACGCAGTCGTCGCTTCCAACGACGGTACGGCGGGCGGCTCGATCGCGGCTCTCGATGCACAGGGCCTCGCCGGCTCGGTCCCGGTCTCCGGTCAGGATGCCGACAAGGCGGCACTGAACCGTGTTGCCTTGGGCACGCAGACCGTCTCGGTCTGGAAGGACTCCCGCGAACTCGGCAAGCGCGCTGCAGAAGTCGCCGTCGATCTTGCCGGCGGCAAGAAGATGGAAGAAATCGCCGGCGTCACCACCTTCAACGGCGGACCGAAGGGCGTGGCCATGCAGTCGGTCTTCCTCGCACCGCTGCCGATCACCAAGGACAACCTGAACGTCGTCATCGACGCGGGCTGGATCTCCAAGGCGGAAGCCTGCCAGGGCGTCAAGGGCGACGTCGCGGCTTGCAAGTAAACCGCATCAGCAGAACTGAGCGCTGACGTCAGACAAGCGCCGCAACGCAACCCGTTGCGGCGCTTGCGCAAGGTACGCACCGAGCGGACAATGCCGCCCGCGCGACCGGCGCAACGCAACGAAACGCTCGATCTCTGCCGTCGCACCGGACTTGTCGCGTCGATCCCGGCTCCTGGTGCCATCTGACGCGGCGACATCAACACAAAAAGTGGGGGAAGGCACGTCCATGGCCGACATCACACAAGGCAACACGCAGGGCGCACAAGCGAATCGCGCCCGCACAGCGGACGAAAACCCGGTGAAGCGCTTCTTCCGCGCCACCGAAATCGACACCCGACTGCTCGGCATGGTCGGCGCGCTCGTCATCATCTGGGTCGGCTTCCAGATTATGACCGGCGGCCTGTTCCTGACGCCGCGCAACCTGTGGAACCTGACGGTCCAGACCTCCTCCGTCGCCGTGATGGCGACCGGCATGGTGCTGATCATCGTCACCCGCAACATCGACCTCTCCGTCGGCTCCGTGCTCGGCTTCTGCGGCATGGTTATGGGCGTCATGCAGGTGAAGTTCCTGCCGCAATATCTCGGCCTCGAGCATCCGGCCATCTGGATCATCACGCTTTTGAGCGGCATCGCCGTCGGCGCCGCCATCGGCGCGCTCCAGGGCTCGATCGTCGCCTTCCTCAACGTGCCGGCCTTCATCGTCACGCTCGGCGGCCTGCTCGTCTGGCGCGGCGCCACCTGGTTCGTGACCAGCGGCCAGACGGTCGCGCCGATGAACACCACCTTCCGCCTGATGGGCGGCGGCACCGAGGGCTCGATCGGCGCCACGGCAAGCTGGATCGTCGGCATCCTCGCCTGCATCGCCATCGTCGCCGCCATCCTCAATTCGCGCAAGCAGCGCAAGCGCTTCCGTTTCCCGCTGCGTCCGGTCTGGGCGGAGTATTTCCTGGCGATCCTCGGCTGTATCCTGGTGCTCGGCGCGATCGCTGTCGCCAACAGCTACTACTGGCCGACCAACATCGCCCGCAAATATGCCGACGCCAACGGCATCGCCTGGCCCGAAGGCGGCCTGCAGATCTCGCACGGTATCGCCATCCCCGTGCTCGTCGCCGTCGCCGTCGGCATCGTCATGACCTTTATCGCCACACGGCTCCGCTTCGGCCGCTATGTCTTCGCGCTCGGCGGCAACCCTGAGGCTGCGGAACTCGCCGGCATCAAGACCCGCTGGGTCACCGTCAAGATCTTCACGCTGATGGGCATTCTCTGCGCCATCGCCGCGGCGATCTCGACCGCCCGCCTCAACGCGGCAACCAACGCGCAGGGCGAACTCGACGAACTCTACACGATCGCCGCCGCGGTCATCGGCGGCACCTCGCTCGCCGGCGGTGTCGGCACGATCGCCGGCGCCATGATCGGCGCGCTCGTCATGCAATCACTACAGTCGGGCATGGTGCTCTTGGGGATCGACTCGCCATTCCAGCGCATCGTCGTCGGTGTGGTTCTGGTCGTTGCCGTCTGGCTCGACACCATCTACCGCGCCCGCGCCAAGTAAGAAGGAGGTCGACCATGAAAGACCAACGCACTCCGCTCGTGGAAATGAAGAACATTTCCATCTCCTTCGGCGGCATCCACGCGGTGGACAACGCCTCCGTCGACCTCTACCCCGGTGAGGTCGTGGCCCTGCTCGGCCACAACGGCGCCGGCAAGTCGACCCTGATCAAGATCCTTTCCGGCGCCTACAAGCGCGATGCCGGCGAGATCCTGATCAATGGCGAGCCCGCCGACATCAACAACCCGCGCGACGCCAAGAAATACGGCATCGAGACGATCTACCAGACGCTCGCCGTCGCCGACAATGTCGACGCCGCCGCCAATCTCTATCTCGGCCGTGAGCTCAGGACCCCCTGGGGTACGCTCGACGACGTTGCGATGGAGGCCAAGGCCCGCGAGGTCATGGGACGTCTCAATCCCAACTTCCAGCGCTTCAAGGAACCGGTGAAGGCGCTTTCCGGCGGCCAGCGGCAATCGGTGGCGATCGCGCGCGCAATCCTCTTCGACGCCCGCATCCTGATCATGGACGAGCCGACGGCGGCCCTCGGGCCGCAGGAAACCGCCCAGGTCGGCGACCTCATCAAGCAGTTGAAGCGCGAAGGCATCGGCATCTTCCTGATCAGCCACGACATCCACGACGTCTTCGACCTCGCCGACCGCGTGTCGGTGATGAAAAACGGCCAGGTCGTCGGCGAGGCCCGCACCGAGGACGTGACCAAGGACGAGGTGCTCGGCATGATCATCATGGGCAAGGTGCCGCCGAAGGCCATCCCCGGCCCCGGCGCGATGCAGGTCGCCTGAAGCAATCCTCGGCGGCGCGCCTCACCGGTCCGCCGCCGAGCACCTTTGCCGACCGGCAGAGGCAGGGCAAGCAGTTGCATTTTCAGCAACAACGGCAAATTCCCCTGCGAACTCCGCCTTTTCACCATTGATGCGGCGCCAAAGCTAAGCTATGAACCGCTTCACAGCCTGCTTCGGCGGCCCTGCCGCCAACGGATGCACCCGTAGCTCAGCTGGATAGAGTGTTGGATTCCGATTCCAAAGGTCACAGGTTCGAATCCTGTCGGGTGCGCCAATTTCCCCTTGAAATCATTGAGTTATCAGTCAAACGCACACCGACGAACGCGATTATCACACGCTTCGCTGACATATCTCATCGCTACGGCCGCAGCACTCCCGCCAGGAACGAGACGAAGCGTCGGACCTTCACCGCGATATGGCGATTAGCCGGATAGACCGCTTGCAGTTGTATCGTGCTGATATCCCAGTCGGGAAGGAGACGTATCAACCGGCCCTGTCTGAGGTCTTCGCCGACGATAAAATCGGGCAGGAGAACGATACCGACTCCCAGCAAGGCGGCGTCGCGCAGGCCAAGGCTGTGATTGAGTTCCAGCCGGGGCACGATCGGAATGCGATACTCCTCACCGTTCCTGCTGAACGGCCAGATCCGACCCCATCTTAGTTCGGCAAAGTGGAGACAGGAGTGGTGTGCGAGGTCATGCGGCGTCTCCGGTGCACCATGTTCGGCAATGTAAGCGGGCGAAGCGCAAATCATGATTGACGATGTCGCCAGTTGCCGGGTGATGAGATTGATATCGACCGAAAGGCGCCCTCGAATTGCAAGGTCGAAGCCATCCTCGATCAGGTTTACGGCCCGATGCGACAGGTCGAGTTCGATGGACACAGCCGGGTTCAGCTTGAGGAACTCCGAAACCGCCGGGACGATCACCAGATGCCCGAGATCGGGCGGCGCGGACACCCGCAATCGCCCGACGGCTTCCTTCTGGAACGAGGTTGCCGCCCGTTCGGCCTCCCTTATCTGCGGCAGGATTCCCGAGAGCGCTTCCCGGTAGGCAGCGCCCGCCTCGGTCAGGGCGACCTTGCGCGTCGATCTCTGGAAGAGGCGGATGCCGAGGCGATCCTCAAGCTGCCTCACCTGCGCCCCCACCGTCGCGCGCGACATGCCGAGCTCGTCCGCCGCCTTGGAGAAACTGAGATGCGTGGAAACCGACAGAAAGGCGGCAATCCCGTCAAGCGGATCGAGCGTTTTCATGAGAGCGATTATCCACTCAATGATGTCAATTCATCGATCTTATCATGAGACGCGGCACAAAGTAATCGATGGGTGTCCTCAAGCAGATGGAGACCCGACATGAAGACATTCACCTATGCGGCGGCATCACCGCCCGGCCATGGAACGCCGGCAATGGCGTTCGGCAAACACATCATACGCATGATGGCGGCCAATACAGGCGGCGCGCTGGGCATGCTTGAGGCCATCGTGCCGCCCGGAGAGGGACCGCCGCTTCATGTGCATGAGCGCGAGGACGAGTTCTTCCGCGTGCTGTCCGGCTGCTTCGGCTTCTGGTGTGCCGGCGACTACGTCGAACTGGCAGAGGGGGGCTGCATCGCGCTGCCGCGCGGCGTGCCGCATCGCTTCCGGAACATTGGAGAGACGGAAGGCCATCTGATGGTCGTCGTAACACCGGGCGGGTTCGAGAGCTTCTTTCCGATCATCGAGCTCTGCAAGCCTGAAACGCCCGAGCAGATCGCCGCCGTCGCAATGGATTTCGGCCTGACCTTCCTGCCCGACGAAGATCGCCCCGGCAAGGATCGCAAGGTCGCCTGATCCAGCGACTGCCCGCCCTGAACCACAGCACCGAGAACCGCAACAACGGTCCATCGAAAGGAGACCGAAGGATGACACGCATGCCTTCAAACGAAAACGCAATGACCCTGACAGCCGCCCAGCTGGACGCCTATCTCGCAAGGATCGGCGTCGAGCGGCCATCTTCTCTCGACCTGCACAGCCTGTCGAAACTGCACCGCGCTCACCTGCTGACCTTCAGCTGGGAGGCGCTGGATGCCTTCATGGGATGGCCGTCCTCGGTCATCCCGGCATCCGCCTTCGCCAAGATGGTGAAGGGCAGGCGCGGCGGCTGGTGCTACGAGATGAACGGTCTCTTCGGCGCAGCGCTCGATGCGCTCGGTTTCCGGGTGACCCGCCTTTGCGGTGGCGTTGATCGTGAAAAACTGGGCGACATCGCCATCGGCAATCACCTGACCCTGCGTGTCGATCTCGACCGCGCCTATCTCGCCGAGGTCGGCGTGGCCGATGCCATCATCGAACCCGTGCCGCTTGCCGTCGGACCGATCAGCCAGCGCGGTTTCGATTTTTCGATCATGCCGACGGAGGACGGCTGGTTGCGCTTCAACAATCACGCGCATGGCATCGCGCGCAGCTTCGATTTCCGGGCCGACCACAGCGACGAGGCCGCCATGGCCGCCACGCAGGGCTGGTTGATGGGCGATCCCGGGTCACCGTTCACGAATGCGTTGGCGGTCCTGCGTCATACCGCCGACGGCTATGTCGCCCTGCAGAACGACCGCTTGCGCACGGTCACGCCCAACGGCGTTAGCGAGCGGCGCATTACAAGCGCGGACCATCTCGCGGACATGTTCGAAATAGTGTTCGACCTCGACGTTCCCCGCCCCGGAGACATCTGGGACAAGATCCAGGCGATTGGCCGCGATAAGGCGGCCTGAATAGCCCCTTTCAACACGATGGTTTCAAGGAAACATCCATGCTTCGTATAGTCGCATTCTGTATCGGTTTCGCACTGAACACGGCTCTTGCCGTTGTCGCAGGTTTCACTGAGCAGGCTCCCGCCGGAGCCTACAAGACCGACCCGTCCGGCGCGCGATCAGATCGCGTCGCGCTCGGTGCGTAGATTGGAGACGACGCGGCGGTTCTGTACCTTGCAGGAGCGCTCCGTGCAGTCGCGGACCTCGCGGTCATTGCCGTAGCCCTTGGCCCACATGCGGTTCGGGTCCACGCCTTTCGAGCTGAGATAGGCCATGACCGCATCGGCGCGTTGCTGCGACAGCGTCGCCATCTTCGACGCGGAACCGGAATCGTCGGAAAAGCCCTGCAGCTTGACGAGCCAGCGCGGATTGCTGTTCAGCCAGATGGCCTGCTTGTCCAACGTTGCCTTGGCGACGGAATCGAGCGTGGCCGAGTCCTGCGTGAAGTAGGTCCGGCGGCCGACATTGAGGATGAAGTCCTCTTCGCTGCCAGCGGCAACCGTTTCGAAACCGGGCGCCGGATCGTCGGTTTGTCCGGTCATCGGCGCCACGGCCGGTTCTTCGACCGCGGCAATCTCGGTGGTGCTGCAGGCGGTCAAGGTCAGCAGAATGGCCGCAACAGAAAGCAGCCTCGTATATCCGGGCATAGCGGGCATCAGGGTGATTTTCCTCATTCGACCGGATTTGCGACCGGGGTTGCTTGGCTGACCTCGGGGGCCTTGTCGGCAATATGCGGCAGGACCTGCACGGCTGTGCCGATCGGGCACCGCTGATAAAGATCGATCGCATCTTCGTTGAACATGCGGATGCAACCGCTGGAAGCATCCTTGCCGATGCTGCCCGGCTCCAGCGTACCGTGGAAGCGATAGCCGGTATCGACGCCATCGCGAAGCAGGTACATTGCGCGCGGGCCAAGCGGGTTCTTCGGCGAGCCGCCGTCGACGAATTCAGGCAGTTCGGGGTGGCGCTCCCGCATCTCCGGCGGCGGCGTCCACCGCGGCCAGAGCGATTTGCGGTCGATCGTGGCGCGGCCATACCATTTGAAGCCCTCGCGCCCGACGCCGACGCCATAGCGGATGGCCGTTTTGTTCTCCATGATCAGGTAGAGAAAATGGTGCCTGGTATCGACGACCACGGTGCCGATCGGCTCGCTGCTGAAATACTTGACGACCTGGCGCTGCCATTTCCTGTCGATCTTGGCGAAATTCGTGCTTCGATAGGTCACGCCATTGTCGACAGCCGGGCCGGCAAAATAGGACGTCGCTGCGGCAAAGGCCGGCTTCTGGACCGCGCCGGCGCCGAGCAGCGCCAAACCACCAAGCATAATATCCCTGCGGGTACACTCCATCGGCAATATCCCCCGAAAAGCCAAGCAGCGAGGCGCAGTAAAGCAGATTTTTCATTTGTCACAACGGAAAATTGTCAGATACCGATTCTTTCAGTGACTATTTCGCAAGGATTGTTTTGCCGATAGCTGCAGACCATCGGACGATTTTGCATGCTCTGCAGGTCTAGAACATGGGATTTGTCACCGGAGCGGCCACCCAGTGAACAATACCGGAACGTGACGTTTGCGAATGCGCCATAGTCGATTGGCTCTACTCGGCATTCGCAACAACGGCACGCTGGTTATTGTCGAATTTCACGACATCGGCGGATTACATTTAGGCGAAGATCGCCGTCGCGGCCTCGTGGAGCCGATGCAACGCTTGCCAATCACGTTGCCCGCAATCGGCTCGATGGCCGGCGCGGTCCGAGTTCCCCCGCCGCCGCTCCGATAGGCCCGACAGGTAGCGTTCCAGCGCGCCCATGCTCACCATCGGTTGGCCATCATTTCCGGTCCAAGCGATTCGCGCGCACGAACGCCGCCGCCGGCGAACCGCCGGTCTTGGCAATTCACCACTGCGCGGCCGTTACGCCGGGTGGCTGAAGCGAGCGATCTGCGCACCCTTCATCAGGTTGCGGAAGTTCGACCCGCTCATGTGCACCAGCGTCTTGTGGTCGCCGCCCTCGAAGTAGACGTCGTTTACGTCGCCCAGACTTTCGTCGAGCAACACCGGCACGTCATAGGCCGAACCGATGGGCGGCACCGCGCCGATATCGCAATCGGCGAAGAGGTTGCAGACCTCCTCCTCCGAAGCGAGACCGAGGCGCCGGTCCATCACGTCCTGCAAGGTGGAGAGTTCAACCCGGTGCGTGCTCGGCACAACGGCGAGCACGTAGCCCATCTCGTGGTGGACGACCACGGATTTGGCAAGCCTGTTGCCGGGTACATGCGCCGCTCTCGCAGTCTGGCTGGTGGTGGAAGTACGATGATGGGCGACGGTGTCATAGGCAACACCCGCATCATCGATATAGTCTTGAAGTTTTCTGGCGATCGTCATCGTCGACACCCCTTCTCTCTCGTGGTGGCGCGGAAAGGTCATTGTCCACCCATCCACCATGAAGTCAACGATGGTCAGCGTGCGGCAGTCAGCGCTCAGCCTTGAGCATGGAGAAAGCCTGATCGCGCGCCGACATCTGCGCGACCGGCAAAGGCCAGGCGATCCCCAGCCTTGGATCCAGGGCATTGAGGCCGCCTTCGGCCTGCGGCGCATAGGGCTTGTCGTGCAGGTAGATCAACTCGCAGTCGGCGCAAAGCGTCTGGAACCCATGCGCGAAACCACCGGGGATCATCATCGATCTCCCGTTTTCCGCGCTCAGCACCTCGCCATGCCATTGGAGGTAGGTCGGGGAGTCCGGCCGCATGTCGACGGCAACATCGAAGATCGTGCCGGCAAGACAAGAGACAAATTTCGTCTCGTCGTGCGGCGCCCGCTGGAAATGCATGCCGCGAACCGTGCCTGCCGCTCGTGTCAACGTGTGATTGATCTGCGCGATCGAACCGTCTGCGCCAAAATCGGCAAGTTCCTCGCGGCAGAAGAAGCGCGAAAAGAAGCCGCGATCATCGCCAAAGCGCTGACGTTCGACGACAATGAGACCCGCGAGGGGTGTGGGAACTCGGTTGAAGCGCGACATTTGAAACTTCCACGAGCGAGCGAGACGCCCTCTCTTTTCCCCCTTAAGAAACCGGCCTTGACCGTATTTGCAATTGCCGACATGAAAGCGTTCACAGGAAAGCGATTACGAATCGACGAGGCTGCCAGATCGCGAATCGCGACCTCCGGCATATTGGTGGATTGTATCCGAAAAAGGACATCAGCAGTTATGGCAGTAGCAGACGATCGTCTCGCATTCGAGGCTCACAAGAAGGAAATGGCGCTGGCGCTCGGTAAGGACGACGCCGCCTTTCGCCAATCTCTCGACACGCTGGTGACGCTCGACAAATACGACTATTCCTACCTCTGGTCGTTCATGGGCGTGCCGATCATCCAGATGCCGGCCGACGTCATGGCAACCCAGGAAGTCATCTGGAACACCAAGCCGGACGTCATCATCGAAACGGGCGTCGCCCGTGGCGGATCGGTGATCTTCATGGCCGCGATGCTGCAACTGATCGGCAAGGGCAGGGTCATCGGCGTCGACATCGACATCCGCGCCCACAATCGCGACTCGATCGAAAAGCACCCGATGTCCTCGCGCATCACGCTGATCGAGGGCCCGTCGACGACGGCCGAAACGCTGGCGAAGGTGAAGGCCGAAATCCCGGAGGGCGCCTCGGTCATGGTGGTGCTCGACAGCGACCATAGCCGCGACCACGTGCTGGACGAATTGCGCGCCTACGGCCCGCTCGTCACCGAAGGCCAGTACATGGTGGTGGCGGATACGGTTCTCGGCTGGGCCGACGCATCGCAGACCCCCACCAAGCGCTCAAAAATCTGGCGCGCCGGCGACGAGCCCTACGCGGCGCTCACGGCTTACATGGAAGAGACAACCCGCTTTGAGGCCGACGAGGCATTGAACGGCAAGCTCGTGCTTTCAAGCTCGCCGCGCGGCTATCTGAAATGCGTCAGCGCCTGACGCCGGCAACCAGGGCCAAGGAAACTATCCCCACGGCAAGGTAACGAACGAACAGCTTATGGACCGCACCATCGTTGTCTCGCAATCTATGTATTTCCCTTGGGTTGGACTGCTCGAACAGGTCCGCCTGGCGGATGTCTTTGTGCACTACGACGACGTTCAGTTTGCCCGGGGCTTCTTTAACAGGGTGCAGGTGAAGACCAGCGGCGGCCGGAATTGGATCACGGTTCCGTTGCGGGATCATCACCAGGGCGACCTGATCGACGAGGTCGTCATCGATGACCGCGAAGACTGGCGAAGCAAGCACCGAAAGGTCCTGCAGCACGCCTACCAGAAGGCCCCATTCCGCGACGACATGCTGAAGATCGTGGACAAGGTCTTTAATCGGAATGCGCCGACATTGGCCGAGCTTGCCCGTCATTCGATCCTCGAGCTCGTGCGCTATTTCGATCTCCCGGCCCCGGAGTTCTTGAACGCGCGCGCGCTCGGCATCGGCGGCTCGGGTAGCCAGCGGCTTTACGATATCGTCACCCGGCTCGACGGCAGCATCTACGTCACGGGCCACGGGGCAAAAAACTATCTCGACCACGAACTCTTCGAGCGCAACGGCATCAACGTGCGCTACATGAGCTACGAGCTCACCCCCTATCCGCAACTCTATGGCGAATTCACCCCTTATGTTACCGGCCTGGATCTTGTTGCCAATTGTGGGCCGGAAGGTGCAAGTGTCGTGCGGTCGGGAGCGATCGATTGGAAGGAATTTACGCAATGACCTCCGAGAACCTGGATGCCGTCGCATCGGAATACCTTCCGAATGCGCCGACCGCCATTGAAAACGACCTGATCCTCAACTGGTATCCGCAGCGTGTGGTCAAGCGCTTCGGGTCCTGCCATTCATTGCTGGACCTTGGCATCGGTCACGGCTACACCCCGCATCTCTTCAACGCGGTTTGCGAGCGTCATGTGATCGTCGAAGGATCGCAGCTGGTGATCGACCTCTTCAAGGAGAAGAGCCCCGATTTCGCCGGCGAAATCGTTTTCTCCTATTTCGAGAACTTCGACACCGACGAGCGCTTCGACGTCATCGTGATGGGCTTCATCCTCGAGCACGTGGACGATCCCGGCTATGTGCTGGATCGCTTCAAGCGCTTCCTCAAGCCCGGCGGCCGGCTCTTTGCTGCCGTGCCGAATGCAAAATCCCTGAACCGCCGGCTCGGCCTGGAGCTCGGCAAGATCGATGACATCTATAGCCTGAACGCCAACGATCTCGCCCTTGGACACAAGCGCCAATACTGCCGCGACACGTTCCGCAGCGAGTTGCAAAACCATGGGTTCCGGGTCGTGCATGAGGAAGGCATCTACCTGAAACCGCTGCCGCTGCCGGTGCTACAGACGCTGCCCGATTTCCAGGCCAATTTGCAGGCCATGCTGCAGGTCGGCATCGAATTCCCGGATCTGTGCGTCGGCCTTTTGATGGAAGCCGAGCCGACATGAAGAAGGCGGCCGTCATCGGCGCACGATCGATGCTTGGCAGTCATGTGGTTGCACAGCTTCGAGCGTGCGGCATTGAAACGCTGAGCGTCGGGCGCTCGTCCGAGGACGATCTCTTCTTTGACCTGGAAGGCGCTCTCGCCGGCACCTCCGGCGCGTCCGCCGATATCGTCTTCCATTGCGCCTCGAGCTTTGGCGACGACAGCGATGCCGGCCTGAGGCAGAACTACGCAACGAACACCACGAGCTCCCTGGGCGTTGCCGAACTCGTCCTTCGGCTGAATGCAAGAGCCTTGGTCTATGCCGGCTCAATCTGGTCCTATGAAAACCTGAACCGAGACCGGTTCACATCCTATGGGCTCACCAAAGCTCTGGCCGAGCAGCTGTTGAGCTGGCAGTTGCAAAAGCAGGGCAAGCTCTTCTGCAGCCTTCGACTGTCACAACTGTACGATACCGAAGGGCGATGCTGCGCCCATCAGCCGTGGTTCGGCCGGATCATCGCCTACGCCTCTCGTGGTGCGACCATTCGGATGCCGGATTCGCGGGGTTCTCAAAACTTCCTCCATGTACGCGATGCCGCAGATCTGATGATACGTGCGGCGCAAAAAGGGCTGTCGGGTGTCCATGCGGCAGTTCACCCCGATCCCTTGAGCTACCGTGATATCGCCGATATCGCTTACGACGTGTTCGGTCGTGGCGGAGCGGTCGAAGTCGCACCGGAAAAGACGTCCTTCCGGCCTGTTGACACCCCCGCAGCGGAGGGGACGCTGACGACGTTGGGGAAGCTCTCCTTGGCCACAATGCACGAAGGCATCAGCGGCATCCGGGATGCCGGTACGGCCAGCGCCTTCGGACCAATGGACGTGAAATGATGGACAAAGCCGACAAGCAGCCGCAACGGACGATCACGGTTGTCGTAACGGCAGTCGGCGCGATCATCGGCCAAGGGATCGCCGCATCGCTGCGAAAGCTGGATACCCCGATCCGCATCGTCGGCGTCGATCGGGACGCCGATGGCATCGGCCGGCATTGGTGCGACCATTTCGTCGCCAAGCCGGCCTGCGACGAGGCCTCACCGGAGTATCTCGATTTCTGGCTGGATCTGCTGCAGCGCGAAGACGTCGCGGTGGTGCTGCCTGGCCTGGAGCACGATGTTCTGTTTTTCAACGAACACCGCGCCGTGTTCGACACGATAGCGACGCGGATAGCGCTGAACACGGCCCATCTGATTGCCCTCGCTCAGGACAAATGGGACATGGGCACGGTCCTGTTGCAGGCCGGACTTCCGGCAATCCCGAGTACGCTCAACCGGAACCTTGCCGACTGCGAACGCGAACTGGGCCCCTTGCCGTTGCTCTTGAAGCCCCGCCGCGGAAATGGCTCACGAGGCATCGTGCTGCTTCGTGACAAGGCGGATTTCGACTACTGGACGCACAAGAGCGCCGACGATTTCCTCATTCAAAAACGTGTCGGCACGGACGATCAAGAATACACCGTCGGTGCAT
Source organism: Ensifer sp. VA4 (assembly GCF_055710065.1). Classification (NCBI taxonomy): domain Bacteria; kingdom Pseudomonadati; phylum Pseudomonadota; class Alphaproteobacteria; order Hyphomicrobiales; family Rhizobiaceae; genus Ensifer; species Ensifer sp. VA4. The sequence continues at coordinate 143,441 of NZ_JBVQPO010000010.1, read as the reverse complement.
TCGGCCTCGGCGACGGCACGATGCTGCCGCCGATCATCTTCCGTCGGAGATTGTCGGTCGCCGGCAACACGCAATATGCCGAGGTCGTCGATGCTCCCGTCATCACGAAAGCGGTTCAGCAGCTTGCCGAACACTTCAAGCCGCTTGGGCCGACGAACTATCAGTTCCGGCTAGAGGGCACGACCCCCTATCTGCTCGAAATCAATCCCCGCTTCTCGAGCAGTACGTCACTGCGCGCAGCCTTCGGCTACAACGAGGCGGCGATGGCCCTCGACTATTACGCATACGGGAAAAAACCCGAGGCACCGGAGATCAAAACGGGCCGTGCCTGGCGCTACTCAGAAGATCTGGTCGTCCTATGATCGCCATCATTTCCGACATTCACGGCAACCTTCCTGCCCTGCAGGCAGTACTCGCACGCATCGACGAACTCGGCTGCAGCTCAGTGCTTTCGCTTGGTGACGTCGTCGGATACTACGCCCAACCGGGCGAGTGCATCGACGCGCTGAAAGCACGCGGCATTGTGAACATCATGGGCAATCACGACCATTACATCGTCAGCGGCGAAGGCTGCCCGCGATCGAAGATGGTCAACGACATCATCGAGTACCAGAGAGGCGTCATCTCGGCCGATCAACGCGCCTGGCTCGGCGGATCGCGATCCTATGTCATCGACGGATCGACCTACTTCGTCCACGGCAGTTGGCAGGATCCGATAGACGAATATCTCTACAAGATCTCGGAAGCGCAGTTCCCCGACGGGTGCGAACGGCTGTTCGCCGGGCATACCCATGTGCAGGTCCGTCTGGAGATCGGAAGCAAGTCTTTCTGCAATCCCGGCTCGGTCGGGCAGCCGCGCGACGGCGACCCGCGCGCCGCTTTCGCGACGCTTTCCGAGGCAGGTATCGAGCTCCATCGCGTCCCCTATGACATCGACCGGACTGCCCATCATATGCGGCAGGCCGGCTTCCCGGACCGCTATTACGAGAACCTCTATCTCGGCGCGCAGATCGGCGGCCGGATTGACAAGATCGTTGCTGCAGAGGCAACCAACGACCGATCGGCTTGAGCACAGGCAGCCCACATGACGAAACCTCGCATCCTCTACACCAAGCCCTCAATCACCGAACGCGAAGTCGCCTATGCCACCGACGCAGCGGCGAACGGCTGGGGCGAGCGCTGCTACGACTACATCAACCGCTTCGAGGCCGCCTTTGCCGCCCATCTCGGCGTCACCCATGCGATCTCGACGTCAAGCTGCACCGGCGCGCTGCACATGGGCCTTGCCGCCCTCGGCGTCGGGCCGGGCGATGAAGTCATTCTCGCCGACACGAACTGGACCGCATCCGCCGCCCCGATCGTCCACCTCGCAGCAAAGCCTGTCTTTGTCGATGTGCTCCCCGACAGCTGGTGCATCGATCCCGAGAAAGCGGCGGCGGCGATCACGCCGAAGACCAAGGCGATCATCGCCGTGCACATCTACGGCAATCTCTGCGACATGGACCGCCTGCTCGCAATCGGCGCGCGGCACGACATCCCCGTTGTCGAGGACGCAGCCGAAGCACTCGGATCGGAATGGCGCGGACGCAAGGCCGGCTCGCTCGGCGCCTTCGGTGCATTTTCGTTCCACGGCACCAAGACCGTGACGACCGGCGAAGGCGGCATGTTCGTCACCAGCGACAGCAAGCTCTACGAAAAGGTGCTGACTCTTTCCAATCACGGCCGGGCGCGCGGACAAAAGAAGCAGTTCTGGCCGGACGAGGTCGGTTTCAAATATAAGATGTCGAACCTGCAGGCGGCCGTGGGTCTCGCCCAGATCGAACGCGTGAACGAACTGGTCGAGCGCAAGCGCGAGATCTTCTACGCCTATCAGGAACAACTCGCGGGCGTGAACGCCATTTCCATGAACCCGGAACCGGCGGATACGAAGAACGGCTTCTGGATGCCGACGGTCGTTTTCGCGCCGGAAACCGACGTCACGCGGGAAAAACTGCAGGGTGCTTTCGCCGCCGAGAACATCGACGCCCGCGTTTTCTTCTGGCCGCTGAGCTCGCTGCCACCCTTCGAAAGCGTGCCGGAAAACACCGTTGCCTATGACCTTCCCGGCCGGGCGATCAATCTGCCGAGCTATCACGACATGACGGCCGAAGAGATCGGCCGGGTCGTGCAGGTGTTGCGCGACTGCGCTACCGCCTGAGTCCGAGTTTCCAAAGAAATGTCCAAGCGCCGCTGCCATGAGCCGCGGTGATACAATCGCTACTTGCCTTCGCGTTGACGAAGGCGCAGGTCCTGTCGGATGACATCTCTCAACGTCCGGCCGGCGAAATGCGAACCTATGCCGAGTTTCATGAGGCCGCGCTCGATCGAAAGCCTCAGGGACGCGATCGTCCGCCGCAATGACAACGGCCCCATCTTCCCGCCGGCGACTAGGTTCACACAGCGCCGAACCCGCGGCTTCGGGTGCGGCAGCGCGATCGGGTTCAGACCGTGTGTTACCCGATACTCGTCGAGCGCACTCACGACGCCCGGCGGAAGCATCGCCTTGCGCGCCCAACCCGCGGCCTGGCTCATCGCCCCCCGATAGAAATCTGCGGGTTCAATTTGAGGGAATCGGCTGGACCGGCTCTGTTCCGCAGCCAGCGCATATTCACGCAAGATGCCGTTTAGGAGCACGCTGGTATCGCCCGGCATCGGTCCATATTTTAGCCACTCCCCCTGCTCCTCCAGCATCCGCCGCCGGAAGTCCGTGGTCTCTTGTGTGACGGCGCCGATCGTCAGCGCGTTGCCGTTGCTCCGCGCTTCTCCCTGTGTCACCAGCAATGGAAAGTCGATGTACACGTAGCTGTTCAACGCTTCGAGCGTTCGGAACGCGAAGGCATAGTCCGGCGATATACCCGTAAAAACAGTGCCATAGCGCTCCCGGAGAGAGGCGAGCAAATCCCGATGCGTGAAGGAATTCAGCATCCGCGGCGTGTCCTTGGGCCAATCGCCGCGCGCAAACTGCTGTAGCTTGTCCGCAGTCGCGATCTCTCGCGTGGCGACGCCCCCATGTCCACGCCGTAGGCCGCGATATCCCGGGAGTTCTCGCGCGTTCGCCGTCGCGTAGCCGACAGTTGCCGCCTTGGTCCGTTCTATCGCCGTATAGACCTCTTCAAGCGCATAGAGACGCAGCGCCATTCGATCGGTGACGACACCGACATATCGGCCTCTCGCGTGGGTAAGTGCCCACTCCCAGTGATCGACCATCGGCAAGTTAAGGTCGGGACGAATATAGCGAAAGCGAGGGTCGGACCGAAACTGATCAAGAGCAACCTGGGTGAGTTCGCTGTCAGCGGACTGCGAATTGTCCGAGACGATGAGCTCGAGGTCGGAAAAGGTCTGCTCGAGTACGCTCGCTACAGCATCGACCAGGATATCCGGCCGATTGCGCGTCGGAATGACAACGGAAAAGACCGGGGAGGCGGAATCTTGCGTCACGGTGATGGTCTTGTCGAGATTGTCATGTACGTGCGCATATATTCATATATAGACCAGCGAATATTCTGATCGCGATTGCACAGAATCGGGAAATGCTTCAATGCTCAGCCATAACTACCCGTGCCTGGAACCGATAGACTTCTGGTCGAAGCTGCCAACGTTGTCAATCCGCCCGGTATCCTTGCATGGGCATCTAGCGACAGCGGGAAGAGAGCATGAAGGTCGTCATACTTGCCGGTGGTTACGGCACGCGCATCTCGGAAGAGAGTCATCTGAGACCCAAGCCGATGATCGAAATCGGCGGGCGGCCGATCCTCTGGCATATCATGAAGATCTACAGCCACTACGGCTTCTCGGATTTCGTGATCTGCCTCGGCTACCGCGGCTATATGATCAAGGAATACTTCTCCAACTACATCCTGCATTCATCCGACGTCACCTATGACATGGCGACCGGCGAGACGCTCTTTCATTCCAACAAGGCAGAGCCGTGGCGCGTGACGCTCGTCGACACCGGCACGGATTCCATGACCGGCGGACGCCTGAAGCGCGTCGCCGACCATCTGGGGGATACTTTCTGCCTCACCTATGGCGATGGCGTTGCCGACATCGACATCAAGGCGCTTACCGATTTCCATCGCAGCCACGGCCGCGAAGCGACCGTGACCAGCGTGGTTCCGCCGGGCCGTTATGGCGCCCTCGCCGTCAGCGACGGACGGGTTCAAAGCTTCATCGAGAAGCCCGCCGGCGACAACAGCCGCATCAATGGCGGCTTCTTCGTCCTCAACAGGGCCGTGCTCGATCGCATCGAGGGCGACCACACCTCGTTCGAGACAACGCCGCTCGAGGGCCTGGCCCGCGATGGCCAGTTGATGGCCTTCCCGCATGACGGCTTCTGGCGACCGATGGATACGTTGCGCGACAAGAACCAGCTCGAAGAGCTCTGGCAAAACGGCTCGGCGCCCTGGAAAGTCTGGTCATGAGCCGGCTGGCCGATCCCGCCTTCTGGGCCGGCAAGCGCGTGCTTCTGACCGGGCACACCGGTTTCAAGGGAAGCTGGGCGCGGCTCTGGCTGGCTCGAATGGGCGCCCGCGTTGCCGGCTACGCCTTGCCGCCTGCCGCGGAGCCATCCCTGCACGCCCTGCTCGGGCCTGGCGAAATCGCAGGCGAACATTTGAGCGATATCCGCGACGGCGATACGCTCGCGACGGCCATGCGACAGTTCGACCCGGAAATCGTGCTGCATATGGCGGCCCAGCCGCTGGTGCGCGAAAGCTACCGGACGCCGGCCGAAACCTTCGACGTCAACGTCATGGGAACCGTGCGGCTGCTGGAGGCCGCCCGCGCGGCGCCGGCTCTCAAGACGATCGTTGTCGTGACCACCGACAAGGTCTACCGCAACGACGAAAGCGGCCGGCATTTTCCGGAAGAGGCCATGCTCGGCGGCCATGACCCCTATTCCGGCTCCAAGGCCGCTTGCGAGCTGGTCGTCTCCACCTGGCGCGATTCGTTCCTGCGCGAGCGCGGCATCCGTGTGGCGACCGCCCGCGGCGGCAACGTGCTGGGCGGTGGAGACTTCTCGGTCGACCGGCTGGTCCCCGACATCGTCCGTGCCGCGCTGTCGGGCGAGATGCTCGATATCCGCAGCCCGATGGCGACGCGGCCGTGGCAGCATGTGCTCGATTGCCTCAACGGCTATTTCGTCTATGCCGAGGCCCTGCACGAGGGCCAAACCGAAGCTGCCGCGCTGAATTTCGGCCCCTCCCCCGCAGAACGGCAGATTCCCGTGCGCGATGTCGCCGGCGCGATCCAGGCCGCCATGGGCCTGCCGACGCAATGGCGCGACAACTCGTCGGCGGATCAACCCCGCGAGATGCAGACGCTCGGCCTCGATCCCGCGCTCGCGCTGAAAACCTTGTCCTGGACCGCCAGGCTCTCGCAGGATCAGGCGATCGCCTGGACGGCGCACTGGTATGATGGCTGGCGTCGCGGCGGCTCCGCCCGCGACCTGACGCTCGGCCAAATCGACGCATTCATGAGAGGCTAACGACTTCAATGTCCCACAACTGCCGTTTCTGCGCGACGCCGCTCGCGACCGTCGTCGCTGACCTGGGATCGACGCCCTGGTCGAACTCGTTCCTGGAGCCGACCGAGGAAGCCATCGCGCGTGAACGCTCGTTCCCGCTGAAGGCGATGGTCTGTTCTGAATGCCTGCTGGTGCAGACGACGGAGACCGTGCCGGCCGACGAGATCTTTACGGACGGTTACGCCTATCTCTCCTCGTTCTCGAGCAGTTGGCTGGAGCACGCTCGCCGCTACGCCGACACCATGACCGACCGCTTTGGACTCGGGAACTCGTCGCAGGTCGTCGAGATCGCCTCGAACGACGGCTACCTGCTGCAATACTTCGTCGCCAAAGGTGTGCCGGTGCTCGGCGTCGAGCCCGCCGCCAATGCGGCGCGGATCGCCGAAGACCGCAAGGTTCCGACCGAGGTGGCCTTCTTCGGCCGGCAAACCGCGACGGCCCTCGTCAACCGCGGCATCCGCGCCGATTTGACGGCGGCCAACAACGTGCTGGCGCATGTTCCCGATATCGCCGATTTCGTCGGTGGCTTCGCCATCCTGTTGAAACCCGATGGCGTGGCGACGTTCGAGTTCCCGCATCTCCTGCGCCTCATGGAAGGCATACAGTTCGACACGATCTACCACGAACACTATTCCTACCTGTCGCTGGCCGCCGTCGAACGCATCTTTGCAAGCTCCGGCCTGAACGTGTTCGACGTCGAGGAACTCACCACCCACGGCGGCTCGCTGCGCGTGTTTGCCCAGCTTGCCTCGGGCAAGCGCCAAGCGACCGAAAGGCTCGCGGCCGTCCGCGAAAAGGAAGCCGCTGCCGGCCTGATGCGGATGGAAACCTATTCTGCCTTCGATGACCGGATCGCCGCCGTCTGCAAAGGATTTCGGGAGTTCCTGGCGCGCGCCAAGGCCGAAGGCAAGACGGTGGCCGCCTATGGCGCCGCGGCCAAGGGAAACACCTTCCTCAATGTCTGCGGCGTGAAGCCGGGCGAGATTGCCTTCGCAGTCGACCGCAACGACTTGAAACAGGGCAAGCTGTTGCCGGGCACCCACATTCCGGTGCACGCACCGGCCCATCTGCAAGTGGCGAAGCCCGATTATCTCGTGATCCTGCCATGGAATCTCACGGACGAAATTGTCGCCGACAATGCCGCGATCCGCGCCTGGGGCGGGCAATTTGTCGTTGCAATTCCGGAAATTCAGATCCTCTGATCAGGGAGCCGGGCGCTAAGAGATGTCGACGTCTTTTCCGCCTGGCACTTTCGCTAAGTAACGAAAATCAAAAAACTATCGCACTGAAACGCTTTTGCCCCAAAATAGCCGAAATCAGCGTCAAATTCAGCGGCAGCGTGGGTATTGACGGTTGTAAACAAAGCGCCTAGGAAGGTGCCATGTCTACCTTTGACCTATGCCTTGTCGCCACTCGGCGCCCGGATCTGCTTGCTCAGACGCTTGCCAGTTTCCGGGAGAGAATTTTCAGCAACCTTGAACTAGGCGAAGCCTATCTCAATCTTGACCCGGTCTTCGGATCGACGGCCGATCACGGTGCCTGTGTCGAGATCTTCCGCAGCCACTTCCCCGACGGGGTCGTCTTCCAGCCGGAAAGCCCCGGCTTCTGCGCGGCTGTCGCGAGACTCTGGTCGGCGACCAGCGCCGACTATGTCTTCCATCTCGAAGACGATTGGATTGCCTTGAGGGACATGGGCGAGGAATTGCTGGCGCCCTTCGCCGATCCGGCGGTCACCCAGGTGTCGTTCCACACCGCGGACCAGAACTGGGATATCCGACGCAAGGGCCATTTCCATCGGCGAAACGAGTATGCGCGTCTGCTCGGGATCAAGATCCCGCTGTTCCGCACCTTCCCGAAATTCACGACGTCTCCGTCCATCCTGCGTGGTGGATTTGCGCGGCACTGCGCCGGCCTGATGGATCTCTCCCGCGATCCGGAGAAGCAGTTCTATTCGGGCGTGAACCCCGCAATGGAAGCCTACGTCGCCCGCTCCCGGAACTATATCTTCTCGCCGGAGGCGCGCCCGGTCATCAAGGACATGGGACGAGAATGGCGTGAGCAGCGCCGCATCCAAAAGGTGATCACCGACTCGACCTCGGTCTGGCGGCAAAGCGCCTAAATGGACCGGACTTAGCGCCGTTCCTTGCGACGAAAAGCATCCAAGCGGGACGACCGCCCCGCTTGCAGCAGTCTCGTCACGCGGTCGCGGCTACGTCCTTGCGCTGGAAGCCCTTGCTCGCGACCATCAGGCTGCGCGTGTAGTCCTCACCGATCCGCCCGGCGACGAGATCCGCCGAGGACAGGCGCTCCACGACACGCCCGCCCTGCATGACCGCCAGCCGGTCGCACATATGGGTGACGACGCCGAGGTCGTGGCTGACCATGATGAAGGTGAGCCTGTGGTTGCGCCTGACCTGTTCCAGCAGGTTCAGGACCTCCGCCTGCACCGAGGCGTCGAGCGCCGAGGTCGGCTCGTCGAGCAACAGGATCGATGGCTCGAGGATCAGCGCGCGGGCGATCGCGACCCGCTGGCGCTGACCGCCCGAGAGCTGGTGCGGATAGCGGAACCGGAACCCGGATCCGAGACCGACCTCGTCAAGCGCCTTCAGGATGCGGCGTTCGCCGTCGGCCACGCCGTGGATCGCCAGGGGTTCCAGCAATTGCCGGTCGATCGTCTGGCGCGGGTGCAGCGAACCGTAGGGATCCTGGAAGACCATCTGCACGGCGCGATAGAAGGCCTTGTCGCGCTTGGTCCCCTGCAGCGCGCGGTCATGAACCCGGATAGTGCCGCCCGTGGCTGGCGCCAAGCCGGCAATCGCCCGCAGCAAAGTCGACTTGCCCGATCCGGATTCGCCGACGAGCCCGAAGGATTCGCCCGGCGCGATCTCGACGCTGACGTCGTTCAGCGCCTTGAAGTCGTCATAGGTGACGGAGAGGTTCGAGACGGAAACGGCTGATGTCATTGAGCCCACTCCGGCTTGCGGTCGAGAACCGGCAGGGGATGGCGATCGGACCCGATCGCCGGCATGCAGTTCAGCAAACCTTGGGTATAGGGATGCCTGGCGTTGGCGAGTTCGGATGCCGCCAGTTCCTCGACGATCCTGCCGGCATACATGACGATGACCCGGTCACAGAAGGACGAGACCAGGCGCAGGTCGTGCGATACGAAGATCAGGCCCATGCCGCGCTCGGCAACGAGCTTGTCGAGGATACCAAGCACTTCGAGCTGTACCGTCACGTCGAGCGCCGATGTCGGTTCGTCGGCAATCAGGAGTTCCGGCCCGGCAACCAGCATCATGGCGATCATCGCGCGCTGCCCCATGCCGCCCGAAACCTCGTGCGGATAGAGATCATAGACGCGCTTCGGATCGCGGATCTGCACGGCCGCCAGCATGTCGAGCGCCCTCTCCCGGGCTTCCGCCCGGCTGACGTTTTCATGCTGCCGCAGCGTCTCGACGATCTGCCGGCCGATGCTCATGACCGGGTTCAGCGAATACTTCGGATCCTGCAGGATCATGGCGATCCGTTTGCCCCTGAGATCCCGGCGGACCTTCGGGGAAGCGGAGAGCAGATCGATCCCGTCAAAGGACAGCTGCTTTGCCGTCACCTGCGCATGACCAGGCGTCAGCCCCATGATGGCACGGCCCGTCTGCGACTTGCCGGAACCGCTTTCGCCGACGATGCCGAGGCGTTCGCGGCCGAGCGTGAAGGAGACGCCGCGCACCGCTTCGACGAGGCCGGTGCGGGTCGGGAACGAAACCTTGAGGTTTTCAACGGTCAGGAGCGCACTCATTGGCCGCTCTCCCGGGGATCGAGCGCATCGCGCAGGCCGTCGCCAAGCAGGTTGAAGCCGAGGCTGACGATGAGGATGGCGATGCCGGGCATGGTTGCCACCCACCATTGGTCGAGGATGAAGCGGCGGCCCGAAGCAATCATCGCGCCCCATTCCGGCAGCGGCGGCTGTGCGCCAAGGCCGAGGAAGCCGAGGCCGGCCGCGGTCAGGATGATGCCGGCCATGTCGAGCGTGACGCGCACGATCAGCGACGACATGCACATCGGCATCACGTGACGGAAGACGATGCGAATGGGCGACGCGCCCATCAGTTGCACGGCGGCGATATAGTCGGAGTTGCGCACCGTCAGTGTCTCGGCGCGGGCGATACGCGCATAGGGCGGCCAGGAGGTGATGGCGATCGCGATGACCGCATTCTCGATGCCCGGGCCGAGTGCCGCAACGAAGGCGAGCGCCAGGACCAGCTTCGGGAAGGCCAGGAAGATATCGGTGATACGCATCAGCACCGCATCGACCCAACCGCCCGCATAGCCGGCGACGGCACCGACGATCAGGCCGATGGGTGCCGCGATGATTGCAACGAGCAACACGACGGCGAGCGTCAGCCGCGACCCATGGATCAGCCGCGAGAGGATGTCGCGGCCGAGATCGTCGGTGCCGAGCAGGTAGCCGGGGCTTCCGGGCGGCAGCAGCCGGGCATTGGCGAGATCGCCGAGATAGGGGGAATGCGGCGCCAGGAAATCGGCGAAGGCCGCAACGAAGACCAGCGCCAACAGGATGATGAGGCCGAGAACGGCGAGCCTGTTGGCGGCAAAGCGCTGCCAGGTCATGTAGGCGCGGCCGAGACGGGCCTGGGTGCGCGACTGCGGGCGATCGGACAGCAGCCATTCGCGGCGCGTCATCGGACGTGTTTCGGTAATGGTGCTCATCGCTGACGCGTCCTCGGGTCGAGTGTCCGGTAGAGAAGATCGGACAGCAGATTGATACCGATGAAGACCGAGCCGATGACGATGGTGCCACCGAGGACGGCGTTCATGTCGGCATTCTGCAGCGAGTTGGTGATGTAGAGGCCTAGGCCCGGCCAGGCGAAGACGGTTTCGGTCAGCACCGAGCCTTCGAGCAGGCCGGCATAGGAGAGCGCAATCACGGTCACGAGCGGTACCGCCGCGTTGCGCAGTGCATGTCCCCAGATGATCCGGGTCTCGGACAATCCCTTGGCGCGCGCCGCGACGATGTATTCCTGCTGCAGTTCGTTGAGCATGAAGCTGCGCGTCATGCGGCTGATATAGGCGAGCGAGAAGTAGCCGAGCAGCGCGGCCGGCAGGATGATGTGGCGGAACACGTCGAAGAAGACGTCCCATTGCCGCTGCCAGAGCGAATCCAGGAGATAAAAGCCGGTAATGGGGGTGAACGTGTATTCGAACACGATATCGATGCGGCCCGGATAGGCGACCCACTTCAGCCGCGCATAGAAGACGAGCAGCGACAGGAGCGCCAGCCAGAAGATCGGCACCGAATAGCCGACGAGGCCGATGACGCGCACGATCTGGTCGGCGATGCTGCCGCGCTTCACGGCGGCAAGCACGCCGAGCGGCACGCCAATCAGCGCGCCGATGAGCGTGCCGAGCGTCGCAAGCTCCATCGTCGCGGGAAACACACGGCGAATGTCGGTCATAACCGGATTGGTCGTCAGCACCGAAACGCCGAACTCACCGGTCAGCGCCTGGCGGACATAGATGAAGAATTGTTGGTAGAGGGGCAGGTTCAGCCCCATCGCCTCGCGCGTCCTTTCGACGACGTGCGTCGGCGCCCGGTCGCCGAGGACGGCGAGAACCGGATCGATCGGGATTACCCGGCCGATGAAGAAGGTGACGGCCAGAAGGCCGAGATATGTCGTGACGACAACGACAAGAAAGCGCAGCACGGCTGCAACGATCTTGCCGGGACGGGCGCGTTTGCGCCCGCCCACTGTCTCTGTTCCGCTCATGCTCAAGGGAACGATCCTTTCGGTTTATTCCTTCGAGACGGCCTATTCTTTTGTGATACCGGCGACGAAGTTGGTGTCGAAGCTCGGGCCAAGCTTCAGGCCCTTGACGTTGCCGCGGTAGCCGGCGACTTCGGTCTGCTGGAAGATGATGACGAAGGGGCTTTCGTTGAGCACCGTCTTCTGCAGCTCCTTGTAGGTCTCGGCGCGCTTGGCACCGTCACGCTCGAGGAGAGCTTCCTTGGTCTTCTTTGTCAGCTCCGGAACATCCCAGGCATTGCGCCAGGCAAGCGTCTTGTTCTTGCCTTCGTCGGAATTGTCGGGGTTGCTGGTGAAGGTTTCCGCATTCGAGTTCGGATCGAAATAGTCCATGCCCCACTGGCCGATGTACATGTCGTGGTTACGGGCACGATACTTCGTCAGCGTCTGCTTGCCGTCGCCAGGGATGATTTCGAGCTTCACGCCGGCCTGGCCGAGCGTCTGCTGGAAGGATTCGGCAATGCCGGTGACCGGCTGGCCGTTGCGAACGTCCATGGTGACGGTGAAGCCGTCGGCAAGGCCGGCCTTTGCGAGCAGTTCCTTCGCCTTGGCGACGTCGAGCTTGTAGGGGTTCTCGTCGAGAGCGCCGAGTACGCCCTTCGGCAGGAAGCTCTGGTGGATTTCGCCGATACCCTTGATGATGGTCGAGCCGAGCGCATCATAGTCGACCAGGTACTTGAAGGCCTCGCGCACCTCGGGCTTGGCGAGGTTGGCGTTCTTCTGGTTGAGGCTGATGTAGTAGACCGTGCCCTTGGGCGCGCTGGTGGCGGCAAGATCGGCATTCTTCGACACGGCATCGAGATCGCCGGGCTCAAGGTTGCGGGCAACGTCGATGTCACCGGCTTCGAGCGCCAGGCGCTGGCCGGAGCTTTCCTTCATGTGGCGATAGATGACGCGGGCGAGCTTTGCCTGTTCGCCATAGTAGTTGTCGTTGCGTTCGAGAACGATGACCTCGTTGGCGCGCCATTCGCGCAGCTTGAACGGACCGGAGCCGGCATAGCCGGTCTTCAGCCATTCGTTGCCAAAGTCGTTGTCGTACTTGAAGTCGTCGCTTGGGGTTACTGCCTTGGCGTGTTCGAGAACGAGCTTCTTGTCGAGCACGGCGGCGACGGTCGCCGTCAGGCAGTTGAGCACGAAGCTCGGCGCATAGGGCTGGTCGACGGTGAAGACGAAGGTCTGCTCGTCCGTTGCCTTCGCCTTTTCGGTGACGTTGTCGCCGGTAAGGCCGAACTGGGTAAGGATGAACGCCGGGCTCTTGTCCAGCTTCACGGCGCGCTCGAATGACCAGGCCACGTCTTCCGCGGTCACCGGGTTGCCGGAGGCAAACTTCAGGCCGGACTTGAGTTTGAAGGTGTAGGTCAGGCCATCGTCGGACACGGTCCAGCTCTCGGCGAGATCGCCGACGACCTTGGAGGTATCGTTGATGTCGAGGCGCACCAGCATGCTGTAGGTGTTGCCGGTGATTTCGGCGGCGGTCAGCTCGAAGGCTTCGCCCGGATCCATCGAAATGACGTCGTCGATCGCAAAGGCTTCGACCAGCGTGTCCTTCGGCGTTTCGGCGAAGGCCGGCGCGGTGGCGGCCATGACCATGGCCAGCGCCGCCGAAGCGGTCAGAAGGCGAAGACGTCCATTGAGCTTGTGCATCATTTTTGCAGTTCCCTCGTTTGCGCCCTTTTGGGCCCCTTCTTCATGGTTCAGGCGGCCTCGTGCCAAGCCTGTCCCAGAACTCTCCACCAGTTCTCCCGGCATATCTTTGCCAGTTCGGCGTCACCATATCCGGCACCTCTCAACGCGGCAACGAGCGCCTGGTTACCGGCTGCGTCGGCGATCCCCTCGGGGATCGTCGCACCATCGAAATCCGATCCGAGCGCCACGCATTCGATGCCCATGCGCTCGACCATGTAGTCGACATGGCGAACCATGTCGGAAAGCGGTGTCGCCGCATTCTCCTGGCCATCGGCGCGCAGCATCGTCGTCGCATAGTTGAGGCCGACGAGGCCCTTGCTTTCCCTGACGGCGTCGAGTTGCCTGTCGGTGAGGTTGCGCGCAACCGGCGTCAGCGCATGCGCGTTCGAATGGCTGGCGACCAGCGGCTGATCTGTCGTCTTCGCGACGTCCCAGAAACCCTGCTCGGTGATGTGCGCGAGGTCGATGAGGATGCCGAGGCGATTGCAGGCGCGCACCAGTTCAAAACCCGCCCCGGTCAAGCCGGGCGCCGTATCCGGCGACTTCGGATAGGAGAACGGCACGCCATGGCCGAAGACGTTGTGGCGACTCCAGACCGGCCCGAGCGAGCGCAGCCCGGCGGCATGGAAGGTTTCAAGTGCCGAAAGATCGGCGCCGATCGCCTCGCAGCCTTCCATATGCAGGACGGAAGCGAAGACACCGGCCTCGACTGCACGGCGGATCTCGCCAGTCGAGCGGCAGAGCTTCCACGCCCCTGCCCGGTCGAGCCGAACGGCGATGTCTGCGAGCTGCATGGCGACGGCCAGCGACGGCAAGTGTTCGAGAGGCGCCGAAAGCGGCGTTTCATAGTGGCCGTTTTCATCCGGCGGCTGCAGGATCAGATCGCCCGAGGGCACGTAGATCGCCGAAAGGCCGCCGATGAGGCCGCCCGCCCTGGCGCGTGGCGCATCGATATGGCCCTCGCCGATACCGTCGACGAATTCGCGGACCGGGTCGGACCCCTTCCGGGCGTTCTGCCACAGGCGCAGAAGCACGTCGTTATGGCCATCGAAAACCGCCTGCATTCCTGAATTCCCTCATCATTTCAAGGAGATCGAACAGGCCGTTTACCGCCGTGTCCGGGAGAAAGTCGTGGCGATGCTATTGAAAGGCCAAAGCCTTTTCAATGAATATCAGGGGGTTTTACCCAGGCCTGCCTGTAGCGAAATGTTGCATGATTGCCGCAATCTCTCCGTCAAACACAGCGGCAACAGGTGCGCAATATCGATCAAGGGATGAAAATCTGCCGTTTCTAATGCAAGGAAATAGCTTGGTCCCGATGGCCGGGATGTCGCACCGCATGATGCGGTACTGGGGGTTTGGTTGCTGCGTCCGTTTTCACTGGCAGGTTCGGAAGGGCATTGGAGCCGCGTCGCCGCCACGCTCCTGCTTGCCGTAACCCTCGCTGCCTGTGCCGGTCGTCCGGTGGGCGTGCTCGTTCCTTCGGGCACGACGGGTGGCGCCTCCGAAGTCGACCTGATGGTCGCGACAACACGCGCCCCCACGGCGGAACCGGGCGTGCTTTTCAGCGGCGAACGGTCAGACCAGCTTTCCCTGACGGAAATCGTCGTTTCCATCCCACCGGAAAAGAACCGCGAAGTCGGCCAAGTGCAATGGCCGAAGAAGCTCCCGGCCAATCCGGAGCGCGACTTTTCCACGGTCAGCGTCACGCCGCTGCATCAGGGCAACGACGTCCAAAGCTGGCTGAAGGGTAACCTGCCGAAGAGCCGTCGTGTGCTGATCTTCGTGCACGGGTTCAACAATCGCTACGAAGATGCCGTCTACCGCTTTGCCCAGATCGTGCACGATTCCGGCACGGACGTCGCCCCGGTCATCTTCACCTGGCCCTCGCGCGCCAGCATCTTCGACTACAATTACGACAAGGAAAGCACCAACTATTCGCGGGATGCGCTGGAGGAACTGCTTCGACGTGCCTCGAGCAACCCCCAGGTCAGTGAAATTACCGTCATGGCCCACTCCATGGGCTCGTGGCTGACGGTCGAGGCTCTGCGCCAGATGGCGATCCGCGACAAACGCATCGCGCCCAAGATCACCGACGTCATCCTGGCTTCGCCCGATCTCGACGTCGATGTCTTCGGCCAGCAGATCCGCGCCATGGGCGACAAGCGGCCGAAGTTCACGCTATTCGTGTCGCGCGACGACCGGGCGCTGACCTTGTCCAGGCGCATTTCCGGCAATGTCGACCGCCTTGGGCAGATCGATCCGACCGCTGAGCCTTACCGCACGCAACTGGAAAAGGCCGGCATCAGCGTCATCGACCTGACGGCGCTGAAGGGCGGCGACAAGCTGAACCATGGCAAGTTCGCCGAAAGTCCGGAAGTCGTGCGCCTGCTCGGCAACCGCCTGATCGCGGGCCAGACCGTGACCGATTCCGATGTCGGGCTTGGCGAACGCCTGGGCGCCGTCACGCTCGGCGCCACGCAGACCGTCGGCAACGCGGCGAGCCTCGCGGTCTCGACGCCGATCATGATTTTCGACCCCAACACCCGCAAGAACTACGACGAGCAAGTACGACGTCTCGGCCAGTCGGTGGAAAACACCGTCGGCGCAACGGTAACACCCTGACGCGCGGACCCTGTTGCATAAATCGTCAAATCGGAATCGATCGAGGGCGATATTATGCAGCAGTTCAGGGTGTTACAACGGCCCTAGCGTGCCTCAGAAAACGCGGGGTCCAGTACCGCATTCGGCGATCCGTGCTGTCAAACACGGATCGCCGAATGGGCTTTCAGGGAGCTGAAATCAGCCCTTGAACAAGGCAGCGGGTGGCAATGGTTACGCCGCCCGCACTACCAGTGCGTCAAACCGCGAGTTCGCGTCGTCCGGCTTCCGTCTCCATGGCCAGGTCGAGCACCTTCTGCAGGTTTGCCGCATGGCGGAAGCCCGGCTCCTCAGCCCTGCCCTCGCGCACGGCCGCCACGAACCGCTGGTAGTTGGTCGGAACGGTGCCCGCATCGACATCGCGCCAGGTGGCGGTTTCGACATCGGCGCCAAGGCAGGCGCGCAGCGTGGAGTCATCGGGTGTGTGCACCACTTCGAGCGCGCCCTTGTCGCCGTGCAGCCTCAGCCGCAGTTCGTTCAGATGTCCCGTCGCCCAGCGGCTGGCATGGATGACGCCCATGGCGCCGTTGCCGAATTCCGCCGTCATGACGAAGCTGTCATTGGCGTCGAGGTCATACTCACCGATGCGGTTGCCGGGCGCCTTGTCGAAGGTCTTGAGACGGGCGAAGATCCGGGCGGCATCCGTGCCCGCGCCATAACCGGCGAAATCGAGGATATGAATGCCGACATCGCCGAGCACGCCATTCGAGCCGTGCTTGGTCGAGAGCCGCCACAGCCATTGCGATTCCGTCGCCCAATCGCCCCAGGCCTTGGAGACGAGCCAGCTCTGCAGATAGGAGGCCTCGAGATGGCGCAACTGGCCGACCTCGCCAGCGAGCACCATCGCCCGCGCCTTCTGCAGCGGCGCGACATTGCGATAGGTGAGGTTGACCATCGTCACCAAGCCAGAGCGCTCGGCCGCCTCCGCCATCTCCGCCGCCTTGGCGTAGTTCTCGGCGAGCGGTTTCTCGCAGAGCACGTGCTTGCCGGCCGCCAGCAATGCCAGCGTCGTCGGGTGATGCGCCTTGTCCGGCGTCACGTTCGTCGCCGCATCGAACTTTCCCCAGGCGATCGCCTCGTCGAGCGACGTGAAGGCCTCGGCGATCCCGTGCTTCTCGGCAAAGGCACGGGCGCGCGACGGATCGACATCGACGGCGCCAACCATTTCGACGCCTTCGATCTTGGCAAAGGCCTGGGCATGGCTGTTCGCCATGCCGCCGGTTCCAACAACAAGAAGACGCATCGTTCTCACCTATATCCTGCTTCGCCGGCCTGGTGCAGCTTCGGCCCACGTTCGACGATCGGCTCCAGCGCCTTTTCGACCGGCACGTTCGGCGCATCATGGATCGCCGTGTAGCGATTGTCGGCGTTGTAGGCCCACTTCACCGAATTGCGCAGCACCCTCTGCACATTGGCGTCATGATAGGTCGGGTAGGTCTCATGGCCGGGGCGGAAATAGAAGATGTTACCGGCGCCGCGACGCCAGGTGAGACCCGAACGGAACACTTCACCGCCGGCAAACCAGGAGATGAACACGGTTTCGAGCGGCTCGGGAACCGAGAACTGCTCGCCATACATTTCCTCGTTCTCGAGCACGAAATTCTCTTCGAGCCCCTCGGCAATCGGATGGCGCGGGTTGATCGCCCAGACGCGCTCGCGTTCACCGGCCTCACGCCACTTCAGCGCGCAGGGTGTTCCCATCAGGCGCTTGAAGATCTTGGAGAAATGGCCGGAATGCAGCACGATCAGGCCCATGCCCTCCCAGACGCGCTTGGCGACCCGCTCGACCACCTCGTCGCTGACGGCGCCGTGGTCCTTGTGGCCCCACCACAGGAGCACGTCGGTATTGGCCAGACGCTCGACGCTGAGCCCGTGCTCCGGCTCCTGCAGCGTCGCGGTCGTCGCTTCGATCGCGCTTTCCGTGTTCAGCGCCGCTGCGATCGTGTTGTGCATCCCGTTCGGATAGATGCTGCGGACCACCTCGTTGGTCTGCTCGTGGATGTTTTCGCCCCAAACGACTGTTCTGATAGGCACGGTCATTCTCCTTGCGTTTTGCCCGTTGCGGGCCTGTCGTCGTACGATAGATGGGGCCGCCGGGAATTTGCGGCCCCGAAGCTCAAGACTGCCTCGTTGTTCATCAGGGTTTGTCAGGCCGCCCCTTTCATCGGCATGCGACCCAAGGCCTGCCCCTCCGCATCGAAGCGGTGGATGTTGTCGCCGACCGGCGAGATCTGCACTGTCTCGCCCGGCCGGTGAAGCGAGGTGCCGCCTTCCCGGACGATGACCGGTTCAGCAGCGCCGATGTCGAGATAGATATAGCTGTCGGATCCCAGCATTTCGGAATGCACCACCGTGCCCGACCACTTGCCATCCCCTGCCCTGATCTCCAGATGTTCGGCCCGGATGCCGATCGTGTGTGCATCGTAGGGAGCGGCAAGAGCGCCGGTGAGAAAGTTCATCTTCGGCGAGCCGATGAAGCCGGCGACGAACACCGAGTTCGGGCTCTCGTAGAGCTCGAGCGGCGTGCCGATCTGTTCGACCCGACCATCCCGTAGCACGCAAATGCGATCGGCCAGTGTCATCGCCTCGACCTGGTCGTGGGTGACATAGATCATCGTCGTCTTGTGCATGCTGCGATGCAGTTTGGCGATCTCGATCCGGGTCGCCACCCGGAGCGCCGCATCGAGATTGGAGAGCGGTTCGTCGAACAGGAAGACCTTGGGGTCGCGCACGATCGCCCGGCCGATCGCGACGCGCTGCCGCTGGCCGCCGGAGAGCTGACGGGGAAGCCGCTTGAGATAGGGGGTCAGCTGCAGCATCTCGGCTGCCGCCTCCACGCGTTTCCGGCATTGTTCCTTGTCCTTGCCCGCAAGCTGCATGCCGAAGGACATGTTCTCGAAGACGGTCATGTGCGGGTAGAGCGCATAGGACTGGAACACCATCGCGATGCCGCGCTTCGACGGCGTCAATTGGTTGACCACCTGCCCGTCGAAGGAGAGCGTGCCCGAAGAAATGTCCTCAAGCCCGGCGATCAAGCGCAGCAGCGTGGACTTGCCGCAACCGGACGGCCCGACGAAGACCATGAACTCACCCGCCCGGATATCCATGCTGACGCCCTTGATGACCTCGAAGGCGCCGAAGGACTTGCGGATGTTGCGCAATTGAAGTTCTGCCATGTTTTCCTCCTTAGATCACGATTGTTTTGGGTCGGGCCGACCCAAAACAATAAACGTGATCGATTCTAATGGGTTAGAGCGGGATGCGGGCGGAAAACCGCACACACTTTTCCTCACCCCGCTCTATCCTTTGACGCCACCGGCCGTGAGCCCGGAAATGATCCGCCGCTGAAAGATCAGGACGAGGATCACCAGCGGCACGGTGACAATGATCGATGCGGCCATGATGTTGCCCCACGGGATTTCGTATTGGCTGCTCCCCGAAAGCAGCGCGATCGCGACCGGGACGGTGCGCTGGCTATCGGACGACGTGAAGGTCAGTGCGAACAGGAACTCGTTCCAGGCGGCGATGAAGGCGAGCAGCCCCGTCGTCACCAGCGCCGGCCACATCAGCGGCATGAAAACGCGCGTGATGATCACCCAGGGCGTGGCGCCATCGACGATCGCCGCCTCCTCGATCTCCACCGGCAGATCGCGCATGAAGGTGGTGAACACCCATACCGTGAAGGGCAGCGTGAAGATCATGTAGGAGAAGATCAGCGCTAAGGGCGTGTTGAAGATCCCGACACTGCGGATGAGTTCGAACAGACCGGCAAGCACGGCGATCTGCGGAAACATCGACACCGACAGGATCGTCAGGAGCAAGAGCCCCCGTCCGCGGAACCGCACCCGCGCCAACGCGTAGGCAGCGGTGACGGCCAGCAGCAGCGACACGGCGACGACGATCGTTGCGACCAGCAGCGAGTTGGCGAGGTTGCGCAGGAAGCCGCTGCTCGACACGACCCCGGCGTAGTTTTCGAAGGAAATCTCGGTCGGCCAGTAATCGACCTGGAAGAGCGCCGTTCCGGATTTGAAGCTCGTCAGCACGGCGTAATAGAACGGAAAGACGGCCATGACGATGATGGCGGCGACGAGGGCGTAGAACGCCGTGCGCTTGGCTAAGGTGGCGACCATCAGCGTTCTCCTCCTTCGAGATTGACGCGGCCGAACCACATGTAGGCGACGGTGATCGCCGCGATGATCAGGAACAGCATCGTCGAGGCGGTTGCGCCGTAGGCGAACTTGTCGAAGTCGAACAGGTTCTCGCGCGCCAGCACCGACATGGTCTTCGTCTGGGCGTTGTTGGGCGTCAGCACATATATGAGATCGAAGATGCGCAGGGCATCGAGCATGCGGAAGATCACCGCGACCATCAGCGCCGGCCGAATCAGAGGCAGCGTCAGCCGCCAGAACACCTTCAGCGGATGGACCCCGTCGATCTTGGCCGCCTCGTAGATATCGGAGGGCACCATCTGGAGGCCGGCAAGGATCAAGAGCGCCATGAAGGGCGTCGTCTTCCAGACGTCGACGATCAGCACCGCAACCATCGCCGTCTCCGGATTGGCAGTCCAGGCGATCTTCTGGCTGATCAGCCCGAGGCCGAGCAGAAGGTCGTTCAAGATGCCGAACTGGTCGTTGAGCATCCAGGCCCACATCTTGGCGGAAACGATGGTGGGAATGGCCCAGGGGATGAGGATCGCCGCCCGCACCAGACCGCGGCCTGGGAAATTGGCGTTCAGCACCAGGGCGACGACGAGGCCCAGCACCGTCTCGATGGTGACGGAGATCGCCGAGAACTTCAGCGTGTTCCAGACGGCGTTCCACCAGGCGGGATCGGCGAGCAGGCCGTTATAGACCGTGCGCCCGCTCTTCAGCGTGATCCAGCTCAGATAGTTCTTGAAGCCGACGAACTCGGCGCCTTCGAGGTTGGTCAGCGACGCGTTGGTGAAGCTGAAATAGATGGTGCGCAGCAACGGCCAGCCGGCGACGAGCGCGAGCACCAGCAAGGTTGGCGCGAGAAAGATCCAGGCGGAACGAACGCGGCTGGCGTTGAGATCTGAACGGATCCCTGCCTGTTGTCCAAATGCGGAAGGGGGATCTGCGAGTGAAAGATCGGTCATGTCTATACTCACCCTTGCCGTTCGGCGCGCGGCCGGACGGTTGGCCCGAGAGGAACGACGCTGCTCTCGGCAAATCACGGCGTGAAACGGTATCGCGTCCGGAATTACCTGGTTCAAAGAGCGCGTCGTCGGCGGTGGCTCGGTGGAGCGAGGGAAGGCCCGAAGGCACTCCCCTCGCCCCCGGGAGGATCACCAGCTATCGCCTTTCATGTTCGTGAGTTCGACTTCGAGCAGTTCGAGGTTTTCCGCGGCCGTGCCGTTGCCAGACAGCGTGTTGTGGACGGCATTCCAGAACTTGGCCGAAACCTCGTTGTACTTGACCTTGGTAACAGCCGACGGCCGCGGTACGGCGCTTTGGAAGATCGGCTTCCAGGCCGGCATGAACGGCTGCGCCTTGGCGACCTCCGCATCGTCGTAGAGAGCGGCAACCGTCGGAAGGTTGGAGAGCTGGATGGCCCGCTGCTTCTGCACCTCGGGGGACGCGAGGAACTTGACGAGCGCGATCGCTGCTTCCTGGTCGTCGGAATATTTGGAGACGGCAAGGTTCCAGCCACCGAGCGTCGAGGACGGTTGGTCGCCATCGGTCGCCGTCGGCAGCGGAGCCACGGCGAACTTGCCCTTCACCGCGCTGTCGTCGCCATTGCCGAGCGCGTAGGCATAGGGCCAGTTGCGCATGAAGACGGCATTGCCCGTCTGCCAGACACCACGCGACTCTTCCTCCTGGTAGGCGAGCACGCCCTGCGGAGAAATCGCGCCGATCCATTCCTTGACGCGGTCGATCGCAGCGGCCGCCTTCTCGTTGTTGATCGAGATCGTGCCATCGGGCTCGACGATCTGGCCACCGCCTGACGACTTGATCCATTCGAGCGCGTTGCAGGTCAGCCCTTCATAGGCGTTGCCCTGGAAGACGTAGCCCCAAAGATCTCCCTGGCCAGCGGCGCGTTCCTTCTCCTGGATTTCCTTGGCGGTCGCCGCCAGCTCGTCCCAGGTCTTCGGCGGCGTCTTGCCGTACTTTTCCAGGAGGTCCTTGCGGTAATACAGCGCCGGCGCATCGGTGAAGGCCGGCAGGGCCACGAGACGGCCGTTGACCGTCTGCGAGGCAATGATCGACGGGAAGTGCTGACCGACAACGTCCTTGGTTGCTTCCGTCAGATCGACGAACTGATCGGCCAACTGCGGCGCCCAGACGACATCGGTCTGGTAGACGTCGACATCCTTGTTTCCGGCGGCAAGCCACAGCCGGTACTGGCTGAACTGCTCGCTGCTCGACGGCGGCATGGTGACCAGGCTCACCTTGTGTCCCGTCTGCTTCTCGAAGATGTCGAGCTGCTCGCGGATGAAATTGACGTTCTTGCCGGTCGTGTTGGCGGCGAGCGAAAGCTCGGCGGCGCTGGCCGTCCCGGCTGCAATGATCGCGGCGCAAAAACTCAGGGCATTGAGCATGGTTCTCATGATGGTCGACTCCTCCTGTTCCCCTCCACCGCCCGAAAGCTCCTCAGCAAAATCGAAAGCGGTTTGGATCGGAAAAAGTTGGCAGAAGACGAAAAAACTGTCAATCCATGCATTGGAAAAAGTCGAATTGCGACGAGTTTTAGAGTATAGTTGTTGATTTTCAATAGCTTATAAAAATGAGAGGGAATTCTGCACGCAGGGGCGGCGACCCATAAAATCCAAGGGGAACAGCGATAATTTAAAACGGTTTGGCAAAACCCTGTTCGGATGCAAGGCAGGGGACTGCCCCGACAAACTGATTGTTACCGACGGGGAAGGTGTATATTTCTGGGACCGGGGTTAGGCTGAGGAAACGCATACCGAATGAAACTGAGGGAGTTCGCACAGCAACTGGGCCTTTCGCCAACCACCGTCAGCCGGGCGCTGAGCGGTTACCCAGAGGTCAGCGAAAAGACACGCAAACGCGTGGCCGAAGAGGCATCGCGCCTTGGCTATCGTCCGAACATCAATGCCGTGAGGCTCGCCACCGGTCGCGCCGGCGCCATTGGCGTCGTCATGGGACGATCGGGGGAATTTCACTTCTCCGAGTTCATGGGCGGGCTGGCCGAGCGGCTCGGCACCGAGGATATCGACATCCTCGTCAGCCCGATCGATGACAAGGATCCCAAGGGCGAAATCCAGCTTTATAGCCGGCTCGCCGTCAGTGGCCGCGTCGATGCGGTGATCGTGCATTCGCCCGAACCGAACGACGAACGCATTGCGCTCCTCCACAAGCTCGGCATGCCCTTCCTCGTCCACGGTCGATCCGATATCGACGTGCCGCATGCTTGGCTCGACATCGACAACGAAGGCGCGATCCGCCGGGCGACCTCGCATCTCATCGATCTCGGCCATCGCCGCATCGCCATGATCAACGGACGGAAGGGACGAACCTTCTCGCTCCACCGCGACAAGGGCTATCGCGACGCGCTGCAGGCGCGCGGCATTCCGTTCGATCCGCGTCTCGTCGCCCACGGCAATTTCACCGATGAACTGGGCTTCCGCTTCGCACGCTCCTTCCTGGAGCAGACGCCGCGGCCAACCGCCTTCGTCGCCGGCTCGATGATGACCGCCCTCGGCATCTACAGAGCGGCCCGGTCCATGGGGCTGGAGATCGGCCGCGAGGTTTCGGTGATCGCCCATGACGACGTCTTCCCCTACCTGACCGCGGAAAACATGGTGCCGTCGCTCTCGGCGACACGGTCTTCGATGCGCGCTGCCGGCGCACGCTCGGCCGACCTCGTGCTGCAGCTTCTCTCCGGCAGGCCAACCGAGGAGGTTCATGAACTCTGGCCGGTCGAACTGATCCTGCGGGAATCGACAGCACCGCCGCCCGAGGATGCGTGAGGACCGGCTTTTGACAGTCCCAAAGGAAGGCGGGCTTGGAAAAGGGGTTGAGGCCCACCACCACCACCACGGCCATGATGAGACCCGGGCGCGAACGGCCGTAAGGGACACCGGCCGGCCGCGATGAAACGCCGCAAAGCCGTTGCCAGGAAAACCGTTGTCGGACCGGATGCCGCGCGCTAGGACCGCCGGGAATGAAGGACGCGAGCATGGCGGAAACCGAAACCACCACCCTTTACGAAGCGATCGGCGGCGACCCGACGGTTCGCGCGCTGACGCGCCGCTTCTATGAGTTGATGGACACGCTGCCGGAAGCGGCACGATGCCGCGCCGTGCATCCGCCCGACCTTTCGGGCAGCGAGGAGAAGTTCTACGAGTACCTGACCGGCTGGCTTGGCGGACCGCCAATCTATGTCGAGAAGCGCGGCCACCCGATGCTGCGCCGTCGCCATTTCGTCGCCGAAATCGGCCCTGCGGAACGGGACGAATGGCTGCTCTGCTTCACCCGTGCGCTTGAGGAAACGATCGCCCATCCGCAACTCAGGCAGATCATTCTCGAGCCGATCACCCGCCTCGCCCTTCATATGCAGAACAAGGAATGACGTGACATGTCGCAGAGCGGATTTCGCGCAACCACGCTTTTTGTTGCCGGGCTGATGGGGCTGACCGGCGTTGTCAGCGCGGCCGCGGCCTCGCACGGCAACGATCCGAGACTGCTCGCCGGCATTTCCGCGATGTGCCTGGCGCACGCGCCTGCACTGGTCGCGCTCTATGCAGCCTGGCCGAGCTTTCGTACCGCCCCTGCTGCGGCCTTGCTGATCGCCGCGGGAACGGCGCTGTTCTCGGCGGATCTCGCCATGCGCCATGCCTCGGGCCACGGCCTGTTCCCGATGTCGGCGCCCCTCGGCGGCACGACGATCATGGCGGGCTGGCTCGCCGTTTCGCTCGGCGCCTTCCTGCCGCGAAAGGCCTAGCTCAGAAGCAATGCGCCTCCCGGACGGGTCCATCCAGGAGGCGAATGACAGGCGATATCAGGGACCAAGCCGGCGCGGCGCGGATCAGGCACCTTCGACGGCAGTGAAACCTTCGAATTTCGGCGGACCGAGATACATCGCCTTGTTATCGCCGGCACTCCGGTGCGCAGCCCGGAAGTTTTCCGATTTCGTCCAGGCCGAGAACGAACCCCTGTCCTTCCAGACCGAGTTCGAGACGAAGAGCGTATAGCCCTCTTCCGGCACGCTGTCGCCACGGAGCAGATGGAAGGAAACGAAGCCCGGCATTTCCGAAAGACTGGATTCGCGGCCCTTCCACACAGCCTCGAAAGCCTCTTCCTGGCTGATGGCGATACGAAAACGGTTCATGGCAACGTACATCTTGGTCTCCGTAGGTCCCTTTCGCCAACTGCGAAGCGATCCGGCTCTTTGAAACGGCGCAATCCCGGACGGAAATCGCACTTTTCCTGGCCTTGCTCTCAGGCCCTTTCTTTTTTCCGGGTGGCATCGTTTGCGGCCCGCGGAAAGGCGAGAATAGTTCCTTCCTTGGGCTCCGCAAGGCCGAGAGGATCGCGAACCGGCGGTCGCGCCTGCCAGCTTGGGAACTCCGCGACGTTGGTGGTTTCTTCCAGCGTGCGCGCGCGGCGCGTCAGGATCTCGTAGAGCTCCGGCACCAGGCCATCGCCGTTCTGTACCGCCAGCTTGTGCAGGCCGATCATCATGGCGAGGTCAGGACGTTCTTCGTTCATTGCAAACTCTCGTCTTGTCTTGGGAGGATTACCGCTCGTCGCGGCTGGTGGTCAGGTCCTGAAGCGCGCGCTCCAGGCTCGATTTCGAGCCGTTGCGCAGCGGCACGAAGGCCTTGCCCCACTTCTTGCAGCCGGTCTTCACGCGAAGACATGCGTCATGGCTGATGCAGTCGATCGGGCAGAAGACGCAGTCGACCGACGGCAGCACCCGATCGATCCGCGAGACGGCCTCGCGCAGGCCGCCGTCATGGTGGAGCAGCTCGGCGCCGAAGGAGCTGGCGATTTCGCGCAGATGCGCCACCTGACAATCGCGGCCGCCGACATAGAGGAAACTGCGCCCTTCGAGCGTTGCCTTGCCAGCCTCCTGGCGTGCCTCGGTCGCTTCCGAACCCGAACGACCCTTGCCATTCTTCGCCGCATTCTGGTGACGCTTGCCGCGCATGCAATCCTCTCCGTCTGATCGTGCGACAAGGGCCTTCATGGGCAGCCGGTCGCATCGGGACATCATCTCGACACACGCCCTTCGGCTGCGTGACGGCCGCAACCTATTAAACCTGATAATCCGAGTAAAGTATAAACATGAGTTTTGTAATCATATTTTTTCTAGAAAAAATCAGCTCTTCGCCCGCAGGCAGGAAACGGCGCGTCCGCCTGTCAGTTTACGGACATCGGGACGGTAAAGCTCCAGCTGCTCTTGCCGGAACCGGCCGGGATGGCGGCGAAGGGTGCTGCGCTGCGGACCGAATCCAGGGCCGCCTTATCGAGACGGTCCGATCCGGAGCTGCGAACGAGATTGACCCCTGCCAGACCTCCATTCGCGGCGACGACGAACGTAACGGTCGCTGTATCGCCTTCGTCACTGCGGATCCCGCGGGTCCTCCTGAGGAAAGCGCGCTGGACCTTTGAGCGGACCTTGCCCTTGTAGTTTTCCTCGCCGGCATTCCCGACAACCGACGCTGCCCGTCCCTGGCCGGTGGCGGCCGTGGAAGCACCATTGATATCGCCGTCCGCCTGGCCCTTGACCTGGGTCTGCTTCTGCTCACCCTTGTCGCCAGCCTTCTTGCGGGCGACCTTCTTTTTCTTGACCGGTTCCTTCTTCGGTTCAGGTTTTTCCACCTGCTGCTTCTTCGGCTCCACGATCTCGGGCTTTTTTTCCGGCACGACGGCTTCGACCGGCGCAACGCTCGCGGTGACCATGGCTTCGGCAACCTCGAGGGTCGGCATCTCTTCGGCCGGCAGGATGACGTCGGCCTCGACCGCCGTCAGATCGTGCGGTTCTTCCGCAGCGATTTCCGGCGTGGTCGAAGTCAGATCCTCGACCGGCGTAAGCTCCTCCGGCTTCACCTCATCGGGAACGTCTTCAATCGGCTCGACGATCTCGGAGGGATCACCTGCCTGCAGCGTTTCGGAAAACGCGTCACCCAGAACGGCAACTTCCGTCGCCGTACCGCCGATCATGAGCGTCGATTCGTCCTCCGGCGGCGAAGATGCGAACAGGGTGGCAAGAACAACGCCATGCGTTGCAAGCGAGATGATCGCGGCCCCAGTCCAGATGACGATACGCTTCATGACAGCCTTACCTTCGCCGCAGCGGACGGCGCAAACCCACACTCCCTAAGGAGCAGTCTCAATCGGCCCCTGTTCGCTCAGCCCTTGAGTTCCACCGCCGATTTCGAGCCGGTCTTGATCCCGCTCATGCAGGCGCCCGGCTGCACGCCGTCGCCGACACAGGCCGGCGCGTCGTTGATCAGCAGGCTCTTCACCGCATCGCAATTGGTGCCGGGGAGATCGAATTGGCGAACCTTGGTCTTGCCGGCGGGAAGATCGCGGAAGTCGAGCACGGCCATGCGCTCGACCAGCCCCTTCTGGTCGAAGATCACGAATTCGAAGGAAACCTTGCTCAGCGACTGCGCAAAGGCGTTGCCGGCAACGAAGGTGAGCTTGCAGCCCTTCTGCGAAGGGGCGATGTCGTTCAATTCGATCGTAAGCCCGGCGGCGGGCGCAGCCTCCTGCGCTTTGGCACTGCTCGCAGCGATGAGGGCTGCAAGAGCAACGGAAACAATCGGAAGGCTGGAAAACTTCATGACGACATCACTCCAAAGGGTTGCAGCGAGCCACCGAACGAGCCCGCACGCCCTTGTCCACAAGCCGGCAATAACTAACTTGAGTGCTAAAGTCCGGTATTGCGTCCATAAATAAATATGAGTAATGAAGTCAAGATAGTAAACGAATTGCACGGCAGGAAATGCTGGAAAAACAGCGCGGCCTGCCCTCTCGAAACGGCCAACGCAGTGACCAACGACAATGACCTTGCACGCCCATCCGAGCCGCCGATCCAGGCCGGGCGGGCGCAACGGATAATCGAAAGTCGCGAACTTTTCGGCAGCGAAAACGAGATCCTCATTTCCCACGACGGTGCGATCTACCGCATGAAGATCACCCGCCAAGGCAAACTGATCCTGAACAAATAGGCAGATGAAAATGACCGAGAGCCGCCCCACTCCTTCCGAAATCCGCGCCTACCGCGCCGAGAACCCGAAGATGCGCGAGCGTGATATCGCAGCCCAGCTCGGTGTTTCCGAAGCCGCTCTCGTCGCTGCCGAATGCGGGCTGACCGCCGTGCGCATCGATGCCGATGCCAACCGTTTCCTTTCGCGCGTCGAGGAACTCGGCGAAGTCATGGCTTTGACCCGCAACGAAAGCGCGGTCCACGAAAAGATCGGCGTCTACGAGAAGATCACCACCGGCGAGATGGCAAGCATCGTGCTCGGCAGTGAGATCGACCTCCGGGTTTTCCCGAGCGCCTGGGCGCATGCCTTCGCCGTGACCAAAACCGACGACCAGGGCGAAGCGCGCAAGAGCCTGCAGTTCTTCGACAAGTGGGGCAATGCCGTGCACAAAGTGCATCTGCGCCCGGAGTCGAATGTGGCAGCCTATGACAAGATCGTCGCGGATTTCCGCCTTGACGACCAGTCGCAGGAATTCGCCGCCGACGCCAGCGTGCACGCCACCGATGACAGGCCGGAGACCGTCGTCGATGTTACCGAACTGCGTGACCGCTGGACGAAGATGACCGACACGCATCAGTTCCACGGCATGCTGCGCAAGCTGAAGATCGGCCGCCGCCAGGCGCTCAGCAACATCGGCGAGGATTTCGCCTGGCAGCTCGATCCCTCCAGCATCGAAGCCATGATGCGTTCCAGCGCCGAGATCGAACTGCCGATCATGTGCTTTGTCGGCAATCGCGGCATGATCCAGATCCATTCCGGTCCGATCGCCAAGATCGCGCCGATGGGCCCCTGGCTCAACGTCATGGACCCGACCTTCCACCTGCACCTGCGCACCGACCACATCGCCGAACTCTGGGCCGTGCGCAAGCCGACGGCCGACGGCCATGTCACCTCGATCGAGGCGCTCGACGCAAAGGGCGAGATGATCATCCAGTTCTTCGGCAAGCGGAAAGAAGGTCTCGCCGAACGTCCGGAATGGCGTTCGATCGCCGAAGGCCTGCCGCGTCTCGACACGACGGTCGCCGCCTGAGAACAGGATAGGAACACTTCGATGATCAACGGTCTCGACTTCCGTCGCCTTCGCCGCCGGGAACTGGTGCTTACCGCCTTCGCCCTGTCGGCACCCTTCCTGCTGCCGGCGGTCGCACCCGGCGCCCCCTCCTTCATCCGGCCGGCGGTGGCCGAGGAGATACAGAAAGCCGACGTCTCGCGCGTCGTTTCCGTCGGCGGAGCGATCACCGAGATCATCTATGCGCTCGGCGAGGAAGGCCGTCTCGTCGGCCGCGATTCCACCAGCACCTATCCCGAAGCGGCAAAGAAGCTTCCCGATGTCGGCTACATGCGCCAGCTCGCACCGGAAGGCATCATCGCCGCCAACCCGAGCGCGATCATCGCCATCGAAGGCAGCGGCCCGCCGGAGGCGCTGGCGGTGCTGAAGGAGGCGAACATCGCCTTTACCAGCGTGCCCGAGACCTTCGACAAGGCCGGCATCCCCGCGAAGATCCGCGCCGTCGGTACTTTCCTGGGTGTCGAGGAAAAGGCTGAAACCCTGGCAACGCGTGTCGAAGCCGATCTCGATGCGGCAGTTTCCGAGAGTGCCGCCCGTCCGGAAGGCGAACGCAAGCGCGTGCTTTTCATCCTGAGCACGCAGGGCGGAAAAGTCATGGCATCGGGGCAAGGCACCGCCGCCAACGGCATCATCGAGCTTGCGGGCGCCGTAAACGCGGTGGGGACATTCCCTGGCTACAAGGCGCTGACCGACGAGGCGATCGTCGAGGCCAAGCCCGATATCGTCCTGATGATGGACCGCGGCGGCGAACATTCCGCCAAGGCAGACGAACTTTTCGCCCTGCCGGCGCTGAGCCTCACGCCTGCCGCCCAGAACAAGGCGCTGATCCGCATGGACGGCCTGCACCTGCTCGGCTTCGGCCCCCGTACGGCAAGCGCCGTGCGCGAACTGAATGCCGCCATTTACGGGAAGAAGGCCAATGCCTCGCAGTGAGGCGGTGGACCGCGGCATGCGCCTGACCGCTTTCGCCGCCGATATCCGCAACGAATGGCGCGCGGGCAACCGCTCGCGGCTGGCGCGTCTGGTGATCGTCGTCCTGATCGCGTTTGCCGTCGCAACCTTCGTCGGCTCGATCATGACCGGTGCCGCCGATGCATCGCTCGCCAATGTCTGGCGCTGGCTGGTCGGCGAGGCCGACCAGGGCTTAAGCATCCGCGACCGCATCATCATCCTCGATATCCGCCTGCCGCGCGCCGTACTCGGCCTGCTCGTCGGCGCTTCGCTCGCCGTTTCCGGCGTCGTCATGCAGGGTCTTTTCCGCAACCCCCTGGCAGATCCCGGTCTCGTCGGCGTCTCCTCGGGCGCAAGCCTCGGCGCCGTGCTGCTGATCGTGCTCGGCACCACCGCGTTCGGGCCGCTCTTCGCGCTGTTCGGATTCTATGCGCTGCCGGTCGCAGCCTTCGTCGGCGGCCTCGTCACGACGCTGCTGCTCTACCGGATCGCCACCCGCGACGGCCAGACGTCGATCGCCACCCTGTTGCTCGCCGGTATCGCGCTCGGCGCGCTGACCGGCGCGATCACCGGTATTCTCGTCTTCAGGGCCGACGACAAGCAACTGCGCGACCTCACCTTCTGGGGGCTCGGCTCGTTAGCGGGGGCCAACTGGACGAAAATCCTGGCCGCAGCGCCGATCATCCTCGCTTCGCTCGCGGTGACCCCCTTCCTGGCGCGCGGACTGAATGCCATCACGCTCGGCGAAGCGGCCGCCTTCCACATGGGCATTCCCGTCCAGCGCCTGAAGAACATCGCGATCGTCGGCGTCGCGGCGGCAACCGGCGCATCCGTTGCCGTCAGCGGCGGCATCGGCTTCGTCGGCATTGTCGTTCCGCACCTGCTGCGCCTCGTCATCGGCCCCGATCATCGCTACCTGCTGCCCGCCTCGGCGCTGCTCGGCGGCACCCTGTTGATCCTCGCCGACATGATCGCCCGCACCATCGTTTCTCCGGCAGAACTGCCGATCGGCATCGTCACCGCCTTCATCGGAGCGCCGTTCTTCCTCTGGATCCTGCTGCGCGGCCGTTCGAACATGGGACTCTGAAGGAAAGCATGATCAACGTCTCCAGTCTCTCCGTCCGACTCGGCCGGCGACCCGTCATCCACGGCGTATCTCTCGAGGCATTGCCGGGCGCATTGACCGCCATCGTCGGACCGAACGGCTCCGGCAAGACCACGACGCTGAAGGCGATCTCCGGCGAGCTTTCGCCGTCGAGCGGAGCGATCCGCATCAACGGCCGCGACCTCAGCGGGCTGAAGCCGTGGGAACTCGCGCTGATGCGCGGCGTGCTGCCCCAGTCGACGGTCATTTCCTTCCCCTTCACCGTGCGCGAAGTGGTGAGGTTGGGCCTTGCCGCCGGTGCCAATGCGGATCCCGCCGCGCACGACCGCGTCACGGCCGAGGCGTTGGAAGCGGTGGATCTCGCGGGCTTTGCCGGGCGTTTCTACCAGGAATTGTCGGGCGGCGAGCAGCAGCGCGTGCAGCTTGCCCGCGTCCTCTGCCAGATCCCCGATCCGGTGATCGACGGCGAGCCGCGCTACCTGCTTCTCGACGAACCCGTGTCGAGCCTCGATATCCGCCACCAACTGGGGATCATGCAGCTCGCCCGCAAGTTCTGCGAACGGGGCGGCGGGGTTGTCGCCGTGATGCATGACCTCAATCTCACGGCCATGTTCGCGGACCATATGGTGATGATGAAGGCCGGCAAGGTCCGCGCCGGCGGTGCCCCCCGCGAGGTTCTGACCGACGAGACGATGGAAGCCGTTTTCGGCTGCCGCATGCAGGTGGGCGTTGCGCCGTCACCGCACGTGCCTTTCGTCCTGCCGCAGACGGCATCGCTCTAACCGCGTTCGATCGGCCAAGGTCAAGTTTTCACGAAACAATTTCTGCACTTGTGCGTTGTTCTCCCGAAGCGCCGGAAAGGGTCTCTAGTTGTGCCCACCGGTTCCATCAGACGGCGCCGACCGCTCGCGGCCGGCGCAGGCGTGAAAGGGAGTATTCATCATGGCGCTAGGCCTCTTCTCCGGTTCGGGCTCGCGATCGACCAAAAGCAACGGCAAGCTCGCCGATCTCTCCATCGAGGAACAACTGGGCGAGTTGCGGAGCGATGTCGCAACGCTCGTCGCCTTGCTCGCCGATCGCGGATTGGCCGCCTCAAAGCAGGCGCGCGGCAAGGTGCAGGATGCCCGTGAACAGGCCGAAGCCGGCATCAGCGATTTGCTGGCAAGCGGCGAAGACCTGCTGGCCGAGCTTCGCGACCGCTATGCCGGCACAGAAAAGCAGGTCCGCCATGCTGTTCGCGAGCATCCCGTCGCCACGCTCGGCGCGGCTGCCCTGATCGGGCTCGCCGTGGCGGCGTTGCTTCGTCGCTGACTTGCAATCGGTCGAACTGGACCTGCGGGCAATGGCTCGCAGGTCCGGCCGAGATGAGGAAAGGCATGTAGCTTTTCCACCAGTATCTCGCCCCAACCTCTGAGAGTCGAGCACGACGGGGAGTAACGCATGGGATCATTGACGGCCGCCCTCGCCAGCCTCTTGGCCGCCGACATCGGCGCCACCGCCTCTCGTGTGAAGCGCAACGCAGCCCTATGGAGCGTCATAGGGCTGTTGCTCGTCACCGCCTATGTCTTCGCCCTCGCAGCCACCTTTCTGTTTCTGAGTGTTCGCTACTCCCCGGTCGCGGCCGCAGCGGCAATCGCCGGGGCGCTGGTCGTCACCGCCCTGGTGTTTGTTGCCATCCTCATCGCCCTGCAGAACCGAGACCGCCGTCTTCAGGAAGAACGCCGCCGCCGCACGCAGATGCAAACCAATCTGACGCTGCTCGCAGTAGCCGGCATCTTGCGCAAGCAGCCGCTTCTTGCCGTCGCCATCGCTCTCGCAGTCGGCGCTCTCTTGGGAACCGGCAAGCGGCGTGGACGCAAACACGACGATTGATGCACAGCCAGTCGTCGTCTTAATCGGCGGGCGCGATCCCGTTAGAGCGGCAACCGGATAAGCGCCGTGACACCGGCGGGGAGATACTCGACCTTCACCGAACTGCCCAGCACCTTGTCGAGGCTGCGCTCGATCAGGATGGAGCCGAAGCCGCGCCGCTTGGGCTCACGCACCGGCGGCCCGCCAACCTCGCTCCAGGTAAGATGAAGGACGGTGTCGCCGTCTTCGACGACGTTGCGTGCCGTCAACACGACCTTGCCTTTCGGCACCGAAAGCGATCCGTATTTCACGGCGTTGGTTGCAAGTTCGTGCAGCACCAGCCCGAGACCGACCGCCTGGTCGGGACCGAGCGACACTTCGTCCTTATGCAGTTCGATCTGGTCCGCATAGGCGCTCACATGCGGCAGCAGTTGCTTGGCGATCAGGTCGGCAAGCCGGATCGTGCCCCACTCGTGATCGGAAAGCAGACCATGCGCCTCGGAGATCGCCTGCAAGCGACCGGCAAACGCGGTCATGAATTCGGCCGGATCGCTCGTCTGGCGAAGCGTCTGGCGCGCAAGCGATTGCAGCATGGCGAGCGTGTTCTTGACCCGGTGATTGAGCTCCTTCAGCAGGAGCCGGGTGCGCTGCGCCGAAGCTTGCTGGTCGGTGACATCGATCGTCACGCCGATGAACGTCAGCGGATTGCCTTTGGCGTCCCGGTCGTGCACGCGGCCGCGGCCGAGCAGCCAGCGTCCCGTGTCGCCGATACGGAACATGCCGTCATATTCGTCGTCGGCCTTCATCGCCTGGCGAAGCTTGGCGAAAGTCGCGCCGCGATCGTCGACGTGGATCGCGCCGAAGATGTCCCGGGCGCCAACCGAGCTGTCGGCCGAAAGTCCGAACATGCGTTTCAAGGCGCTGTTGCCGGCGATCGCACCCGAGCGGATATCCCAAAGCCAGCTGCCGATGTTGGCCGCTTCCAGCGCCATCGCGTGCCGCTGCTCCTCGCGCGACAATGCCGCCTCCTTCAACGCGCGTCGACGGGCCTCGTCCTTGACCTTGAAGAGCGAGGCTGCGAGCGCGGCAAGCCGGCGCAATTGGTGGATGAGCGATTGCGATACGTCAGCGCGCGGCTTGTCGTCGAGCACGCAAACCGTGCCCACCGCCTGCCCGTCGAGCATGATCGGCGCGCCGGCATAGAAGCGCAGGAATGGCGGCCCCTTGACCTGCCGATGGCGCGCGAACCGCGGATCGGTCGAGGCATCGAGGACGACGAGGCTTGCATCGGCCGCAGCGGCTACATGCGCACAAAATGCGTCTTCGGCCGGGGCACGGGTCTCATCGGTGCCGACGGCTGCCTTGAACCACTGCCATTGGCGGTCGATCAGCGTCACCAGTGCGACCTGTGCGTCGAAAAGCCCGGCAGCGATTTCGGCGATCCCGTCGAAGTCCCGGTCCGGAACGGCCATGTCAGGCACGGTCGCATGCAGGACGCCAAGACGCTCGGGCGCCTCGAGCAGCCTCGTCACAGGCGGATCCGTTTTCTCTGTCCTCACGTGCATACGGTCTCAATTCTCAATCTGAACGAGATGAGGAAGCCGCCGGGGTCAACCGCATCCCGCTCGATTTGGAGCGTCTCGACCCAATGTCGTCACGACTGCGCATTCGTCAGTCGATATCAGCCGTCACCGCCTATCCCCTCGGGTCCCAGCCGCCAGTGAAAGCAGGACGCCGCCGCTTTTGCAACGGTATCCGGCCCGAATTTCTTCTCTCAGGAGACGAAGGCGCGCGACGTGACCGGAGCCGAGGTTTCGTCAGGTCCATAGTCGTTTTCACCCTTCACCTGGAGGATGTCCTGCAGCCGCTGACGCGCGCGGTTCACCCGGCTCTTGATCGTACCTAGAGCGCAGCCGCAGATCGTCGCCGCCTCCTCGTAGGAGAAGCCGGAAGCGCCGACCAGGATGATCGCTTCGCGCTGGTCCGGCGGCAGCATATCGAGCGCGCGCCGGAAGTCCTGCAGGTCGAGAGATCCGTATTGCTCGGGATGATGGGCCAGCGACTCGGTGAAGTGCCCGTCGGTGTCCTGCACCTCGCGCCCACGCTTGCGCATCTGGCTGTAGAGCTCGTTGCGCAGGATCGTGAAGAGCCAGGCCTTCATATTGGTGCCCATCTCGAAATGGTCCTGCTTCGCCCAGGCCTTCATGATCGTGTCCTGGACGAGGTCGTCGGCGCGGTCGTGGCGGCCGATCAACGACATGGCGAAGGCGCGCAGGCTCGGCAAGGCGGCAAGCATCTCTCGCTTGAAATCATTCTTTTCGGACGACATTCTGGCACTTACTCCCTGCCCTGCAGTGCCGACTGCTGCTCGGCCGCGTCGAGTTTTTCCAGAAGATCGAGAAAACGCGCGGGTATCGCCTCTTCCTGCACGGACTGATAAAGCGCTTTCAGCTTTGCTGCGATCTGCGCGTTTGGATCTTCTGTCCATAAGGTCGTGCCGGTAGTCCGCCCTGCCCCTGTTTTATATTTCATTGTCAAACTGTCGCCTTCGAGTGTCCATAGCCGCCATAACGCGGCGGAAAATTGAAATGTTCCCCTTGGGGAACCTTTTTTTACGTCCGGCGTTCTCGCAACGTCACCGTAGAAAGATATTCGAGGGAGTTCCCCCTATGACATTGTCCACGCGGATCGCACCGCTTCTGCCGTATCTGCGCCGTTACTCACGCGCGCTGACCGGCTCGCAGACCTCCGGCGACGCCTATGTCGCTGCCGTTCTCGAAGCGCTGATCGCCGACACGTCGATTTTCCCGGAAGCAAGCAATGACCGCGTCGGCCTGTTCCGACTCTTCACTTCACTTTTCGGTTCCTCGTCCGTCCTCGTGCCCGAGCCGGTCTCGCCTTTTGCCTGGGAACAGCGTGCGTCGATCAATCTTGCAACGGTCTCGCCCCTTGCCCGCCAGGCCTTCCTGCTCGTCTCGGTCGAAGGTTTCCGTCCCGAGGAAGCCGCCGAAGTGCTCGACGTCTCCACCGATAAGGTCGGCGCCCTGCTCGACCGCGCCTCGCAGGAAATCTCGCGGCAGGTCGCGACCGATATCATGATCATCGAGGACGAACCGCTGATCGCCATCGACATCGAGCAGATGGTCGAGAGCCTCGGCCATCGCGTCACCGGCATCGCCCGGACGCGCGACGAAGCGATCGCCCTTTACAAGAAGACCCGGCCAAGCATGGTGCTTGCCGACATCCAGCTCGCCGACGGCAGCTCGGGCATCGACGCCGTCAACGACATCCTGAAGACGAGCGCCATTCCGGTGATCTTCATCACCGCCTTCCCGGAACGGCTGCTGACCGGCGAACGGCCGGAACCGACCTTCCTCGTCACCAAGCCCTTCAACCCGGACATGGTCAAGGCACTGATCAGCCAAGCGCTGTTCTTCAACGAATCGACCAAGGCGGCGGCCTGAGCACGGGTCATTTCGCCGTTCCCGAAACGGCGAAATGACCACCCTTTGCTGGACGGCACCCTTCGGGACAACACCTCCACCTTTCCCGCAATCGACCTTGGCAGCAGCACCTGCTCACAAGCCTGCGCCTGCGGCATCGTACTTGGGCGGACACCCGTTCTTCGATTACCCCCCAAACACACGACAGCCAGTGCCGAGGGAAGGCACTGGCTGGTATGTGCAACTCACTCGGGGAGTGTGAGTTGTAGGCCGGCGGTCTGCCTCCGGCGCGGCATTGGGGGCTATGCGCGCCACCGTCCGGTCGCAAACAAAATGCGCGACGCGGCAAAAGGTTCCATGCGCTTGCGCTGGCTGTTTCGCCTACCGACTCATAGCATCTTGTCGAGTTCGTCACGGTGGCGGTAGAGCGCCAGGAACCGACGGTAATCGCGGTCATAGGTGGCGCGAACGCTTGCATCCGGCGCGCGCTCATGTCCGTCCGACGCCATTGCCGTGCCCGCGGCCGCGAGGTCCTGATGGATGCCGCCGGCAACGGCCGCCGCCATCGCCGTACCCAGCAGCACCGCGTCCGGCGCCTGCGGCGCCACCACGCGGCAGCCGGTCGCATCGCAATAGAGCTCCATCAAAAGCGCGTTGCGCACGTGGCCGCCGGTAACGTGCAGCGTGTCGAGCTGATAGCCGACTTCGCGCATCATCTCCAGGATGTGACGGATGCCGAGTGCGATCGCAACGCAGGTGCGCCAATAAAGCCGGCAGAGCGCATCGAAGGAGGAATCGAGCGGCAAGCCGCTGATAACGCCGAGCCCGTGCGGATCGGCAAGCGGCGAGCGGTTGCCATGGAAATCGGGAAGCACATGCAGGCGATCGGCAAAAGCGGTCCCCTGCTCCGCCCGCAGTTCCTGGACGCGGGCGATGATCCGGCCATGCGTCTCGGCGGTCGGCTCGAGACCGCCGCCATGCAGCCGCACGATATGATCGAGCAGCGCGCCGGTCGCCGATTGCCCGCCTTCGATCAGCCAGGCGCCGGGAAGAACCGCTTCGTAATAGGGGCCCCACATGCCGAAGCCGGGCTTCATGTCCCTGGAGAAGGCGACGATGCAGCTCGACGTGCCGGCAATCAGCGCCAGTTGCCTTTCGAGCTTTTCCGGCGCACCGACGAACCCGCCAACGACGCCGAGCGCACCGGCATAGGCGTCGATCAGACCCGGCGCCACCTGGCAGCCTTCGTCCAGTCCGAGCTCGGCCGCCGCCGCTGCATTCAAGTGGCCGACCGAACTTCCGATCGGCAAGCTCTCTTCCGGCAGACCGCCGCGTTCGATGAGATCCTCGAGCCCGATCCTTGAGAGATAGTCGGGCTGCCAGCCACGCGTCTCATGCGCCAGATAGTTCCATTTTGCCGTCAAAGTGCAGCGCGAGCGCGCAGCACTTCCGGTCGCCCGCCAGGAGAGATAGTCGGCGAGATCGAAGAAGAAGCCGGCCTTCTGCCATTGCTCTGGCAGATTGCGCTTCAGCCACATCAGCTTCGGCATTTCCATTTCCGGCGACATGACCCGGCCGGAAAAGTCGAGCACCGGGTGACCGGTGGCCGTGCAAAAGTCAGCCTCTGCCAGCGCCCGATGGTCGAGCCAGACGATCGTGTCCCAGCGTGCCTCGCCCTTGCGGTTGACGGAAAGCGGCTTGCCGTCCCGGTCGCGCACCACCAACGAGCAAGTGGCGTCGAAACCGATCGCCGCAACGTCTTGCGCGGCGATACCAGCCCTATCCTTGGCCGCCTTGACCGCGCCGCAGACGGCGCGCCAGATATCCTCAGAGTCATGCTCGGCGTGGTTTTCTTCCGGCCGGTTCATGGCGATCGGCAGGTCGGCACGCGCAAGCAGCGCCCCTTCTCGGTCAAAGATACCGGCGCGCGCACTGCCGGTGCCGACATCGACCGCAACGACGAATTCACGCATCAATGAATGTCTCGCCCCCTAGAGCAATTCCAGGAAAAGTGTGAAACGGTTTTCCGTCCGGAATTGCTTAATTTCAAAAGGTTAGATCACGGTGGTTTTCGGTTGGATCGACCCAAAATCAAACCGTGATCGATTGTCATAAGTTCGAGCGGGATATGGGCGGAATCCGCACACATTCTCCTCACCCCGCTCTACTGCATGTTTCCTTTGATCGCCGCCGATTAAAGGACAAAACATGCAGCACTTCAAAATGCTACAGCGACCTTTGCGCGTCTCATAGAACGCGCGGCGCTGTAGTTCCGTCCCTGCTATCGGCCGACAAACTGTAACAATTCGCCCATGTCGTCAAACAGCACGTCGGGGCTGAGGTCGGAGAGACTTTGCCGATGCTTGTCCGTGCGCGCGTGGCTGCCGCCGGCAAAGGCGAAGACCCGCATGCCCGCCGCCTTCGCCGCTTCGATGCCCGCCGGACTGTCCTCGACGACGACGCAATCCTTGGGCGCGAAACCCATTTCGCGGCTCGCATGCAGGAAGAGATCAGGCGCCGGCTTGCCATGTTTGACCATGGTGGCGGAAAAGATGTTGGGCTCGAAGAGGTCGATGAGGCCGGTGACGGTCAGCGACAGGCGGATGCGTTCCGGCTGGCTGGACGAGGCGACACAGCACGCGCCCTCGAGCCCCTCGACCGCTTCGCGAATGCCTGCAATTGGCTGCAGTTCCGAACGAAAGCGATCGTAGAGACGAAGGCGCATGCGCTCGAGGAACGCGTCGTCGGTGGCGAGTCCGTATTCGTCGTGCAGGATCGCCGACATGCTTTTCAGGCTGCGCCCGAGAAAGCGTTCCGTCGCCTCCTCGGTTGTCATCGAAACACCGGCGGCCGAGAGGACGTCCACCAGCACTTCCAGCGAGATCGGCTCGCTATCGACGAGCACCCCGTCGCAATCGAAGATCACCAGCCCGGACGCCGCATCCGCCATAACACCCCTACCCCTTACAGCGACGCGCACCACGCAAGGTCGCCGTAACGCTTTGAATTGGCGCATAATTCATCCCTGCATCAAATCCGATCCAAGGAATTATGCGGTAAGCTTGTTGTCCAGATAAAGCTGGAGCGTAGCGCGCGTACCCTTTTCCCAGAGCGTTTTCAATGCATGAGCGAAGCGGCGGCGGAAGAGATCGGAGCGCGCGACATCGCCGAAGATGTCGCCGAGCGCCAGGAAGGCCATCGGATCGTCCTTGGCGGCAAGCGCCGCCTTGTTCAGCCGGTCGGCACTCTGGTCATTGAAGACGATCGCCTTGCCGCTATCCGACGTGCCGGCGAAATAGCGGCACCACAGCGCCGAAACGAGCGAGAGGCCGACGACATCCTCGCCGCGCTCCAGCCGGTCGGCGGTGGAGGGCAGGATGAATTTCGGCTGCCGGTTCGAGCCGTCCTGCGCCAGGCGCGGGATCGTGTC
Source organism: Ensifer sp. VA4 (assembly GCF_055710065.1). Lineage (NCBI taxonomy): Bacteria > Pseudomonadati > Pseudomonadota > Alphaproteobacteria > Hyphomicrobiales > Rhizobiaceae > Ensifer > Ensifer sp. VA4. The sequence goes on along the minus strand of NZ_JBVQPO010000010.1, from coordinate 103,661 downwards.
GCCGATCTTCGGATTGGAGAAGCGTGTCTCGATCAGCCTGTAATAGTCACCGAGATCGGTGTTCGGCACCGGCGGGATGACAGGGATGATCTCGTCATGTTCGAGCTTGGCAAGGAAGGCGCGGATCAGCGGTTCCTCCATCGCCTCATGCACGAAATGGATATCGAGCAAGGCGGCTGGATAGGCGATCGCCGCATGACCGCCGTTGAGGATGCGGATCTTCATGTGCTCGTAGGGCGCCACGTCAGGCACGAACTGGACGCCCACCTTCTCCAGCGCCGGGCGGCCGAGCGGGAAATGATCCTCCAGCACCCATTGCTTGAATTCCTCGCAGAACACCGGCCAGGCATCCTCGATGCCGTATTCGTCGGCGACGATGCCGATCTCGCGTGCGCCGGTCGCCGGCGTGATCCGGTCCACCATGCCGTTCGGGAAAGCGACATTGGCGTCGATCCAATCGGCAAAGGCCGGGTCGAAGAGCCGAGCGAGCCCCGCGACCGCCGCATGCGTGACCTCGCCATTGCCCGGAATATTGTCGCAGGACATCACGGTGAAGGGCGGAACGTTCTTGTCCCTGCGCGCTTTCAGCCCGGCAACGATCAGCCCGAACACCGTCTTCGGGGCCGCCGGATTCTGCGCGTCGGCAACGATGGATGGATGGGTCGGGTTGAACACGCCCGAGGCCGGATCGATGAAATAGCCGCCTTCGGTGATGGTCAGCGACACGATGCGGATCGCCGGATCGGTGAGCTTCGCAACGATCGCCCGGATGTCGCCGGGCTCGAGATAGTCGATCATCGCGCCGGTGACATGAGCCCCGGTGCGGTTGTTGTCCTGCTCCACCACGGTCGTCAGGAAATCCTGCGCCGCAAGCTTGGCGCGCATCGTTGCATCGGAAGGAAGAACCCCGGCACCGATGATGGCCCAGTCCAGATCGTGTCCGGCATTGAAGAGATCATCGAGATAGACGGCCTGGTGCGCCCTGTGGAAGTTGCCGACGCCGAAATGCACGATACCCGCCGTCAGTTGCGACCGGTCGTAGTTCGGCACGCCGGCCTTGGCCTTGATCGTGTCGAGGGCGGCAAGTGAGAGTTTGGTCGTCATGGTCTCGTATCCTTTCGAGGCCTTGCCTGCGTGCACAGGCTCAGCTCATCCAGTTGCCGCCGTCGACGTTGTAGGTCTGCGAGACGACGTAGTCGCTTTCCGAAGACGCCAGGAAGATCGCCATTCCCGTCAGGTCCTCGGCCGTTCCCATGCGGCCGAAGGGCACTTCCTCGCCGACGAGCCGCTTCTTTTCGCCGAGTGGACGGTTCTCGTATTTGGCAAACAGCGCGTCGACGCCGTCCCAATGTTCGCCATCGACCACGCCGGGCGCGATCGCGTTGACGTTGATGCGATGCTTGATGAGGTTGAGTCCGGCCGACTGGGTAAGGCTGATGACCGCCGCCTTCGTGGCGCAATAGATCGCGACCAGCGCTTCGCCGCGGCGTCCCGCCTGGCTCGCCATGTTGATGATCTTGCCGCCCCGGCCTTGCGCGATCATCTGCTTTGCCGCCGCCTGCAGGGTGAACAAGGTGCCGGCGACATTGATCGAAAACAGCCGGTCATAGCTTTCGCGGGTGATCTCGACGATCGGCGCGAGGTCGAAGAGTGCGGCATTGTTGACGAGGATGTCGAGCCCGCCGGTTTGGCTGACGACCGCTGCGATCGCCGCATCGATCGATGCCTGCTGTGTCACGTCCATCTCGACCGCGTAAGCGCCCGCACCGATCTCGAAGGCCGTCTGCCGCGCCCGATCGATGTTGATGTCGGCGATCGCGACCGTCGCACCTTCGCGGACATAGGCCTCGGCGAAGGCACGGCCGATCCCCCGCGCAGACCCGGTGATCAGCGCGCTCTTTCCTTCGAGCCGTCTCATCGGATTGCCAGCCCCTTGTCGTCGAATCTGTGGACGCGCTGCGGATCCGGCGTCAGGAACACGCGATCGCCATGGGTCACGGCGAAATCGCCGCTGACCCGCGCCGTCACCGTGCCGATGCCGTCGACATTGACATGCAGGAACGTATCGGAGCCGAGGTGTTCGGCAACACCGACCGTGCCCTGCCAGGCGCCGCTGTCCTTGGAAAGCGCCAGGTGTTCGGGGCGGATGCCCATCGTGTGCGCCTGATGGGCGGCCGCTGCGGCACCGTTTACGAAGTTCATGCGCGGCGAGCCGATGAAGCCGGCGACGAACAGGTTGTCCGGCTTGTGATAGAGCTCGAGCGGCGAACCGACCTGTTCGATGCGACCGCGATTCAGCACCACGATCTTGTCGGCCATGGTCATGGCCTCCACCTGGTCGTGGGTGACGTAGATCATCGTCGTCTTCAGATCCTGGTGCAGTTGGCTGATTTCCAGCCGCATGTTGACGCGCAGCGCCGCATCGAGGTTCGACAGCGGCTCGTCGAACAGAAAGGCCTTCGGCTGGCGCACGATCGCCCGGCCGATCGCGACACGCTGGCGCTGGCCGCCGGAAAGCTGGCGCGGCTTGCGGTCGAGATAATCAGTGAGGTTGAGCACGCGGGCGGCATCCGCCACCTTCTTGTCGATGACGGCCTTGTCCTCGCCCGCCATCTTCAGGGGAAAGGCGATATTCGAGCGCACGCTCATATGCGGATAGAGCGCATAGGACTGGAACACCATCGAGAGACCCCTCTGGGCCGGCGGCAGTTCGGTGGCGTTTTTGCCGTCGATGACGATGTCGCCGTCACTGACGTCTTCCAGGCCGGCGATCAGCCTGAGCAGCGTCGACTTTCCGCATCCGGACGGCCCGACGAAGACGACGAACTCGCCATTGTTGATGTCGAGGTCGATCGAGGGGATGACGGCATGGGCGCCGAAAACCTTCGAAACCTTGCTGAGTGTAATGCTTCCCATTGTCGTATCCCTTATTTGACCGCGCCGAAGGTGAGGCCGCGTACGAGCTGCTTCTGCGAGAACCAGCCGAGTATGAGGATGGGGGCGATCGCCATGGTCGAGGCGGCCGAGAGCTTGGCGTAGAACAGGCCTTCGGGGCTCGAATAGGAGGCGATGAAGGCCGTCAGCGGCGCGGCTTTCGCGGCGCTGAGGTTCAGCGTCCAGAACGCCTCGTTCCAGGCGAGGATGATGTTGAGTAGCAGCGTCGAGGCGATGCCTGGAATCGCCATCGGCGTCAGCACGTAGATGATCTCCTTGGAGAGCGAGGCGCCGTCCATGCGCGCGGCCTCCAGGATCTCGCCCGGAATCTCCTTGAAGTAGGTGTAGAGCATCCAGATGATGATCGGCAGGTTGATCAGCGTCAGCACGATCACCAAGCCGGTGCGGGTGTCGAGCAGGCCGGTGTTGCGGAACATCAGATACATCGGCACCAGCACGCCGACCGACGGCATCATCTTGGTGGAGAGCATCCACATCAGGACGTCCTTGGTGCGCTTGGTCGGCGAGAACGCCATCGCCCAGGCGGACGGAATGGCGATGACGAGGCCGATCAGCGTCGACCCGAAGGAGACGACGACCGAGTTCATGAAGTGGCGGAAATAATTCGAGCGGCTCTGCACCTCGAAGTAATTTTCCGTCGTCCAGTCGAAGAACAGCAAGGACGGCGGCGAAGCGATCGCTTCGGCCTCGCTCTTGAAACTCGTCAGGAACGTCCAGAGGATCGGGAAGAAGATCAGGATCCCGATCGTCCAGGCCACGACCGTGACGACCACCTTGCGTCGGGTTGAGACGTTGCGTGCCATGGTTCTCAAGCCTCCAGCGTCTTGCCGATCATGCGCATCAGGAAGAATGCGACGATGTTGGCGAGGATGACTGCGATGATGCCGCCGGCGGAGGCACCGCCCACGTCGAACTGCAACAGTGCCTGCGCATAGACAAGGAATGTCAGGTTGGTGCTCTGCGTGCCCGGCCCGCCATTGGTGGTCACCAGGATCTCGGCGAAGACCGAAAGCAGGAAGATCGTCTGGATGAGGATGACGACCGTGATCGCGCGGGAAAGATGCGGCAGCACCAGATAGATGAAACGGCTCCAGGCGCCGGCGCCGTCCATCTGCGCCGCTTCCTTCTGCTCCTCGTCGAGCGACTGCAGCGCCGTCAGCAGGATCAGCGTCGCAAAGGGCAGCCATTGCCAGGCGACGATGAGGATCACCGACAGCAGCGGCGCGTTGGCGAGGAAGTCGAATGGCTGCAGCCCGAAAAGCTTGGCAACCCAGGCAAAGAGCCCATTGACCGGGTTCATGAACATGTTCTTCCAGACGAGCGCCGCCACCGTCGGCATGATCAGGAAGGGTGCGATGACAAGGATGCGCACGATCCCCTGCCCGAACATCGGCTGGTCGAGCAGCAGCGCCAGCGCGATGCCGCCGATCACGGTGATGAACAGCACGCCGAGCACGATCGCGAGCGTGTTGAAAATCGCCTGGAAGAAGGCGGGATCGGTGAGGAAGTAGCTGTAGTTCGAGAAGCCGGCGAACTCTTCCATTCCCGGCATCAACAGATTGTAGCGCAGGAACGAGAAATAGATGGTCAAGGCCAGGGGAACGATCATCCAGGCCAGAAGCAGAAGCACCGAGGGCGCGATCATCAGCCGCGCGGCGGAGCGGGTGTGCAAGGTCGCCATGGCGTCCCCCAATGATGGAATTCAACGCTGTTTCGAGAGCTCGGACCAGGCGCGGGCTTGTCAGGCGCCTGCCTCCAGGCACAGACCTGAAGGAGAATTACCGGGGCGCCGGCCATTTGCGGCCAGCACCCCGGGCCCTTGGGAGCCCTATTTGATGTAGCCGGCCTTCGTCATCTCACGCTCGGTGAGCTGCTGGGCACTGGCAAGCGCCTGGTCGACGCTCATCTGCCCGGCAAGCGCTGCCGAGAACTGCTGGCCGACCGCCGTGCCGAGACCCTGGAATTCCGGGATCGCCACGAACTGCACGCCGACATAGGGAACGGGCTTCACAGCCGGGTTCTTCGGGTCAGCCGCGTTGATCGAGTCAAGCGTCATCTTCGCGAACGGCGCCGCCTTCTGGTACTCGGGGTTTGCGTAGAGCGAGGTGCGCGTGCCCGGAGGAACGTTTGCCCAGCCTTCCTTTTCAGCGACCAGCTTCAGATAGTCCTTGCCGGTTGCCCAGGCGATGAACTTCTCGGCCGAAGCGGCCTTCTGCGAGCCTGCGGGGATTGCGAGGTTCCAGGCCCAGAGCCAGTTGCCGCGCTTGCCGAGCCCAGTGTCCGGAGCGAGCGCGAAGCCGACCTTGTCGGCAACCGTCGATTCCTTCGGGTTGGTGACGAAGGACGCGGCCACCGTCGCATCGATCCACATCCCGCACTTGCCGGTCTGGAACAGCGACAGGTTCTCGTTGAAGCCGTTGGAGGAAGCGCCGGGCGGGCCAGCGTCGTTCATCAGCTTGACGTAGAAGTCGAGCGCGTTCTTCCATTCCGGCTGGTCGAACTGCGGCTTCCAGTTCTCGTCGAACCAGCGGGCGCCGAAGGCGTTCGCGGTCGCCGTCAGGAAGGCCATGTTCTCGCCCCAGCCTGCCTTGCCGCGCAGGCAGATGCCGTAGACCTCGTTGCCTTTGTCGGTGATCTTGCGCGCGGCGTCCGCGATGAAGTCCCAGGTCGGCGCGTCGGGCATCGTCAGCCCCGCCTTCTCGAACAGGTCCTTGCGATACATCACCATCGAACTTTCGCCGTAGAACGGCGCGGCATAGAGCTTGCCGTCGATGGTGAGACCGGAGCGGATCGCCGGCAGGAGATCGTCGACATCGTAGTCGGCGCCGAGATTTTCGAGCGGCAGCAGCCAGCCCTGTTTCGCCCAGATCGGCACTTCATAGGTGCCGATCGTCATGATGTCGTACTGGCCGCCCTTGGTGGCGATATCGGTCGTCACGCGTTGGCGCAGCACGTTTTCCTCGAGCGTTACCCACTCGAGTTGAATGTCCGGATTCTTGGACGTGAAATCCTCCGTCAGCTTCTGCATCCGGATCATGTCGCCGTTGTTCACGGTCGCGATCGTCAGGGTTTCTGCTTGGGCCAGACCCGACAGCGCGACTGCCGAGCACGTGCCCAGCAGGAAAGTTTTCAAGTTCATCGACTTCCTCCCAGAAGATTTGAGCATTTGCCTCGCTCGTGAGCAATTACTCACCTCTCGTGGCAAAATGTCAATGCGCAATCGTTGCTGCGTCGCACACAGAAACATTAGAGGGCTGTTTTGATTGCCGATTTTTTCTTTACGCAAAAGCGAAAGGCCGGCGCATCGGCCGGCCTTTTCAAACGTTTCGTATTGCGATCAGGCGTTGAGTAGATAGCTCGCCGTCGCCTCATCGGTGATGAGGCCGTTGATGATTCCGCCTTTCACGGCCGCTCTCAGCGCTTCGTATTTGCGCCGCCCCTTGGCGAGGCCGATGACCGACGCCTTGTCCCGCGATGGAAGCGGCACCGACGCGACGCGCTCGTTGAAGCTTCCCGAAAGCAATACGCCGTCATGGTCGAACATCCAGCCGCAGATCTCGCCGGCAGCGCCAGCCTTGGTGAGCTCAGCCATTTCGTCCTGCGCCAGGAACCCATCCTGGCAGAGCGGTGCATCCGGGCCGAGTTCGCCGACGCCGACGAAGGCGACATTGGCTTCTGCCCCGAGCCTCAGCGCCACCTGCACCAGGCTCTGGCTGTGCAGTACTTCCCGCTCCTCCGGCGAGGAGGCAAGAACCGGCAGCGGCATCGGAAAATGCCGCGCCTTGACCGCATCGGCCATGCTGAAAATGACGTTGTAATAGGCGGCCGAACCGTCGAGGCCGATATTGCCGGTGAGCGACACGATGCGGTGCTGCGGACATTCCATCGGCGGCAACTGGTCGACGGCTGCCTTCAATGTGCGGCCGGTGCCGATTGCCAGCACCTGCGGCTCCGGCGATTTCAGCCAGCGCTCGATTTCGGCGGCGCCCGCCTCGGCGATGCCGACGGTCGTCGAGGTCGAGCCGGGGTCGCTTGGCACCACCTCCACCTGTTTCAGCCCGTATTTGTCCCGCAGGCCCGCGGCCGCTTCCAGGCAGGCGGCGATCGGGTGATCGAGCCTGACCTTGATCAAGCGCTCCGCCATTGCCAGCGAAACGAGCCGCTGCGCCGACTGGCGCGAAATCCCCATGATCGCGGCGATCTCGTCCTGGGTGCGGCCGGCAACATAGTACAGCCAGCCCGCGCGGGCAGCATCATCCAGCCTGTTGTTCGCCTCGCCCCTGCGCGCCATATCCTTGTTCTCCTTCCCCCTTGATTTGCTGCCACTATTTGCCCCACCCTGTCAAACAAAGCGTCGGAACAACCGGCCGGCGAGCCTCCTCAAACGCCCTGATCTCAAGGGATTTGAGCCCGTTCGACCTCAAAATTTTACCGTTTGATAAAAAAATAAAGCGTGTTACCGTTCCATCATCCTGAGAAAACATTGGGAGCCAAAAATGGGAACGACACAATCTGGGATCCTCGGCGGCCGCCTGCCGCTCGGGGAGTACGAGAGCAATTTCTCCGACCTCCATCCGCCGCTCGACAAGCACGAGGCCCTCGTCGCTTCCGACCGCTGTTACTTCTGTCATGATGCACCGTGCATGACAGCCTGTCCCACCTCCATCGATATCCCGCTGTTCATTCGGCAGATATCGACGGGCAACCCGATCGGCTCCGCCAAGACGATCTTCGACCAGAACATCCTGGGCGGCATGTGCGCCCGCGTCTGTCCCACCGAAACGCTCTGCGAACAGGCATGCGTTCGCAACACCGCCGAGGAGCGCCCGGTCGAGATCGGCCGCCTGCAGCGCTATGCGACCGACGTGGCGATGAAGGAGAACAAGCAGTTCTACACCCGCGCCGCCTCCTCCGGCCGCAAGGTCGCCGTCATCGGCGCCGGCCCGGCAGGCCTTGCGGCCGCCCATCGGCTCGCCGTCAAGGGCCACGACGTCGTGATCTACGACGCCCGCCCGAAATCGGGTGGCCTCAATGAATACGGCATTGCCGCCTACAAGTCGGTCGACGACTTCGCCCAGAAGGAAGTCGACTACGTGCTGTCGATCGGCGGCATCGAGGTGCGCAATGGCCAGGCACTCGGCCGCGATTTCACCCTCGCCGAACTTCAGGAACAATATGACGCCGTCTTCCTCGGTCTCGGCCTTGCCGGCGTCAACGCGCTGCGCCTCGAAGGCGAAAATGCGGAGGGCGTCGAGGACGCCGTCGATTTCATCGCGGCCCTTCGCCAGTCGAAGACCAAGGCCGATATCCCGGTCGGCCGCCGCGTCGTCGTTCTCGGCGGCGGCATGACCGCGATCGACGCGGCGGTCCAGGCGAAACTGCTCGGCGCCGAAGAGGTGACGATCTGCTATCGTCGCGGCAAGGAGCACATGAACGCTTCCGAGTTCGAGCAGGATCTGGCCGCCTCCAAGGGCGTCACCATCCGCCACTGGCTGCAGCCGAAGCGCATTGCCGAGAAGGACGGCAAGGTCGCCGGCATCGAGCTGGAGTACACGACGCTCGAAGACGGAAAGCTGACGGCGACGGGCGAAACCGGTATCATTGCCGCCGACCAGATCTTCAAGGCGATCGGCCAGAGCTTCCTCGGAAGCGGCCTCGGCGCCCTGAAGCTCGAAGGCGGCCGTATCGTCACTGATGCCGAAGGGCGAACCTCGATCGACAACGTCTGGGCCGGCGGCGACTGCGTGCTGGGCGGCGAAGACCTGACGGTCTCGGCCGTTGCCATGGGCCGCGATGCCGCTGAATCGATCAACCGGGTCTTCGCCGCGGCCGCGCCGCGCGCGAGCGCAGTTGCCTAAGGATCGGGAGGAGAAACCAATGGCTGATCTTCGCAACAACTTCGTCGGCATCAAATCCCCGAACCCGTTCTGGCTGGCATCCGCCCCGCCCACGGACAAGGCCTATAACGTCGAGCGCGCCTTCAAGGCGGGCTGGGGCGGCGTCGTCTGGAAGACGCTCGGCGAGGAAGGACCGCCCGTCGTCAACGTCAACGGACCGCGCTACGGCGCGATCTGGGGCGCCGACCGCCGGCTGCTGGGCTTGAACAACATCGAGCTCATCACCGACCGCGACCTCTATGTGAACCTGCGCGAGATGAAGCAGGTGAAAATGAACTGGCCGGACCGGGCACTGATCGCCTCGATCATGGTGCCCTGTGAGGAAGAGGCATGGAAGGCGATCCTGCCGCTCGTCGAGGAAACCGGCGCCGACGGCATCGAACTCAACTTCGGCTGTCCGCACGGCATGTCCGAGCGCGGCATGGGCTCGGCGGTCGGACAGGTGCCAGAGTACATCGAGATGGTCGTGCGCTGGTGCAAGCAGTACACCCGCATGCCCGTCATCACCAAGCTGACGCCGAACATCACTGACATCCGCAAGCCCGCACGTGCCGCCAAGGCGGGTGGAACCGACGCCGTGTCGCTGATCAACACGATCAACTCGATCGTCTCCGTCGATCTCGACAACTTCGCCCCGAACCCGACGGTCGGCGGCAAGGGAACCCACGGCGGCTATTGCGGCCCGGCGGTGAAGCCGATCGCGCTCAACATGGTCGCCGAGATCGCCCGCGATCCGGAAACCTACGGCCTGCCGATCTCGGGCATCGGCGGGGTCACCACCTGGCGCGACGCGGCCGAATTCCTGGTGCTTGGCGCCGGCAACGTCCAGGTCTGCACCGCCGCCATGACCTACGGCTTCAAGATCGTCCAGGAGATGATCTCCGGCCTCTCCGACTGGATGGATGCCAAGGGCCACCGCACGCTCGACGACATCACCGGTCGTGCGGTTCCGAATGTCACCGACTGGCAGTATCTGAACCTCAACTACGTCGCCAAGGCGAAGATCGACCAGGATGCCTGCATCAAGTGCGGTCGCTGCCACATCGCCTGCGAGGACACCTCGCACCAGGCAATCACCCAGTTCGTCAACGGCGTGCGCCACTTCGAGGTGATGGAGGACGAGTGCGTCGGCTGCAATCTCTGCGTCAACGTCTGTCCCGTCGAGAACTGCATCACCATGGAAGAGCTGCCGGCCGGCACGATCGACCAGCGCACCGGCAAGCCGGTTGATCCGAACTACGCCAACTGGACGACCCACCCGAACAACCCGATGGCCCGCCAGGCGGCCGAGTAAGGTCTCGGTCCAACCAATCGAGCGCCGCCGGACCTAAAAATCCGGCGGCGTATTCCGTTGCGAGGTCAGAACTCGACGACCACCTTTCCGAACGGCCCACGGTCGAGATGCGCCAGCGCCTCGCGCAACTCTGCGAACCGGTAGCGGGCATCGATGACCGGCTTGATGCCCGTCCGGTCGATGGCGCCGACCAGATCCTCCAACGCCCGGCGATGGCCGACGCCGATGCCCTGAATGACCGGCGACTTCAGCAGCACGAACGGTGCCGGCGCCGAGATCTCGCCGCCTTCGAGCACGCCGATCACCGAGATCCGCCCCTGCACGGCCACCGCCTGCAGCGACTTGCCGAGATTGGCGCCGCCGGCAAGCTCGAGGATGTGGTCGGCGCCGTGATCGGCGGTGATCCCAAGAACACGCTCTGCCCAGTCCTCTTTCACGCGATCAATGCCATGGTCGGCGCCGAGAGCGAGGGCGCGCTCGAGCTTCTCCTGACTGGCCGAGGTCACGATGACTTCGGCCCCATGGGCCTTGGCGATCTGCAGGCCGAACAGTGAAACACCGCCGGTCCCCTGCACCACGACGCGATCGCCGGCCTTCAGGTGACCCTTCTCGACCAGCGCGAACCAGGCGGTCACCCCGGCGCAGGGCAAGGTGCTCGCCTCGCCATCGTCGAGGCTCTCGGGTGCCTTCACGAACCAATCTTCCGGGAAGGCGACATATTCGGAAGCAACGCCCGGGTTGAGGCCGCCAAGCGCAAACGAGGTCGGATGGCGGGCAGTCCCCGGTTTCTGACCGTCGATCCAGGTGGGATCAAAGACGGAAATCACGCGATCGCCGGGCTGGAAGCGGGTCACCCCCCGGCCGACCGCCTCGACCACACCGGCCATGTCGGATCCCGGCACGAAGGGGAAGGCGAGCGGCATGCCCATGCCGCTTTCGAGCACCAGCTTGTCGCGGTAGTTGAGCGACAGGGCGGTCGTGCGAACCAGCACCTCGCCGGGACCTGCCTCAGGAACGCGCCGCTCGGTGACCTTCAGGTTCGAAGCGCCGAACGAGTCGATGGTCCACGCCTTCATCAGTCTTGCCATGGTCTTTCCTTTCATCGGTTTGATTTGATGAAGAAATCATAGCGTTGAAATTATCTCTCCAGTTGCGATAAGATTTCGCCATATTGGCTCCATAGAGGATACAAAGATGAGTTACCTGAATGGGGTCTCGGTGTTCGTGGAAGCGGCCGACGCCGGCGGGTTTTCTGCCGCCGCCGAAAGGCTCAACCTGTCGCGTTCGGCGGTCGGCAAGACCGTTGCCAAGCTGGAACAGAGGCTGGGCGTTCGCCTGTTTCATCGCACCACCCGGACGCAGAGCCTCACCGACGAGGGCCAACTGTTCTATGAAAACTGCCTGAGGGCGCTCAGCGAGATCCGGGCCGGCGAGGCGCTGCTGGAATCCGGAAAACAGGAGATCCAGGGCCGTCTGCGCCTGTCGATGCCCGTGCATTTCGGCCGCCAATGCATCATGCCGCTGCTGTCGGAACTGCTGCGGCTGCATCCGCGCCTGGAATTCGACCTCAACTTCAGCGATCGCAACGTCGACCTTGTCGAGGACGGGTTCGATCTTGCCATCCGCACCGGTCCACTGCCTGGCGAACCGGAATTGATGATGCGCAAGCTTGCCGACCAGAGCATGACCGTGTGCGCCGCTCCGGCCTATCTTGAAGCAAACGGCACGCCCAAAACGATCGATGACCTGATGTCGCATCAGGCGATCCTCTATCGGCGCAGCGGGCAGCCGCTCGCCTGGTCCTTTCCGGTAAAGGCCGGTCAGGTGCGGACCATCACACCGCCGGCGCGGCTGCGGCTCGACGACCTGACGTCGATCGCCGATGCGGCGGCTGACGGCTTCGGCATCGCCTGGCTGCCGTGCTGGCTCGTCGGCAATCGCATCGCCTCCGGCTCGCTGGTGCGGATCCTCACCGACGCGCCGGCGCTGTCCTACGGCACCTATGCCGTCTGGCCGAAAACCCAGTACATGCCGCCGAAGCTGCGTCTGCTCATCGATACGCTTGCCGCGCGCTTGCCTGCCATGATGGAATGACGGCAACGAAACGAGTGCAACTCGTTCCGGCATTACCACCGCAAGTCCACCGCCAAAAGCCGTTCGGCATCCCGGAGCCAACGGCCACCTCGCCCGCCTCTACGATCACGAAGGCGGCCCGGTCGGGCTCCGGCAGCCGAATCCCGCTGAATAGCGTTCTCCGCCGATAACGAACAGGACACGAAAACGAAACAGATTGTGTAAAAATGGTAAGTTGTCGGCCCGCACGATCTGGATAATAAGGGAGAAATCATCCGGAGTGCGCGATGCGTTCGATCAGGGACCGCTGCGCATGTTCCGACGGTTTTGACACTGCGGCCGGACGACGCTCCGGCAGAGCCGGACCTGCTGTTTGACGATCATTTCGGCCAACCGACGCAAGCGAATGCACCTCGTCTCCGGGGCCATACTCGGTTCGTTCGTGGTGGCGCACTTCTTCAATCATTCGCTCGGCCTGATCTCCATCGAGGCGATGGAGACCGCGCGCAAGGGTTTCAACCTGATCTGGCACAGCGTGCCCGGCACGGTGCTGCTCTATGGCGCCCTGCTTCTGCATTTCGCCATGGCGCTCGAAAGCATCTATCGCCGCCAGACGCTGAGGATGCCCGCGCGCGAAGCGCTGAAGATCGTCTTCGGTCTCTGCCTGCCCTTCCTGCTGATAGGCCACGTCAGCGCCGCGCGCGTCGAACCACTGCTGACCGGTGTCGATGCCGATTATCCGAACATGCTGCGGTTGCTCTGGTCGAACTCGGTCAATGCCACCAGACAATCGGTCGCCCTGCTGCTCGTCTGGGGCCATGGCTGCCTCGGCGCCTGGTTCTGGATGCGCGGCCGGACCTGGTTCCCGCGCTATGAAATCCTGCTCTACACGGTCGCAATCCTCGTGCCGATCTTCGCGCTGCTCGGCTTCGTCAGCGGCGCCCGATCGATCGAGAGCGATTATGCCGAACATGGCGGCTACGGCGACAGGGCCTACACGAGGCCGGCAGTCGATCTCACGCTTCTCGAGGATATCCGCCTCGGTCTCTATCTCGGCTTCAGCGGGCTGATCGGCGGCACCTTCCTGTTGCGCGCCATGCCGAAGGGCGGCCGCATTCGCGTCCGCTATCCCGATGGCCGGGTCGCAACCGTCAATCTCGGTTTCAGCGTGCTCGAAGCGAGCCGCGCCGCAGGTATTCCACACGTCTCGGTCTGCGGCGGCCGGGGGCGTTGCTCGACCTGCCGCGTGCGCGTCATCCAGGGATTGGAAGACCAGCCTGCCCCTGAGGACGCCGAGCTTGCGACGCTGACCCGGATCGGCGCGCCCGACAATGTCCGTCTCGCCTGCCAGTTCCGCCCTGTGCACAACGTGACCGTCGTGCCGATCCTCGACAGCGACAGTCTCGGCATCAAGAAGCAGCTCGGGCGCGAGGGCGGCGAAGGTCGGGAGCGGCGGATTGCCGTGCTGTTCTGCGATCTGCGCGGCTTCACCAGCATTGCCGAACACAAGCTGCCCTTCGACACCGTGTTCCTGCTCAACCGCTACTTCGAGATGGTCGGCGAAGCGATCGAGGATTCCGGCGGGGTGGTCGACAAGTTCATCGGCGACGGCGCGCTTGCGATCTTCGGCCTCAAGAGTTCCTACACCGAGGCCTGCCGGCAGTCGCTCGCTGCCGCCGTGCGGATATCCAGGGGTATCGAGACGCTCAACCAGACCTTCCGCGGCGAACTCGACGAGCCGCTGCGCATCGCCATGGGGCTGCATGCCGGCCCCGCCATCATTGGCGAGATCGGCTACGGCCAGGCAACCTCGCTGACCGCCGTCGGCGATACGATCAACACCGCCAGCCGGCTCGAGGGCCTCGCCAAGGAGCACGACGCGCAACTCGCCGTTTCCGCCGAACTCGTCAACCGCGCGGGTCTCGTGATCGAAGGACACGAACGGCTGGACATCAGCCTGCGCGGCCGCCAGGCGACGCTCGAAACCTGGATCGTCGCGGACGCCGTTCGCATCTCCGCGGCCTTGCAACCAGCGCCATCGAACGCTTAGGTTGGGATCCCCGCCCTCACACCTCCCGGAAGCTCGAATGAAGCAGGACGTGTCCCCGAAAACGGCTCATCAGGTTCACGCGAAAGGCATCGAGAAGCTCCGGGCACATCTGGCGATGCTGACCTTCGCCATTCTGATTGCCGGTTCCTTTTCCTTCGGCGGCCTTGCGACCCAGCACATGGGCGCCGGCCCGCTGACGCTCTGGCGCTACCTGCTCACCGTCGTCGTGCTGGGGATGATGACCTTCGGCTATGCGCGGGTGCCTTTCCATTTCCCGAAACAGTGGTGGCGCTTCCTCATCCTCGGCGGCCTGATCGCCGTCTACATGCTGACGATGTTCAAGGCGCTGGAGTTCACCAATCCGGTTTCGACAGGCGCGGTCTTCACGCTGATGCCGTTGCTGAGCGCCGGCTTCGCCTACCTGCTCCTTGGCCAGCGCACGCGTCCGGGCGTGCTTGCCGGCCTCATCATTGCGGCACTCGGCGCCGTCTGGGTGATCTTCCGCGCCAATATCCAGGCGATCCTTGCCTTCGATGTCGGCCGGGGCGAGCTGATCTTCTTCGTCGGCGTCGTGTGCCACGCGGTCTATGTGCCGCTGATCCGCAAGTTCGGCCGCGAGGAGAGCCCCTTCGCCTTCGGTTTCTGGGTTGCGGTGTTCACCGTGCCCTGGCTGCTGGTTCCCGGCGGCGTCGGCCTCGTCACCACGGACTTTGCAAGCCTGCCTGCGGTCGTCTGGATCGCCGTCCTCTATCTCGCGGTGGTCACCACCGCGATCACCTTCCTGCTCCTGCAATACGCCTCGATGCGGCTGCCGGCGTCCAAAGTGCTCGGCTACGGCTATCTGACGCCGAGCTTCATCATTCTGCTCGAAGGACTGCTCGGCCACGGCTGGACCAGCCTGCCGGTTCTCGCCGGCGCACTCACCACCGCCTGCGGCCTGCTGTTGATGGCGCTGCTGCCCGATTGAAAATAAGAAAGCGGCTCAGGCCGCCGGCTGCTCGCTCACCTGTAGCCCGTCGACGAACAACCGTTCGAGAAAGCGGGCCGCATCTTCGAACCGTCCCTCGCCAGCGTTGCCCTGGCCGAGCACGGCGCGCACCTGCACGTCGAAGTCGGCATAATGCTGGGTGGTGGACCAGATCGCGAAGATCAGGTGGTAGGGATCGCATTTGGCGATCTTGCCGGCCTTGGCCCAGGCGCGGATCACCTCCGCCTTCTCGTCGACCAGCGCCTTCAGCGGCCCCTTGAGTTCGTCCTCGATATGCGGTGCGCCCTGCAGCACCTCGTTGGCGAAGAGCCGGCTTTCACGCGGATAGTCGCGCGCCATTTCGAGCTTGCGCCGGATGTAGCTGCGGATTTCGGCGACCGGATTTCCCTCGGCATTGAACTCGCGCAAGGGGTCGAGCCAGGTATCGAGCACCCGGTCGATCAGGGCCCGGTGCATCGCTTCCTTGGTGCGGAAATAATAGAGCAGGTTCGGCTTCGACATGCCCGCCACTTCGGCGATCTGGTCGACCGTCGCGCCGCGGAAACCGTTGGCCGAGAAGACTTCGAGCGCGGCTTCCAGGATGCGCTCTTCCTTCTCCTCCTGGATGCGTGTCCGCCTCTGGGTCTTCGCCGCTCTCGGTAATACCATCTGTCCCCCTGGCGATACCCGCGCATTCGTCACGCAGGAACCGGTCTGCCCAATTTCTGGCCCCGCCATCTTCTTGGGCAACAACTTCGTTTTTTTGTTTTTCCGGCTTGAGTGCCGCAACGGAAGTTGTAATGTTTACCAACCGGTCAAATTATCAGCCAGTTCGCCGCCAAAGGCAACGGCTGATCGAAGGGCACCAGAAAAAACCAAGCCTGGATTTGACCACGGGAACAGGAGGGCACGCCACCTAGGGCGTTGTCCTGAAAAAGATGAGGAGAGCGCCGTGGCTGCACCTGGCGAGAACATGCGCGTCAATGCCGACCGCCTGTGGGATTCACTTATGGAAATGGCCAAGATCGGCCCTGGTGTCGCCGGCGGCAACAACCGCCAGACGCTGACCGACGCGGACGCCGAAGGTCGCCGGCTGTTCGAGTCCTGGTGCGAGAAGGCTGGCCTCTCCATGGGCGTCGACAGCATGGGCAACATGTTCTTCACCCGGCCCGGCACCGACCCGGAAGCGCTCCCCGTCTATGTCGGTTCGCATCTCGACACGCAGCCGACCGGCGGCAAGTTCGACGGCGTGCTCGGCGTGCTTTCCGGCCTCGAAGTCGTACGCTCGATGAACGACCTCGGCATCAAGACCAAGCACCCGGTCGTCGTCACCAATTGGACGAACGAGGAAGGCGCGCGCTTCGCGCCGGCGATGCTTGCCTCCGGCGTCTTTGCCGGCGTCCACACCCAGGAGTTCGCCTACGGCCGCAAGGATCCGGAGGGAAAAACCTTCGGCGAGGAATTGAAGCGCATCGGCTGGGTCGGCGATGAGGAGGTCGGCGCCCGCAGGATGCACGCCTATTTCGAATACCACATCGAACAGGGCCCGATTCTCGAGGCCGAGGGCAAGGATATCGGCGTCGTCACCCACTGTCAGGGCCTGTGGTGGCTGGAATTCACGCTGACCGGCCGCGAGGCCCATACCGGCTCCACCCCGATGAACATGCGCGTCAATGCCGGCCTTGCCATGGCCCGCATCATGGAAATGGTCCAGGGCGTCGCCATGGAGAACCAACCGGGCGCCGTCGGCGGTGTCGGCCAGGTGATCTTCTCTCCCAATTCCCGCAACGTGCTGCCGGGCAAGGTGGTCTTCACCGTCGATATCCGTTCGCCCGACAAGGCCAAGCTCGACCGCATGCGAGCCAAGATCGAGGCCGAAGCGCCAAAGATCACCGAACCGCTCGGTGTCGGCTGTTCCATCGAGGCGATCGGCCATTTCGAGCCGGTAACCTTCGATCCGAAGCTGGTGAGCGCCGTGCGCAACGCCGCCGAACATCTCGGCTATAGCCATATGGACATCATCTCGGGCGCCGGCCACGATGCCTGCTGGGCCGCCAAGGTGGCGCCGACGACGATGATCATGTGCCCCTGCGTCGGAGGCTTGAGCCACAACGAGGCGGAGGACATCTCCAGGGAGTGGGCCAGCGCCGGCGCTGACGTCCTCTTCCACGCCGTCGTCGAAACGGCCGAAATCGTCGAGTGAGTTTGCGGGCGGGACGAAAGTTCCGCCCTTTTCGTGGCGGCGCTGTAGGCGCCGGAAGCGCAATCGCGGGGATCAAGAACCATGAGCACTGTCATCAAGGGTGGAACCATCGTCACGGCCGACCTGACCTACAAGGCCGACGTCAAGGTCGAGGGCGGCAGGGTCGTCGAGATCGGGCCGAACCTCTCGGGTGACGAAACGCTGGATGCGAGCGGCTGCTATGTCATGCCCGGCGGCATCGACCCGCACACGCACCTCGAAATGCCCTTCATGGGCACCTACTCCTCCGACGATTTCGAAAGCGGCACGCGCGCGGCCCTCGCCGGCGGCACGACCATGGTGGTTGATTTCGCGCTCCCCTCGCCCAACCAGTCGCTGCTCGAAGCGCTTACCATGTGGGACAACAAGTCCACCCGCGCCAATTGCGACTATTCCTTCCACATGGCGATCACCTGGTGGAGCGAGCAGGTCTTCAACGAGATGGAGACCATCGTCAAGGACAAGGGCATTAACACCTTCAAGCACTTCATGGCCTACAAGGGCGCGCTGATGGTCGATGACGACGAGATGTTCTCGTCCTTCCAGCGCTGCGCAGCACTCGGCGCGCTGCCGCTCGTGCATGCCGAAAACGGCGACGTCGTTGCCCAGCTCCAGGCGAAGCTGCTGGCCGAAGGCAACAATGGGCCGGAAGCGCATGCCTATTCGCGGCCGGCCGAAGTCGAGGGCGAAGCGACCAACCGCGCGATCATGATCGCCGACATGGCGGGCTGCCCCGTCTACATCGTGCATACCTCCTGCGAGCAGGCGCATGAAGCGATCCGCCGTGCCCGCGCCAAGGGCATGCGCGTCTTCGGCGAGCCGCTGATCCAGCACCTGACGCTCGACGAAAGCGAATACTTCAACAAGGACTGGGACCATGCGGCCCGCCGCGTGATGTCGCCGCCCTTCCGCAACAAGCTGCACCAGGACAGTCTCTGGGCCGGCCTTGCCTCGGGCTCGCTGCAGGTGGTGGCGACCGACCATTGCGCCTTCACATCCGAGCAGAAGCGCTTCGGCGTCGGCGACTTTACCAAGATCCCGAACGGCACCGGCGGCCTCGAAGACCGCATGCCGATGCTCTGGACCCATGGCGTCAATACCGGCCGCATCACCATGAACGAGTTCGTGGCGGTCACCTCGACCAACATTGCCAAGATCCTCAACATCTACCCGAAGAAGGGCGCGATCCTCGTCGGCGCCGATGCCGACCTCGTTGTTTGGGATCCGAACCGCTCGAAGACGATCTCCGCCAAGAGCCAGCAATCGGCGATCGATTACAACGTCTTCGAGGGCAAGGAGGTGAAGGGCCTGCCACGCTACACGCTGACCCGCGGCGTCGTCGCGATCGAGGAAGGCACGATCAAGACCCGCGAAGGCCACGGCGAATTCGTCCGCCGCGATCCCTTCCCGGCGGTCAGCTCCGCCCTTTCCACCTGGAAGGAAGTCACCGCGCCCCGCGCCGTCCAGCGCACCGGCATTCCGGCCACCGGCGTCTGAGGCCTCATGTTTCGCGGCCTGCACTTCTTCGCGCCGCTCTGTCCCACCGGACATGTCCCGCCAGGCCGGTGGGGCGCTTCGGCGCGGGTTGCGTCAGGCGGGCACGAGCGCGTCCAGCTCGGGCAGCAGCACGAGGCTTTCCCGCTGGTTCGGGTCCGTGCGCGCAATGACCGCCGTGCAGGCTTCGCTCGATCGGTTCTCCGGCAGATGCGGCATGCCGGCGGGGATGTAGACCATGTCGCCGGCGCGCGCGACGACGGATTCCTCCAGCCGCTCGCCGAACCAGGTCCAGGCCTCGCCCGAAAGCACGTAGATCGCCGTCTCGTGGCTCTCATGCAGGTGCGCCTTGGCCCGCGCGCCGGGCGGGATCGTGACGATATGCATGCAGAGCCCGATCGCACCGACGGTCTCGGCCGCCCTCAAAATAGTTGAGCCCCTGCTGGCCGGCCGTGATGCCTTCAGGACGAACCACGCGACAGCCCGGATTGGATGATCGAGACATGAACGTTCTCCAGAATTCCCTGAAAAACCAGCAACAAACGGCTTCGCACCCAAATCCGCGATTGCATGTTGCCGGTCCGGATAGCAGTCTGACACAGACCAGCCAGAATGAGTATTTGCCGATGACGTCCAACACCGCATCCGTGGTTTCGGCCCGGGACCTCTGCCTGACTTTCGAAACCGCCGACGGGCCGGTCAATGCGCTGACCGGCGTCAACCTGGACGTTGCCAAGGGCGATTTCGTTTCCTTCATCGGCCCGTCCGGCTGCGGCAAGACGACGTTCCTCAGGGTCATCGCCGATCTCGAAAAGGCGACCTCCGG
Organism: Ensifer sp. VA4; assembly: GCF_055710065.1. NCBI lineage: Bacteria > Pseudomonadati > Pseudomonadota > Alphaproteobacteria > Hyphomicrobiales > Rhizobiaceae > Ensifer > Ensifer sp. VA4. The sequence continues at coordinate 83,863 of NZ_JBVQPO010000010.1, read as the reverse complement.
CAGGATCAGCGTCAACGGCATGACACCGGAAGAAGCACGCAAGCAACGCGCCTATGGCTACGTGTTCCAGGCGGCAGCGCTCTATCCCTGGCGCACGATCGAGAACAACATCGCCCTGCCGCTGGAGATCATGGGCTATTCCAAGGAAGAGAAGAAAGCGCGCATCGAGCGCACGCTCGAACTCGTCAATCTCTCGGGCTTCGGCAAGAAATATCCCTGGCAGCTCTCCGGCGGCATGCAGCAGCGCGCATCGATCGCCCGAGCGCTCGCCTTCGACGCCGATCTCCTGTTGATGGACGAGCCCTTCGGCGCGCTGGACGAGATCGTGCGCGACCACCTGAACGAACAGTTGCTGAAGCTCTGGGCCCGCACCAACAAGACGATCTGTTTCGTCACCCATTCGATCCCGGAAGCGGTCTATCTCTCCACCAAGATCGTGGTGATGAGCCCGCGCCCCGGTCGGGTGACCGACGTGATCGAGTCGCCGCTGCCGCGCGAACGGCCGCTCGGCATCCGCGAAACGCCGGAGTTTCTGGAAATCGCCCACCGCGTTCGCGAGGGCCTGCGCGCAGGACACAGCTATGACGAATAGCGTCGAGATCCGCCGGGCCGAGCGGGGCGACATGACCGCCTGCGCCGGCATCCTCAACCGCTGGATCGACGCAACGCCGTGGATGCCGCGCGTGCACGATCATGCCGACGTCGAGCGGTTCTACGCCGATACGGTCTTTGCCGAACGCACGGTGCTGCTGGCGGAAAATGACGGCACCATTGCCGGCTTCCTTTCGCTCGCCGCCGACAACCACGTCACCGCGCTCTATATCGATGCATCGGATCGGGGCTCAGGCATTGGCACCCGACTGATCGAGGCCGCGAAGGCACTGTCTCCTGACGAGCTCAGTCTCTGGACCTTCGAACATAATCGTGAAGCCCAGCGCTTCTACGAGCGCCAGGGTTTTCAGGCGGTCAGCCGCACCGATGGCGACAACGAAGAGCAACTGCCGGATATCCTCTATCGCTGGCGAGCCCGGGAGATGCAGGCATGAACCTCGCCTATGGCCTCTGGCTGCTGTTCGCAACGACGATCTTCCTCGGGGGCGCGACGGCCTCTCGCGCCTATGTCTCGAACGACCATCTCGGCATGCTCGGCCTTGCGCTCGGGCTCTACATGATCGGCAACATCATCATGGTGAAGCTGATGCGCGATGGCGGCCTTGGCCTTGCGATCTCGCTCTCGGCCGTGGTGCAACTCGTGCTCGTCAACATCATCGCTTTTGCCGTCTTCGGTGAAAGGCTGAGCCTCACACAGGCGGCCGGTGTCGCTCTCGGCATCGCCGCGATGGGCCTGATGATGATCCCGGCAAGCGGAAAGGCGTGACGATGCAGGAACCAAGCTTCCTCAGGGACAAACTGCTGCCGGTTGGCACCGTCATCGTGCTGCTGATCGCACTCTGGTACGTCGCCGCCGTGTTCCTGAACGCGCCCTTCGAGCGTGACACGGCTGCACGCGCCGGCACCGAGATCACCTTCTCCGAGATCGTGCGCAACACCATGGCGCAGGAACGCCCGGTGCTGCCGGCGCCGCACCAGGTGATCGCCGAGATCTGGAATACGACTGTCAACAAGGCGATCACCTCGAAACGCAGCCTCATCTACCACGCCTGGATCACGCTTTCGGCGACCCTGCTCGGCTTCGGCATCGGCGCGGCTCTCGGCATCCTGCTCGCCGTCGGGATCGTGCACAACCGCGCGATGGACCGTTCGCTGATGCCCTGGGTGATCGCCAGCCAGACGATCCCGATCCTCGCCATCGCGCCGATGATCATCGTCGTGCTCAATGCCGTCGGCATTTCCGGCCTGCTGCCGAAGGCGCTGATCTCCACCTACCTCTCCTTCTTCCCTGTGGTCGTCGGCATGGTGAAGGGGCTAAGGAGCCCGGAGACGATCCAGCTCGACCTGATGCACACCTACAACGCCTCCTCGGCGCAGACCTTCTGGAAGCTCCGCTGGCCGTCGTCGATGCCCTATCTCTTCACCTCGCTGAAGGTTGCCGTCGCCATCTCGCTGGTCGGCGCCATCGTTGGCGAACTGCCGACCGGCGCCGTCGCCGGCCTCGGCGCCCGCCTGCTCGCCGGCTCCTATTACGGACAGACGGTGCAGATCTGGGCGGCGCTGTTCATGGCGGCAGCACTCGCCGCAGTCCTCGTCATGATCGTCGGCTTCGCCCACACGGCCGTCCTTAAGCGCATGGGAGCCAAGCCATGAACCTTCCCATCCTTGCGGCCGCGATCATCTTCTGGCTCACCGCCTGGGCTTTCAACGAATGGCTGGTGCGCCAAACCTTCCAGAGCGAAGCCGCCAAGAGTGCTGCGCGCTTTGCCGTGCCGCTGATCTTCGGCGTCACCATCCTTGTCCTCTGGGAAGGCATCGTGCGCGGCTTCTCCGTGCCATCGGTGCTGCTGCCGGCGCCCTCGATGATCTGGCACAAGCTGATCAACTCGCTGCCGACGCTCGGTGCCGATTTCCGCCAGACCTTCCTGAAGGCCGTGCTGTCAGGCTACGCGCTCGGCTGCGGCCTCGGCTTCGCCGTCGCGATCCTCATCGACCGCTCGCCCTTCCTGCAGAAGGGCCTGCTGCCGCTCGGCAACTTCGTCTCCGCCCTCCCCGTCATCGGCGTGGCGCCGATCATGGTCATGTGGTTCGGCTTCGACTGGCAATCGAAGGTCGCGGTCGTCGTCATCATGACCTTCTTCCCGATGCTGGTGAACACCGTTGCCGGCCTTGCCGCCGCCAGCCACATGGAGCGCGACCTGATGCGCACCTATGCGGCGTCCTGGTGGCAGACGCTCGTCAAGCTGCGCCTGCCGGCCGCCTGGCCGTTCATCTTCAACGCGCTGAAGATCAATTCGACGCTGGCGCTGATCGGCGCCATCGTCGCCGAGTTCTTCGGGACCCCCATCGTCGGCATGGGGTTCCGGATTTCCACGGAAGTGGGACGCATGAATGTCGACATGGTCTGGGCCGAGATCGCCGTTGCGGCCGTCGCCGGCTCCGCCTTCTACGGGGTGGTCGCGCTCATCGAGCGTGCCGTCACCTTCTGGCATCCTTCCATCCGCGGAGGGCGCGCCTGACGCATACTGCCTGAGCAGTTCCAGGAAAAGTGTGAAACGGTTTTCCGTCCGGAATTGCGCAGTTGAAAGAAAATGAAGCAAAAACAAGAGGGAACTGACATGAACAAAAGACTTGCATCGCTTCTCGCCGCAGGCGTCTTTTCGCTTGCAGCGTTCCAGGCCGAAGCCGCTGACAAGGTGACGCTGCAGCTGAAGTGGGTGACCCAGGCGCAGTTCGCCGGCTACTACGTCGCCAAGGACAAGGGCTTCTACGAAGAGGAGGGCCTTGACGTCGAGATCAAGCCCGGCGGTCCTGATATCGCACCCGCACAGGTGATCGCCGGCGGCGGCGCCGATGTGATCGTCGACTGGATGCCCTCAGCCCTTGCCACCCGCGAAAAGGGCGTGCCGCTCGTCAACATCGCCCAACCCTTCAAGAAATCGGGCATGATGCTCACCTGCCTCAAGGAAACCGGCGTCACCAGCCCTGACAAGTTCAAGGGCCAGACACTCGGCGTCTGGTTCTTCGGCAACGAATACCCGTTCCTCTCCTGGATGTCGCAGCTGAAGATCCCGACCGATGGCGGCCCGAACGGCGTCACCGTCCTGAAGCAGGGCTTCAACGTCGATCCGTTGATCCAGAAGCAGGCCGCCTGCATCTCGACCATGACCTATAACGAATATTGGCAGGTCATCGATGCCGGCATCAAGCCGGAGGACCTGGTCACCTTCAAATATGAAGACCAGGGCGTGGCAACGCTCGAAGACGGCCTCTATGTGCTCGAAGACAAGCTCAAGGACGCCGCCTTCAAGGAGAAGATGGTCAAGTTCGTGCGCGCCTCGATGAAGGGCTGGAAGTACGCCGAGGAGAACCCGGACGAAGCTGCGGATATCGTTCTCGAAAACGACTCCACCGGCGCGCAGACGGAAAAGCACCAGAAGCGCATGATGGGCGAAGTGGCGAAACTGACATCGGGCTCCAGCGGCGCGCTCGACGAGGCCGACTACAAGCGCACGGTGCAGTCGCTGCTTGCCGGCGGTTCCGATCCCGTGATCTCCAAGGAGCCGGAAGGCGCCTGGACGCATGAGATCACCGATGCCGCACTGAAATAGGCGATCGCCAAAAGGTCAGAAGAGGGTCGCACGATCGTGCGGCCCTCTTCCGTTTCTGCAGCGCCGCGCGTCTTCCCAGACGCACGAAGGTCGCTGCTGCATGTTCTTATCCTCAGATCGGTCAGGATTTAAGGAAACATGCAGCGGGCGGCCGTTCGCATCCGCCATGTTGCCGCCAGATACCGGGCGTGGGGGTGGTAACCCGGCTGACAACGGCGCTACCCTTGCTTGCTATTGTCAAGATCGTGTCAAGATCGCAACCATAACCGCAGAACAGCTTGAATATTGAGGCACCATCGCTTCGTGCGCTCTTGTAAGCGTCAAGAGCCGAGATTACATAGGCCCCGATGTTTGTTGGAGGCAGGCATGGCGGAGGACGTACTTTTCCCGATGCATTGCCTGCGGTAACCGGTCCCAGTTCCGCCGGCGTCTACGGTCTGATACCGTACACGCGGAGCGCGAAATGAGGAAAAGCGCAGTCTCCTGTCCCCGCGCGATCAGCCGGGGCGCGATGTCCGCGTGATAAAATCGCCTGATTGCCCGTGGATCCTGCCTCGAGCTGTGATCCGCTCAAAGTTGTTTTCATTGCCGGGACTATGAAGCCGATGGCTCAAAAAGTACTGCCTATTCTCAGCCTGTGCGCTGCGATGACCTTTGGTTCGCTTTCCGTTGCCGGAGCGGAGGACGCGATAGAAGCGAAGCCGACACAAAGCCTCCCGTCCATCGTCGTCACCTCGGCGGTCGACCAGTCGATCAGCGACCGCGTCGTTGCGACCGGCACCATCCAGGCCGTCGAGCAGGTCTATGTCGCCCCGATGGTCGACGGCCTCTCCATCCGCACACTCAATGTCGATGTCGGCGACGAGGTGGAAGCCGGCAGCGTGCTCGTGGTCCTGAACGACGACGCGCTTCGCCTGCAGAAGAGCGAACTCGAAGCGTCGCTTGCCAAGGCGGAAGCCGGGCTTGCTCAGTTGAACGCACAACTCAGCGAAACCAGGGCGAACGCCGATGAGGCCAAGCGGGTCAGCGACCGCGCCGCCGAACTCTCCAAGAACGGCACCGTTTCGACGGCCGAGGCGGACCGGGTGCGGGCGCTCGCGATCGCGACCCACGCACGCGTCCTCTCCGCCGAGCAGGCCGTCGCCGTTGCCAATGCCGACATCAAGGTGGCCGAAGCCCAGATCGACGACATCGACCTTCGCCTCGCCCGTACCGAGGTCAAGGCGCCTGTCGCCGGCGTGATCTCCGCCAAGAACGCCAAGGTCGGCGCGATCGCCACCGGCAATAGCGAGCCACTCTTCGCCATGATCCGCGATGGCGCGATCGAGATGAAGGCCGACGTCGCCGAAGCCGATATCATCAAGCTCGCTGTCGGCCAGCCGGCAACCGTGACGCTCGCCGGCGGCAACACCAAGGTCGAGGGCACGATCCGCCTGATCGCGCCGACCGTCGATCCCGTCAGCCGCCTTGGAACCGTCTTCATCAGCCTGACGGCCACCGAGAAGGCACGCGCCGGCATGTATGCGAGCGCTCTGATCACCGCCGAACAGAAGCAGGCAGTGGTCCTGCCGCAAACGGCCGTTACCAATGAGAACGGCCGCACGATCGTCCGCAAGGTCGAAAACGGCGTCATCCGCATCCTGCCGGTCAAGACAGGGATTTCCGACGGCAAGTTCATCGAAGTCCTCGAAGGCCTGAAGGCCGGCGAAGAAGTGGTGGCGAGGGCCGGAGCCTATGTCCGCGACGGCGACCACATCAACCCCGTCAAGTCCGCTGCATCAGCGACCAACTGACAGGAACCGTGACCATGAACTTCTCAGCCTGGTCCATACGCAATCCGATCGCGCCGATCCTTGCCTTCGTCGTTCTGATGGTGCTCGGCTATCAGTCCTTCGAATCGCTGCCGATCACCCGCTTCCCCAATATCGACGTGCCGATCGTCTCGATCAACGTGACGCAGAGCGGCGCATCACCGGCCGAGCTCGAAACGCAGGTCACCAAGGAAATCGAGGACGCGGTCGCGAGCGTCACCGGCGTCGACCACATCGAGTCGACGATCAACGACGGCACATCGACGACCGCGGTCATCTTCCGCATGGAAGTGCCGACGACCCAGGCGGTGCAGGACGTCAAGGACGCAATCGACCGCATCCGCAGCGATCTCCCCACCTCGATCGAGGAACCGATTGTCTCCAAGGTCGACGTCGAAGGCCAGGCGATCCAGACCTTCTCCGTCTCCGCGCCCGGCATGTCGCTGGAAGAGCTCTCCTGGTTCGTCGATGACGTCATCAAGCGCGAGATCCAGGGCAAGAAGGGCATCGGCCGTGTCGACCGCTATGGCGGCGCCGACCGCGAGGTTCGGATCGAACTCAACGACGACAAGCTGAATTCGCTCGGCATCACCGCCGCCGACGTCAACGGCCAGCTTCGCCGCATGAACATGGACCTCGGCTCCGGCCGCGGCCAGGTCGGCGGCAGCGAGCAGGCGATCCGCACCCTCGGCGACACCCGCAACGTCAACCAGCTCGCCAATACGATGATCTCGGTGCCGAGCGGTCGCTTCGTGCGCCTCTCCGATCTCGGCACGGTCACCGACACCTATGAGGAGCCGCGCTCCTTCTCGCGCTTCAACGGCAATCCCGGCGTGACCTTCGCGGTCTTCCGCGCCAAGGGCGCCAGCGAGGTCAGCGTCGCCGAGACGGTCGCCAAGTCGCTCGACAAGATCCGTGCGGCGAACCCCGACGTCACCATCGAGATGGTCGACGATTCCGTCTACTTTACCTACGGCAACTACGAAGCGGCACTGCACACGCTGATGGAAGGCGCGCTGCTCGCCGTCATCGTCGTCATGCTCTTTCTGCGCAACTGGCGCGCCACGCTGATCTCGGCCGTTGCGCTGCCGCTGTCGGCGATCCCGACCTTCTGGGTCATGGACCTGCTCGGCTTCTCGCTGAACCTCGTCAGCTTCCTGGCGATGACGCTTGCGACCGGTATCCTCGTCGATGACGCGATCGTCGAGATCGAGAACATCGAGCGGCACATCCATATGGGCAAGTCGCCCTATCGGGCCGCGATCGAGGCGGCGGATGAGATCGGCCTGGCGGTTATCGCGACGACCTTCACGATCATTGCGGTCTTCGTGCCCGTGTCCTTCATGCCGGGCATTCCTGGCCAGTATTTCATCCAGTTCGGCCTGACGGTTGCCGTCGCAGTGTTCTTCTCGCTGCTCGTCGCCCGCCTGATCACGCCCGTGATGGCCGCCTATCTGATGCGTGCTTCGGACGCGGGCCCCGACCACCACAACAAAGACGGCTTCATGATGCGCAACTACACGCGCCTCGTGCAGGTCACGACCAAACATTGGTACACGCGTTACCTGACGCTGCTTGCCGCAATCGCCTTCTCGGTCGGCTCCGTCTTTGCGCTGATCCTCTATGTGCCCGGCAGCTTCCTGCCGCCGGAAGACGCTTCGCGCGTCAGCCTGTCGATCGAGCTGCCGCCGGATGCCATGCTCGAGGACACCGACCGGACCACGACGGAGATCTACAACCGGATCAAGGGTATCGATGGGGTCGACAACATTTTCGTCCTCGGCGGCGCCTCGCCGAAAGGCGATCTGGAACTGCGCCGCGCCACCGTCACTGTGCTTCTCAAAAAGCTCGACCATTCGCTCTTGAACAAGGTCGTCAACGACGTCATCGGCCGCGCGCCGCTGATCGGCCCTTACCTGCCGAAGATGACCCCCGCCGGCCGCATCGTCCCGCAATCGGAGATCGAAAAGGAAATCTTCGCCCGCGTTCGCGACATACCGGACGTGCGGGTCATCAAGCTCAACGACCGCGGCCAGCGCGACCTTGCGTTCAACCTGCTCTCCAACAACGAGGCCGATCTCGACCAGGGCGTCGCGATCCTGGAAGCGAAGCTGCGCAGCGATCCGCTGCTCGCCAATGTCAGCCCGGATGGGGCGCTCCCCCGTCCGGAACTGCAGATCCGCCCGCGTGACGAACAGATGTCGCGCCTCGGCATCACCACGGCGCAGATCTCGGAGGTCATCCGCGTGGCCACCATCGGCGATATCGACGCGGCGCTCACCAAGATCGCGCTCGACGGACGGCTGATCCCGATCCGCGTGCAGATCAACCGCGATTTCCGCACTGATATCGCGGCGATCCGCAACCTCAAGATCACGACGGCAGCGGGTGCCACCGTGCCGCTGTCGAGCGTTGCCGACATCAACTATTCGGAAGGCCCGAGCTCGATCAAACGCTACGACCGCAACCGCGTCGTCTCGCTCGGCGCGGACCTGCCGATCGGCGTCGCGCTCAACACCGCCTCGGACCGCTTCAAGCAGATCGCCGGTCAGGCCGAACTGCCCAAATCCGTGCAGTTCCTCGAAAGCGGCGACGCCGAGGTTCAGGCGGAGATGCAGCAGAGCTTCGGCAATGCCATGCTGCTTGGCCTGATGCTGGTGCTGGTGGTGCTGATCCTGCTCTTCAAGGACGTGATCCAGCCGTTCACCATTCTGTTCTCGCTGCCGCTTGCCATCGGCGGCGTCGCCGCCGCTCTGATCCTGACGCAGAACGCGCTGTCGATGCCGGTGCTGATCGGTATCCTGATGCTGATGGGCATCGTCACCAAGAACGCGATCCTGCTCGTCGACTTCGGCATCGAGATGATGCACCACGGCATGGACCGTCAGCTCGCGATGATCGAGGCCGGGCGCAAGCGCGCCCGCCCGATCATCATGACCTCGATCGCCATGTCGGCGGGCATGCTCCCCTCCGCGCTCGGCGTCGGCGAAGGCGGCTCGTTCCGCGCCCCGATGGCAATTGCCGTGATCGGCGGCATCATCGTCTCGACGGTGCTGAGCCTTGTGATCGTCCCGTCGTTCTTCCTGATCATGGACGACCTCTCGCGGCTGCTCGCCCGCATCTTCGGCCGTTTCGTCGGCCAGAAGGACGAGGAGAACCTGCCGCTCGATCGCGGGACCCTGACGGGCCTGGTCCAGGAGCAGAGCAAGACGATCGAAGGCCTGGAAGATCGGCTGAAGACGCTGGAGTCGGACCAGACCAAGGGACGATCCGGCAGCAAGGTCATCAACCATCCGGCGCTCGCCGCCGAATAGGCTACTGCATGTCTCCTTAAATCGACCTCGATTTAAGGACAAAGACATGCAGCAAATCAAAGTGCTACAGCGACCTCTACGCGTCTCATAAGACGCGCAGCGCTGTAGTGGCCGAACCGGCGCTTCGCCCGCAACTGTCACAATCCAAGTACGAGCCCGCGCCCCGCAAGCGCGGGCTTTTTGTCGATTTTATTTGATCGAGGTCAAACCGCCTTCCGCCAAGCTTTATTACCTTGCATCTGGATCTTGCTCAGGACGGGTGTAATGAAGACGTTGCGATTGAACTCGAACGATAGGGCTGTGCTGCTCGGTTCTTGCTTCTTCGAGAAGCTGCCCTTGGCGGCAACGAACGCAATTCTGGACGATGTGGTCGTTTCCACCCACGAAGAGCACGACATCCTCTTTGGCCATGGCGAGCCGCTCGATCACGTTTTCTTCGTTCTTTCCGGCCTGGTCCGTCTCTACCGGCTGGGCAAGGACGGACGCGAGGCGGATATCGCCGTGTTTCCGAAGGGTGAGCTTTTCGGCGAAAGCGCCATGTTCCTCGGAAACCGCGCCACCGCCAACGCCCAGACGATCGAGACGACGATGCTTGCAAGGATCGACAGCCGCAAGCTGCGCAAGCTCGCCGAGCAGACACCTGAAATCGCCGACGCGCTGATGCAGCTTCTCTGCCGGCACGCGCAAATGGCCGAGGATTGCCTGGCCGAAGACCGGCTGCTGACGGCGCCACAGCGGGTAGCAAGCTATATTCTCGGCAACTGCCCGGACGGCATCACGAACTTTTCCTTCCGCCTGCCCTTCCAGAAGAATGTGCTGGCCGGCAAGCTGGGCCTGGCGCCGGAAGCGCTGTCGCGCGCCTTCTCCGCACTCCGCCGCTCGGGCGTCACGGTCAAGGGCCGCGTCATCGAAATCCACGACCGGCAGGCGCTCGAACGATTCTGACGCGCCGACGAGGTTCGGCTGTCACCAGCCTGGGAGCGTCACAGCCCGCCGTGCAGCGCCAGGAAATCAACGATCCGGTTGACGCCGTCGCCGCGTTTCATGTCGGTGAAGACGAAGGGCTTTTCCGCCCGCATCCGCGTCGCATCCCGCTGCATCACGTCGAGATCGGCCCCGACATAGGGAGCGAGATCCTTCTTGTTGATGACAAGCAGATCCGACTTGGTGATGCCTGGCCCCCCCTTGCGCGGGATCTCCTCGCCCTGACAGACGGAGATGACGTAGATCGTCAGATCGGCAAGATCAGGGGAAAAGGTCGCCGCGAGATTGTCGCCGCCAGATTCGATGAAGACGATGTCGAGATCGGGTATGCGCCGGTTGAGGTCAGCGATTGCCTGCAGATTGATCGTGGCGTCCTCGCGGATCGCCGTATGCGGGCAGCCCCCGGTTTCCACGCCGACGATGCGCTCGGACGGCAGCGCCTGCATGCGCACCAGAGCCTCTGCGTCTTCCTTGGTATAAATGTCGTTGGTGACGACGGCGACGGAGTACTTCTCCCGCATCGCCTTGCAGAGCTTGTCGGTCAGCGCCGTCTTGCCCGAGCCCACCGGCCCGCCAATGCCGACGCGAAGGGGACCGTTCTTCGATGTCATCTGGATGTCCTTTCGAGGCGATCTCTTCCTAAGAGCAATTCCAGGAAAAGTGTTAAACGGTTTCCCGTCCGGAGTTGCGTAATTTCAAAAGGTTAGATCATTTCACTGTTCCTGTGAAACAGTGAAATGATCTAGGAGCGGAAGAGCCGCGAATGCAGGGTTTCGTGTCTCAATGCCGAAATATCGGCGATGATCGTGGCTGAGCCAAGATCGTCCAGCGAGGCGGTTGCGGCCTTACTTGCCGTCGCCGCGATGACCGGCTCGAGCGCTGCGATGACGCCCATGCCATCGCGCTGGCCGGTGACGCCGCAGCGGATCGCCACCGAAACGGCGTTTGAAACGGAAGCGTTGAGAAAGGCGGCAAGCGCCGGCTCGAGACCGGTCTGATGACCACCGGCAACGGCACCGACGGCCACCGGATAGGCGACGGTCTCGCTGAGGGCATCGAAGACCAGGTGCGGCCACGACCGCGCAGCCGCCAGAAACGCCTGGCCCTGCAGCATGGTTTCCGTATGCCGCTCGCGGCTTCCCGCCAGGGCTTCGGCAAGTTCTGCGGCCGCAGCCAGCCGGGGAGCATCATCGGAGGCCCGATAGCTTTCGGCAAGAAGCAGGGCATCGTTCCAGCCGGAGCCGCGGCAGATGACCGTCTCCAGCCAGGAGCGAAGCTCCACCGCGTCCGTGACCAAACGATCATGGACCGCCTGTTCGAGCCCGCTGGAATAGGAGAAAGCACCGACCGGGAAGGCCGGGGACAGCCAGGTCGCAAGCCGCAGCAGCGCCTGCGTATCGGCCCGTTCAGCCATGGTGATGGCCGTGGCCGTGGTTGTGACCGCCGGCGTGGTAGGCGCCGCGCATCGGCTGGAAGGGTTCCGAAACCTCGCTCACCTCCGCGCCCAAACCTTCGAGCATCTGGCGGATGACCGGATCACGGGCAATCAGAATGCGCTTCGCCTCGATCTGCGCCGGCAGATGGCGATTGCCGAGATGCCAGGCGAGCTCGATGAGATGCAGCGGGTCGCGCGGGAGGATTTCGTAAAGCGCCTCCGGCGCGGCAACGATCCGGATATAGCCGCCACCGTCGAGCACCAGGAGATCGCCGTCGGCGAGCATCACCGGTTCCCTGAGGTCCAGCATCACCACGTCGTCGTTTTCGAGATGCAGGAGCTTGCGCCGCAGGTGCCGCGCGTCGTGCGCCAGCGTTACGCTGTGGAGCGGCGTCTTGTCGCCCGGCCCCGGCGAGAGAACTTCCGTCGAACGATACGGCATCTCAGAGCACCTCGACCTTTTCCGGCGTCACGAGCTCGATGCGCGCCTCGACCAGCAGGTCCGCCATCGCCGCCTGGAAGGCTTTCAGATGCGGCTCCTCGAAATGCGCATCGACGGCCGTCTTGCTCTGCCAGGTCTCGACGAACACCAGGGCATCGGGGTCGGCCGGCTTGCGGTAAAAGTCATAGGTGATGCAGCCGGCCTCGCGCCGCGTAGCCTCGATCAGTGGTGCTGCCAGCGACACGACTTCATCTCCTTTGCCCGGATGCGCGGTCAGGTGGGCGATAACGTAAACCATTGAACCCTCGATATCTTTTCTATGCGCTAGTCTAGCAAGAAAAAGCCTCGACGCCAGTCGTGGGGGCCGCTTTTCAAGGTCTGCCCCGCTCGCATCGGACAAGAAAAAGCCCGACGACCGGATCCGATCCTCGGGCTTTCTCAAATCAGGAACGGTACGCCCCTGCCATCACGCAGCAAGTTTCTGTGACTTCAGCGTCTCAAGAATGTTCTGCGGCGAGGAAACGCCATAGGGGTCGCTGTCGCAATTGTCGGAGTAACCTTCTTCCTCGAACCACTGCTCGACGACGCCGTTGTTGACGACGGCGGCGTAGCGCCAGGAGCGCATGCCGAAGCCGAGATTGTCCTTGGCGACAAGCATACCCATCTTGCGGGTGAATTCACCCGAACCATCCGGGATCAGCTTGACGTTCTCGAGGTTCTGGGACTTGCCCCAAGCATTCATGACGAAGGCGTCGTTGACCGAGATGCAATAGATCTCGTCGATGCCTTCAGCGCGGAAATCGGCGGCCAGCTTTTCGAAGTCCGGGAGCTGATAGGTCGAGCAGGTCGGCGTGAAGGCGCCGGGCAGCGAGAACAGCACGACGCGCTTGCCGGCGAAATAATCGTCGGTGGACACGTCCTCCCAGCGGAACGGGTTGGGGCCGCCAACGGCTTCGTCGCGAACGCGGGTGCGGAACGTTACAGCGGGTACTTTTCTGCCAAGCATCGTCATCTCCTTCAGATCACGATGATTTGGGTCGGATTGACCCAATCATGAACGTGATCGCATCTCATAAGTCAGAGCGGGATGGGGGCGGAAAACCGCAAGCACTTTTCCTCATCCCGCTCCAGCGGCTCTCGGTCGGCAGGTCTTGGGAGGATTGCTGGCAACCGAGAAAAGGTTAGCCGCTTTCCTATCCGATCTTGCGCTGCGGCGCAGCACGAAACGCCCCGATTCACATGCGGGCATGGCAGCCATGCAAGAGCCGCATGGCTTCTGCTCATCCCACGAGGCCTCAATTGTGGATGCGCAACGACAGTCCGAGGCTCGGCGGGATCGGGTTCCACAAGCCTGTTCTCAAGCCTGCTTCGCGCAGTGCCCGCGCCGTCCAGGTGTTGCAGCCGAAAAGCGCATTGAAACTGCCCTCCGCTTCGAAGAAGCGGTCGTTGCCATTGTAGGAAAAGCCGTCAATCGGGACGGCAGCCCCGGCGTCACCCGTAAAGCTCTCGGCAATGAAAGCAAGCAGCCGCTCGTACCCTGCCGCGTCCAGCTCGAAGCCGGCGACGGACGCTTGCGGTTCGGCGATCCGGCCGGCGACATCCACATGCATCACCGAGCGGTCGAGCGTCAGCGCCCTGAAGACCGGTATGGTCTTCAGCTCCGACCAGGTCGGCGTTTCCAGATAGAAGGAACGCCCGCCCCAGCCGAAGATCAACCATTGTGCCTGAGGATGGGCAATCGGTACGCCGGCAGGCTCGATGAAGCCGAACCGGGCCCTCGTTTCCTCGGTCAAGGGCACGGCGATATCCGTGTGGATCGGACCCGAGAGCACCAGGATGCGCGTACCCCCTGCTCCCGCCGCGACGGCGGATGCCGGCAAAAGCGGCCGCGGCAGGAGGGTTCCGAGAACAAGCGCCAGCACCGCCGCCAGCAGGCCGATGAAAGCCCATTTCAGGCCGCGCTTCATGCTCGGTTCCTGCTCGCTCAGAACAGGAAGTAGCGCTGCGCCATCGGCACGATCGTCGCCGGCTCACAGGTCAGCAACTCGCCGTCGGCGCGTACTTCATAGGTCTCCGGATCGACCTCGATATGCGGCGTCAGGCTGTTATGGATCATCGACGCCTTGCCGATGCCGCCACGGGTGTTCCTGACGGCCACGAGTTGCTTGGCGACGCCAAGCTTGGCGGCAAGCCCGGCATCCAGCGAAGCCTGCGACACGAAGGTGACGGAGGAGCTCGTGCGGTTTTTGCCGTAAGCGGCAAACATCGGCCGGTAGTGCACCGGCTGAGGCGTCGGGATGGAGGCGTTCGGGTCGCCCATCGGCGCCATGGCGATCGAACCGCCGAGCAGCACGAAGTCCGGCTTCACGCCGAAAAAGGCCGGGTTCCAGATGACGAGATCGGCGCGCTTGCCGACCTCCAGCGAACCGATCTCATGGCTGAGACCGTGGGCGATCGCCGGGTTGATCGTGTATTTGGCGATATAGCGCTTTACCCGGAAATTGTCGTTGTCGCCGGTTTCCTGCGGCAAGGGCCCGCGCTGGCGCTTCATCTTGTCGGCCGTCTGCCAGGTGCGGATCGCCACTTCGCCGACGCGGCCCATGGCTTGGCTGTCGGAGGAGATGATCGAAAACGCGCCGATATCGTGCAGGATGTCCTCGGCCGCAATCGTTTCCTTGCGAATGCGGCTCTCGGCAAAGGCGATGTCTTCGGGGATCGACGGCGACAGGTGGTGGCAGACCATCAGCATGTCGAGATGCTCGGCCAGCGTGTTCCTGGTGTAGGGCCGCGTCGGGTTGGTCGACGACGGAATGACGTTCGGCTGGCCGCAGATCTTGATGATGTCGGGCGCGTGGCCGCCGCCGGCGCCTTCCGTGTGGAAGGCATGGATCGTGCGGCCCTTGATCGCCGCGATCGTATCCTCGACGAAACCGCTCTCGTTCAGCGTGTCGGTGTGGATCATCACCTGCACGTCGTATTCGTCGGCCACACCCAGGCAGCAATCGATCGCCGCCGGCGTCGAGCCCCAGTCCTCGTGCAGCTTCAGCGAGGTGGCCCCGGCAAGCACCATCTCGACCAATGCGCCCGGCCGCGAGGCATTGCCCTTCCCGGCAAAGGCGATGTTCATCGGAAAACCATCGGCCGCCTCGATCATGCGGGCGAGATGCCACGGGCCGGACGTGCAGGTGGTGGCAAGCGTGCCATGCCCCGGACCGGCGCCACCGCCCAGCATGCAGGTAAGCCCGCTGACCAGGGCCTCCTCGATCTGCTGTGGGCAGATGAAGTGGATGTGGCTGTCCATGCCGCCGGCGGTGACGATCTTGCCTTCGCCCGCAATCACCTCGGTCCCGGGACCGACGATGATGGTCACGCCCGGCTGGGAATCCGGGTTGCCGGCCTTGCCGATCCCGGCGATGCGCCCGTCCTTAAGGCCGATATCGGCCTTGACGATGCCCCAATGGTCGACGATCAGCGCATTGGTGATGACCGTATCGACGGCGCCCTCGGCACGGGTCACCTGGCTCTGCCCCATGCCGTCGCGAATGACCTTGCCGCCGCCGAATTTCACCTCCTCGCCATAGGTGGTGAAGTCCTTCTCGACCTCGATGAAGAGTTCGGTGTCCGCAAGCCGCACCTTGTCACCGACCGTCGGACCGAACATGGCGGCATAGGCCGCGCGCGACATCTTGTAGGGCATGGTTCAGGCTCCTTGGGACGAAGAAGAAAGTGGATGGAGGCGGCGAAGGCGGCCTCTTGCTGCCAGGGCATCGACATAGCGGCGCTCGGCAGCAAAGGGATGCCATTGCCACCCGACATGGCCGAAGCCGGCGAGCACGACGTCGTCATCGGCTGTCGCGACATTGGACAGGATATCGGCAATGACGACCAGGCCGCTGGACGGAACGACGTAGGGATCCGGTGAGAAGCGGGCGAGGTCATGGTCCAGTTGCTCATGCACCGCGGCGGGGACGATGCGAAAACCGCGGTTGGTCGAACGGCTGAAACTCTCGAAACCGACGGTGTAATCGTCACAGAAATCATCGAGGTCCGGATGCGTTTTCGCCAGGGTGGCCCGCATCGCGGCAAACTTCGCACCAGTGCGGACGCACCAGATTTCGCGCGCCTTACGCACCGCCGAACTCGTCTTCCAGCGGCCGCCGCCGAGCATGGCAAGCCCGGGGCGCCCGGTGTTGCAGACGGCGACGATATCGGTCTTGCGGCCACCGGAACCGACGGAACGGCAATCATTGAAACGGACGACAAGATCGGCTGCATCGATCGTCGCGCCAGCGCCGTCAGGCACTTCGCCATTACCCACGATCATGATGACGCGGCGCCCTTGCACGGGTCAGTTTCCTTGATTTTCGAGGAATTCTTTCAATTCGGCGGTGCGCTTTTGCGTCAGGTCTGTAAGGCAGCCCGAAACCAGCATAGGCTCCGCCTGGCCGCCTCGCGCTTGGAAGCCGGCCAGTTCACATTGGCCGTCGCGGTAACCGATCCAGGCGCGCTGGGCCTTTTTCAACGCCTCGACAGCTCCGACCTCGGCGCCCTCCAGATCGGAGTCGATCGCTTGCACTGCCGTCATCGCCTGCTTGTAGATCCTGTTCAGTTCAGCATCCGCCGCCTGGTATTCCTGATCGGCGCACATATTCAGATCCAGCTGCGCGGTTGCGTTCGCACAATCCACTTTCGGCGGTTCCTGAGCCGGCGCGGAAGCCGCGGAAATGAGAAGCAAGCCGAGGACCGGAACCACTGCTCTCATAGCTTGCCCATCACCTGCTGGCGGAAGCCGTAGACCTCGCGCTTGCCGGAAAGGGGGATCAGCGTCACCTGGCGCGTCTGCCCCGGCTCGAAACGAACGGCCGTGCCGGCCGGAATGTCCAGTCGTCTGCCATAGGCGGCCTTCCGGTCAAACTGCAGTCCGGCGTTGGTTTCGGCGAAATGGTAGTGGCTGCCGACCTGGATCGGGCGGTCACCGGTATTGGCCACCTCGATGGTTGTCGTGTCGAGACCGGCATTGAGCTCGATCTCTCCGGCACCCGCGATGATTTCTCCTGGGATCATGGTTCTCTCCTCAAGCCGCCTTCGCACCGGCGCAGCCCTCAGGCTTCAGCACCCGCTCGGTGGAGGCCGGATATTTTTCAAGCAGGGCTGCCGGGCGCACCGGCCGCCGCATGAATTCGCCGCCGCAATTCGGGCAGGCGCCGCCGAGCTTTCCATCGACACAATCCACGCAGAAGGTGCACTCGAACGTGCAGATCATCGCCTCGCGGCTATCCGGCGGCAGGTCCTTGTCGCAGCACTCGCAATTGGGGCGCAAAGCCAGCATGCTTGCCTCCTGAGATCATGGGTTGGACGGATACGACCGAAAGGGCCGTGTTTCCTTCGTCTAGCGGATCGGTTCGTGAACGGTGACGAGCTTGGTGCCGTCGGGAAACGTCGCTTCGATCTGGATGTCGTGGATCATCTCGGGGATACCCTCCATCACCTGATCGCGCGTCAGCACCTGGGCGCCCGCCTCCATCAGTTCGGCAACCGAGCGCCCGTCGCGCGCGCCTTCGACGACGAAATCGGTGATCAGCGCGATCGCCTCCGGATGGTTGAGTTTCACGCCGCGCTCCAGGCGTCGGCGCGCGACCATCGCCGCCATGGAAATCAGCAATTTGTCCTTTTCGCGCGGAGTAAGATTCATGCGTCGCCACCGGTTGTTCGTGAAGCAATTCCAGGAAATCTGCGGAGCGGGTTTCCGTCAGGAATTACAGAGTTTCAATGTGTTAGATCATTTCACAGTTTCAATAAAAATATGAAATGACCTAGAGAACCCAGACTTTCGGCACTGTCTTCTGCTTGCGCAAGTGCGAAATGATGGGGATGAGGATTTTTCTGAGCGCGAACCCATCCGGCGCCACGAAGCGGGCAACCAGCTTGTCGCGGCCATCGACCTGGAAATGGCTGATGCCAGCGCCAGCCTCGCCGTCAAGGAGCGACCGGAGACGCGGCAACAAGGGCTCACAATCGGGACCGACATAGAGGAGCGTGGCAAAGGCGGACGCGCCATCGAGCACCGCCCGTCGCTGACCGAGGCTGGCGATCTCTCCGGAAAGCGCCAGATTGTCCGCATGCAGCAACTTGCCCTCGACGCGGACGCGCCAGCGATCACGAAAGAGCCCGGCATGCACCACCTCCCCCATCGCCTTGCGGCCAAGAAGAACCGCCTCCACCGCCAGGAACGTCGCATCCGCGGCAAGTTCCACATCCAGCGAACGCGACAGCGAGGCATGGTCGAAAAGGATCGTTTCCTGCGGCAGCCAGTCGACGCGGGCGCCGGCGGCAATCTCGATACGCGTGGCCACCGCGACCGTATCTGCGCTTGCCTTGTAGATCTTTTCGCAGGCCTGCGTCGTCACCGTCACATCGGTTCCCGCCCCTGCCGCCACTTCCCAGACCATGCGGTCGCCGCCGGTGAGACCGCCGGATGAATTGATGAGCACGGCCTCCATGGAGGCATCGAAGGTCTTCGGCAGGCGGATCTTGGCGCAGCCTTCCTGGTAGAGTTCGGCAATGCGGCTCTGGCCGAGCGCCGCCTTGGCGACCAGCCGGCCCTTACCCCAGGCCCGTTGCGGAGCGATGCTTGTTGCCTTGTTCATCCTCGACCGCCGAGCGGTGTCCTTCAATCCCTGGCGCTGCACCCGTTGGGCAGATCGCCTTGCCTTCGCGCTATCGTCTGCATCGCGGCATGACAAGTCAAGTTATTGTTTTGCAAAGAAAATCGTCAGAATGCTGCATTTCCGTGCAAGCGCTGCGCGAAAAACAGGCAGCCGCTTACGCTATCCGATCCGGCGACTCTGAAAAAACCGGCGACGTTGACGACCGACGGGTGACGAGAATGCAGGGTTTCGAGCTCATGGCCGCTTCCGGATCAGATTCGAGAGAGAGAGAGAGAGAGAGAGAGAGAGAGAGAGAGAGAGAGAGAGAGCACGAAACGGCGCGACGCGACAGCCATCTCGACAGGCGAAACACTTATCACGAAAACCCATGACCTCGACCAGAGGTGGAGGTCGCTTTGCCTACAGAAAAGCCCGGCGATCGCTCGCCGGGCCTGACAAAGCGGGCGCAATGTCCGAAATCAGAACTACTCGTTCTGGAAGTAGGTGAACTTGCCGTCGTCGCCCTTCTTCCAAGTGTACATGACGTAGTCCGGGCGGGTGATGTCGCCCTTTTCGTTGTAGCCGAGTTCACCGATTGCGGTCTTGAACGGACCCTTTGCCTTGATGGCTTCGGCAACGGCCTGCGGGTCGTTGCCGCCCGAAGCCTTCGCGGCTTCGGCGATGACCTGAAGAGCGGCATAGGAGTAGAGGGTGTAGGCTTCCGGTTCAAAGCCGGCTGCGCGGAACTTTTCGACGAGTTCCTTGGCGGCCGGGTTCTTGCGCGGATCCGGAGCGAACGTCATCAGCGTGCCGTCGACGGCGTCGCCGGCGATCGAGGCCAGTTCGTTGGAAACGATACCGTCGCCGGACATCATGGTTGCCTTGAGGCCCTGGTCCTTCATCTGGCGCATGATCAGGCCGGCCTCGGTGTGCAGGCCGCCCCAGTAGACGACCGAAACGCCGGCTTCCTTCATCTTGGCGATCAGTGCGGAGAAGTCCTTGTCGCCGATGTTGACACCTTCATAGAGGGCCTCGGTGAGGCCAGCTTCATTCATCGCCTTTTTGGTTTCGTCGGCAAGGCCCTGACCATAGGGCGTCTTGTCGTGAACGACGGCGATCTTGGCGTCCTTGAAGTTGGCGGCGAGGTACGCGCCGGCAACTGCGCCCTGCTGGTCGTCACGGCCGCAGGTGCGGAAGGTGTTCCACAGGCCGCGCTCAGTGAACTGCGGGTTGGTCGCAGAAGGCGTGATCTCCAGGATGCCGTTTTCGGCATAGACTTCCGATGCCGGGATCGACACGCCTGAGTTGAAGTGACCAACGACGAACTTCACGCCGTCAGCAACGAACTTGTTGGCGACCGAAATGCCCTGCTTCGGGTCCGAAACGTCGTCGCCGAGCACAAGCTTGATCTGTTCCCCGTTGATACCGCCAGCCGCGTTGATGTCGGCAGCGGCCTGTTCGGCACCTTTCTGGAGCTGTGCACCGAAGGCTGCGTTCGGGCCAGTCAGCGGGCCGGCGACACCAACGAGAATATCGGCCCAGGCGGTGCCGCTGAAGGCAACCATAGCCGTCAGCGCAACGGCCGACAGAAGAGATTTTTTCATCTTGTTACTCCCAAATATTCGAGCGGGTCTCGTTATCAACCTGCGCAATGCCCACCATAGTTGCGCCGGTGTTTCCTTCGCACCGGCCGCGGCGGACCGGCACGCGCTGTTCCCTTTATTTGGTCTTCCAAGAGAAGGGCGAAACCTTCTCGTAGAGCCAGTAGTAGATTTTGGTCATTTGCTTGGTCCGATAGTACCGGAAACCTGCGGTAGCAAACAACAAAAGCACGACCGTGTCCACGATATAGTATTGCAGGCTGAACATCGTGCCGCCAAAGAGGGCGTGATGCACGAAACGGATCGCCAGCCCCAGCAACGCCACGTAGAGCAGCAGCCGTGGCACGCCCTGCCAGCTTTCGGCAACGCTCTTGCCGGTTCGCCAGGCGGTCCAACCGCCCATCACGCAGCTGATGAAAAAAAACTGCCAGATCGACGGTTCTTCGTAGAGAATTCCCTGCATGTCACTTGCTCCAGATGCAGCCCGTCAATGACGGCCGCCTTCGAGATAGGCCGCGCGAACTTCCGGGTTCGCCAGCAGGTCCTTGCCGGTGCCGCTCATCGTCACCCGGCCGTTGACCAGCACGTAGGCGCGATCCGAAAGCTTGAGCGCCCCAAAGGCGTTCTGCTCGACGAGGAACACCGTCAGGCCCTCCTCCTTGTTGAGTTTCTTGATCGCTTCGAAGATGCCCTTGACGATCAGCGGCGCGAGACCCAGCGACGGCTCGTCGAGAAGCAGAAGCTTCGGGCGGGCCATCAGCGCGCGGCCGATCGACAGCATCTGCTGCTCGCCGCCCGACAGCGTTCCGCCGCGTTGCGCCTGACGCTCCTTCAGTCGCGGAAAAAGCCTGAAGATCTTTTCCACGTCCTCGTCGAAATGCTTGAGGTTGTCGAGGCTCGCGCCCATCTGCAGGTTTTCGAATACGGTCATGCGCGGGAAGATGCGGCGGCCTTCCGGCGACTGAGCAATCCTCATGCGTGCGATTTCGTGGGTCGGCAGGCGCGTGATGTCATGACCGTCGAACATCACGGTGCCGGTGCGCGCCTGCGGACTGCCGCAGATCGTCATCATCAAGGTCGACTTGCCCGCACCGTTGGCACCGATCAGCGAAACGATTTCGCCGCGATGGACCTCGACGTCGACGCCGCTCAGCGCCCGAATGTTGCCGTAGTAGGTTTCGACGGCTTTCACTTGCAGCAGCGGCGCAGTCATTGCTTGGTGCCTCCCTGCCCGCCTTCGATTTCCTCGATTTGCTCGATCACCTCTTCAACCTCTTCATCCTCGACACCCAGATAGGCCGCGATGACCTTTGGATCGTTCTTGACGAAATCCGGGGTGCCGTCGGAAATCTTCTGTCCATATTCGAGCACGACGACATGGTCCGATATCTCCATGACCACGGACATGTCGTGCTCGATCAGCAGGATGGACGTGCCGGTGTCACGGCGGATGCCCTGCAACAGTTCATTGAGGGCATGCGATTCGCGCGGATTGAGGCCGGCCGCAGGCTCATCGAGGCAAAGCAGCTCCGGTCCCGTGCACATGGCACGGGCAATCTCCAACCGCCGCTGCGCGCCATAGGGCAGGTCCCCGGCCGGGTCGTCGGCCCGGTCGATCAGCGACGCCTTTTCGAGCCAATGCTTGGCGAGCTCGGTCGCCTCCCTGGAGGCCTGCCGATAGGCGGGGAATCCAAGGAGCCCGAGCACGGTATAGCCCGATGCCAGCATCAGCTTGTTGTGCTGGGCGACTAAGAGGTTTTCGAGCACGGTCATGCCGGAGAACATCCGGATGTTCTGGAACGTGCGCGCCACCTTCGCATGCTTGGTGATCTCGAAGTCCGGCAGCCGCTCCAGGAGATACTCCTTCCCGGACCGCTGCTTCATCGTGATCATACCCATCGTCGGCTTGTAGAAGCCGGTGATGCAGTTGAACACCGTCGTCTTGCCTGCTCCGTTCGGGCCGATCAGCGCGGTGATGTCACCGCGATGGGCCTCGAAGGAGAAGTCGTTGATCGCCATCAGACCGCCAAAGCGCATCGACAGGTGCTCAACCTTGAGAATTGGGTCTTGTGTCATTGTCATCGTCGTGGTCTCGAGGGCCATCAGCCATGCCCTTCCTTGGTAAAGCTGCCGGAGACGGCCTTTCGTTCGCGCAGGAACGCGGTCGGTTCACGCGATCCGACGAAGCCGCGCGGCTTCCAGACCATGACGACGACCATGGCCAGGCCAAAGATCAGCATGCGGTAGAGTTCCGGTGTGAAGTTCGGTCCGAAGATGACCTTCAGGAAGGCGAGCTCACGCAGGATTTCGGTGCCGCCGATCATGACGACCGCCGCGACCGCAATGCCGGTCAGCGATCCCATGCCGCCGAGCACGACGATCGCGAGGATCACCGCCGATTCGAGGAACACGAACGATTCGGGTGACACGAAGCCCTGGCGTACCGCGAAGAAGGACCCGGCGATGCCGCCGAACATGGCGCCCATGGCGAAAGCCGTCAGCTTGGTGGTGACCGTGTTGATGCCGAGCGACTTGCAGGCGATCTCATCTTCGCGCAGCGCTTCCCAGGCGCGGCCGATCGGCATCCGACGCATGCGGATTGTCACGAAGGCCGTGATCAAGCAAAGACCGAGGATCAGGTAAAACAGGAAGATCTTGTAGTAGACCGACGAGATCGGCAGGCCCATCAATGCGGCAAAGCCATCCTTTGAGGCATCGAACTTGATGCCGAACAGCGTCGCCTTGGCAATGCCGGACACGCCGAAGGTGCCTTTGGTGACCTCGGTCCAGTTGATGAGCACCAGTCGGATGATTTCGCCGAAGGCGAGCGTGACGATCGCCAGATAGTCACCGCGCAGGCGCAGCACCGGGAAGCCGAGGACCAAGCCCCAGCAGGCGGCGAGCAGGCCGGCGACCGGCAACAGCACCCAGAAGGACAAGCCGAAATAGGTCGACAGCAGCGCGTAGGAATAGGCACCGACCGCATAGAAAGCGACGTAACCAAGGTCGAGCAGGCCGGCGAGGCCGACGACGATGTTGAGCCCCCAGGCGAGCATCACATAGATCAGGATCTGGATGCCGAAATTGTCCACCCATTTCAGCGAGCCCTGAATACCGAAGAGCGCGACGATGACCGGCGGATAAAGGATCAAGGCAACGATCGCAATCCTCGAAAAATTGCGGCTGAAGAAGCTCTCTTCCTTGGCGACTTCCGGCGCTGCCGCCTTTGCAGCCTTTCGCCGGGCAAGCCACGGCTGGACGTAGGCGACCATGAGGAAGCGGCCAACCATGGCAATGATCACGAAGATCGCCAACAGGCCCCAACGCTGGGTCAGGATCAGCTCGTTGCGGATGTTCTGGTCGGTCTTGAGGCCGACGAAGAGGACGAACAGTCCGAGCGTGATGAGGCCCGCGAAGACAGACTCGCGCAGGGCCCGCGCCGTCACCTCGGTGCCGGCGCTTGCAGTTGTAGAAGCAATGTTTGCCATTGAATTATACCTTCTCGACTTCCGGTCGTCCGAGAATACCCGACGGCTTGAAGATCAGGACGATTGCGAGAATGGAGAAGGTCGCAACGTCCTTGTAGTCGATGGTGAAGTAGGCCGACCATAGAGACTCGATCAGGCCGATCAGAAGTCCGCCCAATACAGCGCCCGGCAGCGAGCCAATGCCTCCGAGAACGGCGGCGGTGAATGCCTTGACCCCGGGGACGAAGCCGTCGGTAAAAACGACCACGCCGTAATACATCAGGTACATGGTTCCCGCGACAGCAGCGAGTGCGGCGCCCATGATGAAGGTCACGGAGATCGTTCGGTCGACGTCGACGCCAAGCAGGGCCGCCATCTTGCGATCCTGCTCGGTGGCGCGCTGAGCACGACCAAGCGGCGTCCTGTTGACGATGTACCAGAAGACGGAAAGCAGGATCGCGGTGATGATGATAATGATGATCTGCTTCAGCGAAATGGCGATGCCGAACACGTCATAGACGGACGAGACGAGCGGCGGGATCGGCTTGTTGCGCGGCCCCTGCGTCACCTGGATGAAATTCGACAAGACGATCGACATGCCGATCGCGGTAATCAGCGGCGCCAGCCGGAACGACCCGCGCAGCGGACGATACGCCACTCGCTCGATCGTCCAGTTCCACAGCGACGCCGCGAGCATCGCCACGATCATCATCAGCAAAAGCGCAAGTACAACCGGCACGCCTGCTATAAATGAAGTGAGAAGCAGAAAGACAATCAAAGCAGCAAAGCCGCCAAGCATGAAGATATCGCCGTGGGCGAAGTTGATCATGCCAATGATGCCGTAGACCATGGTATAACCAATTGCGATCATACCATAAATAGACCCAAGAGTCAGCCCGTTGACGAGCTGCTGGACGAAATACTCCATCAATCTTCCCCTGGACCAGATCCCTAAGGTCTGGTCTCTTTGTTTTTTGAGCTCTTGTGAGCGCTGTGTTTGTTCGATTCCATACCTCTTTCAAACGAAAAGGAAAGCTAAAAAACGCGGCTTCGGCAAAATCTTCCTCGATAAAATCGATTTGACGCTTTTAAAGCCAGAAAAATCAAACCGTCCGCAGCTTTCGCCCGCAAAATCATCAACTTTGGTCGTAAATGCCGTGAGACCTGCGGAGGTCTGGCTACGAACTGGCCGGACCAGCGGCCGCCCCACCGCTCAAGTGCGCATCCGTTGACCGCTTGCGTCGAACAAGGGATTCGGCTGCAGGCGCGCCGGCAGGATCTCGCCCAGGAGTTCGATCGACCAGCCGTCGCTGCGGTCGGCGATCTCCTTCGGCACGTAACCCATCGCCACCGAGACGCCGCTCGTATGCGCATAGCCGCCCGACGTCACCCAGCCGCGCACGACACCGTCGAGATAGATCGGTTCGTCGCCGATGACGTCGGCATCCCTCGCCTCGAGGACGAAGGTCCTGAGACGCAGCACGCCGCCGTCGGTCTTCTCCTTGGTCGCCGCCGCCTTGCCGATGAAATCGGCCTCCTTGCCGGTTGCGACGAAGCGACCAAGGCCGGCCTCGACCGGACCGTAAAGCGGTCGATACTCGCGCGCCCAGCTGCCGAAGGACTTCTCGACCCGCAATGCGTTCAGCGCCCTGAGGCCGAACAATCTGATCCCGGACGACGCCCCCTTCTCCATCAGGAGTTCGAAGAGATAGCGCTGATACTCCGGCTTCATCCAGATCTCGTAGCCGAGATCGCCGGTGTAGCTGACGCGGCCGATGATGACGGGTGCCATGCCGAGGTCCATCCGGCGGATATCCAGGAACGGAAAGGCGGAGTCCGAGACGTCGAGATGGGTGAGGCTGGCAAGCACCTCGCGCGCCTTCGGCCCTGCGATCGACAGGCCGACCAGTTCCAGCTTCAGCGGCTTCAGCGAAACCGAGCCGTCCAAAGGCAGATGCGCCTCGAACCAGCGCATGTGGTAGTCCTCGGCGATGTCGGAGCCGACGAGCAGGAAATCCCCCTCCCCGAGATTTGCCAGCGTGAAGTCGCCGATCAGCTTGCCGTCCTCCTTCAGCATCGGCGCCAGCGTCATGCGTCCCGCCTGCGGGATGCGGCAGGCAAGCATCCGGTCGAGCCAGGCCTCGGCGCCCTTGCCGGTGATCGCATATTTGGCAAAGCCCGAAGTCTCCATCAGGCCGACGCCCTCACGCACGGCGCGCGCCTCCGCTCCAACCGTCTCGAAATCCGTCGAGCGCCGCCAGGAAAAGGCATCCTCTACCCCTTCGGGTGCGAACCACAGCGGCGTTTCGAGACCGTAGGACGCGCCGAAAACGGCGCCGGCCGCCTTCAGCCTGTCGTAGATCGGCGTCGTCAGCAGCGGCCGCGCGCCCGGCAACTCCTCGTTCGGATAGCGGATCGAGAAGCGGCGCGAATAGTTTTCGCGCACCTTGGCATTGGTATAGGCGAGTGTGGCAAAATCGCCGTAGCGGGCGACGTCCATGGCAAAGACGTCGAAACCGGGATCGCCATGGATCATCCAGTTGGCAAGCGCCAGGCCGACACCGCCGCCCTGGCTGAAGCCGGCCATGACGGCGCAGGCCGACCAGAAGTTCCGCAAGCCCCGCACGGGACCGACCAGCGGATTGCCATCCGGCGAGAAGGTGAAGGGGCCGTTGATGATCTTCCTGATGCCGGCCCGGTTGAAGGCCGGAAAATGCCGGAAGCCGACTTCGAGCTCCGGCGAAATGCGATCGATATCCTCGGCCAGCAGCTCATGGCCGAAGTCCCAGGGGGTCGTCACCGGCGACCAGGGGCGGCATGCCTTCTCATAGGTGCCCATCAGCATGCCGTTGCGTTCCTGGCGCAGATAGATCTCGCCGTCGAAATCGACGCAATGCATCAGTTCCTTGCCGCGCGTCCGGTTGAACTCGATGACCTCGGGCATATCTTCGGTGATGAGATACATGTGCTCCATGGCGAGCACAGGCAGCTCGAGGCCGAGCATGCGCCCCACTTCACGCGCCCAGAGCCCGGCGGCATTGACGACATGCTCGGCGATAACCTCGCCCTGGTTGGTGATCACGCGCCAAGAGCCGTCCTCCCGCTGCACCAGATCCTCGACCTCGGTGTGCAGATAGATTTCTGCACCGTTCTTCTTCGCCGATTTGGCATAGGCATGGGTCGTGCCGTAGGGATCGAGATGGCCCTCGACCGGATCGAAGACCGCGCCGACGAACTGGTCAGGATCGAGCAGCGGCATCAGGTCATGCGCTTCCCTGGGCGTCAGCAGCTCGGCCTCGAGCCCCATATAGCGGCCCTTGGCGAGGATCGACTTCATCCAGTCGAAGCGCTCCTTGGTGGCTGCCAGCATCATGCCCGACGTCATGTGCAGGCCGACATCCTGACCGGAGAATTCCTGGATCTCCTTATAGAGCTCGACCGTGTATTTCTGCAGCTTGGCGACGTTCGGGTCGCCGTTGATCGTGTGCATGCCGCCGGCCGCGTGCCAGGTGGAGCCGGAGGTCAGCTCCGATCGTTCGAGCAGAACAGCATCGGTCCAGCCGAACTTCGTCAGGTGATAAAGCACCGAACAACCGACGACACCGCCTCCGATAACGACGACCTTGGCATGGCTTTTCATGCGTACACTCCGTCTTTCCATGCTCCTGCCGGAGGCATGGCCAAATTGTCAGGAAAAATCAGGCACGGCGGCCGCTTGCCTTCCGCCATGGAAGCTCAGGCAGCGAATGATGGCAGCCTAGTCAGAAAGGCGGCGGCGATAAAGACACGACTGCGAAGGACGCTTGTCCATTTCCGCCGTTTGCTGGCGGATGGGCGACCCGTTTGCGGCATATCATGCCGCATTTGTTTTCAGCCTATCGCTGGAGGCCGGTTCAGTCCGAAAAGGCGGCCGTGAGATCGAACGCCCGCCCCATCCGCATCAGGTCGTCGAACAGCGATTCCGCGTAGCTTCGCGCCACGATCAGTTCGAACGCATTTTCGTCCGTCCGGGCGAGATTGACCGGGATGTGGCCGCACAGCACGTTGGCACTGCCCCCGAGCGCAAAAACGGCAGGATGCAGATCGAGGCCGATGCCCTTGGCGAGGATGCTGCGCGCATTCGGGCCGGCAAGGCGGAAGACGGCGCGTCCGTCGCTTTGATCGACGACATAGGCCCGCCCACCGCACAGCTCTTCTAGGTGCCGCATCAGTCCGCTCGGCGCCTCCACCTCCGAAACCACCAGCCATTCCCCGGGACCTGAGAAACGGAGCGACAGCTCGGGTACCGAAGCAATCGCCTGCCGCACCGCCTCTTCCTGCCCGGTGCGGGCGAGAACCGTCGCGATCGTGCGCCAATGGCCGACCATCAGGTGATCGGCCGCTGGAGGCGTCGGTGCAGAACGCAACTTCTGCTCCAAAGCGTGGCGGTTGTTGTAGTCGCGAACCATCCCCGCCTCCTCAGGCCTTCAGCTTCATGTTTTGCGGATCGACGAAGACCGGATCGCAGACCTCGGCGACGATCTCCTGATCGTGCAGCTTGTCAAAAACGATGACCTTCTCGCCATAGCGCTCGCGCCCGGATTTCAGGAAGGCAAGCGCGATGGCGTGCCCCAGGACCGGCGAGAAGCCGGCCGAGCTCACCCAGCCCTGATCGTTCAGCGTCGAGGGCTTCGTTCCCTCCTTCAGGAGATGGGCACCGGCACGCATGTCCTTGTCGGCATCGACCGGCCTCAGCCCGACGAGTTGCATGCGGTCGGCCGCCGTCAACCCGTAGCGCGTCGACAGGCGCTTGCCGATGAAGTCGGCCTTCTGCATCGACAGCATGCGGCCGAGGCCGGCGTCGTCGGGCGTCACGCGGCCATCGAATTCGGCATGCGTCAGCAACCCTTTCTCCAGCCGCAGCACATTGAGCGCTTCGACGCCATAGGCACAGATATCGTGCGGCCGGCCGGCCTCCATGATCTGGTCCGCGACCGCCTCGCCGTAACCCGCCGGCACTGCCAGCTCGAAGGCGAGCTCCCCGGAGAAGGAGATGCGGAAGAGCCGCGCGGAAACGCCGCTTTTCAGAACGATCTTCCGGGCGGAAAGGAACGGAAATGCGTCGTCGGAAATGTCGCCATCGACGATCTGCTGCAATACCGCGCGCGCCTTCGGACCGGCGACCGCCATCTGCGCCCATTGGTCTGTCGACGAGGTGAACCGGACCTCAAGCTCCGGCCAGAGCGCCTGGGCACAATATTCCATATGGGCCATCACCGGACCGGCCATCGCCGTCGTCGTGGTCACGAAGAAATGCTCCTCATCGAACCGGCTCACCGTGCCGTCGTCGAACACGAAGCCGTCTTCGCGCAGCATCAGGCCATAGCGCGCCTTGCCGACGGGCAGTTTCAAGACCGGGTTGCAATAGAGCCGGTTGAGGAACTCCGCGGCGTCCGGACCGAAAACCTCGATCTTGCCGAGCGTCGAGACGTCGCAGAGGCCGACATTGGCGCGTACGTTCAGCACTTCGCGATCGACGCTTTCGCGCCAGGTCTTCTCGCCGGCGCGCGGGAACCAGGCAGAGCGGTACCAAAGCCCTGCCTCGACGAAGGTCGCACCGTTTTTCGTCGCCCAGCCGTGCAGCGGCGATTTCCGTGCCGGCACCGCATGTTCGTCGCGCGCCGCGCCCGCAAGTGCGCCGAAGGAGACCGGCGTGTAGAAAGGCCGGAAGGTCGTTGTGCCGACCTCGGCCGGGCTGACGCCACGCATGCCGGCGAGAATGCCGACGGCATTGATGTTGGAAAGCTTGCCCTGGTCGGTCGCCATGCCGTTGGTCGTATAGCGCTTGGCATGTTCCACATGGCCGAAGCCTTCGCGCAGCGCGAGGCCGAGATCCTTCGCATGCACGTCGTTCTGGAAGTCGACGAAGGCCTTCGACTTGGCGCCCGGCACGTACCAGAGCGCGACAAAGGAAGAGGTCTCCTCGCCATCGACGACGGGTGGTGCGGCCGGCGTGACGTTTAAACCGAGTTCCGCCGCCACTGCTGCGGCCTTTTCCGCGCCATCAGATAGGCAGCCGGCGAGCGTATAGACGCCATTGGCAGCGCCGACGGGACGAAGGCCACCACCGACATCGGGGGCAGTAAACGCCTGCAATTCCTCCGACCAGATAGGCTTGGCACCGCGCTGGCACGCAAGATGCACGACCGGGCTCCAGCCGCCGGACATGCCGACCGCATCGCAGGCGATCAGTTCCTCGAAACCGGAGCGTTCGACGACGATGCCCTTGAGGCGTTGCCTGCCCTTGGTATCGACGATCGAGGCCGAGCGGATGACCCTAATGCCATCGGGCGCCCGATCACCGGATTCCGCCCGGGCATCGACGATCGCCGCAATCGCGACGCCTTTCGCAGAAAGCGCCCGCGCCGTGCGATAGCCGGCGTTGCCACTGGTGAAGATCGCGACCGACTTGCCCGCTGCGACACCGTAGCGTTCGGCATAGGTGGTCATGGCACCGGCCATCATCACGCCGGGGCGATCGTTTCCGCCAAAGACCAGCGGCCGTTCCTCGGCACCGGTGGCAAGCAGCGCGCGCTTGGCAACGATGCGCCAGACGCGCTCGCTCACAAGCTTCGATGACGGTTCGGCGACATGTTTCTGCACGCGTTCGACTGCCCCGAAGACATTGTCGTCGTACCAGCCGAAAACGGTGGTGCGCGAAAGCAGCGTGACGTTCGGCAGCGATTGCAACTCTGCAACTGCCCGATCGGCAAAGACCGAAGCCGCGCCGCCGTCGATGGTCTCGGTGGTTGAAAGCAGGGAACCGCCGAGCCGGAAATCCTCGTCCGCGACGATGACGCGCAGCCCGGCACGGCCGGCCGTCAGCGCCGCCATCAGGCCGGACGGACCGGCACCGACGACGAGCAGATCGCAGAACGCCCAGGACTTCTCGTAGGTCTCCGGGTCAGGCTCCAGCACGGCCCGGCCGAGGCCGGCGGCGCGGCGGATGAAGGGCTCGTAGACGCGCTCCCAGAATTGCTTCGGCCACATGAAGGTCTTGTAGTAGAAGCCGGCGCCGAGGAACGGCGACAGCAGGCCGCTGACGGCACCGACATCGAAGCCGAGCGAGGGCCAGCGGTTCTGGCTATTGGCCGTGAGCCCGCCGTAGAGTTCGGCGACCGTCGCCTTGGTGTTTGCATCGGTGCGCGCACCGGAACCGATGGTAACGAGCGCGTTCGGCTCGGAGGGTCCGGCGCTGACGATGCCGCGCGGCCGATGGTACTTGAAGCTGCGGCCGACGAGCAGTTGATCATTGGCAAGCAGCGCCGAGGCGAGCGTATCGCCGGCAAAGCCGCGCAGCGGTCGGCCGTCGAAGGTGAAGCTCAACGACTGGCTGCGATCGACGAGGCCACCGGAGGAAAGACGATAGCCGGTCATCGCTCGGCCCTCTGCAGAAACTCCACCGCATCGACGACGGAATAGACCTCATGGGTGGCCGTATCGCGCTCGACCACGAGGAAGCGTCGACAGCCGGCGATGTGATGCCAATGCTCGAAGGTGCGGCCGCGCGGATTGGCGCGCACATAGACGTAGTCGTGCCAGGCTTCATCCGAATCCATCGGTTCCGGGCGGCCGCGCGACGCGTCGCCGCGGATCGCAAACTCTTCCTTCGGTCGGACCCCGCAATGCGGGCAGGTAATCAGGCTTGCCATCGTCTTCCGTGTCCTGAAGCCGCGGTTCGGCTTCCTGTTCATTCCATGCGGGCCGGCGGGTCGGCCACGTGCTGTCAGTGAAGATTGGGTTGTGGGCCGGCGCCGGCCTCGTCGACGGCATAGCCGCGGGCGAAGCGATCGAGCCTCAAGGCGCGGGCCACCGGGTGGGTGTCGTTCCTGGCGATCAGGTGGGCGAAGCAATAGCCGGAAGCCGGCGTCGCCTTGAAGCCGCCATAGCACCAGCCGCAGTTCAGGTAGAGATTGTCGATCGAGGTACGGTCGATGATCGGCGATCCGTCCATGCTCATGTCCATGACGCCGCCCCAGGCGCGCAGCACCCGCACCCGCGACAGGCCGGGGATCATCGCCACCCCCTCCTCCATCACGTGCTCGGCGGTCGCGAGGTTGCCGCGCTGGGCGTAGGAGGAATAGCCGTCGATTTCGGCACCGAAGACGAGGCCGCCCTTGTCCGATTGCGAGATGTAGAAGTGGCCGCCGCCATAGACGATCACGTGATCGATGCAGGGCTTCAGCCCCTCGGTGACGAAGGCCTGCAGCACATGGCTTTCGAGCGGCAGCTTGAGACCCGCCATCTCGCCGACCCGCGACGAATTTCCGGCCGCCGCCAGCGCCAGCTTGCCGCAGCCGATGAAGCCCTTGGTGGTCTCGACGCCGGTGACGACGCCATTTTCACGGCGGATGCCGGTCACTTCGCAATGTTCGATGATGTCGACGCCGTGCCGGTCGGCGCCACGGGCGTAGCCCCAGGCGACCGCATCATGTCTCGCGGTGCCGGCGCGCCGCTGCAACAGGCCGCCAAGGATCGGATAGCGAGCGTGATCGTAATTGAGGAAGGGGATCATCTTCTTCAACTGCGCACGCTCGATGAGTTCGGCCGCCACCCCCTCCATCCACATCGCGTTGCCGCGCCGGACATAGGCGTCGCGCTGGCCGTCGCTGTGATAAAGCATGATGACGCCGCGCTGCGACAGCATCACATTATAGTTGAGATCCTGCTCCAGCCCCTCCCAGAGCTTCATCGAGAACTCGTAGAAAGGCTCGTTGCCGGGCAGCATGTAGTTGGAGCGCACGATCGTCGTGTTGCGGCCAACATTGCCCGAACCGAGATAGCCCTTCTCCAGAACGGCGACGTTCTTCACGCCGAATTCCTTGGCAAGGTAATAGGCCGTCGAAAGGCCATGTCCACCGCCGCCGACGATGATGACGTCATAGTGCGGTTTCGGTTGCGGCTGGCGCCATTGCGGCTTCCAATTCAGGTTTCCGGAAAGGGCGTTCCTGACAAGCGAGAAGGCGGAATAACGCATGAAGGCATCCAGTTCAGTTGCATCGGCACATTTGCACAGCCGCGCGGCGGAAGCAAAGACACAAGCGTCTCGCAGGGGCAAAAAACCCTTCGCCGGCTCATCATGCGGCTGGCTGCCCGACGGAACGAATCGATGATTGTCGCGAATGGAATGCGCCTACCGCCAAAGCATGACTACCTTCCTGTTCCCGATATGTTATGAGGCTGATGACGGACGGAAAGTAAGGGCAAATGCTGGAGATACTGCAACAATCGGCGATATCAGCGGGCCGGGCCATTCTCGACATCTATAACGCTGGCCCGGAGGTCACCTACAAGCCGGACTGTTCGCCGGTCACCGACGCCGACGCCTGCGCCGAGCGCATCATCCTCGCGGATCTCGCCCGCGCCTTTCCGGAGATTCCCGTTGTCGCCGAGGAAGCGGTCGCCGCCGGTTTCGTGCCTGATATATCCGGCAGGTCCTTCTTCCTGGTCGATCCCCTCGATGGTACGAAGGAGTTCATCGGCCGGCATGACGACTTTACCGTCAATATCGCGCTGATCGAGAACGGCGCGCCCGTGGCCGGCGTCGTCTATGCCCCGGCACTCGGCATCCTCTACGCCGCCCACCACGGCAAGGCCGTAAAGGCGGTCGTCGACGAGACCTTCCACCTCGACAATGAAACCGTCATTGGCTGCCGCAGTTGCGGCGATCGCATGGTGGGGCTCGCGAGCCGTTCGCACAACAGCGCCGAAACGATCGCCTACCTCGCCGAGCACGGCATCGTCGACTACAGGACGGTCGGTTCGTCCCTGAAGTTCTGCCTTCTCGCCGAGGGTCTCGCCGACGTCTATCCACGCTTCAGCCGCACGATGGAATGGGACACGGCCGCGGGCGATGCCATCCTTCGGGCAGCCGGCGGCGAAACACTGACGATGGACGGTGCACCGCTCACCTACGGCAAGCGCAACCAGAAGAACGACAGCGACTTCGCCAACCCCTGGTTCGTCTCGCGCGGCAAGCCCTGATCGCTTCTTTCTTCGACGGAGCCGGTGTCGGCGCGCCGCCCTTCCGCGGTCACTCCATATTTCACTTTGAGGTAACGCTGCCCCGATCCTCTCCGCGTCCGGTTGGAACCGCGACGTGGTCGGGGCCTGTTTTCTGCGCGCGCTGGGCGGTCACGCCGTCTCCCTGCCCTACCCTGGCATTCGGCTAAAAGGCATGTGACGGCCGCCTATGCGGCCGGAACAACCGCCCCGCCACGGCGTTCAACATAGGCGGCCGGACACTGCCGCATCCGCTCGACGTTTTCAAAGACAGAACTGGAGCAGGAGAATGAAACAGACAGCCGCCGTGCTGAAGCCCAAGGTCAGGGACGAGGAATTCGACATCGGTCTGACCAAGGCCTATCGCCAACACATGGCCGCAGCGCTTTCCGACATCCTGGCCGAAACTTACAAGCTGGTGATCAAGAGCCACATCTACCATTGGAATGTAGTTGGCCCACTGTTCAAGCCGTTGCACGAACTGACCGAAGAACACTACAATGCGTTGTTCAAGGCGACCGACATCATCGCCGAACGCATCCGTGCTCTTGGCCATCTCGCCCCGACAAAACTTGCCGAAGCGAAGACTTTCGCGCCCAGCGCAGCCTCGGTCAGTCATACGACCGCGGCCGAAATGGTGGCGGACCTGATTGCCGATCACGAGGCGGCGGCGCGCCGCATGCGCGAGGCCGGCACCAAGGCCGACGAGAACGGCGACCTCGTCACCACCGACATGCTGTCCGAGCGCCTCGAATTTCACGAAAAAGCGCTATGGATGCTGCGGGCTATCGTTGCGGCCTGATCCTTTCGGCGCCTGGCATCGATGCGGCGACGGCGCTGCATCGGAAAGAAACGTTCCCGGCCCTTCAGCAGGTGGGCGCCGTGCGCGCCTTCGACGACGATGGTTTTGCCGCCGTCGACTCGGTCTTGAATTGCGATACGAACGCAAGTTCCTCCTTTGTGAAGGCGCAGAATTGGTCGAGCTTGCGCAAGGGACAGGCTTGAAAACACATGGTTTTCAGGAGCAGGTTCCGGGAACGCCAATGGACAGGTCGTCTGCGGCGCCCTATGTCTTGCACGCGATCCCGCCACAGGAGTTCCGTCATGTCGCATCCTGCCTTCGCCCCCAACAATCTTGCCGTCATCACCGGCGCCGCCTCCGGCATCGGTCTGGCCGCCGCTCGTCACTTCGCCTCGCTCGGCATGCGCGTCGTGCTCGCCGATCTCGCCGGCGATAAGCTCGACAAGGCGGCGGCCGAAGTCGCTGCCGCCTCCCCCGATCGAGTGCAACACATCGTGGCAATGCCGACCGACGTGTCGCGGCTCGAAGACCTGGAAGCACTCGAACGCGGCGTGCGTCAGCGGTTCGGCGAGGTGCATGTGCTGATGAACAATGCCGGCATCCAGCCCGGCAGCGCGATCCTCGGTCCATTGGCTGCCTGGGAAGCGACGCTTAGCGTCAACCTTTGGGGCGTCATCAACGGTTCTCGCGTTTTCGCAGCGGGCATGATCGCGCACGGCAAACCGGCCGTCATCATCAACACCGGCTCGAAGCAAGGCATCACCACGCCGCCGGGCGACCCGGCCTACAATGTCTCGAAGGCGGGCGTGAAGGTCTTCACCGAGGCGCTCGAGCATGAGTTGCGCAACACCGCCGGAAGCCAGGTCCACGCCCATCTCCTGATCCCCGGCTTCGTCTATACCGGGCTGACGGCCCAGGGCCGCAGCGAAAAGCCGGCCGGCGCCTGGACGCCGGAGCAGACCGTCGACTTCATGATGGAAAGCCTGGCGCGCGGCGACTTCTACATTCTCTGCCCCGACAACGACGTCCCCCGCCCCACCGACGAGCGCCGTATCCTGTGGGCCGCCGGCGATATCGTCGAGAACCGGCCGCCGCTGTCGCGCTGGCATCCGGACCACGCGGATGCCTTCAAGGCATTCCTGGAAAAGGACCGCGACTGATCCTCGCGCGTAAACACAGCGTTCTCCGCAGCGCTTCTGGCGCCGGCGCTCCGTCTCGTGTTTTGTGAGCGCATACCAACGAGGGACCGACAATGACGAGCGGCATCCACCACATCACTCTGATCGCCCGGAAGGTTCAGGCAAACGTCGATTTCTATGTCGGCTTCCTGGGCTTGCGGCTCGTCAAGCGGACCGGCGGCTACGAGGATGCCAACCAGTTGCACCTCTTCTATGGCGATGCCGAGGGCTCACCCGGATCGCTCGTCACGTTCCTGATGTGGGAGGATGGCGGCCGTGGCCGGGTCGGTCACAGCCAGCCAAGCGAAATCGCCTTCGCGATCCGGCCGGAGAGCATCGGCTTCTGGCTAACCCGGGCGCTGCAATTCAACATCGCCACCTCGGGGCCGTCGCAGGAGTTCGGCGAACCGGTACTGCGGCTCAAGGATCCGGACGGTGTCATCGTCAAGCTCGTCGGCACCGAGGCGGTTTCGGCCACCGCCCCCCGGAACACGCGCGACATCCCGGAGGAAGATGCGATCCGACGCCTGCGCGGCGCCACGATCCTCACAGAAAGACCGGAAGAGTCCGTTCGCTTCCTGAAAACGCATTTCGGTTACAGCGAGACCGCCTCCAGCGACACGATCCGTCGCCTCACCTCCGCCTCCGGCGACGTCATCGACGTACGCGACGCGACCGGCTTCTGGACGTCGGCGCCCGGCACCGGAACGATCGATCACATCGCCTTCCGCGCTCCCGATCGGGCAGCGGTGGAACGGGTGCGCGACGAGCTGCAGCGCGATGGTGCCGGGGCCATCAATGCGCATGACCGCAAATACTTCTATTCGCTCTATGTGCGCGAGCCGGGCGGCTCGCTCTACGAACTGGCAAGCGACGTGCCCGGCTTCACCGTCGACGAACCCAAGGAAACGCTCGGCACCGAGCTTTTCGTCCCCGCGCATTTCGGCGCCGCGAGGGAAGAGATGCTGCTCGCCATGCCGCAATTCGCGCTGCCGGGAGAACCGCGGCTAACGGAGCGCGACCTGCCCTTCGTGCACCGCTTCTATCATCCTGACGTGCTGGATGACCGCACCTTCATGCTGCTTCACGGCAGCGGCGCCAACGAGACACAGCTTCTCCACCTCGCCCACCAGGTCGACAGGCAAGCGACGCTGGTCGGCATTCGCGGCCGGGCGAACGAAGAAGGCATGCCGCGCTGGTTCCGGCGCTATTCGCCGACGACCTTCGACCAGAAGGACGTGCGCGCGGAGGCCGACGCCTTCGCCGCCTTCGTCGAAGGGGCTGCGGACGGCTACCGGATCGATCTCGAGAAGACCGTCTTCATCGGCTATTCCAACGGCGCCAACCTGCTGGTGGCACTGATGCTGTTACATCCCGGCCTCATCCGCAACGTCGTGCTGATGCGCTCGATGCTCGTCATCGACGACGTGCCGCCGCCGGATCTTACTGGGACGAAGGTGCTGTTGCTCACGGGCAAGCACGACAGCTATGGAGAATTCGCGCCCCGGCTGAAGGCGGAGCTGTCACGCACGGGCGCGGACCTGACGGCGGCCGAACTCGACATGGGGCACGAAATCGGCGCTCCGGATATTGCGGCCATCCAGCAATGGCTGGAGGACAAGGGGCCCTGAGGGGGCTTCGCCTCAGGCTCCTTTCCCCGCACCCGCAAAGTCGGCGAACGCCTTGACGAAGGCGGTGAGCCGATCGCGCGCGCCCTCATCTGTCAGGGTCCCGTTCGCATCGAAAAGCGTCTCCGCCCTCGGCAACATCAGCCGCTTGCCCGACCAGAGTTCGGCACCGAGCGTGCGCATGACCGGCAGCCAGGCGTTCTGGCTGAGGATGGTGCCGAAATTGCCAGGCGACGCGCCGGCGAGCGCGAAGGGACGGCCGCGAAACACCTTGGCGATATCGGTAGACGGGCGACTCAGCCAATCGATCGCGTTCTTGAACACGCCGGGGATAGAGTTGTTGTATTCCGGCGTGAACAGGATGACACCATCGGCGGCCATCACCTTTTGCTTGAGCACCGTCACGGCGTCGGGAATACCGCTTTCCGTCTCGATATCGGCGTCATAGAGCGGAATCCCGTGCAGGGTCGCGGTGTCGAAATCGACGCCATCCGGCACGTTCTCCGCAGCCGACCGCATGAGGCCAGTGTTGAACGAGGCCTTGCGCAGGCTCCCGGATATGCCGAGGATTTTCGTCATGAGATTTGATCCTTCCTACTCTGCGGGGTCCTTGCGGGTGCGCCTCGATACGTGAGGGCGGGATGCGGGCGGAAATCCGGACCCACTCTTCCTCCTCGTGCTCAGACGCATAACGCAGCAGCCGCCATGATGGGTCCGCTCGAAGACGATGTCCAACAGGATCAGAGGGATAGACACAAGTAAGCCGGGGAAGAATCCCCGGCTTGTCGCTCGAGCCCAATTGTTAGACCAGTGGCTTCAAGCGCGCTTCGATCTCGGCCCGCTTCGGCTCCAGGAACGGCGGCAGCGACAGGCTTTCACCCAGCGTTTCCATCGGTTCGTCAACCGCGAAACCGGGCCCGTCGGTCGCGATCTCGAAGAGAACGCCATTCGGCTCGCGGAAATAGAGCGAGCGGAAGTAGTAACGTTCGACTTCGCCGCTCGACGGCAGGCGGAAACCGTTGAGCCGCTCCGTCCATTCCGTGAGGGCCGCGTTGTCGGGCGCCCGGAAGGCGACATGGTGCACGGCACCGGCGCCCTGCCGGGCAATCGGCAGGCCCGGCTGGACCGCAACGTGCAGTTCGGCCGCGGGACCGCCCTCGCCCATGGTGAAGACATGGACCTGGCCTTGACCATCCGGTGACGGATAGGTGCGGGCCTCACTCATGTTCATCACATGGGTCAGGACCAACTGCGTGTTGGTGATGTCGGGCACGCTGATGGTGATCGGCCCGAGGCCCTTGATCTGGTGCTCGGCTGGAACCGGGCTTTTCTCCCACGGATGCGAGGGCTCAAGCCCACCGTCGTCGATCAGCCGGAAGCGCTGGCCTTCGCCGTCTTCGAAGTCGAGCGAGACACGTCCATCGATCTCCGTGATCTCACCGGCCGTGACCTTGAGGTCGTCGAAGCGACGCTTCCACCAGCGCACGCTCTCGGCGCTGCCGACCCTCACGCCCGTGCGCGAGATGCTGTGCGTGCCGCGCCCCTCCGGCCCAACCGGCCAGTCGAAGAAGGTCAGGTCCGTTCCGGGCGTTGCGCGCCCGTCGGCATAGAACAGATGGTAGGCGGTGGTATCGTCCTGGTTGACGGTCTTCTTGACCAGCCGCAGGCCGAGCGTCTCGGTGTAGAAACGCAGGTTCTCCGGGGCGTTGGCGGTGATCGCCGTCAGGTGATGGATCCCGGTCAGTTGCAAGCTCATGATTGCCTCCAATGCGTGGCATTACTGTTGAGCACAATATGGGATGCCGTATCGTTTCCGACAGTGGATCAATAAAGAACGGAACGTTCCCGCCAAGTGAACAATCGCCCGGCACTTTGTTCCTGAACCTACATCGATCTCGAAGCGGCCGCAGCCAAGCCCGCACGGCCAACCGGCGCAGTTTCAGCGCCGGTCCAGATCGCCGAGATAGGTGTTTTCGAGGCGAGAGATCGCATAGGCTTGGGGATCGATATCCACGATCAGCAAGGTCTCGTGACCGGCATCGGCCTTGGCGAGAAGCTGACCGTCGGGAGCGGCGATGCGCGACAGCCCGGCGAAGGAGAACAGCGGATCCGAGCCGTGATGGTTGATGTAGGCGACGAAAACCTGGTTCTCGAAGGCCCGCGTCTGGATCATGTGCTCGGCGATGAAGGAACCGGACCAGCCCGCCGGCAGCGCCGTCGGCACCAGCACGGCCTCGGCACCGGCCAGCGCCAGCCGCCGGACGTTCTCCGGAAACTCGACGTCGTAGCAGATCAGCATGCCGCAGGTGACGCCGCGATGCACGAACAGCCTGGTCTCGGGTGCGGACGCCTTGAAGATCGAGCGCTCGTAGTCGCCGTAG
Organism: Ensifer sp. VA4; assembly: GCF_055710065.1. Lineage (NCBI taxonomy): Bacteria > Pseudomonadati > Pseudomonadota > Alphaproteobacteria > Hyphomicrobiales > Rhizobiaceae > Ensifer > Ensifer sp. VA4. Next base: position 43,909 of record NZ_JBVQPO010000010.1, on the reverse strand, counting down.
AGGTGAGACTTGCGGTAGACGACCGGCGCCGCGTCGCCATCGACATAGACGGCACTGTTATAGACATCGCTCCCGTCGCGTTCGGCAAAGCCGGCGATAAGGGCGATGCCGGTCTCAGACGAGATCGCCTCGAGACGCGTTACGATCGCACCGTCCGGCGCTTCGGCGATCGTCGCCAGTGCCTCTCCGGCGCCGTAGCCAGTGATGCCGAGTTCGGGCGTCAGCAACAGCGTCGCCCCTCGTGTCGCGGCTTCCGCCGCGGCGCCCGCGATACGATCGAGATTGGCGGCGACGTCTCCCGGCGCCGATTGCATCTGAAGGGCGGCGAGCTTCATCATTTTCCGTCCGTTGACATGGCGCCAAGCAGCTTTGGCAGGTCGCCGAAGCGGGCGACAAGGCCGAAGATCACCGCGGCTGTCGTGACGAAGAGAACCGTCACAGACGCCATGGTCGGCGTGTAGCCGTAGCGAAGCGCATTGAAGATCTTGATCGGCAGCGTCTCCACGGTGAAGCCGACGGTCATGTAGGCAACGATGTATTCGTTGAGCGACAGCACGAAGGCGAAGGCATAACCGGAAACGATGTAAGGCAGGATCAGCGGCAGCACGACGGTGCGGAAGATGGTGCGCTCGTCGGCCCCCATGGTCGAGGCTGCCTCGACGAGGGAACGGTCGATCGAGGTGAAGCCCAGCGACAGCGTCACCAGCGGCAGTGTGACGAAAAAGATCGCGTGGCTGACCACCGCCGTCCAAGGCTGACCGTAGGAACCGACCGTCGCCCAGAAGGTGAGCATGCCGAGCGCGGTGATGACCGGCGGCAGCGTGAAGGGCGCGACGCCGAGAAGCTGGAAGATATTCGCCCAGGGCGCGATACGTCGCCACAGGAACCAGGAGAGCGGCAGCGCGATCGCCACCGCAAGTGCTGCCGAAAGCACCGCCAGCGTCACCGATGCGAAGAGCGCGTTGCGCCATTCCGGATTGAGGAAGATCTCGCCATACCAGGAGAGCGAAAAGCCCTGCGGCGGAAAGGCGAGCGTCTGTTTCTGATTGACCGAGACGCCGGCAACCACGATCAGCGGCAATGACAGGAACAGGCCGATCGCGAAGAAATAGGCCCTGCGGAAGATCGAGGTCATGCCGCTTCTCCCTTGCGTCCGGCAATCACGGTGAGCGCTACGAGGCCGAGCGTGACGAGCACCAGGAACACGGCCATGGCGGCAGCGAACGGCATGTTCGACTGGTAGATCGCCTGGTCGGTAATCAGCACCGACAGCGTCCAGTGCTGCGGCCGGCCGAGAAGCTGCGGCAACAGATAGGAGCCGAGCGCGAAGATGAAGACCATGATCAAGGTGGCGGTGATGGTGTTGCGAAGCGCCGGCACGACCACGGTGAAAAACGCCTTCAGCGGCGAGGCACCGAGCGTGCGGGCCGCTTCCGTCAACGTCGGATCGAGACGGACAAGCGCCGGGAAGAGCACCAGCACCGTATAGGGGAAGGCCTGATAGACCATGCCGGTCAAAACCGCCCCAAAACTCGGCGTCAGGGCCTTGGCTTCGGCCATGATGCCGAGGGCGACGAGGATGTTGGTGATCCCGGCGGTGCGCGAGAACAGCGTCGACCAGGCAAAGCCGATAATGACTTCCGAGAGCGACAGGATCGACAGCAGCGCCACCAGCCAGACCACCTGCACCTTCCGCGACATGCGCGTCAGCATATAGGTGAAGGGCAAGGCGAGCACGACGCAGCAGATCGCGACCGTGATCGCAAGCATCAGCGAGAAGCCGAGCACCCCGCCGAAAAAGGCCGAGAGGAAGCGGGCATAGTTGTCGAAGACGAAGGCCGGCGTATAGAAGCCGCCCTGCTGGCGCTGGAAGAAACTGACGGCGATCATCGTGCCGAAGGGCACGACGAAGAAGATGGTGAGCATCGCCGCCGGAAAGAGAAGCGGCGCGTAATCGCCGGGAGTCTGGGGTGGTTCGCGTCTCATTTCTTCAGCACCACGCAGACGTCGGGGGTGAGCGCGATGCCGACTTCCTGGCCGACGGTGACTTCCGGCCGCTCGCGCGGCGTGGAGACGGCGACGATCTGGCGGCCGGCAATGTCGACGAAGGTCTCGATCGTGCCGCCGAGATCGCGCACGAACGTGACCTTGCCGGTGAGCGCACCGGCGCCGGGCGCGGTCAGATGCACGTCTTCCGGGCGCACCGAAAGCGTGCCCTTGCTGGCCCCTGCCGGCAGGACGAGGCCGGGCACCACGTGGCCGAGCACCGCGGCGCCGCCAGCGCTGTCGGCCTGGACATCGAGGAGGTTCGTCTGGCCGATGAAGTCGGCGACGAAACTGTCGGCCGGTCGGCGATAGATCTCGATCGGCGACGCCGCTTGGCGGATCTCGCCGCCGTTCATGACGACGACGGTGTCGGCCATGGTCATCGCTTCGCGCTGGTCGTGGGTGACGACGATGGTGGTGATGCCGAGCTTCTGCTGAAGCTGGCGCAGTTCCACCTGCATCGCCTCACGCAGCTTCGCATCGAGCGCCGAGAGCGGCTCGTCGAGCAGGAAGAGTTTCGGCGAGATCGACAAGGCGCGTGCGATCGCCACGCGCTGACGCTGGCCGCCCGAGAGCTTGGCGACGGGACGATCGGCGTAGCCGGAGAGATGGATCATCGCCAGAAGTTCGTCGACGCGCTTCTTCTGTTCTTCCTTGGCTTTCCCGCGGATGCGCAAGGGATAGGCGATGTTCTCGCCGACGGTCAGATGCGGAAACAGCGCTAGCGACTGGAACACCATGCCGAGATTGCGCTTGTGCGTCGGGACGCGGGTGATGTCCTCGCCGTCGAGCCGGATCGCGCCGTCCGTCGGCAGGTCGAGGCCGGCGATCATCCGGAGCAGCGTGGTCTTGCCGCAGCCGGAAGGTCCGAGCATGCAGACGAAGGTGCCGTGCGGCACGGTCAGGTCGACATTGTTGACGGCCCTGAAGGCTCCGAATTCCTTGACGACGTTTTGAAGGGCAAGTCCGGACATTGTTTCTCCGCGAGGATGGTCCCCTCCTGCTCATGGGAGGGGTTCAGGCGGGAAGCGGCCGGCAGCCGCTCCCCGTCGTTGGGTTCAGTTCTTCCCTGAAGATCAAGGAAGGGCGTCGGTCAAGCTCAGCCGACGATCAGCTCGGTCCACTTCTGGTTCAGCCAATCCGATTTCGTCTGGTAGAGATCGTAGCGCGGAATGATCGGCTCGATGTCGGACGAAACGGATGCGAATTCCTTGTCGGTCAGATCCGTAACCTCGCGCTTGACGGTCGGCGACGTTCCGACCTTACGCGACAGCGTCGCCTGGATCGAGGGCTGGCACATGTAGTCGATGAAGATATGGGCCTCTTCCGACTTCTGCGAGGCGCGCGACAGCGCCCAGCAACCGGAATCCTGGATGCCGCCTTCCTTCGGGAAGGTCGAGCGCACCGGCTGGCCGTCGGCGGCGGCAAGGCCGGTCACGTCATGATAATACTGGCCCATCGGGATTTCGCCCGACTTCAGCGACTGCTCGAACTGCGCTTCGTCGCGGTACCAGAGCCGGACGTTCGGCTTGACTTCGGCGAGCTTCTCGAACGCCTTCAACAGACCCTCTTCCGTATCGAGCGCGTTGGTGCCGCCCATGAAGGTCTTGGCCGTCACTTCGAGCAGGAACGAGTTGGAGACGAGCGCCAGCAGGCCGAGCTTGTCGGCGTTTGCCGGATCCCAGAAGGCGGACCAAGAGGTCGGCGCTTCCTTGTAGACGTCGGTGTTGGTCACCAGGGTGATGTACCAGGAGACCGCTCCAATGCCGGCGATGCGTCCGTCAGGATATTTGTTGACGAAACGATCGAGCAGGTTCGAGGCGTTCTTGATCTTGGCGGTGTCGATCGGCGTCCAGAGGTCCGTCGCCTGGCCTTTCAGCATCGCCACCTGCGACATCATCGAGACATCGGCCGGTGCCTGGCCGGCGCGAGCGGCCTGTTCGAGCTGGACGAGCCAGGCTTCACCGGTCGGCTCGGCGATCGATTCGATCGCGATACCGGTCGCCTTGGTGAATTCCGGGAAGATGTTCTTGTCGAAGGAATCCTTGAAGTAGCCGCCATAGACGCCGACCTTCAGCGACTTGTCCTGCGCCCTGAGGATCGACGGCATCGCCAGCATGGAGGCGCCGGCAAGACCGGCGCCGAGCAGCGTCCGCCGCTTGATGGAAGTGGTGATCATCATCAGTCTCCTTTGTTCCGGCGGTGATCCGCCTTGTTCCCTGTTCTGTTTGATTTCTTGCATATTTTCAGTCTCAGTGCGCGGGTGTTTTGCGCTCCAGCATCCGTGCATATTGCGTCAGCGGATAACACAGCACGAAGAAGATGACCGCGACCAGCCCATAGACCGTGAAAGGTTCGAAGGTCGCATTATTGATCGCATTGGCGGTTCTGAGAAGCTCCTCGAAGCCGATGATCGAGGTGAGCGCCGTGCTCTTGATCAACTGCACGAGGAACCCGACCGCCGCTGGCCGGGTGATGGCGAAGGCCTGCGGCAGGATGACGAGGCGCAGTTCCTGAAACCGGTGCAGACCGAGGCTCGCGCCGGCATCCCATTGGCCGCGCGGCAGTGCCTCCACCCCGCCGCGCCAGATCTCGGCGAGATAGGCACTGGCATAGAAGGTGAGCCCGAGTGCCGCCGCCGTCCAGGGTTCGATGCGGAAGCCGAGCATCGGCAGACCGAAGAACATCAGGAAGAGCTGCATCAAAAGCGGCGTGCCCTGGAAGAGCGCGATGTAGCCGGAACCGAATCGGCGCAGCCACGGGCGTTCGGCGATGCGGGCCGCCAGGATGGCGAGTCCCACCGCGGCCCCGCCCACGAAGGCGACGATCGACAAAAGCACCGTCCAGCGTGTGGCGAAGATCAGGTTGCGCAGGATGTCCCAGAAGGTGAATTCGATCATGACACGCCGGCTCCGAGCACCTGCCGACCACCGGCAACGAAGAGCCGTCGCATCGCCATCGACAGGCCAAGATAGATCAGCGTGACAACGAAATAGGTCTCGAAGGACCGGAAGGTGCGCGCCTGCAGAAGATCCGCCTCATGCGCAAGCTCCCGCACCGCGATCTGCGAGACAACGGCCGATTCCAGCATCATGATGATGACCTGGCTGGTGAGCGCCGGAAAGATCACCTTCAGCGCCTGCGGCAGGATGATCTTGACGAAGACCTGGCGCGGTTTGAGCCCGAGCGCGTAGGCCGCCTCGCTCTGCCCCTTCGGCACCGCGTCGAGCCCGGCGCCGACGATCTCCGTCGTGTAGGCGGCCATGTTGAGCGTCATCGCCAGGATCGCCGCGACGATCGGATCGAGCCGGATGCCGAGGCTCGGTAGGCCGAAAAAGATGAAGAACAATTGCACCAGGAACGGCGTGTTGCGGATGACTTCGACATAAACCGCCACCGCTTGGCGCAAGACGCCGTAGCGGCTGCGGCGGCCGGCGGCAAAGAGAATGCTGATCAGGATGCCGAGCACCGTCGTGCAGGCGATCAGGAACATGGTCATGGCCGCACCATGGGCGATCGCACCCGCGGCGTCCTTGAGCCAACCGAAGCTGAGGCCGTAACCCATCATCGCAACCTTCCTCAAGAGAGAAGCGGAGAGCGTTGCTCCCCGCCCCCATCAAGCTCTCTTAGTCCTTGAGGTTCTCGGGGTTGAGCGGCGTCTTCAGCCAGGCCTCGGAGCTCGCATTCAGCTTGCCGTCGGCCAGCATCTTGGCGACGACGTCATTGACCGCCTTCTTCAAGCCCTCTTCATTCTTGTTGAGGCCGATATGTGACGGCGAGGTCAGGAGCTGGAACTTCTGCTCCGGCTTCAGGGCTTCCTGGCGGGCCAGCACCTGGGCGCCGACGTCGTTGCCGACGACCATCAGCTGGGTCTGGCCGGAGATGAAGGCCTGGATCACCGCATTGTAGTTGTCGAAACGCTGGATGTCGGCATTGGTGGGCGCCGCCTCGGTGAGCGAGGTATCCTCCAGCGTGCCGCGGTTGACCGCAATGGTCTTCTCCGCGAGGTCTTCCTTGCCGGCGACCTTGAGTTCCGCCGGACCGATGACGGCGATGTAATAAGGCGCGTAAGCGGCGGCGAAGTCGATCACCTCGGCGCGCTCCTTGGAAAAGCCGACGCTCATCAGAATGTCGACGCGCTTGTCGTTGAGATAGGGAATGCGGTTCTGGCCGGTGACGCTGACGAGGTTCAGCTTGACGCCGAGATCGTCGGCGATCCGCTGGGCCACGTCGACGTCGTAGCCCTTGATGCTCATGTCGGCGCTGGCCGAGGAGAAGGGCGGGAAGTCGGAGAAGATGCCGACATTGATCTGGCCGGCGGACTTGATGTCGGCGAGCGCATCGGCCTTGGCGATGCCGGCAGCAGCCCCCAGCATCAGGGCGGCGGCCAATGCTGTCTTCAGTTTTGTTTGGATCGTCATGGTTATTCCCCTACCCGGAAGCTTTGTGATTGTGATGTCTGGTGGTCGGCCGCCGTTTCCGGTCCGGCAGCCGACGAACCTTTTGCCAAGCCTCAGGCAGACCTGCCCGTGATCGCCGGGCTGAAGACCATGAGGCTCAGGATTTCGAAGAGCACCTGGGCGCCGGCATGGGCCGTGTTGGTGGTCGAGTCATACTGCGGCGCCACTTCGACGACGTCGCCGCCGACGAGGTTGATGCCCTTGAGGCCACGGATCAGTTCCAGCACTTCGCGGGTCGTAAGGCCGCCCACTTCCGGCGTGCCGGTGCCCGGCGCGAAGGACGGATCGAGGCTGTCGATATCGAAGGAGAGATAGGTCGGGCCGTCGCCGACGATCTTCTTCGCCTTTTCGATGATCGCGGGAATGCCGAGGCCGGTCACTTCTTCGGCGTGGATGACGGTCATGCCGGACTCGTAGGAGAACTCCCAGAGATATTCGGCAGAGCCGCGAATGCCGATCTGCACCACGCGGGTCGGGTCGAGAACGCCGTCGAGCACGGCATTGCGGAACGGGCCACCGTGGTGGAACTTGGTCAGGTCGTAAGCGCCGCCGGTATCGCAGTGCGCATCGATGTGGATCATGCCGACCGGACGCTTCTTGCCGACCGCCTTCAGGATCGGATGCGTGATCGAGTGGTCACCGCCGACCGAGAGCGGCAGCACGCCGGCATCGACGATCTGGTTGATGCGCTTCTCGATATCATCATGGCTGAGCTCCAGCCGGTAGCGGCTCTGGAACGGCACGTCGCCGATATCCGCGACGCGGAGTTCCTGCACCGGCGTGCAGCCGAGCACGTGGTTGTAGGGGCCGATACGTTCGATGGCACGCAGCGCCCGCGGTCCGAAACGCGAGCCCGGCCGGTTGGTGACGCCGAGATCCATGGGGATGCCGACGATCGCCACCTGCAGATTGCCGAAATCCGGGTTATCCGCATCAACAGGCATGTGCGGCGCGGTCAGGAAGGTCGGGATGCCGGAATAGGGCGCAAGGCGCGTGCCGCTCTTGTTGAAGATCTTGTCGGCAACCTTGCGGAAGGTCGGATCGAACAGTTCGCCGCCATGGCTCTCGCCGTATTTCGCCTTCAGTTCGGCAAGCTTGTTCTCGTCCCAAGCCATTGGTGCAGTCCTCCGTCATCCATAGCCCGGGCATGCGCTGAAAAGCGCCACAGATATCTCACTGCGGATGAAGCCGGTTCGTCCGGCGCGATCATGTTCCCCAGGCTTTTTCGCCTTCGTTGATGAATATTAGGCGGCAATTCCTCTGGAAAATCAATTGACATTGTTATAGCGTTTCGTGTGAGAAAAACTCACACAACCAAACCTCGCCGGAACCCGCCGCCTTGTCCAGCCGCCTGCCACCGCTCAACCCCTTGCGCGCCTTCGAAGCGACGGCGCGGCGGGGCTCCGTGTCGGCGGCTGCACGCGAACTGAACGTCACCCACGGCGCGATCAGCCATCAGATCCGCGCGCTGGAACTCTCGGTCAAGGCAGCCCTCTTCGAGCGCGGCGGCAAGCGGCTGAAGCTCACGCCACAGGGCGCATTGCTGCTGCCGGCGGTGACTCATGCCTTCGCCGAGATCGCCGCGGCGACCGCGGCAATGACGCGGCCGACGACGAGCGGTGAACTCCGGATAACCTGCGTCCCCGCTCTCCTTTCCTTCTGGCTGATCCCGCGGCTGCACCTCTTCACCGAGCAGTATCCGGACGTACGCTTGACGCTGATCGCCTCCAATGACGACGCCTATCTGCATTCGCCCGATGTCGACGTCTGCGTGATCTATGGCGACGGCAATTGGTCGGGCGCCTGGGCCAAGCTCTGGAGCCGGCTGGAACTGTTCCCGGTCGTCAGCCCGACGCTCCTCAACATGCGGCCGCTGCGTTCGGTGCGGGACCTGCGCGATCACGTGATGCTGCATGGCGACGATGGTCGCGAGTGGAACACCTGGCTCGCTGCGGCCGACGCCAGCGACCTGCAGCGCGGCCGGCAGCATTTCATGAGCGACGCGCGGCTCTCGACCGAAGCGGCGCTGCACAACCAGGGCGTGGCGCTCGGCGACACGATCACCGCCGGCAGCCTGATCGCGCGCGGCGAACTGATCGCGCCCTTCGACCTGACGGTGCCTGCCAACGACGCCTTCTTCGTCGCCTGCCGCAACGAAGTGTTGGCAGCCCCGATCGTGCGCATCTTCATCGACTGGATGTTCGCGGCGCTCGAAAACGACCCGATGCCCGAACTCCAGACCTCGGCACGCACAATTATTCGCAGCCGTACCTCGAAATCCGAGCCGGCAGATCGTAAATCGGGGACCGACGGCTTTCAGCCGGTCTCGGCGCCGAGCCGTGCCCGCCGCCCCGATCGCCCACAGAAACGTAGAGCCAAGGCCTAAGCGGGATGAGGAAAAGCGTATACGGTTTTCCGCCCGCATCCCGCTTGAAACTATCTAACGCAGGAACATCCGCCATGCCGCATTTCAACCCGCTCGTCGAAAAGCTCTCGCCGCCGCCCGTGCCCTCGGTGCTGGCCTGGGCGAAATCCTACGACGGCTCTCGTGGCCCGTTGATCGACCTGTCGCAGGCGGTGCCCGGCTACCCTGCCCATCCGAACATGCTGGCCTGGCTCGGCGAGGCGGCCGCCTCCACCGCCTATACCGGCTACGGCGCGATCGAGGGCGAAGCGGTACTGCGTGACGCCTATGCCGCCCATGTGGCAGCGCTCTACGGCGCGGCGGTCACGGCCGACAATATCCACGTCACCTCGGGCTGCAACCAGGCCTTCATCTGCGCGGCGATGGCGATCGCCGGCGCGGGCGATACGGTCCTGATGACCAACCCCTATTACTTCAACCAGGAAACGACGCTTTCGATGCTCGGCATCAACGTCGAACTCGTGCCCTGCGACGCCGGCGCCGGCTTCCTGCCCGAGGTCGATGCAATTGCCGCAGCGCTTCGCCCCGGCATCCGCGCACTCGCGCTGGTTTCGCCCAACAACCCGACCGGCGCTGTCTATCCCCCGGAACTGCTTGCCCGCATTCACGCGGCCTGCCGCGCCAAGGGCGTCTGGCTGATCCTCGACGAGACCTATCGCGACTTCCTGCCTGATGCCTCTGCCGCGCCGCATGGCCTGCTTGCGGGCGAAGGCTGGCAGGAGAGCTTCATCGGCCTCTGCAGCTTCTCCAAGTCCTTCTGCATCCCGGGTCATCGCCTGGGCGCGATCACCGCCGGCCCGGCCGTGATCGAACAGGTGGCGAAGATCATGGACAACCTGCAGATCTGCGCGCCGCGCTCCGCCCAGGCCGCCGTTGCCAAAGCAATTCCGGCGCTTGCCGACTGGCGCCAGACGAACCGCGCCGAGATCGCCGCCCGCGCCGACGCACTGAGGGAGGTGATGAGCCGCCTGCCGAAGTGGAAGCTGCAGGCGGTCGGCGCCTATTTCGCCTATGTCCGCCACCCCTTCCCGGATATCGATTCCCAGTTCATCGCGGAGAAGCTCGCAAAGCTCGCCGGCGTCGTCTGCCTGCCGGGCGACTATTTCGGCGAAGGCCAGGAAAACTACCTGCGCTTCGCCTTCGCCAATGCGGATGCCGAAACGATCCGCAAGCTCGAAGAGCGGCTGGCGAACTTCACGCCGCCGGGCCTTTAAGACTTTGAGGTAGCCCAATTCCGGACGGAAAACCGTTTCACACTTTTTCTGGAATTGCTCTGAAGAAAGCGCGCGGCGTTATCCTCGCCGCGCGATCAGGATGCCGAGAAGGACGATCGCCCCGCCGATCGCCTGCATCAGCCCGACCGGCTCGGCAAGCAGGATCCAGGCCAGGATCGCCGCCACGACCGGCTGCAAGAGCAGGGTCAGCGACGAAAAGGCGGGCGGCAAATAGGCGAGCGCATAGGTGATCGCCACCTGCCCGCCGGCATGGCTGACGAAGGCGAGGCCGAAGAGCATCGCCCAGCCGAAGGCGGTCGGCGGCAAAAGCGACGGCTCGAAGAGCACTGCCATCGGCAGCATGCAGATCGCCGCCGAGGCCGTACTCCAGATCATGATGCGCACAGTGCTGAAAAGGCTGCGCAGCCGGCCGATCGCCAGGATATAGCCGGCATAGAACATGGCCGCGACGACGGCGATGCCGTCGCCCAGTAGATTACCCTCGCCGAGCGCCATCGGCCCGCCCTTGAGGATCACCACGCCCGCGACTGCCGTTGTGAGGCCGATCGCAAAAATGGCGCTGATCCGCGCGCGAAACAGCAGCCAACTCGCAAGCGTCACAAAAACGGGCGCGAGATTGGCGAGAAGCGTGGCGTTGGCGACGGATGTCTTGGTCAGCGCATAGTGCCAGGCGCCGAGATCGATCGCGAGAAATACGCCGGGCAGGATCAAGAGCGCATATTCCGACAGCTTTTCCGGTCGCCGCCCGCCAGCACCCTCAGGACGGAACTAGGTCCAGGCGAGCAGCGGAATCAAGGCCAGCGCCACACGCCAGAAGGCGGTCGCCAGCGGCCCCACCTCCGACAGCCGCACGAAGATTGGCGAGCCACCGATCGCAGCGCCGCCGATGAGAAGGGCCGCCATGGCGACGCGATTGTGGGCGGAGGAATGATGTGCGTGGGTCACGGGAGGCATCCGGAAAGGAGCGTCGTCTGAGGCGGGAAGCCGACGAGCTATCAGATGCCGGCTTGCGGTGACAGTCCTTGTGCGTCGAGGCCTGAAAGAAAAACGGCCGCCGCGGATTGCGACGGCCGTCTTTCAAGGGGCGTTATGCCTTGCTCAGGCGGCGTCCGGAACGTGGATGGTCTTCACTTCGAGGAAGTCCTCGAGCCCGAAGATACCGCCTTCGCGGCCATTGCCCGACTGCTTGTAGCCGCCGAACGGGCTGCCGTAGCGATGCGGTCCGCCATTGATATGCACCATGCCGGCGCGCAGGCGCGCAGCGACGCGCTCGGCGCGCTTCGGATCGCCCGTCTGTACATAGGCCGCGAGGCCGTAGTTCGTGTCGTTGGCGATAGCGATCGCTTCCTCCTCGGTGTCGAAGGGAATGATCGCAAGCACCGGACCGAAAACCTCTTCGCGAGCGATGCGCATGTCGTTGTTGACGTCGGCAAAAATCGTCGGCTTGACGAAGTAACCGGTCTCGAAGCCTTCGGGCTTGCCGGCACCACCGACGAGAAGACGCGCACCTTCGGCGATACCCGCCTCGATCAGCGCCTGCACCCGGCCGAACTGGATATGGCTGACGAGCGGGCCGATATGGCTGCCTTCCTTGGTCGGATCGCCCACCTTCGCCTCTTTGCCGACGCGCTTGGCGATCTCGACCACCTTGTCGTAGACGCTGCGCTCCACCAGCATGCGGGTCGGGGCATCGCAGGACTGGCCGGAATTGTTGAAGCATTCCAGCACGCTGCCGGTGACGCGATCTTCGAGATCGGCATCGGCAAAGACGATGTTCGGCGACTTGCCGCCAAGCTCGAGCGTCACGCGCTTGACGGTCTCGGCCGCATCCTTGCTGACGGCGATGCCGGCGCGGGTCGAGCCGGTGAACGACATCATGTCGATGTCGGGATGCTTCGACAGTGCGGCACCGGCATGGATGCCGTCGCCATTGACGAGGTTGAAGACACCGGCCGGGAAGCCCGCCTCATGCACCATCTCCGCATAGAGCATGGCGTTCAGCGGCGTGAATTCGCTCGGCTTCAGGATGCAGGTCGAGCCGGTCGCCAGCGCCGGCACCACCTTCAGGGCGATCTGGTTGATCGGCCAGTTCCAGGGTGTGATCAGCCCGCAGACACCGATCGGCTCGCGCAGGATCACGTCGCCGTTCGGCAGCCGGTCGCGGGTCTTCAGACGCTTCAGCGCGTCGATGAAGCCCTGGAGGTGACCGACGCCGACATCGGCCTGCTGCTCGCGGGTCATAGTCTTCGGCGCACCGAGTTCCATGGTGATCGTGTCGACCATCTCGTCGTAGCGGCGCTTGTAGACGGCGAGCAGTTTTTCGAGCAGCGCCAGCCGCTCCTCGACGCTTGTTTGGCTATAGGCTGCAAAGGCCTTCTTGGCGGCGGCTACCGCGCGATCGATATCCTCGGCGGTGCCCATCGAGATCACCGCAACAGGCTTTTCAGTCGCGGGGTTCAAGACCTCCAGGTCGTTGGCAACGACCGGGTCCACCCAGGCGCCGTTGATGTAGAACTTGCGTTTGTCGAGCATTCGCTCCTCCTTCCCGTCAGTTTGTCTTTTGTTTTTCAGCAAGCCAGTCGCGGATCAGCGCTCTGTAGCGCTCGCCGGAAAAGCTCGGAAAATGTCCGCCGTGAACGATACGTGCGGGGATCGTAAGCAGGCGTTCCATCGACGCCAGATAGTCGCCGGCATTGGAATGATAGGTGTCCTCGATCAGCGGCCCATCGTAGAGGATATCGCCGGAGAACAGGATACCGGTCTTCGCCTCGAAAAGCGCAATACCGCCGGGCGAATGGCCGGGCGTGTGGATGACCTCGAAGACCCGGTCGCCGAGATCGATGTGGTCGCCATCTTCCAAGAGCCGCGTCGCCGGCGCCGCCTTTACCGCATAGGTGGTGGAAGCATAGGGTTCGGGCGGCAGCGCGTCGAAGATCTCGTCGGCGACATAGGGATCGGCGAGCGTATTCTTGCGCGTCGGGTGCGCCAGAAGATCCGCCTCGGCAGCATGCACACAGCGGCAGTCGAATTCGTGATGGCAGCCGATGTGATCGAAATGGGTGTGACTGGCGACGGCGGTCAGGGCACGCTCGGTGACGAGCGGCACCCATTCTCTGAGCGACACGACGCCCATGCCGCTATCGACGAGCATGTCGCGGTCGCGGCCGCGCACATGCCAGATGTTGCAGCGATAGAATTCCTGGATATAGGGCTCGTCGATGGCGGTGACATCGTCGTCGAGCCGTCTCACCCGGTACCAGTCCTGAGGGGCAATTCTCCGCATCGCGCTACGCATGTCCTGTGGCGGGCAAGGCTACGACGTCGGCGGCGCGCACGGCAAGCGGCACGATCTCACCCTCGCGCACGCTTGCCGATTGCGGCAGATGAGCGACCAGGGCTCGGGTATCCGTGGCGCATGGCTGCAGATGGCAGCGATAATGCGTGCCGAAGAAGGCGCTGCCCGCAACGCGCGCTTCGCCGAGCGTCACGGTCGGCCCTTCCGCCCGATCGTCAGCGCGGAAATGCTCCGGACGGATGGTGAGCGTGATGCGGTCGCCGGCCTTCGGCGCGGATGCAGTGAAATTATCAGCCGGAAGCGCCAGGCTGCCGAGCGCGGTTTCGACCTTGGCGGAACTCGCATCCGCCGCCGCGACGCGCCCCGAAACGAAATTGACCTCGCCCATGAATCCCGCCGAAAACAGCGAGCGCGGCCGCATGTAGATCTGCGACGGCGGACCGAAATCCTCGATCCGCCCCTGGTTCATCACCACAATGCGGTCGGCGATCGCCATCGCCTCTTCCTGGTCGTGAGTGACGTGCACGAAGGTCGTGCCGACGCGCTTCTGGATCGCCTTCAACTCGTCCTGCATCTGGCGGCGGAGTTTCAGGTCCAGCGCGCCGAGCGGCTCGTCGAGAAGCAGCACGTCGGGATCGACGGCAAGCGCGCGGGCAAGCGCCACGCGCTGGCGCTGACCGCCGGAAAGCTCGTGCGGCCTCTTGCCGGCGGACGCCTTCAGCCCGACGAGATCGAGGAAACCGAGCGCCTTCTCGTCACGCTCGGCCCTGGCAAGGCCGCGCATCCTGAGCCCGAAGCCGACATTGTCGACGAGGCGCATATGCGGAAACAGCGCATAGTCCTGGAACATCGTCGTCGTCGGGCGCTTCGACGGAACAACGTAGGTCATGTCCTGCCCGCCGATCGTTACGCGACCGGAAGTCGGCGACAGGAAGCCGCCGAGGATCGAGAGCAACGTGGTCTTGCCGCAGCCGGAAGGTCCGAGCAGCACGATGAATTCGCCGGCGCGGATATCGAGCGAGACCGCGTCGAGGGCCGTGAAGGCACCGAAGATCTTGCTGACGGTTTCGATCGAGACGGGAGCGGTCATGACTTTTTCGTCCTTCCGAACAGGGAAAGCTCGAGGATGAGCAGCACGGCCACCGAGGCTAGAAACACCAGCGAGCCGATGGCATTGGTCTTGGGGTTGAGGCCGGAGCGTAGCATGCTCCAGATCTCAACCGGCAGAGTCACGTCGAAGCGCGACAGCAGGAAGGCGATGATGAACTCGTCCCAGCTGAAGGTGACGGAGAGGAAGAAGGCGGCGAGGATCGACGGCATCAGCATCGGCGCGGTCACCAGCGCCATCACCTTGAAATCGCTGGCGCCGAGGTCGCGCGCCGCCCGCTCGATATTGATGTGATGATCGCCCATCGAAGCATAGATGATGGCAAAGCAGAGCGGCAGGTTGATCACTACATGGCCGATGCCGACCGTCATCAGCGACAGCGGGATATGGAGCGCGTTCATGAGCGACAGCAGGCCGAGCGCAATGATCAGGTAGCTGACCGTCATCGGCGCGATCAGCAGTCCCCGCTGCAGCGCCGAGCCCGGCAGCTTGTAGCGCGCCAGCGCATAGGCGGCGAGAAAGCCGAGCAGCACCGAAATGACGGAGGAGACGAGCGCCACGGCAAGCGAATTGCCGAGCGCCGCCATCAGCTTGCGGTCGGCGAAGACCGCCCCGTACCACTGCAGCGAAAAGCCGTTGAACGGCGGCACCGGCAGGCGGCCATCCTGGAAGGAGAAGAGCACCAGCACGGCGACCGGCAGGAAGATGAAGGCGTAGACGAGGACGAGGTAGGTCCAGGAGAGAACGTTTGCGAAGATCCGGCGCAGCATCGTCAGGCCCTCTCGATCTTCAGCCAGCGGGCGCAGGCCACGTAGGCGAAGGTGACGGCCAGCATCAGCACTATCGACAATGCGGCAGCCATCGGGAAATCCGCCCGGCGCCCGAGCTGCAGCATGATGATCTGCGGCAGCACCAGCTCGTTGTTGCCGCCGAGGATCTGTGGCGTGACGTAGTCGCCAATGCAGAGCACGAAGGTGAGGAAGGCGCCGGTCATGATGCCGGGGAGCGTCAGCGGCAGCACCACGTGCCAGAAGGTCTGGAAGGCATTGGCGCCGAGATCGGCGGCCGCGCGGCGGTAGTTCGGCGATAGCTGGATCAGGTTGGAATAGATCGTCAGCGTCAAGAGCATGACGAAGAAATGCACGAAACCGATAACCGTCGCCGTGCGGGTACTGGCCAGCTCCAGCGGCTCGGAAATCAGCCCGATGCTCATGAACATCTGGTTAATGACGCCGTTCTTCGACAAGACCAGCAGCCAGGAATAGGAGCGCACCACATAGGAGGTCCAGAACGGCAGGATCGCCAGGATCAGTGCCAGGCGCTGCAGCCGCTTCGGCACGCGTTCGGCGATGATCCAGGCCAGCGGATAGGCGAGCAGCACCGAAATCACGGTGACGATCACGGTGATTTCGAGCGAATTGACGAGCCCTTGGAACAACGCGTTCTCGGAGAAGAAACGCACGTAGTTGTCGAAGTTCCAGATGCGGACGAGATCCCGCCCTTCCCGCTTCCAGAGGCTCATGGCAGCCATGAAGGCAAAAGGCACGACGAAGAAGGCCAAGGTCCACAAAAGCGCCGGCGCGACGAAGCCCCAGGCCTTGCGTCGGTCCGCGTCTTCGAGCGCTGTCGCTGATCTCAAGGTTCCGGCGTCTGCCATGGCTATCCCGGGCTCAAGGGTTGCGGGCATGATTTGCCCCCGCGCCGCCGCAGCGGCTCACAACGAAGATCAGGCGGGCGCGGCGTTAATCGCGCCCGCATCCATGATTACTGCTGCAGCATTTCGGTCCAGGCATCCTGGAACTGCTGGTCGAGTTCGGCCGACGGGATCGGGTAAAGCTGCGTCTTCTTCAGATATTCCGCCTGCTGGTCGAAGCGCAGCGCCGCCTTCTGCTGGTCGGTGAGGTGCTCGCCCGCCCTGGCATTGGCCGGCATCGCCCAGTAGCAGGAAGAGGTGGCAAGCCGTGCCTGGCCCTCGGGGCTCAGGATGTACTGCACGAATTTCAGCGCCAGGTCCTGCTTGGTCGAATCCTTCATCACGCCGATCGACTGCGCCCAGCGTACCGCGCCCTGTTCGGGAATGGTCCAGTCGAGGCTCGGCTTGTCGGCGGAGAGAACGGCGGTGATCCACTCGCCGCCGCCGACGAGAATATCGACCTCGCCGGTCGCAAGCGCCGTCTGCGAGGAGACGACGTCGCTCACCTGCTTCGACACGGCGCGCATCGCCGCCAGCTTTTCCTTGATCGCCGGCATGTCCGCTTCGCTGAGTTCGGCGGTCTTCTTGCCGAGCCCGAGACCGACGAGACCGATCATCGGCAGGTAATAATCATAGAGCGCGATGCGGCCCTTGTACTTGTCCGACCAGATGATCGACAGGTCCTGCATGTCCTTCGGGTCGACCTTGGTCTTGTCGTAGGAAATCGTGTTGTAGCCGAACTTCTCGGTGACGGCGTAGATCTTGCCGTCCTTGGTGTTGTTCGCCTCCATGCGCACTTCCGGGAAGATGTCGGCGGTCGGCAGCGCATCTGCCGGCATTTCGGCGAGCAGGTCGAGGTCGATAGCACGATGAACGTCGACGCCATCGATGACGAGCACATCCCAGTCGCCCGGCTGCGATTGGTCGAGGATCGAGAGCCCCGCCCCGGTGCCCTCATAGACCTTGACGTTCACCTTGACGTCGTTGGCCTTCTCGAATGGTTCCAGCAGTACCGGATCGGTGTGGTCGCACCAGACGAGCGCGTTGAGCTCTTCCTGGGCAAAAGCCGGCGCGGGCGCTGCGGCCGTCGACAGCGCGGCGATGGCGATGGCCGCCGTGGAGGAGAAAAAACGGCGCAGGCGCGCACCGTCACGAACTGACTGCA
Organism: Ensifer sp. VA4; assembly: GCF_055710065.1. Taxonomy (NCBI): domain Bacteria; kingdom Pseudomonadati; phylum Pseudomonadota; class Alphaproteobacteria; order Hyphomicrobiales; family Rhizobiaceae; genus Ensifer; species Ensifer sp. VA4. Next base: position 26,482 of record NZ_JBVQPO010000010.1, on the reverse strand, counting down.
TCATGCTGTTGCCCTCTTGTTTTGACGCTCGTTCCGGCGTCTTCAAAAAAAGATTGAATGAATTCATTTTTTAAGTCAATCTCAATTTTGAACCAATTCATAATTCGGGGAAACATCAGATGACGGGACTGCGCGCACGGCAAAAGGCCGATCGGAACCGGCGTATTCTCGACGCCGCCGCCGCGCTTTTTCGCGAGGTCGGCTATGACAGCGCGCGCATCGAGGACATTGCCGAGCGCGCCGAGATCTCGGTCGGAACCTTCTACAACTACTATGAAAACAAGGGCGACATCCTGCTCGCCACCGTGTCGATGGAAGTCGAGGAAGTGCTTGCCGCGGGTCGCTCGATCGTCGACAATCCGCCCGCCTCCGTCATGGGCGCGCTCGATGCGCTGATCGGCGAATATTACGACCACTCGCTCTATTATCTCAGCAAGGAGATGTGGCGCACGGCCATGGCGATCGCCATCCAGCAGCCGGAAAGCCCGTTCAGCAAACGCTACACCGAACTCGATCGCCGGCTCTGCGAACAGATCTCGACCCTCATCCTCAAGCTGAAGGCCAAAGGAGTCGTCGCCATTGATGTCGATGTCGAAGCGGTCGGCGAGATGTTCTTCAACAATCTCAACATGATGTTCACTGAGTTCGCCAAGCGCGAGACGATGTCGCTCGACGACCTGAAGGCGCGCGTTTCCCGTCAGAACCGGCCGCTGGCGACGCTGATCGCCGCACGCTGAGCCCGCTCGCCTCACGAGAACACGAACCGGAGCGAACCTCGCTCCGCGGAAAAACAAAGGGAATCGGATGCAAGATCTCGAACAGTCGGTGCTCGCCGCCGCCGACGGGCTGGTTGCCGCCTTTGCGCAGCACGACCGTGTCGCCTATTTCTCAGCCTTCGCGCCCAACGCCACCTTCATCTTCCACACACTCAACCGGCCACTCTTGAGCCGGGCGGAATACGAGGCGGAATGGTCGCTTTGGGAGAAGCGGGATGGTTTTCGCGTGCGCGCCTGCCGGTCGAGCGAGCGGCATGTCCAGGTGATCGGCAATGTCGCAGTCTTCACGCACCGCGTCGACACCGAGCTGGAGTTCAATGGCAAGCCCGCGACCGCCGACGAGCGGGAAACGATCGTGTTCCAACGGGAATCTTCAGGCGAATGGATTGCCGTGCACGAGCATCTGTCGCGGCTCGGCTGATAACGGCGGGAGATCAGATGGCGCCAAAGACAATGGCGCTGACAAAGGAAAAGGCGGCAAGGATGGCGATCGCGTGCGGAACTAGGTGGACAAGCGGCCGGCGCTGAGGTGCGGTTGCATAAAGCGTGTATCGGGACTGGACCATCGGTTTAGCAGCGTTCATCGCGTCTCTCCGTTCATGCGCGGGCCAGCGCCCATCGACTGTCTTGTTCTCCTATATTCTCCATTGAGTTTGTAGATATTATTTTCCGCAATTGGCGCAAACCGTAAAAAAATCGGTTCGACACCGGCGCCTTCAATGCCGGTTGCGCTTGCGCTCCTGCAGATGTTTCGACCAGGTCTCGCTGAACCACGGGGTCAACAGCGAAACGTCGGAGGCACGATGCGAGCGCGTCAGCGCGCTGTCCGTCTCGACGCAGGTCCAGACGGTGAAGGCCGTCAGCTCATGCTTGCCGAAAGTCTGGATCAGCGGAATATCCGCCGCGTCGCGCCCGCGGGCCACCGCAATGCGCCCCGCCCGCCGCTGGTTGTTCTTGGCGTCGAACGTATGCCACCGGTCACTGAGAAAGACCTCGAACCAGGCGTTGAAGTCCATCGGCGCCGGATTGTCGCTCTCCGGGATATCGGCCATGTAGCCGTTCACATAGCGCGCCGGCATGTTCATGCAGCGGCAGAAGGTTATCGCCAGATGCGCATAGTCGCGGCTGACGCCAAGGCGATCCTCATGGGCTTCGAGCGCCGTTCGCATTGCCTGCGCATAGCCGTAACTGAACACGAGCCGCTCATGCACATAGTCGCAAATCGCCTGGACGCGCTGCCAGCCCGGCGGCACGTCGCCAAACAGCCGCCAGGCGAGCGCGCCAAGCCGGTCCGTTTCGCAATAGCGGCTCGCCGCGAGATAGGGCAGCCACGCTGCCGGCAGATTTTCGACCGGCACCGCCTCGGCCAGCGGATCGGAGGCATCGAGCCTGCCATCGTCCTCGATGACTGCATCATAGGACAGCTTGAAGTCGCCTTCAGGCACCGTCATCCGCAGACAATTGTTGCCATGCGGATCAGTGATCTGCTCCATCTTCACCAGCGGTGAAGACACCGGGCCATGTTCGCGGCGAAGGGTCCGTCGCCGCTCGGGCACTACGGAAAGATAGGTCATCATCGGAGTCGGTTGCGGACAGCGTATGCCGATCTCATAGCCAAAGCGCACGAACATCTGAGACCTCCCAGGATCAACCGGGAGTCAAATGCTCCCCGCCTGCCTTGCCCGCGGGAATGCGGGCCCTCCTTGGTATCCGTTGGCATGCGGTCACTCCCAAGGACTGGCCACATGCCAAAGATGCAACGGGCCCATCCAGCCGACGGGCCGATGCCCTACAGCGACGCGCGTCTTCTCAGACGCGCAAAGGTCGCTGTAGCACTTTGAATCGCTGCATGTTTCTCTCCTTAAATCGGCGACGATTTAAGGAAACATGCAGTAGAGGCTTGATAGTAGCGCAACGACCGGCGACGCGAAATTGCGCTCCGCGGGAAATCGACTGTCCGACTCGCGCGCAAAGGGCGCGCCTTCCTGGCAAGCCACTCCTTCGCGGGGCGTCGGTCTTTCGCCTTACAATCCGACCGCATCCTTGAACTGGTACCACCAGGAACCGATCGTCGAATATTGCGCGCGGAACATCCGCCCGCCCGGGAATGGATACCAGGGCAGTTTCGCGAAGACGTCGTAGCGCGTGGTGTCGCCATCGATCGCCTCGGCGAGCGTGCGGCCGAAAAGGTGCGAACCGGTGACGCCGTGGCCACTGTAGCCGTGGGCGAAGTAGGTATTGGAGCCGATCCGGCCCATCTGCGGCACGCGGGTGAAGGAGAGCGCGAAGTTGCCGCTCCAGGCATAGTCGATCTTCACGCCCTTGAGCTCTGGGAACACCTTTTCGAGATTGGGTTTGAGCTTCGCAACCACATCGGCCGGATCGGTGCCGCCATAGACGGTGCCGCCGCCGAAGATCATCCGCTTGTCGGCAGAGAGGCGGAAATAATCGAGGATGTAACGCACGTCCTCGACGCACATGTCGCTCGGAATCAGCGCGTGCGCCAGTTCCTCGCCGAGCGGCGCCGTCGTGATTATCTGCGTCGAGACCGGCATAACCCGCGAGACGAGCTTCGGCACCGCGTCGCCGAGATAGGCATTGCCGCAAAGCACGACGATGCGCGCCGAAACCTCGCCGTTCTGAGTGTAGACGGTCGGCCGAGACGCCTCGTGGTCGACCCGCGTCACCGGCGACTGTTCATAGATGGTCCCGCCGATGCTTTCGAATGCGCGCGCCTCGCCGAGCACGAGATTGAGCGGATGCATGTGGCCGCCGGTCGTATCGAGCATGCCGCCGCAATAGGCATCCGATTTGACGAGCTTGCGGAGCGCTTCGCGGTCGAGAAGCTGGTGGTCGTCCATGCCGTATTTGCGCCAGAGCGCCTGCTTGGCTTCGAGCTCCTTCATATGCGCAGGCGTATAGGCGGCATAGATGTTGCCCGGCTTCAGGTCGCAGTCGATCTGATACTGGCTGACGAGGCGGCGGATGATCTTGCCGCCCTCCTGCACCAGCCCGCCGATGAATCGCGCCGCATCCTCGCCGTAGCGGCGCTGGATGGTCGACAGGCTGGCGTTGAGGCCGTTGACGACCTGGCCGCCATTGCGGCCCGACGCCCCCCAGCCGACCTGCGCGCCCTCGACGACGACGACCTTGTAGCCCTTCTCGGCAAGATGGATCGCCGTCGACAGGCCGGAATAACCGGCACCGACGACGCAGATGTCGGTCTCGACGCGACCCTTAAGCCGGACCGGTGTGCGGATGATATTGCGGGAAGCGGCGTAGTAGCTGGTCGGATAGCTGCCGTCGCCGGCATAGGATTTCTGTTTGGTAAGCATCAGACGATTTCCAGATAGGCGCTGAATTCGTAATCCGTGACCTGCTCGGCAAAGCCGGCGATCTCCTGGCGCTTGCAGGCGATCAGCATCGAGCGCAGCACGGGGTCGAAGATCTCGGCGGCAATCGGTCCTGCCTCGAAGGTATCGACCGCTTGCCCCCAATCGGCGGGAATTTTGGACAGTTTCTCCGCTGAATAGGCGCGACCCGAAACCGGCGCCGGCGGCTTCCACTTGTTGCGGATGCCGACGAGTGCGGCGCCGAGGATCGCGGCGATGACGAGATAGGGATTGGCATCCGCGCCAGCGACGCGATGTTCGATACGGCGCGCATTGGGGTTGCCGCCGGGAATGCGGATCGCCGATGTGCGGTTCTCGTATCCCCAGCAGACGGCCGTGGGCGCATGCGTGTCGGGCCTCAGCCGCCGATAGGAATTGAAATGCGGCGCAAAAAGCAGGGTCGTCTCTGCCATGCCGCGCAAGAGGCCGGCAACGGCGTGCTTCAGCACCGGCGAACCTTCGTCGCTGCCGTCGTTGAAGACGTTGTTGCCCTCCTCGTCGAGCAGGCTGAAATGGATGTGCATGCCGTTGCCCGAACGCGTGCCGTAAGGTTTCGCCATGAAGGTGGCGGCAAGCCCGTGCTTGCGCGCCACACCCTTGACGATGCGCTTGAAGAAAATGGCGTCGTCGGCCGCCTTCAGCGGATCGTCGGTGTGCAACAGGTTGATCTCGAACTGGCCGATGCCGTTCTCGGCGATCGCTGCGTCCGCCGGTACGTTCTGCCGGGCGCACTCCTTGTAGACGTCGGAGAAGAACTCACCGAAATCGTCGAGCTCGTCGATCGAGAGGATCGCGTCGGAATCGAGCCGCTTGCCGGTATAGGGCGAGATCGGCGGCACCGCGCTGTCCGGCTCCGGATCGATCAGATAGAATTCCAGCTCGGTCGCAACGACGGGGCGCAGGCCGAGTTCCTGATATTCGCGCACGACCGCCGCCAGCGCCTGGCGCGGATCGGCAAGGAACGGCTTGCCGTCCTCGAGCTGTAGCCAGAGCGGCACCAGCGCGCTCGGCCGCGAGGTCCAGTTGACCGGCAGCGCTCCGCGGCCGGTGACGCCGCAGATGCCGTCGCGGTCGCCGCTCGCAAACACCTGCTCGCTGTTGATGATGTCCTCACCCCAGACGTCGACGCCAACGATCGAGAGCGGCATGCGGATGCCGCCGCCCAAGACCTTCGCCGCCTGCTCCACGGGAACGCGTTTGCCGCGCATGATGCCGTTGAGGTCGCAGACGACGGCTTGAATGCTCTCGATCGGCCCGTTCTGCTCGAGCCATGCCTTGAATGCGCTGGGGTCTTCCGCGTCGAGCGACATATCTCAAATCTCTTTTTGTGATCACATTTTCAGAAAGTTGACATAGTTCAGGAGTTGGAGTCAAGCATGAGCAATGCTATCAGGCGTGTGACGTAGAGCGAGGCGCCGGCAAGTGTATGCGGCTCTCCGCTCGCATCCCGCTCCCACCGTGGACCAGGCAGAAGGACATGCGCACTTGAAACCCCTTGTTTTGCCGCCACTTGCGCGACCCGACGGCATGACCACGCACGACTACGCCTTCAACCGGTTGCGCCAGGCGATCATGGTTGGCGCCTTCCGGCCCGGCACTTCTGTCACCATCCGCGGCCTTGCCGAAGCGCTCGAAAGCAGCCCGACGCCCGTGCGCGAGGCGCTGCGCCAGCTGACCTCGATCGGCGCGCTGCAGTTCCTGGAAAACCGCCGCATCGTCGTGCCGCACATTACGCCCGCCCGGTTCGAGGAGTTGATCTCGCTGCGCATCGCGCTCGAAAGCCATGCGGCCCGCCGGGCCGTCGCCCATCTTTCCGAGCGCCAGATCGAAAACATCACGGCAATCGACGACAGTATCGAGACGGAAATCCGCAGGGGCGACAAGGTGGCCGCACTGATCGCCAACCAGGCATTTCACCGCAAGATCTACACGGCCAACCCCGATCCGGTCGCCATGCCGCTGATCGAAAGCGTCTGGCTGCAGCTTGGCCCCATCCTCGGGATTGCCATGGAACACGTCACCGAACTCTATGTGGTGGACCGGCATCGTGAAGCGATCGAGGCACTTCGGCGGCGCGACGAAGAGGCCGTCGCCGATGCGATCGCTGCCGATATCAGGGAGGGCATCGGCGGCTTTGACCAGCAGGCGGTCGCGCGTCTCCTGCGATTGGCCGCCTGACCTGCCGCCGGCACCGCAGATCCACAAATTTTAGTGTGACTAAAATTCTATATTGACAATGCCGGAGCACGGCACCAAAGTCTTGCAAATACAAATGCATAGCGCCGGGAAGCGATCAGCTTTCCGAGCCTGTGCGCGTGCATTCGAGGGGAGGAGACCGCTTGAAGAGCCAGAGATCCGTATCCCGGGGCAACACCTGCACCGGCCTCGAGCATTCCTCATAGACACACTTCGCGCCGAACCGGTCGGCGCTGTCCTCCACCCGTCCGTCGGCCAGCGACGTGAATGACGTTCGGCATCCCATTGCCTCCAACAAGACAGGAAACCCCATGACGGAACTCACCAGGACCCGTTTTGCCGCGCTCCGCCGCAAGATGGCCGAAAACGATGTCGGTCTCATCGCATTGGCGCCCGGATCGCACATGGATTGGCTGATCGGCTACCATCCGCATCCGGACGAGCGGCCCTGCCTGCTGTTGATCGGCCCGGAAAGGGAGGCTTTCCTGATGCCGGCGCTCAACGCCGAAGGCACACGCGAACACACCGACATCGCTTTCCACAACTGGGCCGATGACGAGGGCCCGGCCGCTGCCCTGACGGCGGCGCTCGCCGATATCGGTGCCGAAAAGCCCGGCCGCGTCGTGCTCGACGAAACCATGCGTGCCGATTTCGCGCTGCTGCTGATCGATGCCCTGCCGGAAGATACCGCCCGCGAGTTCACGCCGGCAACGCTTGGCAGCCTTCGCATGCGCAAGGACAAAACCGAATACGAACTCCTGAAGATGAACGCCGGCATCGCCGACCGCGCCATGCAGGCGGCGTTTTCGAAGATCCGTCCCGGCATGACCGAGAAGGAACTGGCAGCCGAAATCCGCGGGCATTTCTCCTCCGAAGGCGCGGCACCGGCCTTCTGGATCGTCGGCGCCGGCGGCAACGGCGCTTTCCCGCATCACTCGGCAAGCGAGCGGGTGATCGAGGAAGGCGATGCCGTCGTGATCGATATCGGCGGCCGCAAGCAGGGCTTCCCGAGCGACATCACCCGCATGGCGATCGTCGGCCGCGCGCCCGAGGGGTACGGCCAGATCCACACCATCGTCGAAAAGGCCGTGCAGGCGGCAATGAAAGCCGCGCGCCCCGGCGTGCTCGCCAAGGACGTGGATGCCGCCGCCCGCAAGGTGATCAGCGATGCGGGCTATGGCGAATACTTCGTGCACCGCACCGGTCACGGCATGGGCATCGACGGCCATGAGCCGCCCTACATCACCGCAACCTCGGAAACCGTGCTGGAAGAGGGCATGGTGTTCTCGATCGAGCCCGGCATCTACCTGCCCGGCCGCTTCGGCATCCGCCTCGAGGATATCGTCATCCTGCGCGAAGACGGGCCGGAGGTTCTTTCCTCGCTCTCCCGCGACGTGCACGTCGCCAAGGTCTAAGGCTCTTCCAGGAAAAGTGTGAAACGGTTTTCCGTCGGAATCGCGACTTTTCGGAACACGGAATGAGCTGACGAAATTCGCGGCGCCTTCGGGCGCCGCTCTTCTTTGCCCTATTCCCCTGCCGGCCTGGCTACTGGGTCGGTCGCTTGCGCGGCTTCGGCATCGCGCTTCCGGCACCCTCCTTGCCGCGGCGAGGACCATAGACTGGCTCCCGCTGCTCGACCGGCGGCCAGATCCAGTAATGGCCATAGGGCTTGCGCTGGATTCCCTCGTAATACTCGCCCTTTCTGGTGCGCATCTGCGCTTTGGCCTCGCCCGCGGCCGTCACCACGATGAAGAACGCGCCGACCACGGCTGCAATCACGAACCAACATTCCGATTTCATCATCACCAAAAGCTCCTTACCTCCATGTCTACGCCGGGAGCGGGCGCGGTCAACACCTGCGCGTCTATCAGTTCCCCCTTGACGACCTCCGCCGCCGTGATCATAGTGCTCGGATGTCAGACCAATTTGGCCTCTGGGAGGAAGCCGAATGAGTGAACCGGCAAGAGCGGCGCTGATGCCCCTGCCCCCGGCCGACCGGGCCCAGCAGGTCATTGCTGCGTTGGCTGACTACATCGAACAATCGGGCCTGAAACCCGGCGAACGCCTGCCGGCAGAACGGGAGCTGATGACGGCTCTGGCCGTCGGCCGCTCCACCATCCGCGAAGTCATCCGCCACTTCCAGGCGCTCGGCGTCGTCGAGGCGCGCAAGGGCAGCGGCACCTATCTCCTGCGCACGATCTCCGGCGCCACCGTCCACATGCCGCTCACGCTCGACGCCGCGCATCTGCGCGACGTGCTCTTGATGACGCTCGAGGTCCGCCGCGGCATCGAGGTCGAGGCGAACATGGTCGCCGCCCGCCGACGCACCGACGAAGACTTGAAGATCATCGAAACGAAGCTCAACGAGATGGAGCGGGTGCATATCGCCAAGGGCACCTCGGGTCCGGAAGACCTCGCCTTTCACCTGGCGATCTATGATGCCACCCACAATCCGCTCTTCCGCCAGCTTCTCGAGCAGATGCGCGAGGCCTTCGAGCGCTTCTGGGAAGAACCGTTCGACCGGTCGGACTTCGCCCGCCGCTCCTTCCCCTTCCACCGCACCCTCTTCAACGCGATCGCGGCTCAGGATCCCGACACCGCGCGCGAAGAAACGCTGAAAATCCTCGCGATCGTCGAGGAAGACATCAAGGAAATGTCCAAATGACCAACGGCCTCGATCCGTTCGACCACGCCTCGCTGATCGTCGCGCATGACGAAGGCCACGCCTTCGATGCCGTCGTGCCGCCGATCGTGCAGACCTCGCTCTTCACCTTCAAGGATTACGACGACATGGTCGCCTCCTACCGGGGTGAGCGCGTGCGGCCGATCTATACCCGCGGCCTCAACCCGACAGTACGCATGTTCGAGGAGATGCTGGCGAAACTCGAAGGCGGCGAGGACGCGATCGGTTTTGCCAGCGGCATGTCGGCGATCTCCTCGACCGTGCTTTCCTTCGTCGAGCCGGGCGACCGCATCGTCGCCGTCAACCACGTCTATCCCGATGCCTTCCGCCTGTTCGGCACGCATCTGAAGCGCATGAAGATCGAGGTGACCTATGTCGACGGCCGCGACGAGGAAGCGGTCGCGAAGGCCCTGCCCGGCGCCAAGCTCTTCTACATGGAGAGCCCGACGAGCTGGGTGATGGACACCCATGACGTCGCCGCACTTACCCGCCTCGCCAAGGACCAGGGCATCATCACAGCGATCGACAACAGTTGGGCAAGTCCGATCTTCCAGCAGCCGATCTCGCTCGGCGTCGACCTCGTCATCCATTCGGCGTCCAAATATCTCAGTGGCCACTCGGACGTCGTCGCCGGTGTCGTCGCCGGATCGAAGGAACTGATCGGCCGCATCCGCTCCGAGGCCTATCCCTATCTCGGCGGCAAGCTCTCGCCCTTCGACGCTTGGCTCTTGATCCGCGGCCTGCGCACGCTGCCGATCCGCATGAAGTCGCATGAGCGCTCGGCGCTGACCGTGGCGCGGCGGCTGCAGGCCCATCCGCTGGTCGAAACGGTCTGCCATCCCGGCCTCGGCAACACCTTGCCACCGGGCCTTTCCGGCACCTCGGGCCTGTTCTCCTTCATCTTCCGCGAGGGCGTCGACGTCAGGCGTTTCGCGGACCATCTCGAACTCTTCAAGCTCGGCGTTTCCTGGGGCGGACATGAAAGCCTCATCGTGCCGGGCGAAGTCGTGCTGTCGCAGAAAGCCCAGCCCAATTCCGCGGCCGCCTTCGGCATCTCGCCGCGGTCGGTACGGCTCCATGTCGGCCTGGAGGGAACGGAGGCCCTCTGGAGCGATCTCGAAGCGGCACTCGCTTTCGCTTCGACTGGCTGACAGGAGCGGGATGCAGATCCCGCTCTCCCCACTTTGACCAAAACCAACGAAGAAAAGAGGGAACAAAATGAAGAAACTGATTACCGCCACGCTTCTTGCCACCTTGATGGCCGGAAGCGCGCTCGCCGACACCAAGCTGAAACTCGTCGAGGTCATCACCAGCCCCGAGCGCACCGAGACGCTGAAGTCGATCGTTGCCAAGTTCGAGGCGGCCAACCCCGGCACGACGGTCGAGATCATCTCGCTGCCCTGGGGCGAAGCCTTCCAGAAGTTCGCCACCATGGTCTCCGCCGGCGAGCTGCCCGACGTGATGGAAATGCCCGACACCTGGCTGTCGCTCTACGCCAATAACGGCATGCTCGAAAGCCTCGAGCCCTACCTCGCCAAGTGGGAACACACCGGCGGCCTCACCGAACGCGCGCTCGAACTCGGCCGCGACGTCAACGACACCGCCTATATGCTGCCCTACGGCTTCTATCTGCGGGCGATGTTCTACAACAAGAAGCTCTTGTCGGAAGCCGGCGTCAGCGAGCCGCCGAAGACCATGGACGATTTCGTCAAGGCGTCCGAGGCCGTCTCCAAGCTTCCGGGCAAATCCGGCTACTGCCTGCGCGGCGGTCCGGGCGGCCTCAATGGCTGGGTGATGTTCGGCGCCACCATGGCCGGCAGCAACAAATTCTTTAACGAGGACGGCACCTCGACCATGAACAGCGAAGGCTGGGTCAAGGGCCTGACCTGGGTTATCGACCTCTACAAGAAGGGTTTGGCTCCAAAGGACAGCGTCAACTGGGGCTTCAACGAAATTGTCGCCGGTTTCTACAGCGGCACCTGCGCCTTCCTCGACCAGGATCCGGACGCGCTGATCGCCATTGCCGAGCGCATGAAGCCCGACGATTTCGGCGTCACCACCATGCCGAAGGGCCCGAGCGGCAAAGCTTTCACCACCATCGGCTTCGCCGGCTGGTCGATGCTCTCCGCCAGCCAGAACAAGGACCTCTCCTGGAAGCTGATCGAGACGCTCGAAGGACCGGAAGGCAACATCGAGTGGAACAAGCGCACCGGCGCGCTGCCGGTGCACAAGTCGGCCGAGAAGGACCCCTTCTATGCAAGCCCGCAGTTCAAGGGCTGGTTCGACGAGCTCGCCGACAAGGACGTCGTGCTGACGGTCATGCCGACCTACCTCGAAGAATTCGCCTTCTTCAAGGATTCGCTCGCCATCAAGACCACCCAGGAAGCTCTGCTCGGCGACATCACGCCGGAGGAACTTGCCAACCAGTGGGCGGACTACCTGACCAAGGCACAGCAGAAGTTCCTGGCCAGCAAGAAATAAGCCTTCGGCCGGCGGCGGCTTGCCGCCGCCGGCCTTTCATTCGTGAAAATAGGCACGCCCGAAAAACCGGCGGCCGCACAGGGGAAAATTCGATCGATGGACTATGTCGCCCGCCAAAGCGGCCTGCCCAAAAGCAGGACGCCGTTGATGAAGCGCATCGCCGACGGCGCCGCGCCCTATCTCTATAGCGCGCCGGCGCTGATCCTGATCGTCACGGTCATGCTGGTGCCGCTGGTGCTCGGCGTCTCCTACGCCTTTCGCGACATCCAGCTCCTGAACCCGTTCTCCGGTGCCTATGTCGGCCTCGATCATTTCCGGGCACTCTCCGAGGACCAGGCCTTCTACCGGGCGCTGCGCAACACGCTCTGGTGGACAGGCGCCTCGGTTCTCCTTCAATTCGTCTTCGGCCTGATTCTGGCGCTGCTGCTCGACAAGCCCTTCTATGGCCGCGGCCTGGCACAGGCCCTCGTCTTCCTGCCCTGGGCGGTGCCGAGCTTCCTCGCCGGCCTCAACTGGGCCTGGCTGTTCAATCCGGTCGTCGGTCCGCTGCCGCACTGGCTCTTCGGCCTCGGCATCATGAGCGGGCCGAGCAACATTCTCTCCGATCCCCAGCTTGCCATGTGGGGCCCGATCGTCGCCAATGTCTGGTGGGGCATTCCCTTCTTCGCGATCACGCTTCTTGCCGCCCTCCAGGCTATCCCCCGCGATCTCTATGAGGCCGCGAGCATCGATGGCGCCGGCCCGGTGCAGCGGTTCCTTTCGATCACGCTTCCCTTCCTTGCGCCGACGATCGCCATCACCATTCTGCTGCGCACGGTGTGGATCTCCAATTTCGCCGACCTGATCATCGTCATGACCAATGGCGGACCGGCCGACCGCACCCAGATTGTCGCCAGCTATATCTTCACCCAGGCCTTCAAGCGGCTGGATTTCGGCTACGCCTCGGCGATCGCGCTGGTGCTTCTGGCACTGCTGCTCGCCTATTCGATGCTGATCGTCATCCTGCGGCAGTGGCTCTTGAGCAAGGATTGAGACCAATGCGCGCCAAACCTCTCTTCCTCACGATCGCGCACCGGCTGGCAATCCTCGCCTATATCGCCTTCGCGCTCTTCCCGCTCTATTGGCTGCTGAAGGTCGCAGTCACCCCGAACGACCTGCTCTATTCCGAAGGCATCAGGCTCTGGCCGTCGCACGCCAGCCTCGAACATTTCGATTTCGTGCTGCGCCACAGCGCCTTTCCGGTGTTCTTCAGGAACAGCCTGATCGTCTCCGGCTCGACGGCCGTCATCGTCACCATCCTCGCCTCGCTCTCCGGCTATGCCCTGTCGCGCTTCAACTTCCGCGGCAAGTACTGGCTGGTGGCGCTGATGCTTCTGACGCAGATGTTCCCGCTGGTGATGCTGGTGGCGCCGATCTTCAAGATCCTGTCGCCGCTCGGCCTCACCAACAGCCTGACCGGCCTCGTCATCGTCTACACCGCCTTCAACGTGCCCTTCGCCACCTTCCTGATGCAGTCCTTCTTCGACGGCATTCCGAAGGATCTGGAAGAGGCGGCGATGATCGACGGCGCGACGCAGTTCGTCGCCTTCCGCCAGATCATCCTGCCGCTGACGCTGCCAGGCATCGCCGCGACGCTCGGCTTCGTCTTCACCGCCGCCTGGAGCGAGCTCCTGTTCTCGCTGATGCTGATCTCCGGCAACGACCAGGCGACCTTCCCCGTCGGACTATTGTCGTTCGTGTCGAAGTTCTCTGTCGACTTCGGGCAGATGATGGCCGCCGGTGTGCTTGCGCTCATCCCCGCCTGCCTCTTCTTCCTGCTCATTCAACGTTATCTCGTCCAGGGCCTCACGGCCGGCGCGGTCAAAGGCTGAGGATTACCCATGGCTTCCATCGATATCGCCAACATCCAGAAATCCTACGGCATCCACCCGGTCCTGCACGATGTCGACCTGAAGATCGGCGACGGCGAATTCGTCGTGCTGGTCGGCCCGTCCGGCTGCGGCAAGTCCACGCTGTTGCGCATGATCGCCGGGCTCGAAAGCGTGACCTCGGGCGAAATCCGCATCGCCGGAAAACGCGTCAACGAGCTGGCGCCGAAAGACCGCGACATCGCCATGGTGTTCCAGTCCTATGCGCTCTATCCGCACATGTCGGTCGCCAAGAACATGAGCTACAGCCTGAGGCTCCGGAAGACCGCCAAGGAGAAGATCGCGAGCATCGTCTCCAGTGCGGCCGCCAAGCTCGGCCTCGATCCGCTGCTCGAACGCCGGCCCCGCGCGCTTTCCGGCGGCCAGCGCCAGCGCGTCGCCATGGGGCGCGCCATCGTGCGCGAGCCGAAGGCGTTCCTGTTCGACGAGCCGCTCTCGAATCTTGACGCCCGCTTGCGCGAGCAGATGCGCGCCGAGATCAAGAAGTTGCACAAGGATCTCGGCGCGACCTCGATCTACGTCACCCATGACCAGATCGAGGCGATGACGCTTGCCGACCGGATCGTTGCCATGAACGGCGGCTTCGTGCAGCAGGTCGGCAGCCCGCTCGATCTTTATGACCGGCCGGCCAACCTCTTCGTCGCCGGCTTCATCGGTTCGCCCGGAATGAACTTCTTCGAGGGCACCTACCTGAACGGCACCGCCCCGCGCTTCGAAACGGAAGGCGGCGTTGTCATCCCCGCACAGCCGCATCCCGCCTTGACCGACGGCGCCCGGGCGACCCTCGGCATCCGCCCGGAGCATGTGGAAATCGGCGCGGAAGCACCGGATGCGCTCAAGGCCACCGTCGACCTGGTCGAGCCGACCGGCTTCGGCATCATCCTGCATCTCTCCTTCGGCCGCTCCGGCTTCAAGGCGTTCACCAACGACCGCAGGTTCCTGAATGCCTCGGGTTCGCTTCCCGTACGGCTGCCGGTCGAGCGATTGCATTTCTTCAACGCCGCCGGCAATCGCGTCTGACGGCCGATCCCTCTGGTGAAAATTTAGGCGCAGCCGGCGAACGGTCGGCTGCGGCGGTTGACTTCCACAAAGCGAGGCGTACCGTTTCAATGTCGCAAGTATCAACCGCCCGTGGCGCCAATTGAGAGAAGCAAGCACCGCCAAGACGACGAACTGACGATAGCCTTCCTTGCCTGCGCCCGGCGATTTTGAGGAAGTGTCATGCGAAATTTTGTTGTTGCCCTTGCCTTTTCGACAACTTCGCTCTGTCCGATCGCTGCCCTCGCGCAAGAGGGCGATGCCGCCGCCGGCGAGACCGTGTTCAAGAAATGCGCCACCTGCCATATCGCCGACAGCGATACCAACAAGGTCGGCCCTTCGCTCAATCACGTGCTGGGGCGGACCGCCGGCACGCATCCCGATTTCAGTTATTCCAAGGCGATGGTCGAAGCCGGTAAGGGCGGCCTTGTCTGGGATGAGGCAACGCTGCGCGACTATCTCAAAAACCCCAAGGCCAAGGTGAAGGGCACCAAGATGGCCTTTGCCGGACTGAAGGACGACACGGAAATCTCCAACCTCATCGCCTATCTCAAGCAGTATTCGCAGTAGCCGAGAAAGATTAGAAGCAAGCGCCGCCCATGGCGAGACGGCGAATTGCGACTGTTTTGCGTTCGTGCAATAATTGCAGTACAGCGCCGCGCGTCTTATCAGACGCGCAAAGGTCGCTGTAGAACTTTGAATTCCTGCATGTTTTGGTCTTTTGATCGGCTACGATTAAAGGAAACATGCAGCAGGCTCTACGGATTGCGTATTCATGCCCACAGCCGCGAGCGGCGAGGAGGGACAGAAATGGCCGTGGTAGTTATTCTGGTTTTGTTGGCCGTCGGGTCGGTGTTGTTCCATCTGTTGAGCCCATGGTGGTGGACGCCGATCGCGTCCAACTGGAATTACATCGACAATACGCTGATCATCACCTTCTGGATCACCGGCGTCGTCTTCGTCGCCGTGGTGCTCTTCATGGCCTATTGTGTTCTCCGTTTTCGCCATCGCCCGGGAAACCGGGCGGCCTATGAACCGGAAAACCGGAAGCTCGAAGGATGGCTCGCCGGCGGCACGACGCTTGGCGTCGCCGCCATGCTGACACCCGGCCTTTTCGTCTGGCATCAGTTCGTCACCGTGCCAAACGGTGCCGCCGAGGTCGAGGTCGTCGGCCAGCAATGGTTGTGGAGCTTCCGCCTGCCCGGCGCCGACGGCAAGCTCGGAACCTCCGAGACGCGCGACGTCACCCCGGAGAATTCGCTCGGCCTCAATCGCAATGATGCGGCAGCCCTGGATGACGTCATCATCGAAGGCGGCGAACTGCATCTGGAAGTCGGAAAGCCCGTCAAGATCCTGCTGCGCTCCGTCGACGTTCTGCACGATTTCTACGTACCGGAGTTCCGCGCCAAGATGGACATGGTGCCGGGCATGGTCACCTATTTCTGGCTGACGCCGACGCGCACCGGCACCTTCGAGGTGCTCTGTGCCGAACTGTGCGGGACCGGGCATCCACAGATGCGCGGCACGGTCGTCGTCGACAACGCCGCCGACTACCAAACCTGGCTTTCGAGCCAGCAAACGTTTTCGCAGATGATGGCAGCAACTGAGACGAAGCAAACGGCACAGGCAGAAAACGCCGCCGCGGCGCAGTAGGACGACGCGCCCCGACGGCGAGAACAATTCCGCGGCTCACCACGCGGAATTGCATGGTTCAAAGCGTTGGATCATTTCGTTGAAATGACCCGGTGTTGGGAGGTTCTCGCATATGGTCGACATCCGGTCAGGTACGGGCGAACCGATTGGCCCGGCGGAAGTGGAGGACGTGGAGCTCTACCATCCCCATAGCTGGTGGACACGCTACGTCTTCAGCCAGGACGCGAAGATCATCGCCATACAATATGCGTCGACCGCCATTGCCATCGGCATGGTCGCCCTGGTGCTTTCCTGGCTGATGCGGCTGCAGCTCGGCTTTCCCGGTGCCTTCGCCTTCATCGACGCGGATCGTTACTATCAGTTCATCACCATGCACGGCATGATCATGGTGATCTACCTTCTGACCGCGCTTTTCCTCGGCGGCTTCGGCAACTACCTGATCCCGCTGATGCTGGGCGCGCGCGACATGGTCTTTCCCTATGCCAACATGCTGAGCTACTGGCTCTATCTGCTCGCCGTGCTCGTGCTCGTCGCGAGCTTCTTCGCGCCCGGTGGACCGACCGGGGCGGGCTGGACGCTCTATCCGCCACAGGCAGTGCTTTCGGGCACACCCGGCGGCAAGGACTGGGGCATCATCCTGATGCTCTCGTCCCTCATTCTCTTCATCATCGGCTTCACCATGGGCGGCCTCAACTATGTCGTGACCGTGCTCCAGGGCCGCGCGCGCGGCATGACGCTGATGCGCATGCCGCTCACCGTCTGGGGCATCTTCACGGCAACGGTCATGGCCCTGCTTGCCTTCCCCGCCCTCTTCGTCGCCTGCGTCATGATGCTGTTCGACCGCGTGCTCGGCACCAGCTTCTTCATGCCGGCGATCGTCGAGATGGGAGAGCAGTTGCAGCACGGCGGCGGCAGCCCGATCCTGTTCCAGCACCTCTTCTGGTTCTTCGGCCATCCGGAGGTCTATATCGTCGCGCTGCCTGCCTTCGGCATCGTCTCCGATCTCATCAGCACCCATGCCCGCAAGAACATCTTCGGCTACCGCATGATGGTCTGGGCGATCGTCATCATCGGCGCGCTCTCCTTCATCGTCTGGGCGCACCACATGTATGTCAGCGGCATGAACCCCTATTTCGGCTTTTTCTTCGCCACGACGACCTTGATCATCGCCGTGCCGACGGCGATCAAGGTCTACAACTGGGTGCTGACGCTCTGGCGTGGTGACATCCACCTGACCCTGCCGATGCTCTTTGCACTCGCCTTCATCGTCACTTTCGTCAATGGCGGGCTGACAGGCCTGTTCCTCGGCAACGTCGTCGTCGACGTGCCGCTCTCCGACACGATGTTCGTCGTCGCCCATTTCCACATGGTCATGGGCGTCGCGCCGATCCTCGTGATCTTCGGCGCGATCTATCACTGGTATCCGAAGATCACCGGCAGGATGCTCAACGGCCCAATGGGGCATCTGCATTTCTGGGTCACCTTCATCGGCGCCTATCTGATCTTCTTTCCGATGCACTATCTCGGCCTGATCGGCGTTCCCCGCCGTTACTATGAAATGGGCGAAACCGCCTTCGTCCCGGCCTCTGCCCATACGCTCAACGAATTCATCACCATCATGGTTTTGGTGGTCGGCGCCGCGCAGATCATCTTCCTGTTCAATCTCGTCTGGAGCATCCGCCATGGTCGCGAGGCCGGCGGCAATCCCTGGCGGGCGACGACGCTCGAATGGCAGACGCCGGAAACGCCGCCGCGTCACGGCAACTGGGGCAAGGAACTGCCGGTCGTCTATCGCTGGGCCTATGACTACAGCGTTCCCGGGGCGCCCGAAGACTTCATTCCGCAGAACCAGCCGGGTTCGGCCGGCCTTGCGCCGGAGGGAGCCTCATGAACGTCGCCCTCATCTTCCTGGTGGTGATCCTCACGATCGCTGGCTGGTGGCTCAGCCGGCAGCGGCTCTTCTCCAAGCCGTGGCTAGAGGTCGGCCACACCTACGATCTCCGCCCGCACGATCGGCCTTCGATCCCGCCCGCGAAGATCGGCCTTGGCGTCTTCCTCGCGGTCGTCGCAGCCCTCTTCTCCCTCTTCATGAGCGCCTATTTCATGCGCATGGCATCCACCGACTGGTGGTCGACGCCGATGCCCCGGATCCTCTGGCTCAACACCGCCATCCTCGGGCTCGGCAGCCTGCTGCTCCACGCAGCACGGGTGACGGCCGAGCGTCACCAGGACGACACGAGCCGCACGGCACTGATCGCCGCCCTTGCCGCGGGGCTGGCCTTCCTCGCCGGCCAGGTCTTCGCTTGGCGCGAACTCAGCGATGCCGGCTATCTGCTCGCCGACAATCCGGCCAACAGCTTTTTCTACATGATATCTGGCATGCATGGCCTCCACATCCTCGGCGGCCTGTTCGCGCTTACCCGGGTGATCGTTAAGACGCGTACCGGCCCGATGGGCGAAAAGGCCGTGCTGTCGATCACGCTTTGCGCCACCTATTGGCATTTCATGCTGGCCGTTTGGCTGGTGCTTTTCGCGCTCTTTTCCGGCTGGGCCAATGATTTCGTCGAGCTCTGCCGGCAACTCTTGACTTGAGGAGCCGTGGCATGTCCGCCGAGACACATTCGCCTGTGAGACAACCGCTCCATCGCCCGACCGGCCTTGCCGGCCTTGCCGCGGACTGGGCCTCCGATCAGCGGGCGTTCAAGAACGTCTCCTGGGGCAAGGCCATGATGTGGATCTTTCTCCTCAGCGACACTTTCATCTTCGGCTGCTTCCTCATCGCCTACATGTCGGCGCGCATGTCGACCGCCGTTCCCTGGCCCAATCCGAGCGAGGTGTTCGCGCTGCACATCGGCGGTACCGACGTGCCGCTGATCCTCATCGCCATCATGACCTTCATCCTGATCTCCTCCAGCGGAACCATGGCGATGGCCGTCAACTTCGGCTATCGCCGCGACCGCAAGAAGACCGCGCTTCTCATGCTGCTGACCGCCCTCTTCGGCGCCACCTTCGTCGGCATGCAGGCCTTCGAATGGACGAAGCTGATCACCGAGGGTGTGCGACCATGGGGCAATCCTTGGGGAGCGGCCCAGTTCGGCTCGACTTTTTTCATGATCACCGGGTTCCACGGCACGCACGTCACCATCGGCGTCATCTTCCTGCTGATCATTGCCCGCAAGGTCTGGCGCGGCGACTTCGACACCGGCAGGCGCGGCTTCTTCACGAGCCGCAAGGGACAATACGAGATCGTCGAGATCACCGGCCTCTACTGGCACTTCGTCGACCTCGTCTGGGTCTTCATTTTCGCGTTCTTCTATCTGTGGTGAGGCATGGCCATGGCAGAGACGACGGCACACACCGGCACGGTACCGCAAGCTCAGGCGCAGGTGCAGGCGCCAGCGCATGAACACCAGCAGCACCCGATCGGGCTCTACCTGGTGGTCTGGCTGCTGCTCTTCGTGCTCAGCACCTTCTCCTATCTCGTCGACTATCTCGGGCTGCAGGGCTATCTCAGATGGTCCCTGATCCTGATCTTCATGGTGTTGAAGGCCGGGCTCATCGTGGCGATCTTCATGCACATGGCCTGGGAGCGGCTGGCGCTGATCTATGCGATCCTGCTGCCGCCCCTGCTGGTGCTCGTGCTCGTGGCGCTCATGGTTTCGGAATCGCACTACGTGCTCTTCACCCGCCTCGCCTTCTTCGGCGCCGCACCGTGACCGCAAACGGCGCCAACCGAAAGGTGGCGCCGTTGAACGTCCATTGCTTCAGTGCGGCTGTAGT
This sequence comes from Ensifer sp. VA4, assembly GCF_055710065.1. Lineage (NCBI taxonomy): Bacteria > Pseudomonadati > Pseudomonadota > Alphaproteobacteria > Hyphomicrobiales > Rhizobiaceae > Ensifer > Ensifer sp. VA4. The sequence goes on along the minus strand of NZ_JBVQPO010000010.1, from coordinate 6,555 downwards.
GATCATTCCGATCTCAAACCGACATGATCGACGCACTGCGATGACGCATTCGAATGCGCTCGATTTTGCTGTATGGTGGAAAAGTCCCATTCGCGCCGGCGGGCGCTTTTTCTCACGAAATCAGTGGCATGACCGTCTCAACAGCTCTCGCTTCGCCATCCACAGATTGCCCGGCTCTGGTCGTGCAGTTTGATGATAATGTCGTAGACAGGCTCTAGTCACGGCGGATCAAGCCCTAAAATCCGGCATCCAATCCAACTAGGGTCGCAATCAATGGCAGAGTTTCCGCAAAAGGCGAAGGTCGTAATCATCGGGCTGGGTGGCATCGTGGGTGCCTCGATCGCGCACCACCTGATCGAGCGCGGCTGGGATGATATCGTCGGTATCGACAAATCCGGCGTCCCGACCGATATCGGTTCGACGGCACACGCCTCCGACTTCTGCTACACGACCAGCCACGATTATCTGTCGGTTTGGACGACGCAGTATTCGATCGACTTCTTCGAGAAGATGGGCCACTACGCCCGCATCGGCGGCCTGGAAGTCGCCCGCACCGGCGACGACGTCTGGATGGAAGAGATCAAGCGCAAGCTTTCCTCCGCCAAGGCCTTCGGCACCCGCGCACACTATGTCTCGCCGGCCGAGATCAAGAAGATGTTCCCGCTGATCGAGGAAGACCAGGTGATGGGCGGCATGTTCGACCCGGATGCCGGCCTCGTCATCCCGCGCTCGCAGACGGTTGCAGGCAAGCTGGTCGATGCGGCGGAAAAGTCCGGCAAGCTGCAGGTCTTCGGCAACACCCCGGCAAAGTCGCTCATCGTCGAGAACGGCCGTATCAAGGGTGTCGTCACCCATCGCGGCACCATCATGGCCGACCACGTCGTCGTCTGCGCCGGCATCTGGGGCCGCCTCATTGCCGAAATGGTCGGCGAAGACCTTCCGGTCATGCCGGTCGACCATCCGCTCACCTTCTTCGGCCCGTACAACGAATTCGAAGGCACCGGCAAGGAAATCGGCTTCCCGCTGCTGCGCGACCAGGGCAACTCGGCCTATATGCGCGACACCGGCGACCCGAAGACCACCGAAGGCGGCCAGATCGAGTGGGGCTATTACGAGACCACCAATCCCCGCCTCTGCCATCCGCGCGACATCCTCGAAAAGCACGAGGCACGCCTGTCGCCCTCGCAGCGCGACCTGGAGATGGAGCAGATCATCGAGCCGCTCGAGCGCGCCATGGAACTGACGCCGATCCTCGGCGAACTCGGCTATAACGAGAGCCACTCCTTCAACGGCCTGCTGCAAGTATCGGCCGCCGGCGGCCCCTCCTGCGGTGAGAGCCAGAAGGTGCGCGGCCTCTGGTACTGCGTCGCCATCTGGGTGAAGGACGGCCCCGGCTACGGCAAGCTGATCGCCGACTGGATGACCGACGGCCGCACCGAGATCGACCATGCCTCGATCGACTATTCCCGCTTCTATCCGCACCAGCTCGAGGAGAAGTTCATCGAGGGCCGCTGCTTCGAGGCGGCGCAGAAGATCTACTTCCCGGCCGTGCACACGCGCGAGCCCTATGCCACCGGCCGCAACGTCAAGCGCTCGCCCTTCTACGAGCGCGAGAAGGAGCTCGGCGGCTACTTCATGGAACTCGGCGGCTGGGAGCGCGCCCATGGCTACGCCGCCAACGAGCACCTGCTGGAAAAATACGGTGACCGCGTCCCGGTGCGCGAGAACGAGTGGGACAGCCGCCACTTCTGGCGCGTTTCCAACGCCGAACATCTGGCGATGAGCGAGGATTGCGGCATCGTCAACCTGTCGCACTTCCATATGGTCGATATCGAGGGTCCTGACCATGTCGAGCTGCTCGAGTGGCTTTGCGCCGCCAAGATCGGTGGCGACGGCAACATCGGCAAGGGCATCTACACCCACTTCCTCGATGACGAGGGCATGGTGCGGGCCGACTTCACCGTCTTCCGCATGGCCGACCGCTGCCGCCTCGTGAACGGCGCCGATGCCGGGCCGCGCGACTTCCACTACATGCGCCGCGTCGCGGAAGATCGCGGCCTCGACGTCACCATCACCGACGTTTCGGAGAAGTTCATCACCATCGGCATCTGGGGGCCCAACGCCCGCGAAACGCTGAAGAAGGTGGTTGCCGATCCGGCCGGCCTCGATATCGAGAACTTCCCCTTCGCCGCGATCAAGCCGATCGAGATCGCCGGCAAAAAGGTCACGGCCTTCCGCATCTCCTATGTCGGCGAACAGGGCTGGGAACTGCACATGAAGTACGAAGATGGCCTCGCCGTTTGGGACGCGCTGCGCGCCACCGGCGTCATGGCCTTCGGCGTCGAAACCTATGCGAACTCGCGCCGCATGGAAAAGAGCCTGCGCCTGCAGAACGCCGATCTTCTCACCCAGTACAACCTCATCGAGGCCGACCTTGCCCGTCCGAAGGTCAAGGACGTGGATTTCCGCGGCAAGGCAAAGCACCTGGAGTACAAGGCGCGCGAGCACCAGCCCGCCATGCTCTGCACGCTCGTCATGACTGACAACACCGACAGGAATGGCGTGAAGCGCTACCCGGTCGGTAACTTGCCGGTTATGGACCCGGAAACCGGCAAGGTTCTGATCGACGAACTCGGCCGTCGCTCCTACACCACCTCCATCGCTTTTGGGCCCACGATCGGCAAGAACATCGCGCTTGCCTATCTGCCCTGGTCCCATTGCCAGGTCGGCCGCAAGCTGAATGTCGAGTATTTCGCCGAGACCTATCCGGTCGAAGTCGTGGGTGTCGGCTACAAGCCGCTCTACGATCCCGAGAACCTGAAGCCGCGCACCTGATCCACTATGCATATCTCCTTAAATCGACCTCGATTTAACGACAAAGACATGCAGCAAATCAAAGTGCTACAGCGACCTTTGCGCGTCTCATAAGACGCGCGACGCTGTAGCGCGTTACGCCCAAAAGCCAAAGGCCCGCTCACATCCGAGCGGGCCCTTTCGTATGTGCTTAGCAGCAAGATGGATGTCAGGGGAGCACGTGGCCTGCGGCGGTGAAAAGGCGATACCAGTCCTCGCGCGACAGCGTGATGTCGGCTCCGGGCACGATGTCTGCCAGCCGCTCAGGACTCGTCGTTCCCAAGACCACCTGAATGTTGGCCGGATGCCGGGCAATCCAGGCAAAAGCGATGGCCGACGGCGACACGGCATATTTCCCGGAGAGTTCGTCCAGCACACGGTTGAGCTCCGGGTAATTGGTCTCATCGCCGACGAAGACGCCACCGAAAAAGCCCTGCTGGAACGGCGACCAGGCTTGCAGTGTCATGCGGTTGATCCGCGAATAGACGACGACCTCGCCGTCGCGATCGATCGACTGCTCCAGGCCCGCCATGTTCGCAGCGATGCCGAAGGCAACGGACGGGGCGTGCGCAATGCTGAGCTGAATCTGATTGGCGACCAGCGGCTGGCGCACGGCCGTCTTCAAGAGATCGATCTGCCGTGGCGTGTGGTTGGACACGCCGAAATGCCTGACCTTGCCGGCCGCCTGCAGCTTGTCGAAGGCGTCCGCCACCTCCTCGGGCTCGACCAGCGCATCCGGCCGATGCAGCAACAGAAGATCGAGGTAATCGGTCTTCAGTGCCGCGAGCGACCGGTCGACCGACTGGAGGATATGATCGCGGGAGAAATCGAAGTAACCGCGCCGGATCCCGCATTTGCTCTGGACGACGATCTGTTCGCGCTCGGCGGCCTTCAGCTGGAGCGCGTCGCCGAAGCGGCGCTCGCAGGCGTGCAGCTCACCGCCGTAGATGTCCGCGTGATCGAAGACGGTGATGCCGACGTCGCGCGCCTTGCCATAGAGCCGGCGAATGGCATCGTCGCTGAGATCGGCGATCCGCATGAGGCCGAGAACGGCGGATGAAACGGGGAGATCGGTTGTTCCCAGGTTGAACTTTTTCATCGATTTGCGCTCGTATCATCGACGTCGTTTTGAAGGCGGAATCCCCGACCGCAGCCGCAAACGGCCTGCAATGGCGATTCTTGCCCCTCAATCTCTACCAGTCCGGGGGCGCTTGGCAAACGTCCGGACATTGTCGACGGTGGTACGGCGGGTGATAAGGCAGCAAGGCGCTGGCCGCCTGGCCAGCGCCTTGCTGTCCTATCGTCGTGGGAGCCGACAGGGTCGTCGGCTCCCGGTCCCGCCATCTGATCATGCAGCAGAGCGATAACGCTCAGCCGGTTCGGACTGTGCGAAATTCGGGAGCATTGCCTGGCGCGCGGCGTCGAACCCGGTCCACTGGCCTGCGTCCGGCAGCGGCGGGATCGTCACCAACTCGCGGCGATCGAAGCCGACCAAGGCTGCGTCGACGAGATCACCGACCTCCATCACGCCGGCAAGCGTCTCGACATCGACGCCCGCATGATCCCAGATTTCGGTGCGCGTCGCAGCGGGCAGGACCGCCTGCACATAGACGCCCTTTCCTGCCAGTTCGACGTTCAACCCCTGGGAAAGAAACAGCACGAAGGCCTTGGTCGCGCCATAGACGGTGGCGCCCATCTCCGGAGCAAGGCCAACGACCGAGGCAATGTTGATGATCGCCCCGTCTCCCCTCTCGGTAAAACGAGGTGCTGCAGCATGCGCGAGCCTGGTGACGGCCGTGACGTTGAGCGCGATCAGCTTCGAAATGTCTTCGCTCTTCTGCTGAAGGAAGCCGCGCGGGATCGATGTGCCGGCATTGTTGACCAGAACACCGATGCGACCGTCTTCTCTCAGGCGCTGCTCGACCTTGGCCAGATCCTGCTCGTCCGTCAGGTCGGCGGGAACGACGTCCACATCGACACCGGTTTCGCTCCGCAAGCGCTCGGCAAGCGCTGCCATGCGAACGGCATTGCGGGCGACGAGAATGAGATCGTGACCGCGGCGCGCAAATCGCTCCGCATAGACGGCGCCGATACCGGTGGAAGCACCGGTTACGAGGACTGCAGGCTTCTTGCTCATCGAGTGTGCTCCTTTGTTTTATACATGATGATCATCATGCATTTGGATATATGATGGACATCATGTATAAAGTCAAAGGAAATTTTGGGAGACGATGATGCGCGTGAGCCGACAGCAGGTTGAAGAGAATAAGCGAACCATTCTGGAGGCCGCCGGTCGGCTGTTCCGGGAGCGTGGTTTCGAGTCCGTCACAGTGACGGATGTGATGAAGTCGGCCGGTCTCACCCATGGCGGCTTCTACGGCTACTTCAAATCCAAGGACGATCTGATTGCCCAGACGCTGGCCGAATTGCAAGGTGAGGGTGAGCCTCTGTCCGTGGACCTGGCGACTGTTGCGAGCCGTTATCTTTCCCCGGAGCATCGCGACGATTTCGGCCATGGCTGTCCGGTTGCCGCTCTGGCATCGGAAGTCATCCGTCAACCAGCGGAAGCGCGCGCCGAAATGACCGCGGGACTCAGGCGGCAATTCGCGCGCCTCAGCAAAGTAGCACCCGGCCCAGACGAAGCACATCGGCGCCGCGCCGCGATCGGAACCTGGTCTGCCATGGTGGGCGCGCTGATCCTGGCCCGAATGGCCGACGATCCTGCCCTGTCCAACGAGATCCTCACGGAGACCAGCACCTGGCTTTCGGCGCGGGATCACCAAGGGACTACGGCCGCCGGCAGTGCCTGATACGCAATGTATCTTGTCCCTCGCCCTTTTTTTTGCAGCCCTTTAAACGTCGAAAGCCCGCAGGCTTTCACCTTGCGGGCTCTATGTATGTATTGGACTTTGGTTGCGGGGGCCTGATTGCACCGAGACTTGTACTTCCGCGCCGCATCGAGAACGGTTGACCGGGCGTGGTCGCCATTCGAGAAACGATCCTAGAACAGCCCCTAACTTGCAACGGCGGCGCGGCATGACGAGAGTATCTCCTCCCATGGGCGCTTGGCGCCTTTTTCGCTCGAGTGGGCGAATCGCTTGTTTCCTGATGCCTTGCGAACCGCAGACACGATTCTTTGAAAATCGGCATCGTCTGTCGGTTCAAACCGGACGCCCAGGCGAGCAAGACGACCATTCACTGCCCCGATGATTTCTGCAGCACCGTCCCAATCCTCTTTCGCTGCGAGCACGCCGCTTATCGCTGCGATAGCGAGGTTCACGACCATTGGGTAGTCATATCTCTCGCCGATCGCCAAGGCCTGGCCGGCGAGCGCCGCAGCGTCCCTCCAGTCACCGTTGTGCAGTCTGAAATGGGCAAGGTTTTGCAACAGGTGGCCATGCCAATAGGTGTCACCCAGTTTGTCGAGCAGTTTGAGGGCATCCAGATAGTAGGCCTCGGCAGCCGCGTCGTCCCCTTCGGCGCGTGTTCCTTCCCCAATTGCAATAAGGGCAACCACGGTTCCATGGTCGTCGCCGATCAGTTTTGCCAGTTCGAATGACTCCGCGATCAAAGCGCCGCCTGCCTCGGGGTCACCTGTGGTGGCTTTGGCAATGCCGGCAATGATCCCGGCATTCGCAATTCCGGCCTTGTGCCCCAACTCGCTGTAGATACGATGACTTTCAACGCCATTTTCACGCGCTG
>NZ_JBVQPO010000009.1:0-324524 GCF_055710065.1 Ensifer sp. VA4 | reverse complement strand
CAGGCGCTCGTAACGCTCGTCCAAATCCCAAAAGCCTGGCTGCCCACGCATCATCCGTTCCCGCAAATCACACAGCCAGGATTGAATCACGAAAACCGGCTGAAGGGGAGGTTTTTAGAGGCGTCCAGGTGACAGATCGTGATGCAATTCAAAGTGCTGCAGTGACCTTGCGCCTCTGAGAGACAGCGGTGCCGTAGAACGACAAAGCCGGAGCCCCGTGTTATCAGGGCTCCGGCTTTGTCGTTTCGCCGGTTGTACGAATTGGGCTTATCTGGGCCGAAAGCGGCAGATCAGATCACATCATTTAGACAAGCAGTCCTGCCCGGACGAAGTTGTCGTCGTGGAGTTGCTCGGCATGCACGCCGAGCAAGGTCAGGTGGTCCGTGCCGCTGAGATTGGCTACCACGTTTGCGCCCTGGTTCGATGCCACCTGCCGGAATTCGCTGGCGCTGTCGATGCCAAATGCACGCAGGTCGAGGACGTCGCCGGTGGCAGCGCCGGCCCTGAAGTTTAGGATTGCATCGTTGCCATCACCGGTCTGGAACACGAAGCGATTGCTGTCTTTGCCCCCGACCAGCGTATCGTTGCCGCGTCCGCCCGTCAGCGTCGCATTGCTTCCAAGCCCCCAGAGGTAGTCGGCACCCGTCGTACCGTTCAGCACATAGCCGCCGTTGACGATTGTCGGGACACGTCCGGTCGGCGTCGCGATGAAATAGGAGTCGGTGAGCGAACTCGTCGCGGTGGTCCCGTTGAAGCTGGTAACGTTGTAGAACTCGATCAACATGCCCTGATCGGTGATGGTTACAAGGTTGGCGCCGACATTCGGGACGTCGCGGCCCGCACCGCCGAGGCCGGTTGTGGTATAGGGAAGCTGTAGACCGTCGCCGTTGTCATCGCGGTTTTCACGGTAGTAGTTGTGCTCGTGGCCGGCAAACACCGCATTTACACCCCACGGCTCGAAGGGCCACCGCATGGTGCTGGTGCTGCCGCCTGGATTGTAGGCCGTGTGATGGAAATAGGCGACGTTGAAGCTTGCGTTCGACGCATCGAGCGTGGAGTGCATCCATTGCCCCTGGACTGACGTCGCGCTGCGGCCGTCTGCTTCCTGCTTGTTGCTGTTCAGCGCAAAGAAATGCACCGGCCCGATCTGGAAGTCGTAGTATCTTTCGTTGTCGGGCAGCGTGAAGTAGTTCAGATAATTGGTGACGTTGTTCTCGTTGTACTCGTGGTTGCCGAGCACGGGGAAGAAACGATTGATGGCGCTGCCGGCGCCGTAGGCGCCTTGGTAGTTGCCGACATAGTCGTGGTACTGCTGGCCGACGGCTGCGTCCAATGTCTGCGGCGCGTAGACGTTGTCGCCGACAGTGAGGATGAAATCGACGTTCCAGTTGTGGACGAGCGCCGCGACCGCCTTTTCTCCATTGAGGCTCGTGTCGCCGAAATCGCCGAAGACCGCGAAGCGGTACAGGGTCTGCGGTCCGGCTTGGGCCGCAACGTTGACGGTGTAATCGTGCGTGGCTGTGCTTCCATCGGACGACGTTGCCGTCACACGAAGGGCGATTGAGGGTTCGGTCTGGGCATTGAGCGTGCCCGTGGCGGAACGGGTGATGACCCCATTGGCATCGATCGCGAAGCGATTATCGGTGAGGCTGTAGCTGATCGTCGAGCCGGCATCGGGGTCTCTCGCCGAGGCGGTGATGCCGACCCGGGTTCCTGCCGCCGCGCTCTGGACGATGCGGTTGTTGGCTGTGTCGGCGTCGGCCGGATCGTTGAAGGCGATCGGTTCGGGGCTGTCGAGAATACCGAGAGTGAAGGTCTGGCTGGCTGTGCTTCGGTCGGATGAGGTTGCCGTCACCGTCAGCGTAATCGAGCTCTGGGTCTCGAAGTCCAGCGTGCCGATACCGGAGCGCGTAATGACGCCGTTCGAACCAATGGAGAAGCGCGCGTCGTCGATGCTGTAGGTAACGGTGGAACCGGCGTCCGGATCGCCGGCCGAAGCGGTGATGCCTATGGCGGTGCCGGCCGCAGCCAACTCCGCGATCTGGTTGTCAGCCGGATCGGCATCGGGAGGCGTATTGAAGACGACCGGAGCGCTTGTCGGCAGCACATAATATTCGACGTGCAGCAACGGAGCCGCAGCCACGTTGCCGTCAAAGGCCCTTGCAGTGCGCGTGCCGGTGCCGGTGACAAGGAGCACCATGTCATTGAGTGCCGCCCAGCCGTCGCGGTCGACGATCTCCTGCACGATCGCCTTCAGGTCCGGCGTGCGCTGTGCGAGGCCCGCCGCTCCGCGTGTTGTCCAGTCCGCAGGCGTCCAGGCGACCGACGCGTCGGTTGTCGTGCGAGAAGAAACATTGAACTGAGCGGTCGTGAAGGCGGCGGCATCGTCCACATCCTGGCCGCGGATCATGAGCGATGCTGCCCCCGTGCTCACCTGGTCGACGGTAAATTGGATATAGGCATTGGTGATGATCGCGCCCTTGGGAATATCGATTCCGGTGAAGCGCATACCGACGGTCTGGACCTTGGCGCCGTCGACGGTCAGTTCCAGGTCGCCGCTGGTGGCAGAGACCGAGCCCGAAGGAGCTTCTTCAACATCGTCGAGGCTGGCGACAACTCTCCTTTCGAAGATCACGCTGTCAGTGGCAGGCGGACTGATGATGATGGTGTAATCCTGGGTGGCGATACTGCCATCGGACGAAGTCGCCGTCACACGCAGCGTAATCGCCGATTCGGCCTGAGCATCGAGGGTTCCGATTGCGGAGCGCGTGATGACGCCATTGCCGTCGATGGCGAAACGCGGATCGTTGAGACCGTAGGTCACGGTCGAGCCCGCATCGGGATCGCGGGCCGAAGCGGTGATCCCGACCCTGGTGCCGGCGGCAGCATTTTGGGCGATCCTGTCGGCGGTCGGGTCGCTATCGGCCGGGTTGCCGAAGGCGACCGGTTCCTGGGTGTTGAGAACGCTGACCGTAAAGGTTTGGTAGGCCCTGCTGAAATCCGAGGACGTGGCCGTCACGGTCAACGTAATCGAGGTCTGGGTCTCAAAGTCCAGTGTGCCGACGTCCGACCGGGTGATGACGCCGTTTGCATCGATGGCAAAGCGTGCGTCGTCGACGCTGTAGGTAATGGTGTCGCCGGGGGTGGGGTCGGCCGCCGAAGCCGTGATGCCGATGGCGGTGCCGGCGGCCGCAAGCTCGGCGATCTCGTTGGCGACCGGATCGGCGTCTGCGGGCGTATTGAAGACGACCGGATCGCCGGATGTCGGCAGGGTATATTCAACGTGCAGGAGCGGTGCGGCCGTCGGGCTGCCATCATAGGCTCTGGCCGTGCGCGTGCCGCTGCCGGTGATCAGGAACACCATGTCGTTGAGCGCCGCCCAACCGTCGCGGCTGACGATCTCCTGGATGATTGCGCTGAGATCGGGCGTGCGCTGCGCCGCGCCGGCCTCGCCGCGCACCGCCCAGTCTGCAGGCGTCCAGGCGATGGATGCATCGGTTGCCGGGCGCGAGGTGACGTTGAACGTCGTGGCGGCGAAAGCCGCGGCATCATCCACATCCTGGCCGCGAATGAGGAGCGAAATCGTCCCCGTGCTCACCTCATCAACGGTGAACTGGATATAGGCATTGGTAATGATGGCGCCCTTCGGAATGTCGATGCCGGTAAAGCGGATCCCAACAGTCTGGCCAACGCCGTCATCAACGGCCAACTCGAGATCGCTGCTGGTCAAGGACGTCGAGCCGCTCGACCGTTCCTCTGCGTCGTCTGCGCTTGAGGCCACCCTTGTCTCGAAGACTGGATCGACTGCGAGTGCGGCGATCGTCGCGCTGTTTGGCGCGGTTGCGCCGGTTTCGGCTGGCGCCTCCAGGGTGGCCGCGTCGGACAGTCGGCTCCCGCTTCCTAGCGTATTGTCGTCGGGCCCCTGGGTGCCAGAGGTCGGCGCAGTGCTGATCGTGCCGGCGACAGATTCTTCCTCCGCGTTGGTCACAGTGACGAGCGAGTGGTCGCTGCGATCGAGCGAGGCAGAAGACCCCCAGCTCCCAGCCAGGTCAATTGCCGATCGCGGTTGCGCTGCTTTCGGGTGAACGGAGCCGATTGGAACAGCGGCGAGGTCGTCAAAGGTGTAATTGCCGTCGACGTCAAAACCAAGTGCGAACTCGATCGCGAGCAGTTTTGGGTCGTCCAGGCCGGACGGGATGCGGGACAGCTTGGCCATGTCCAATCTCCTTTGCACGGCTTGCGGACAGCCGGAGCCCACCGGTGCGCGCCGGCGCTTCCATGTCCGTCAGGGGAGGGGGATTTTCGGGAGCCGGTCGGTAACGGGATACAAGCGACGAAATGCCCCCCGCTGGACGAGGACTTATTTCGTCGGCCGAAGACGGCAGACCCAGTCAGTTCATTCAGACAAGAAATCCTGTCCGGACGGTTTGGGCAGCGCCATAACGCCAGAAGCCACGAGTGCTATCCCGAGGCGTGTCGAACAAGTTGCTTTCGGCGTGCGGCATGCTCTAACGCGGTGCGCGAGTGCCTAGTCGCGCTCGCCCCCGCAGCAATGGCTGCAGGAGCCGATCATTTCCCGGACCGCCCGAAGGAAGCTGCAAGTACCCTGGCTTATCGATCCGGTTGATCGATCGCCCCAGCTGGTCGGGCAATGTGCCCGAGTCTCCTCAGGATAGCAGCCAATGATCGAGCCGGAACTCATACATCTTGCCGTCGTTCTCGTTCGGGTTCGAGTGGTTGTCGACGCCGCGATCGACGATGTAGAGGCTCATCTGGTTCGGATCGTCGCTGCTCGGCGCAAGCGCCAGTCCCGCCACTTTGCGTGCATGGGCCGCGGAGATATCCAGAGTTCCCAGGAATTCGCCTGTCGGTGTGGTCATCGTCACCTCGGTACGCGACTTAACGATGTAGAGCAGATCGTGAACCGGGTCGTATTCGACACAGGGATCCCCGTTTGACACCGTGCCCATTGCAAAACTCGTCACCACGTCATCACCACCCACGGATGGCACGCCGTCGAACTTGCCATTCGCACCCGGATTGATCGTATAGATGGTGTTATTGACGCCATTCGCGAGGTACAGAACTCCGCGGTTTGTGTCATAGGACAACCCTTCCGGATCTGTGCTGCCGAACGCGGAGGTCTTGAATGAGGTCACGATGTCGTCGGACGTGTTGTAAAGTCCGTCCGTTCCGGGATTGAGTTCGTAGACGCTCTTCGTGCCGGTGTCGTCCGTAAAATAGAGATGATGGTTTGTGGGGTTATAGGCGACCCCACTCGGTTCATCGGAAAAACTGATGGTTGTAAGCGACCTTACCAGCGTGCCGTTCAGGCTTGTCTCAAAGAGATTCTTGCCCTCGAATATCGACATCTCGTCGACCTCACCGTCGGAAACGAATAGCGTGCCGAGATGCGAAATATAGGTGATCCCCGAGGGATCGGGGCTCGCGGGCGACCATTGCGAGGTGAGGACGGTATGGACCAAGGTCGCTGATGTCGGCGGGCCGTTCGCGCCGCTGGTGACGTTCAAATTGAAGGTTTCGGAAGCAGTGCCGCCGTCGGACGACGTCGCCGTGACTATCAGGTTGATCGACGGTTGGGACTGGGCATTAAGTGTCCCGGTGCCGGAACGGGTGATGACGCCATTGGCGTCGATGGCGAAGCGTGAATCGTTGAGGCTGTAGGTGACCGTATCACCGGCGTCCGGGTCGCTGGCCGAAGCCGTGATGCCGACCTTGGTGCCGGCGACAGCATTCTGGGCAATCTGGTTGGTGGTCGTGTCGGCATCGGCCGGCGTGTTGAAGGCAACCGGCTCCTGGCTGTTGAGAACACCAAGGGTAAAGGTCTGGGTCGCGGTGCTTTGATCGGACGAGGTTGCCGTCACCGTCAGCGTGATCGATGCCTGGGTCTCGAAGTCGAGCGTGCCGGTGCCCGAGCGGGTGATGACGCCGTTGGCGTCGATGGTAAAACGTGAATCATCGAGGCTATAGCTCACCGTATCGCCGGCATCGGGATCGCTGGCCGAAGCCGTGATGCCGACCGCGGTGCCGGCTGCAGCGCCTTCGGCGATCTGGTTGGTGGCCGTGTCGGTGTCGGCCGGTGTGTTGAAGGCGACCGGCTCCTGGCTGTTGAGAACGCCGATAGTAAAGGTTTGAGTCGCGGCGCTTTGATCGGACGAGGTCGCCGTTACCGTCAGCGTGATCGAGGCCTGAGTCTCGAAATCGAGTGTGCCGGTGCCCGACCGGGTGATGACGCCATTGGCGTCGATGGCGAAGCGTGAATCATCGAGGCTGTAGCTGACCGTATCGCCGGCATCGGGATCGCTGGCCGAAGCGGTGATGCCGACCACGGTGCCTGCGGTTGCGAGTTCGACAATCTGGTTGGTGGCCGTATCGATATCGGCCGGCGTGTTGAAGACAATAGGACTGCCTGCCGCCGGAACGGTGTACTCGATGTGCAGGAGAGCTGCGCCAGCGGCGCCGCCCTCATAAGACTTCGCCACGCGCGTGCCGGTGCCGGTGACGACGAACGCCATGTCGTTGAGGGCCGCCCAGCCGCCGCGATCGATGATCTCCTGGACGAGCGCTTTGAGATCCGGCGTTCGCTCGGCAATGCCGGCTTCACCGCGCACCGTCCAGCTTGCCGGCGTCCAGTCAACGGATGCGTCCGTGGTCGGACGCGAGGAGACGTTGAACTTGATGGCCGTAAAGGCGGTCGAATCGTCTGCATCCTCGCCACGGATCACAAATGACGCCGCGCCGGTGCCGACCTCGTCGGAGGTGAACTGGATATAGGCGTTGGTAATGACCGCACCCCGGGGAACGTCGATCCCGGTGAAACGAAGTCCGATGGTCTGGCGGGTGGTTCCATCATAGCCCATGTCCAGATCGTTGATGTTGGTGGATATCGTGCCGGAGCTCTTTTCCTCGATGTCATCAGTGGCGGCGGCGAGCCTTGTCTCGAAAATCGGATCGGCGGCAAGCGTGCTGACGGCGGCACTGCTCAACGTGGCCACGCCGGGGTCAATCTTGCTTGACGCCGGCTCCGGGGCGGTTGCGTTGAAGGAGAGCAGCGTGCTCTCGTGCGTATCGTTTCCAAGCGACCTCTCGTCGGTGCTGGAAGCCACCGCGGTATCCGCCGGATCCAAGAGCAGGCCTTGGTACTCTATGCTGGCATCCACAGAGGAGCGGTGCCTATGAGTGGCGACCGTGGGCTCCTCCCAGCTCTCGCTCAGGTCAGCCACCGGTCGCTGCGCCAGCCCCTGCGGATGAAGGGTCCAGATCGATTCTCCGGCGTCATCCTCGAACACATAGCCGCCATGGCCGCCAAAACTCAGCCCGAACTCGATCGTGAGGAGCTTTGGGATGTCTAGGCCAGATGGAACGCGGGACAACTTAGACATGTCCAACCTCCTTTCCGTGGTTTGCGGATAATCGGGGCCAACCAGTGGACGCGGCCACCCCTACGCTCGTCATGCGGCCAGTGCCACGCGACGAAATCACTGAAGCGCGCGGCGATCTTTCAGATTCGCTTATTGCACTTTAAATAATTGATATTTCTTATGTATTTGTCGAAAATCGCTGCGCAGTTTTGCGCGACATGCTTTTTTGGCGGAGTGGTCGATTCCCCCGATCAGGCGAGCAGCCAATGGTCGAGCCGGAACTCGTAGAGCTTGCCGTCGTTCTCGTTCGGGTTGGAGTCGTTGTCGACACCTCGGTCGACGATGTAGAGACTCATCTGGTTCGCATCGTCGCTGCTTGGCGCAAGCGCCAGGCCGGCCACCTTGCGGGCATTGGCCGCCGATATATCGAGCGTTCCCAATTGCTGCCCCGTCGTTGACATCATCACGACCTGGGTGCGCGACTTGACGACATAGAGCAGGTCGTGAACGGGGTCATACTCGACGCAAGGATCCCCGTTGGAAAGCGTCCCGATCGAAAAGCTCGTCACCACGTCATCGCCGCCCGTGGAGGCCACTCCGTCGAATTTGCCGTTCGCGCCCGGGTTGATCGTGTAGATCCTCGCGTTGCCGTCCGCGAGATACAGGACGCCGCGCTTCGTGTCGTAGGTGAGGCCCTCGGGGTCGGAACTTCCGAATGCGGACGTCTTGAACGAGGTCACGATGTCATCGGCGGTGTTGTAAAGCCCGTCCGAACCCGGGTTGAGTTCGTAGACGCTCTTCGTGCCGGTATCATCTGAGAAATAGAGGTGCCGGTTGGTCGGATTATAAGCAGCACCACATGGCTCGTCCGAGAAACTGGTGGTGGTGAGCGATCTGACCAAGGTACCGTTCAGGCTCATCTCGAACAGGTTCTTTCCCTTGAATATCGACATCTCATCGACTTCACCGTCGGAAATCATCAGGGTGCCGAGATGGGAGATGTAAGTGATACCCGACGGGTCCGGGCTCGCCGGCGACCACTGAGAGGTCAGTACGGTGTGCACCAAGGTTGCCGAAGTGGGCGGGCTCGACGTCCCCGTCGTGACGTTGACGGTATAGTCATGCAAGGCCGCGCTGCCGTCTGACGAGGTGGCCGTGACCGTTAGCGTAATCGAAGGCTCGGATTGCGCATTGAGCGTGCCGGTTCCCGAGCGGGTGATGATGCCGCCTGCATCGATGACGAAACGATCATCGCTGAGGCTATAGGTGACGGTCGAGCCGGCATCAGGATCGCTTGCAGAGGCCGTGATGCCGACCTTGGTGCCGGCGCCAGCGTCCTGGGCAATCTGGTTCGGGGCCGTATTGGCATCCGCCGGGGTGTTGAAGGCGACCGGTTCCGGGCTGTCGAGAACGCTGACGGTAAAGGTCTGGGTGGCCCTGCTTCGGTCGGAGGAGGTCGCCGTCACTGTCAGGGTGATCTGGGCCTGGGTCTCGAAATCCAGGGTGCCGACACCCGATCGTGTAATGACGCCATTGCTGTCGATGACAAAGCGCGCGTCGTCGATGCTGTAGCTCACCGTGTCGTTGGCGTCGGGGTCACTGGCTGAAGCGGTGATGCCGACGGCCGCGCCGACGGCAGCCAGCTCCGCGATCTGGTCGGCGCCGGAGTTGGCATCTGGCGGTGTGTCGAAGGCAACCGGGTCGCTTGGCGGCGGCACGTAATATTCGAGGTGGAGGAGCGGGGCTGCGGCGGCGTTGCCGTCGAAGGACTCGGCGGTGCGCCTGCCGGTGCCCGTGATCAGGAAGGCAATGTCGTTCAGCGCCGCCCAGCCGTCGCGATCGATGATTTCCTGGATGATCGCTTTGAGATCCGGCGTGCGTTGGTCGGCTCCGGCCTCGCCGCGTATTGTCCAGTCTCCTGGTGTCCAGTCGACCGACGCATCCGTAATCGGGCGGGACGAAACGTCGAACTTCGCGGTTGTGAAAGCTGCCGCGTCGTCCGCGTCCTGACCGCGGATCAGCAGCGAAACCGCCCCCGTGCTTACTTCATCGGTGGTGAATTGGATATAGGCATTGGTGATGACGGCGCCCTTGGGGATGTCGATGCCTGTGAAGCGCAGCCCGACCGTTTGACGCGTGTTACCGTCGAAGCCGAGTTCGAGATCGTTGATGTTGCCCGAGATCGTCCCTGAAGCCTTTTCTTCGGCGTCATTGGCGGCGCCGGACACACGGATTTCGAGCGCTGTCGGTGTGCTGCTCGTCGAAGCGGCAAGGCTCTGCACCTCCATCGTCGTGGCCGCCTCCTCGTCGCTGGTCGTCATGGCGGGGGATGGGCTTGTTGCACTCTCTTTCGCCAATCCGGTTTCGGCCGGTGCCGTGGCGCCGCTGGCGCCATCCTCGCGCTGCCCTGGCTCCCGCCACGGATCGAGGTCCGTTGGTGAAAGACCCCAGTCGCTGCCCCCCTCGAAGGAGACCGTCGCGCGCAGAATGTTCTGGGGTGTCAGTGCAGCATTTGCAGCGGCGATGCCGGTCAGTGCCAGCGATCCGTCATCACCCAATCCGCCCTTAAGGCCGTAGTCGAGGTCGATATCTGCCAAAAGCTCTTTGATACTGGGAAACCGAGCCAAACTAGTCATGTCGTATCTCCTTTACCAAGGCGGCCTTTCAGCCGGCCTTTGCAGGTCCGCGATCGTTTGGTGCTCGCTGGGACGGGCACCCCTGGTCATGCCGAAACCCGCGACCGGGAGAGGGTCGCCGTTGGGACACGACGACGTCACTCGATCAGGTCGCGGGACGGAATTTGGAACGCTTGTGTTTCGCCGTTCGGGCCATGCCATCGAACGGATGGAGGATTGTCTGCCTAACCCGGGCGACTGCGTCGCAGCCAAGCGGGCGCCAGCCCGGCGACCAGGCGAAGCATCGACTGCCCATCCCGACCAAGAAACAGTGACGGCAGCAGCCAGCACGACACCAGGCCCGTCGCGCCGGCGGCAATAGCGACATTGAAGAGGAGGACGAGCGGCATCACGTGAACCTGGCGCAATTGATCCGCCGCGATCCAGGCACTGGCGCCAACCACGGCCGCCAGCGCAAATGCCGGCACATGCGCCCCGATGAACGCGGACCAGCCGATCCCGGTGACGCGCAGGCTGAGATGCGCCATCAGCATGAAATTGGTCATGACGGCCGCGACAACGCCGACCGCCACACCCGTCACGCCCCAGAAATGTCCAAGAAGAGCGCCTGCCGCCACTGCGACCACGAAGATTGCCTGCCGCCACGCCCTTGCATAGACGACGCCGGTCGCGCGCGAAATGGAGTCGCTGAGCTTGTAGCTTGTGCGAAACAACATGCCGACGGCAAGGATCTGGAGGGGAGCGACGACCGCGTCCCATCCTTGACCGAGGAGAACCTGGACGAGTTCGGGCGCCGCGATCGCGACGACGAGACTTGCCGGCAGCACCACGAGAGCGCAGGCGGCAACCGCGCTGCGATAGGCGCGGGCGAGCCGGGCGGGCTCCTGTTGTACGAGCGCCATCGTTGGAAACAGGACACGGTCGAGAATCTGGCCGATAATGACCGCCGGCGTGGTCATGAGCTGTGAGGAGAGCGAATAGATACCGAGCGCTTCCGCTCCAAGCCAGCGGCCCACGATGAGCTTGTCGACCTGGGTTGCGAGATAGTTGCACACTCTGGCAATGGTGAACCCGCCACCGAAATACAGCAATTCGCTGATTGCGCGCCGCTCCAGCAGAGGGCGTTTCGGGTGCGGCTGGCCGACAAGCAACACAATCGTGCGCAGAAAGTTTTGGGTCATCAGCGCACCGACGAGCGCCCAAATTCCGAAGCCAGCCAGGGCAAGGATCGGTCCTGCAATCACGAAGCCGACCGCAAAGCATATCGCATCGACAGCGGCCAGCCATTCGAAACGCAGCGCTCGCTGCGCGACGGCCTGCGCCACCAGCGCGACGCCCTGGCAAATGAAGACGACGCTGGTGGCGCGCACGATGGGTGCCAGATCGGCAAGTCGCATGGCATGTGCGATTGCGGGTGCCGTCAACCAGACCAGCCCGGCGATCACGAGACTGAGGATCAGCGACAAGGTGAAGCCGACCCGCAGGTGACGTTCATCAAGCTCGGGCCGCTGCACGATTGCCGGGGCGACACCGAGGTTCTCGAAGATGGTCGCCAGCTTGATGATGACGAGGGCCGCGGCATAAAGCCCGAATTCATTGGGAGAAAGAAGCCGCGCGAGCACGAGGAGCGCGATGACCTCCGCCACGGCGAGCGCCCCCATGGACAGGCCCGTCCAGAACATGCCCACGACACTCCGCCTTGCCAGCCCCTGTCGAATGTTGCTCACGCCTTGCTCTCCTCGGGCGAACGAACCTGCACGCTGCTCTTGTGGCTCTCTCTCATTGAAGGGCAGGCGGAACTTCGTAGCCATACACGCGCATCTCTTCCTCGATCTCCGGAAGGATTGCCCGCAGTTCCTCGCGATCGAAGCGAAGCCACTTCTCCTGGCGGGTGGGGTCGACCATCTCCTTGGCGGCACGAAGGATATCATCGCTGCAGGCGAGCCCGCAGTGGTCGTAGATGCGGCGCAAGGTCGTCTCAGTATCCTGCATCAGGTCCTCGTATCGGCATGTCAGCACCCGACCGTCTCCGAGCTTGGCAAGATCCTCCCTGGCCCGGCGGTTGCCACGTGCCCACTGGCGCGCAATCACCGTCAGCTTGTCCTGTTCCTTCAGGTCCTGGTGGATCCCCTCGTACTTCGGCCCGTAGATCGGCGCGTACTTCCTCCGCAGTATTTTCTTGACGAACATTTGGCGGATGAGCACGGCGGCATAGTAGTGGAGCTGCGTCAGCGGCGTGGTCGAAAGCGTTCTCTTCATGCCCTTCAGCGTCTTCGTTCTCTGCCATTTCAGCTCCATCGAGCTGATGTAGGAGAACGGATTTCGTGTGATGAAGAGGAAGGTCGCCTCCGGGAAAATCTCGTGCACATAGGATGCGCGAAGGACGTTCGACGGGGTATTCTCCATGATCTGGCGGCCACCGTTCTTCACCTGAAATTCGAGAAAGCGTCCGCGAATGTAGCGGATGACCTTTTCCGTCGCATCACGTTCGGTGAACACATCATGTTGCCTTCCGGGGTCCGCGTAGAGCCAGAGCGTGCGCGGTTCATACCAGGTCACCACGTCCGGGTGCAGGCCGATCAATTTCTGCGTGATTGTCGTTCCCGAGCGATAGTTGCCGATCAGGAATATCGGGGGTCTGAGCTTGTCCGCGATCACAGCAATCCTCCTTCGCTGGAGACAGCGATTGAGCGGCAGCGTTGGTGCCGCCTGCATTGCGCCTATTGGTCCCGGAATGCTCGCATCATCTGGTCTGACAAGGGCTTCATCAGATAGGAGAGCATCGTCCGGTCCCCGATCGTGATGAACACCTCGGCGGGCATGCCGGGAAGGAGGGCCAAGGAACCCATGTGTTCCGACCCATCGGGCTTTAGCGCGATCCGCGCGACGTAGTAGCTCTCATTCGTGCGCTGATCATGCGTCACGTCGGCCGCGACCATCGAGACGACACCTTGGAACTCCGGCGTGATGCGCTGATTGAAGGCGGTGAACCGCAGCTGGGCGCTTTGGCCGACAAGGACCTGGTCGATGTCCTGAGGAGCGACCTTTGCCTCGATCGCCAAGGCATCCTGGTCCGGTATGATCATCATGATCGGCTCGCCGGCACCAATCACGCCACCGATGGTGTGCACAGTCGACTGATAGACGGAGCCGCTGACGGGCGCACGGATTTCGATGCGCAACAGTTGATCCGCGGCCGTCACCTGTCGTTCCTCGAACTCGGCAATCTTGGCGTCGACGTCGCGAAGCTCGCTGCCGGTCGAGCTCGAAAACTCCTTGTCCAGCTGCAGGATCTGAAGCTGGACCTCTGCGATCGCGCCCCGCGCCTGCGCAGTGCTGGCGATCAGCTGCGCCCGCTCGCCCTCGATCCGGGTCGCGTCGCGCTCATAGGCCGTCAGCTTCGACAGCGGCGTGAGCTTCATCGCGACAAGATCGCGAATCCCCTCGAGTTCTTCCCTGATCAGTTCGATCTCCTTGCTCTTGGCCTTTCCTTGCGCCAAGTAGCCCTCGATCTGCTTTTGGAGCTGCTCGATGCGCTCGCGAAGCCGCGCTTTGTTGCCGGAGCGCTCGATGCGGCGAATTTCGAACAGTCGCCGCTCGCTCGTGACCAGCGTTGCAACCTCCGGCTCACTCATCCGCGCCACCAGTGTCGGGGCGATCGTCAATTGCTCGCCGCCATCGCGCTCTGCCTCGAGGCGCGATTTTCGGGCATAGAGCTCGTCCAGGCTCTTGGTCACGAAGGCCAGATTGGCGCGCGGCACGACATCGCTGAGCTGCACGAGAAGATCGCCGGCTTCGACATGCGTACCGTCGCGCACGAGGATCTTGCTGACAATGCCGCCGGTCGGGTGCTGAACTTTCTTGCCATTGGAGGCAACGACCACCACGCCGTGAGCGATGATCGCGCCGGAGATCTCCATCGTTGCAGCGAAGCCGCCGACCACGCCGAAAAGCAGGGCGATGACCGTGACCCCACCCAGGAGGTTGCGGCGAATGGAGCGTCGGTGGGAGTGTGGTCCGTTCATTTGAATGGCGACGATTGTTTTAACCGCCTTCAATTCGGCAGTTTGGGGTGGATGGCGATGGGTCTGAGGAAATCACTGTTGGCCGGCTGCAGCGGGGAGAGCTTCGAAAGCACCCGATCTCGCGGGCCCAACGTCTGCATCTGCCCCTCCTTCATTTCCATCACCAGGTCGACCGCGGCGAGGATGTTCGGTCGATGCGTGACGATGACGACGATCCCGCCGCGAGCCTTGATCCTTTTGATCGCTTCGCCAAGGGCCCTCTCGCCATCCGCGTCGAGGTTGGAGTTCGGCTCGTCGAGCACGATCAGAAATGGGTCGCGATAGAGGGCTCGGGCGAGCGCTATGCGCTGACGCTGTCCGGCCGAAAGTGCGGTTCCGCCTTCGCCAATCTGGGTCTCGTATCCATTGGGCAGACTGACGATCAGGTCATGGACGCCGGCTGCCCGTGCCGCGGCAACAACCGCCTCGGCATCCGCCACCGGCTCAAAGCGCGCAATGTTGGTCGCAACCGTTCCCGAGAAGAGCTCCACATCCTGCGGCAGATAGCCGATGTAGCGTCCAAGTTGGTCTTGCGGCCATTGATCGAGTGCGGCCCCGTCGAGCTTTACGCGGCCGATCGTCGGCCGCCAGGCGCCGACGAGAGCGCGTACGAAGGTTGACTTGCCCGAACCGCTGGCGCCGATCACGCCAAGGCCGACACCTGCGCTGAGATTTAACTCGATGCCCTGCACGATCAGCCGTTGCGTGCCAGGCGCGCTGACGGCGACACGATCGACGGTGAGGCTGGAACGGGGCGTCGGGAGGGCCATCGGCCCCACCTCGTCAGGCAGCCGTGAAAGCAACTGGCTCAGCCTGCGCCAGCTTTGGCGCGCAGAAATGAAATTGCGCCAATGAGCGATTGCGAGATCCACGGGCGCAAGGGCCCGTCCAGCCAGGATCGAGCCGGCGATGATGACACCAGCCGTTGCCTCACCATGGATCACCAGCCAGGCACCAACACCCAGCATCGCGGATTGAAGCATCAGTCGCAACGCCCTGGAAAGGCTGCCGAGGCCCCCGACGACATCACTGACGCGCTGCTGCTGGGCGATGTGTTCGCGGCTCGTTTCCTGCCATTGCTCATGCAGGCGCCGTCGCATGCCCATGGCGGCCAGAACTTCCGCATTGCGGCGGCTGGCTTCCGCCAGGTTGTTGCGCCGGATTCCCGAAGATGTCGCCGCGCTCGCCGGCTTGCGTGTCAGCATCTCGGTCGTGATCGTCAACGCCACCAATACGATCGCGCCGCCGATCGCCGTCAGCCCGAGGATCGGGTGGAAACTCCAGATGATCGCGATGTAGAAGGGAAGCCACGGCAGCTCGAAAAGCGCGTTGGGACCCGGGCTGGCAAGGAAGGTGCGGATGCTGTCGAGGTCGCGCTGAGGCTGCAGTCCTTCGCCCTGTTGCCCGACGAGAAGTGGTAGGCGCGCGATTGCGGAGAAAACCCGCCCCGAAACGCATTCGTCCAGTTCGGCGCCGATCCGCGTCATGATGCGGCCGCGCAGCAAATCTATGGTCGCCTGCCCGAGGAAGAGGGCGGCAGCCAGTATCGACAGGCCGATGAGCGTTGGCACGCTCCGGCTCGGCAGGATGCGGTCGTAGACTTGCAGCATGAAGATCGCGCCGTTCAGCATCAGGATGTTGCTGACGCCGCTGAAGATCGCGACACCTGCGAGTGCGCCGCGGCAGGAACGCAAGGCGCCTGCAAGCTCCGTGCCCGGCACGCGCCTTTGCGTGGCCGAAAGGGTGGCTGCGGGCGTGTTGGCGGAAACGCGTCTTCGCCTGCGCCGCCGCGGAACGACCATCAGCATGAGGCCCAGTACCGCGATGGCCAGCCAAAATAACGGCTCGTCCAAAGCAACGCCCGTCAGTTCCGTCAGTTGGTCCCTTAGAGAGGCGGCGCTTGCGGTGAGGCTCTCCATCCATGCCGGCCATGGGGCGACGGCGAACGCGGATCGCGCAGTCTTCCACGCGCTGTTGGCGGGCAGGAACTCGAATGCAAATCGGAGAAGGGTGAGCAAGAAGAGGAATGCGCCGGTCACCTGCAATGGCGTGACCGCGCTGTGGCGACGGCGTGACCTCTGCCGCGGCCCACGCAACAGCTGCCCATGTTTCGCCGGCGCAGCCTTGCGGCGCGGCGCGGCGCGCCTATGACTTGCCGCAAGCATGAAGACTGCACCTGAAAGGAAGGTCAGAATGTCGGTAATACTGTGGCCGCTGAATACCATACTCAGTGCATCCTGGTCGCCGAAGTGGCCGCAAAGCAACGCCGGCGCATCCGAAACTTGTGGGACTGTTGCACGACTGTCATTGTTTTCGCTGATGGTTACTGCGATATTTACACGTGACTCCAACTGTCGCTCTGACGAAGAGCGCAGCATGAGAGGGGTATCAGGTGTTTGAGTTCGCGACCCTTCTGACGATCGGATTTCTCGGAGGATGCTTCGGGCGGGTCGTCTGGATTTTCCTGTCGTCCATTGTCGTATTGTTGATCACGCCCGTTTATCTGGTGCTTCACCGGGGCATCGATGGTGTATTCGCCGTGATCTTACTGAGCCTGCTCGCCGTGATGACGGTTCAGTTGGGGTCCGTAACCGGCTTGCTGGTGCTGCGATCGCGTCGCAAGGTGCAGGTATCGTCCCGCGACATGATCGATGGCGGCTCGCCTTCCCGTCAGAACGCTTTCTTTTCCATGTCCGCCGCCGGGTCCGGACGCGAAGCTCCCGACGAATAGAAGCCCTTGTTCGCCACGACCGAGACTTCGATGACGTCGCCTGCATTGACGTCGGTGTCTTCGTCTGCGGCGACTTCCTGGCCCGTCTTCTGGCCGCGCCGGAAAATCAGGATCCTTACCGATCCCTGCAGTTCTTCGATTGTCCGATGCTCGCCATATTCGAAGACGAAAAGCAGTTTGTCCGACAGGTATCTGAGCTGGCTTGCAAGCTTCGCCAGTTGAACCTGTGTCTCCTGCGTGTCCGAAATCAACTGGAATTCGTGGTCCTGATGCTTCTTGCGCAGCTCGCTTTCCATGTTGAGCAGATCCTGCTGCAACCGCGTCTGCTGCATTTCGAACTGGGCGAGGTCGAGGCGATAGTTGTTCTGGGCGCGCTCCAGCGCCATCACGTTCGTATTGGTAATCAAACCTTTCTGGCGCAGGGTCCGCACAGCTTCCAACTCTTCGAGCTGGCTCTTCAACGTCTGCTGTCGTTCGTCCTTGGCGCCGGCCAGCGTCTCGGCTTCCTTCTTCAGGCGCGCCAGCGAGGCTTCAAGATAAGATACGTCGTCCCGGTATGCGGCCAGCCGAGCCTTCAACTGGGCCTTTTCGGTTCCAATGATCTCGTCAATCAGGCTCTGGCCAAGTTCGGCTGGCGGATCAGTCGGAATAGCAAAGCTGTCGGCCAGCTTGCTCTCGGCGTTGAGCCGGGCAAGGCGAACCTTCAGTCGATATTCTTCGATCATCAAGTTTGCCCGCTCGCTACGCAGGTCCGCGATCTGTAATGCCGGCACGGTTTCTCCGGCTGTGGTTGGGCGGAAGCCGCCGGCAAGCGCCAATGCGTGCCGGACGGTTATCCCCGGCTGGAACGGATAGGAGCCGGGGTGCGCGACGGCGCCGGATATGAAAAACGGACGATATTGTCCGATCTCGACTTTGACATAGGGGTCGAGGATCAATTTCCGTTGCTGGTAGGCTTGTCGGATGTTCTGTGAGAGGGCGGCTGCCGTCAGGCCACGGGCGCGAACGTCACCCAGAAGCGGAAGCGCGATCGAGCCGCGATCGTCGACCGCCACCTCCAAAGGATAGGCCGCCTCACCGAAGACCAGGACGCGCACGACATCGCCGGTGTCGAGCACATACCCCTCGGCACGGGCGAGATTGGCGGTCAGCAAGGCAGCCACCACCGCGAGAATTCGCAGCAGCAGTCGGCCGCAATCGACCACGCGCATCGGGCCGTGAAAGTCTCCAGGGCCTCGGCATTCGCCGGCGAACCGTGAAGAGCCATAGCTATCGACATACGGTTTCATCGCCTTCTCCTTCGTCAACGCCTGGGACGTGACGATACTCGAGACACTTCAGAATGCATTGCTGTGCACAAGGACCCGCAAGGTCCTGAAAAGGATCTTCACATCCAGCCAGAGCGACCACGTGTGGATGTATTCGATGTCGGCGGCGACGCGGCTTTCGATGTCGCATTTCTTCTCGGTCGGACCTCGATAACCGCGGATCTGGGCAAGGCCCGTCAGTCCAGGCTTCATCGAATGGCGATGCCAATAATCCGGCACCACTTCCCAATAAAGCGCACCCTCTGCCGATGCGCCCAGCGCGTGTGGCCGAGGACCGACAAGGCTCATTTGCCCCATGAAGACGTTCCAAAGTTGGGGCAGTTCATCGAGACTGGTATGGCGCAGGAAATGCCCAAGCCGTGTTATCCGAGGGTCGTTGCGCTCGGTAAGGTGGTTGCCGGCCGCATCGGTCAGATCGACGCGCATGGTCCTGAACTTGATGCAGTTGAAATATCTGTTGTTGGTGCCGATCCGTTTCTGCACAAAGAACGCCGGCCCGGGCGAATCCGCGCGTACGAGAACCGCGAGTACCGCGATTAGAGGCACGATTATCGGCGCTGCGAGCAGCACGAGCATCAGGTCAAAGCCGCGTTTGAGCGCGCGCTTGTGTAATGTCAGCGGTCCCGTCGAGACAACGAGCGTTGGCGTGGAATCGAGGTAGCGGAGCGCCAACGGTTTCAGGCCAGCAAGTCCGGGTTCAAGCAACTCGGTCTCGAAACCGAGTTCGCCGAGCAGCTTTGCCCATTTCTGTTGTTCCTTGAAGGCTCTGAACGACAACACGATCCGATCCGCGTCCGCCACCGCCAACGACAGGTCATTGAGGAAGTTCGGATCCATTTCCATCGGACGCCAGTCGCGTGCTCTCACGTTAATGGTCGTTGCGACTTTGCGCTGGCGATTTGAACGGACGCTGTCGTCGCCCAAAAGAATGACTTTCGTCTCCGTTTGATCTTCCCGGCGGCGCAATCCGGCCGCCACGCTCCAATGGAAGACGGTGAGGCCGACGGCGGTGAGCCCAAGGAAGAAGGCCGTTTGTCGCGATGAGAAGCTGCCGATGACGCTGAAGGCGAGCGCTGCGAAGAGCGAGAAGCTGGCCGCGGTCGCCAGGGAGGCAAGGCAACTTCTGACAGATGCCAAGCGCGAACGCAGCGTCGGCAAATGGTAGGCGCCCAGGTTCCAGGCGGCGACCAGGTAGGTCGGCAAGACGACATAGGCGAGCTCTGGCCCGTGCGCACGGCCGGTTATGTGCAGGCTGACCAGGTTGGTCGTGACGGCTGCTGCAAGGATCACGCAGAGGTCACCGAGCATGGCCAGCGAGCAGAACAGGCAGCGCAGCACAAATCGATTCTTGATCTGCTCAATCGGGAGCGGAATCGCCTTGTGCCAGGGACGTGAGGATTCGGCCGGTATTTGAGTCACGATATATCTCCCAGGAGAAACGGGACAGACCTATTGCCTTTGAAAGAGAAGGACAGACGCGGCTACCTTGGTAGCGGTGAGCCCGCCCTGATCGAGGTGTGGAAATCTGCAGACACTGTGATCGCTATTGCAGTTGCGACTGATAAGCCCGCGCGCCTGAAAGGTCGTTTTGGGGCAGCGCCCCGAGTACGGACTGGTAGACCGTCTCGACGCTGTCGCACATCGCATCAAGTCCCCAGGATGTGAGGTCGGTGTGTCTTGCGCCTTCGGCCAAATGGGCGCGAAGCGCCTTGTTTTCGAGGAGATCGGCAATGGCCGTCGCCGCAGCGTTCACGTCATCGGCGGGGGTGACGATGCCGTTGACACCGTGCCTGACGACTTCCTCCAGCCCAGGCAGCTCCGAAACAACACAGGGCCTGCCGCCGGCCAGGTATTGCATGACCACGCGCGGCAGTCCTTCTCGCATTGATGTCAGCACGCAGACATCGGCCAGGCTGATCAGTTGTTCTGGCTCGGAATGATATCCGATCAGGTGGATACTGCCGCCCACCGGGGAGCGGGCAATGGCGGCTTCGATATCCCGCCGTGCCGGTCCTTCGCCGGCGAGGATCAACCGCGCGTCTGGAACGCGCTCGATGACCTTGGGAAACGCTTCGATGAGTTCGACATGGCGCTTCCTCGGTTCGAGTGCCGCCAGCATCAACACGACCGGCGGCTTGGGCTCGCCAGGTGCAATGCCGAGAAGCCGCGGCGCCTCACTCGGCCAATGGGCGTGGGAAAAGCGCATAAGGTCGAAACCCGAATGGACGACATAGTGCTGTGCGGGGCTGCCGATATGGTGGGAAACGCAGATATCGCGCATCGATTGGCTGACGTCGATGAAGGCGCGTGTGAACCGTGCGGTCAGTCGTTCGGCTGCAAGGAATGTCAGTTTCTGAGCATTGCCGACGTGCACGAAAGGTAGGATGTGCACGCCGTGGATGATGCCCGGGACATTGGCCTGCCTAGCCGCCAACCGGCCGATAATGCCAGCCTTGCTTTGATGGGTATGAACGATGTCGGGGTGCCATTCGAGGAGAAGCCGGCTGAGTTGCCGCAGGGCCGCGAAGTCGTTGATGGGGGATATCGGATGAACCAGCGCGTCAAGGCTGACGACCCGCATGGTCTTGGCGACGGAGGCCCGCAGGCTGGCATCATATTCGTTGCCGTGAACCAACAGGACCTCATGACCGTGCTTCACCTGGGCGTTGCAACAGGCCAGCGTATTTTCCTCCGAACCCGCGCGATGTAGGCGAGTCAACACATGAACGATCTTCATCTGCGTGTATCTCCGCGAGGCTGATGACTGCTGGTAGTTCGTTGAGGGGCTTGGCTGCGAAACGACGGCGTTTCGGGGCGCGCACGCCTTGTCGGCGACGATTCTAGGGAACAAGCAGAAGGCCGCGCCGGAACGTCGCGCGTGTGACCTGCCGGGATTTGGGAGAAGGCGTCGCCTCTTACAGGGAAAGCCAGATTTGCTTGAAAAGAACCCGGGTGATAGTTTCGGTATTGCCGCTTGCGTCGACGACCCTGATGTCTTTGTCGAGTGCTCGAAGCTCGGTCATCAACGACATCCGCGCCTCAAACCCTTCCTTGCTGATCTCTCCCGGCTTTCTGCTCTGCGAGACGGAGAAATCCGATACGAGGTGAAGGATAAGGTCTGGCTTGCATTCGCTCATCTTGTGATAAAGCCGCTCTTCGAAGCGGGCAAGCGCCGCAAGGCCGGGAACGGCAGGCAGGTCGGACTGGATCATCGGTCCGTCCAGGTACCCCTTGCGAAGCGTCTGCGGCCACCGATCGCACACGACGATCAGGCCGCGTGTCGCCCATCGATGCGCACGCTTGACGACCCCGTATCTCTCGATCGCAATCAGCACGGCCCACAAAGCCAGCCCGGCTGCGAGCACCTTGCCTATCGCCCCGCCGCGCGGTTCCTTGCGGTCACGCTGGATCACCGCCTTGAATTGGTGCCTGCGGGGGGAAAGCAGATTTTGCAATGCCTTGCGGAACCACCATCCATCGCCTTCTCCAGTGCCGACATAAACCTGCGCGCAACCGAGCTTCCAGGCGAAGATGCGTGTCAGCAGATCGGTCTGCGTGCTCTTGCCAAGGCCATCCGGCGCGACGAGTGCGACCACGAGCCCGCCCGTAGAGGCACGCCTCTTTGCCGGAACGCTGCCTGGCCACAGTCTCCCCAGGACCCTCAACGAAAGATAGGAGGCCTTGCGGATGTAGTGGACCGTCCCATCCGCCAGACCGCTGCCGCGGGAATAGCCGCACCGATGACGGATCGCGTGCCTGAGCCGCGCGAGATCAGCGCGACAGACCTCGATGCCGCCTTCGTTCGGCCGAATCCTGCAACTTATAGTGCCGCTGCCGCCACCGGCGCATTCGATGACACGTTCACCTGCTTCGCCGGATCGAAAGGGCAGTTGCGCAAGGTGGTCCTCCCAGTCCCCAGGCAAGACCACCCATCGTGTCCACGGCCATCCCCAAAGACGAAACGCGAAACGACCAATCGTCAACCGAATCTCGTCCTCGAGAGAGGCGACCGGGATGGTTACTCCCTCGACCGACAGGCGCTCCCACTGCGCGACGGCCGCATAGTCGAACGCCAGATAACGCTTGCGGAACTCCCAGCCGACGCGGATGCCGACATGAAGATCGATGTGTAGATAGGCGCTGCGTGAGAAGTCAGGAACGAACCAATCTTCTCTGCCGTCACACACATTGTCGTAGCAGGAGAGGCTGACGCTGCGACGGCCGTGGAGCCGAGCCATGATCGCGCAAAAGGCCATGTAGTCCCGCTTATCGAGCAGCATGTCGATGTCGTCACGGCCGGCGAGGGCCTGCGGCAGGCTTCCCGGATCCTGGACGATGCCATAGTGGATATCGGCCGCATCCAGCGCCGCAAACAGTTCCGCCGCGATCGCCAACGGTGGAACTGGAGGTGAGGGGAGGCATCTGGTTGGGCCGCTCCGTAACGTCGCTGCCTGGTCGAGACCGCTCGCCTGCGAAGTCGAGGCCTCCTTGGTCACGACGTTTTCTTGCCAAGTCGACATGGGCCGCGACTTCATGGGATCTGCCAGTACAGTTCACTGCCGCTCTTTTGCTCCGTGGGCCTCTTCGAGAGGCTATGATGAGACAGGCCCGTCCTCATGGCCAGTGGCAGAGGGAGCTCTTCACAATCGATTGTCGGGAGCGTCATCCGTGAAATCCAGTGATGTGCCGTTGCCAGTCTTTCGACGCAGCGCAGGCTTGGCCGATTCTTCGCAGGCTGCCGCAGCGAGGGTGAGTCGATCTGGCTCATCGTTCGCGCAAAAAACCTAGAACTAAAGCAACAAACTCAACAAAAGCACTAATTAAGAAGATGTTAATTTATCACCAAGCACTTGTCTCTGTCTATATAAATTGGAACGGCCCTATTCATAATATCCATCAAGACGCGGACTGCTCCTGAGCGCCCGACGTAGTCAAGGACGCCAAGTTGATCTGCAAAGGGGCCGCTCTCTACTTTAATTGTTTTTCCCGCTTGGAACATATCCTTGGGGTGAAGGAAGCCCGCTTCGTCGGTCGCCAAGATCAAGGCTTCGACGATTCCGTAAGGGACCGGTATCGGCTTGCGGTCGCTCATCACGAGCTTGCGCACGCCGACGGTCGAATTGATCGGCGACCATCTCTGCCGTTGAATATCCAGTGAGACGAAAAGGTAGCCATCGAAATAGGCGCCGCACACAGTCTTTATGCTGCGCGCATGGCGAACGGTTCGGCGCCGTTTCGGCAGGTAGGTCCGCAAGTTTTGTGAAGTCAGATGCTTTTCAGCCAGGGTCTCACAGTGTTGATGTGTCTGCACCACGTACCAGCGTTCGGGCTGAGCATCGCGAGCATCGTCAAGTGGAACCGAACGTGAACCATCGTGTGAGTTGTCACTCAGCATCTCTCCACCTCCATTCCTGTTTTTTAATTGTTCGATTTTTATTCAGTATATGTCTATTTGTTGCTTTGATTTATTGATTTCCGTTATGTGTTATCAATGTATTAACTATATTTATTAAAGATGAATCTCTTCCTTTCCTCGAAGGAACGAGCGAGGTTGCTCATCAATTCAGGTAGCGGCCGTCATATCCATTGCCATCAAGAGACGCGTAGCGTCCATATCTGGGCAATTTCGGCCCATCGACCATCGTCAGGGCAATCCCAGCGAGCTTGGATCTGTCGCCGAGGTATCGAATGCCTTCCGCCACTGCTTCGCGGGACGTGTCACGCCACTTCACGACGAACACCACCTTGTCGGCGTGTCCGGCGAGAATGGAGGCATCTGCCACCGGGCCGACCGGCGGCGCATCGATGATCACCGTGTCATAGCTTGCCCGGAACTCGTTGATGAGGGAGCGCATCCGTGCCGAGGCAAGGAGAGCGGGGGGGTTCAAGGTCTTTGCGCCGGCCGGCAGAACGTGAATGCCCGAGCGCTCGTCCAGGTGGATTGCCTTGGCAGGATCGATCGGGAGTGTCAGAAGGTCGACCAGTCCGACATTCTCGGTCATGCCAAAGAAGGCGGTGGTGGCCGAAACCCTGAGATCGGCATCGATTACCAGCGCGCGCTCCCCATCTGCGGCGGCAGAGCAAGCAAGGCTGAGTGCAAGCGTCGTCTTGCCTTCGCCCGGCATCGCCGAGGTAACGAGGGTGATTGATGGCGAATGATCCGTGTCGGGTATGCCGCCGAGACCCAGGCGCAACCTTCTGACGGCCTCGCTGTAGCGCGACAGGGGGCGGTGCTCCAGATACGCCACCGGCTGCACGCGCGATTTTGTCCGCGTCCATTCCGTCATACGCGGCAGGGAGGCGAGAACTGGAACGGCCAGTGCTTCTTCCACCTGGCGCCTTGCCATGAAGCCGGATGAAAACAGCTCGCGGACAAGCGCGCCGGCTCCGCCCAAGGCAGCACCGACCACCAGGCCCACGGCCGCAAAAAGCGGTCTATTCGGGAAGCTTGGCTCGAGCGGGACGCCGGCGCGTGTAATAACGCGCACACCGCTGCTCAGCAGTGTCGATTTCTCCTCGGCGATCTTGGCGCGCGACAGGAATGTCTGGAACAGTTCCTTGTTCGCGGCCGCAATCCGCTCCAGATCGCGCAACTGAACGCCGACCTGATCCTCGACCGCCGACTGACCGGATACCGACGCAAGTGCCCGAGACAGCGCAGCTTCGCGCGCTTCGGCGGCTTCCACCTCGTTTCTGAGGTTGCCGACGAGCCGCTGTATCTCGGCGGCGATCTGCTGCTCGATGTCGCGGTGCTCCGCCTGGACCGTCATCACCTCAGGATGCTGGTCGCCGTAACGTAGCCGCAGATCTGCTTCCTTGCGCGTCACGACTCCAGCCTGGGTGCGCAGCGCGCTGACGACATCGGACTGCAGCACGTCGGGCAGGGTCTGGGCATCGCCACCCGACTTTACGACCTTCTCCGCCTGCTCGAACTTAGAGCGTTTCGTCGCCAGTTCAGCACGGGCGTTGATGAGCGCTATGTTCAATTCGGACAATTGCTGCCCGGTCAGGCTCCCGGACTGCGTCGCCAGAAGATTATGCTCGGCGCGGAACTTTTGCACGGCGTTTTCCGAGCGGCTCAGTTCTTCGCGCAGAATTCCGGCGCGTTCGCTCAACCAGGTGGAAGCCTTCTTGGCCCCCTCGTAACGAGACTCGATGCGGTCTTGCACGTAAACCTGGGCAAGCGCATTGGCGAGGCGTGCCGCCTGTTCGGGGTCATTCGAGGTTACGTTGAGCTCGATGACATCGGCCAGTCCGACGCGCGAGACTTCGAGCGCGCCCTCGAGCCACGTCAGCGCCGCGGCCTCAAGCGCAGGGTCTGGCGCCAACCCCTCGCTTTCGACAACCTTCTGAAGCAGCGAGGCGGACGTCAGGACGGCGATTTCGCTTTCGATGAATGTGGAGTTGTCGCGCAGTTCGGGCCCGGCGTCCTGAGAGAGGATATAGTCCTTGGGAGCGTCGAGCAGAATCCTGGAGATCGCTGTATAGGACGGAGTAACGACGAGCGAGATTCCGACGAAAGCTCCGAGCGTTAAGACGGCGGTGCACGATATGAACTTCCAGCGCCGGAAAAGAAAATCGATAATCTCCCTCACGTCGAGCAGCGCCGGTTCCGGTGTCACAATCACGCGGTCGGTCGAGCCCTGCATCGTCAAATCCCTTCAAATATCTATAATGATTATGCTCTGCCGGTGCTGCACCAGCGGAGGGGCCTGCAGTAAAACAAACGTTTGAGGAGCTAATGGTTAGGCGCACTCACGCGCAGCAGTCCCGGCATTCGCACACCGGTTCGCCGTACGCCCAAGTCATCCTGCTCCGCCGTCGACCGATCAAACTGCCGGCCACCGAAAAATATATCAGGTTCGCTGATATCAGTGCCATCAGCACTAGTGCGTAGTAAGCTGAAGCAAGGGATGAAAGGACGAGTACTTTTGGCCAACTGCATCGCCAAAAGGCGATGGCGCGTACCACTATTGTGGTAGGGCCAAGGGGGAAATACGCGAATGAGACTGCTGACGAACTGTGTCTCAAGATGGTAATCGTCGAGCCGGAGCAGACCGGAGCCGCCGAAAAGGCCGCCGAGCTGGCACCCTAGCCATTTTCGACGACACTTTGATGAATGCCCTCACCGGAACATCGGTGCGTTCGGATGGAACGCCCGGTTGATCAGACGCTCAACTTGAACTGGTCTCAGCGAGCCGTGGGTCGCTATGGATACACTCATCGAATTCGCTTCGCAGAGCATTGCGGACAAGTCCGGGATCGTAACGGTCCTGCTGGCGACCTTTCCCGCCGTGCTCTTCCTGAGAGGCGGCCGCAACCTGCGATGCGGCGCCGTTACGATATTTGTCGGCGCTGTCATATTGATCCTGTTTGGCGTTGAAGGTGTTGTCGGCGCAGTCATTGTCGTGATCGCCGATATTCTCGTGGTTTCGGCTGCGGTCATCACCATGCGCAAGAGATTGCTTGAGGTCGAAGCAAAACTCGATGCGGCGAGATCGGACATCCGCGAATTAGAAATCACCGAAGGCCGGCGCCAAGTCTTCAGCGCAAAAGCGTCTGTAGAGCACGCGACTACCAGCGTCAGTCGATAGAGCTTGAATCAACCATTCGACCGCTGCGCCGGAAGGCAAGCCCACTGCATATTTCCCTTAATCTTCGCCGGCCGAGGGGCAAAAATAGCAGCAATTCAAAATGCTACGGCGACCTTCTCGTGTCTTGAAGGATGCGCGGCGCCGGAGAGCTTCGGCGGCTCATTGCTCAATGCCGTCACCGGCGCCTTCATCGGGCGGTAGTTCGTGGGGCTTGATAATGCGTGTGTTCCCGGTGGGCGGAGCCGGTTCCACCAGTTCGCGGTCACCTGTCTTGGGCGGCAGAAGAACGCCGGCGCATCTCTCGAGCTTCTGCGTCCAGTCCTCGTACTGCTCGTTCTCAGGCGTTTCGGGACCGGTTTGGCAATCGGCGGATGGAACTTTATCGGCAGTCTGGGGGAATGTCGGATGGGCAGTCGGTATAATGGCGAGCACAGCCAACAGGGCGCTTTTCGCAGAGATAGCGGCTGATCTCGCTCGACCAGAGATGCCAGCGTTGTTGATCCGGTTCGGGAACATCATGGGGACCAAACCGACAGCGCCGTCGTTCGTTCCGATACAATGCGACCGCCGCCCCGGACCCGGAAAACTTGGCTTCTGCTCCCGCGGGGCGTATCCTTACGGTATTGCTGCTATCGGCGGCGAGCATGCCCGAGAGTGCACTGTAATAGACGAGTAGGTGGAAGCGATGGCTTCGGGCAAGAAAACAGGTAATGAAAACGAGACCTTGTTGATGGACAATTCGGCTCCTCGCGCGGTCGAGCCGGATGCAGGGCTCGTCGATGATATCCCGGATCGGTTGCTCATACTCGCCAACAGGCTTCAGAGGGCTCTCGAATCCCGGCGAGCCGCAGCATCGGCGACCGCCCGCGCACAGCGCCAGAAGAACTTAGATGGGCAGAAGGATTGAGGACGGAAAATGATGCTGGACCTGCAGCAATTGCGGGTGCTGGTGGCAGAGGATGAGTTCTATGTCGCGAATGACATCGCCCTATGGCTCGAACGGGCCGGCGCGACCATCATTGGCCCCACCCCAACGGTGCAAGATGCCCTGAAGCGGCTTTCGAAGGCTGACGATATTCAGGTTGCTGTCCTCGACATCAACCTCAATGGCGAGTTGGTTTTTCCCGTGGCGGACGAGCTTGCGCGCCGATCGGTGCCATTGATCTTCTTCAGCGGCTACGATGATTTGAGCGTTCCGGAAAGATTCAGCTCGGCCGCGCGCCTTAGCAAATGCACTAGCTCGTCAGACTTGGTGAGCGCGGTTTTCGAGCAGTATCTTCAGAATTTATCAACGCTTGCCCCGATCTGCGGAAGCCTGCCCGATCAACCCGTTACGGATCTCATTCCCGGCCTGCGTCTCAGGGCCAGGGTGTTGACGTCGAGCGTCACGGCTGCGGACTTCCTCGTCGAGCGCACGCTCGAACGTGCGATTGCCTTGGCCCCTACGAGGCAGAGAACACAGCCGCTCGATGCATGGCTGCACGAGTTGATGATGATCATTCATGGCGAAAGCCCGTATGGGCCAAACTGACAGCAGTAACTCGCGGCTAGATGGACGATAGGCGAAGTTCGGCGTGCATGGGTGGTTCACGGACTTCGTCCGGGTTCGGCGTCCGCTTCTCATCCGGCAGATCTTCGGGTTCTGGTTCCTCGATTGGCCGCGGTGTCCGGTTCGGCTCCGGGGGTGGTGGCTGTTGCTCGCCGGGTCTGCGTGGGGTCGGGCTCATTCCTTTTTCCTCGTTACCCATGAAGAACCGGCGGTTCCCCGCATAGTTCCGAGAAGTTTTCGAGGATTATTGCGTGCGGCGCATTCGATCCGGGGCCCTTGCAGGGGTGCCGGAACAAATCCACGAATTCAGAGTTTGCAAGGCGCAGCACTAGAAGGGAGGGCCAGTGTCATGGACGACAGGGAGGAACTCATTCGCCGGCGCGCATATGCGATCTGGGAAAGCGAGGGACGGCCAGAAGGTGCTGAACAGCGCCATTGGGAACAGGCCAGCCGTGAAATAGCAGAACGTGAACGCCTCCATCCCGCGAAAGACGCCGACGACGATACCGGAACCGTGGTTGCTCCGTCGACGGCTCCGCACGGAACGGCCGGCCGCGGAGCCGATGAATCCTGAACGGAACGGAGAACAGCCATGCGAATTTCCGAAATCATGACAAGGGACGTCCACGTTGCCAGCCCGGACGATACGATCTCAACAGTTGCGCGGGAAATGGCCGAAAACGATATCGGATTTCTGCCGGTCGGCGATAATGATCGCCTGGTCGGCATGATTACCGACCGTGATATCGTCGTACGTTGTGTCGCTGACGGTCGTGACGACAAGACCCGTGTCGGCGACGTCATGACCGCCGACGTCAAATACTGCTTCGACGACGAAGAGGTGTCCGAGGTAGCCCGCAACATGGGCGACGAGCAGGTACGCCGCTTGCCCGTCGTTGATCGTAACAAGCGTCTTGTCGGCATCGTTTCGCTGGCAGATGCGGCGCGTCGAGACCCTGGTTTGGCGGGCATCGGCCTTAGAGGTGTGACCACTCCGGGCGGCGCTCACAACCAAAGGCCGTAGCAATGGCTGACACCCGCGATCGACGTTCCCTGTGGCGCTCCCCGGTCCTGCTGTCCGCGCCCGAAGAGCATGCTTGGGCGCGAGAAGTCGCCGTTCACGCCCATGCCGGCCAGCGTGACAAGGCGGGCGAACCATACATACGGCATTGTCAACGCGTTGCCGATGCCGTTCAGGGCGACAAGGCCAAGGCGGTTGCCTTCCTCCATGATGTGCTTGAAAAATCGCCGGGATGGACGGCTGAAAGGCTGCTGGATTCCGGCTTCTCTCCGGAGGTCGTTTCTGCTGTCGAATCTCTGACGCGGCGGTCGGGTGAAACGAAGGATGCGTTGACGATCCGCGCGACAGCCAACCCGCTTAGCCTCGAGGTAAAGCGGGCGGATCTCAACGACAATCTCGCGCAGCTGGAACGCCAAGGCAAAAGTGGCGCCGAGTACGGACGCCGGCTGCACCTGCTAGAAGAAATGGTCAGCAAGAACACGCTCGCAGACCAGGAAGAAACGGCTGACGGCCTGGGGCCCGACGTCTCAAACTTGGCGGGCGAGACGCGGCCTGCACGTAGTGATGCCGCCCGCCGGGCGCTTCGCAGGCAGAATGCCGATCGCGTCGCGAAGCGATTTTTCGTCGTTCTGCTCTGCTTGGTCCTCGTCGGCGCGCTCTACCTGATTTTCATGCAGTGATCAGAAGGCGCGCCGGTTCATCCTACCGGCACACCGTTCATGCGATAGGCGAGCTCATCGCGGGCTCGACTCAATCTGCTCTTTATGGTTCCAACGGCGCAATCGCAGATCTCGGCCGCCTCCTTATAACTCAGGCCATAGCCGGCGACGAGGACAAGGACCTCCCGATGGTCGGGCGCCAGCGTTTCCAGCGCGGTGCGCAATTCGCTGCTGAGCACACACCACTCCTGTGGCGGTGCCATTGGTATCGGCAGTTCGGCGCAATTGACGACGCCTGGCGCTTCACGCCGCCGCAATTTGTACTGCGTGCGGAAGGCATTGTGCATGATGGTGAAGAGCCACGACTTCAGATTTGTGCCGGGTTCAAAGCCATCGATGCCCCGCAACGCGCGGAAAAGGGTTTCCTGCAGGAGATCGTCCGCCTCGAAGTTGGAGGTGACGAAGGTGCGCGCAAACGCCCGCAATGCCGGAATGAGGTCAATGACCTGAGTCTCCAGCGGCTGAATTTGGTCTTCCATCTCAGGGGGGAACTGCATGGGATACTGCCTTTCGGAGTAGCTGAGTTGCTCTTTTGACAATGCGCGGTCGGCATTTAAGTTCCGAGCCCGGCGCTCCCGGCGGCACGATGGAACCAACGCCGCTTCCTTCCTGTTGGAGATGGCTTTCCTGTTGGAGAGGCCTTTGGAAGAAATCCAGCCGAGCTTGTCGGCCAAGACGAGGTACAAAATGGAGAAGATCGAACTAACGCTTATGGCTCACCGAAAAATCCTGACCGCGCTCCTGGCGGTTGCTGCACGCGATGATGCATGCTGGGAAAGGCTCATGGACCATCTGCGCGACGATCTCGTCGTTCAGGATCACGAAGAGGATCCGGGTGTCGTTCCAAGCCCGGACTTTGCCTATCAGAACGCCCTCAGCAAAGAATTGATGGACATCGTCAGTCGCGCAGAAATCCGCGCTACGGATGGCGCGGAAAGCGAAATAAAGAAACCGTCACCTCTTCTTTGAGACCCGGCCGACAGTCCGGATAGAGCATCCCTTAAGCGTTCCGATGAACACACAAGGACGCTTAGGGCTTTAATTCTAAGGCATCTTTCCGCTTCCGTTGGTTCGACACGAAAGCGGGATGCTCCTCGGGATGCTCCTAGAGCAACAACATTGCGGCCGTCGCGGATACCATCACCATGGCGGTCGCACCACCGAGTGCCAACATCCACCGCGGCGCATTGAGCTGGCCCATGATGCGGCGATTGGCAGCCATCATCGTCATGATGGCGATGAGGGGACCTGCGAGCACACCGTTGATGACCGCACTCCAATAGAGCAGCAGAAACGGATCTACCCCCACAAGAAAGACAGCAACGCTACCGAACGTTGCCAGAGCGATCGTGCCATAGAAAGCTTTCGCTCTCCGAGGTGCGCGATCCAGCCCTTCTGTCCATTGAAACAGTTCGGCAACGGCGTAGGCGGCCGAGCCCGCCAGAACCGGCACCGCCAACATGCCCGTTCCAATAATGCCAGCGGCAAAGAGTGCGAAGGCGACGTTGCCGGCGATCGGTTGCAGAACCTCAGCCGCTTGCGCCGACGATACGATGTGTGTGGTGCCGTTGGCGTGAAGCGTTGTAGCGGTCGCGATCATGATCGAGAGAGGGCCACGAGGCACGACAATGCCATGCCGACGACGGTGTCGATCTCTATGCGCACGAGTTCCGGCTCGGCGGCTTGCGGGTTGGCGCCCAATCTCGGGTGATGCCGTCGTCCGAGCTCTTCGACTTCTTGGCCCGCCTGCCAGAAAAGCAGGTAGGGACTGATCGTCGTTCCCAGCACGGCGACGAGCGCCATCGCCTGTTCGCCGCCAAAGGTAAACGAGGGAATGAAAACGCCACGCGCCGCATCCATCCAGGGAACATCGACGACGAAGACGACCGCGACATAGGCAAAGAGCGAAAGCGTCAACCACTTTAAGAACATCGCATAACGTCGGTATCGTACGAAAATCTCAAGCAACACGCAGACGATGCCAAACAGCGCGGCGTAGACGAGCTGCGGCCCACCGACGATCTGGCCACCCCTCCAAGCAATCCGGGCTTGGGCAGAGGGGCGGCCAGATGGGAGCGTGTCCTTCAGCTATGCGGTGATCTTCAGCTTCCCGCTGATGTATCGAAACTCCTGCGTCTTGCCGCCATAGCCGTAGGCGGCGGCCGGAACCTCGTGCACGAGAATGTAGCTTTCTGAATGCAGATTGCCGAGCAGTTGTTCGAAGCGGCTGTAGACCGCTTCCAGATAGGCCGCCATTTCCGGCTTCGTGTTGGTGCCGTCGACGACCTTGATATCCAGCCAGAAGCTGTTCAGATCCTGCTCCGCCAGCGACCTGCCGCCGGCGAACCAATGGGCGGGATCGATATAGGCGATGGCGATTGCGGTGATCGTCGGGTCCTTGCGCAAGTGCGTGGCCGTCAGCTCGCTGACTGCGGCGGCAATCCGCGAAGAGAGAGCCGCGTCGGCCTTGCCGCTGACCGTGATGTTGATGATAGGCATTGAAGGCTCCTTTTGTTGATTGTGATCTCTTGTTGTCTTCAATCTGCCATTTCAGTTGATGAGATGAAATCGAATTGTTTGATATTGATGATTCGATTATGTTGAAGTGATGCAAACCTTCGATCCTGACCTGCTCCGAACGTTCCTCGCCTTTGCCGAAGGCGGCTCGCTCGCGCATGCGGCCGCCGCGGTCAGCCGCACCGCTTCCGCTGTCACCGCTCAGATGCAGCGGTTGGAGACAATGGTGGGAGAGCCGCTTCTCGCTCCATCGGGAAGGGGACGTGTGCTGACGCCCGCGGGAGAGGAATTGCTGGTACACGCGCGGCGGATTCTCGAAGTCCACCGTGACGCCTGGCTCAGCTTCAAGGGCGCCAAGGCCGATGGCCGCCTGGCGCTCGGCTGCACCCAGGACTTTGCCGACAGCAATCTGCCTGATCTCCTGCGCCTCTTTGCCCGAACGCATCCGCGCGTCCGGCTTGATCTCAGGGTCGGACGATCACGGGAGCTGACGGCGGCCTATGATCAAGGAGTGATCGACGTTCTGATCGTCATGCGCGAGGGCCTGCAGCCGGACGAGGTCACCTTGTTGAGCGAGCCGATGCTGTGGCTGTCGGCATCGGGTGAGCCGGCTACCGCCGGCGGCGAGTTGCCGATCGCGGTGCTGGATCCACCTTGCGGGTTCCGGTCAGCGGCCACAGATGCGCTCGATAAAGCGGGCTACAGCTATCGTATCGCGGCGACCAGCCCGAGCCTTTCGGGGTTGCGCGCTGCAGTTCGAAGCGGGATCGCGATCACGGCGCGGACCGCGCGATTTATAGGCGAGGGCATCGCCGTCGCGCCCCAGGCTCTGTCATTGCCGGCGCTACCGAATGCTGAGTTCTCTCTGCGGCTCAAGCCGAAGGCGGACAAGGCGGCCTCC
Organism: Ensifer sp. VA4; assembly: GCF_055710065.1. Taxonomy (NCBI): domain Bacteria; kingdom Pseudomonadati; phylum Pseudomonadota; class Alphaproteobacteria; order Hyphomicrobiales; family Rhizobiaceae; genus Ensifer; species Ensifer sp. VA4. The sequence goes on along the minus strand of NZ_JBVQPO010000009.1, from coordinate 291,082 downwards.
AGTCTCGCGACGCTTCTTGCCGAAGGTTTGCCTGGCGAAGGCGGCAGGCCGTGAACCGAGCGAAGGGGCGGCTACTACATCTGCACGGTCATGCCGCCATCGACGGTCAGGGTAATGCCATTGACGAAGCTTGCAGCCGGCGATGCCAGGAACACGGCCGCGGGCGCGATCTCTTCCGGTCGCCCCCAGCGCTTCAGCGGAATGCGGACATCGACGAAGGCCTGGAGCGCCGGATCGGCGGCAAGCGCCGCATTGGTCTCCGTCGCGAACCAGCCGGGCGCGATCGCGTTGACCGTCAGCGTGTCGGAGCCGAGCTCGACCGCGAGCGAGCGGGTGAGGGCATCAAGGCCGCCCTTTGCGGCGGTGTAGGCGGGGTCTCCGGGGCGCGCAACGAAGGCGGCGATGGAGGTGACGAAAATCAGCCGCCCGGCAACCGAGCGGCGAAGATAAGGAAGCGCCGCCTTCGCCATTCCATAGGCAGCCGTCAGGTCGGCGTTGATCAGCGCAGCAAAGGAAGCGGGGCCCATGGCGTCCGTACCACGCCGGTCGCGCTCGCCGACCGCATGGACCAGGATGTCGAGCTGTCCCGTTCCCGCCAGCGCCGCGCCGACAATGTGCGTGGCGTCCGTCGCCACGTCGCCTGGGGCGATATCGAGCACTATGCCATCGTCGGCAAGCCGGCGGCGCACCGCTTGAAGTGCCTCGCGGTTGCGACCGTTGATTGTGACTGCCGCGCCGGCTCTGGCGAGAGCCTTTGCCATTTCGAGGCCGAGGCCGCGACCACCGCCCGTCACCAGTGCCGTCTTTCCGCTGAGGTCGAACATATCTGTCTCCGATTCAGTGGCCGCTTTCAGGTCGATCAAATCTCGACAGACGAGCTTTAGCGCCTGCCGCGGCATCCGCCAAGGATACCCTCGCGTGCTCTTGCGCCACTGGCTGTCTCGGCGGCGCCCGATGGCCCGACCAATGGCAATGCCCGGGTTGACCGTCTCGCGGAGTCGGCATTGCGCCGCAGCTGAATTATGGCTCCTTTTGTCCGGTTGGTTCTCCTCCGGCTGCCGGCAGCTGTGCAGCGTTGAAACGTCTTATGCCGACCGACCGAGCCTTGATCGATGCCTGGATCCTTGACGGCAAAGGCGCGCGGGCACTCTCCGCCCGCATGTCGATGGCGGTTGGAAAGGTGATGCCGCATGGCTCAAGGGCCAATGGGCCAGGCAATCGCTCGTCGGTGATCCCGAGTTCAAGGCGATCGTAAAGCGGCAACGCACCGCATGTGAGAGATGTGTGACCGCGCCCTGAGGGCGCGGTCGACCTTCGTCCGGTTGGCCGACCGTGCCGCGGAGCGTCACTTCATCGTGTAGACGTCGATGCTGAAGTATTTGTCGTTGATTTTCTTATAGGTGCCGTCAGCGCGAATCTCGTCGAGCGCCTTGTTGATCTTCTCGCGCAGATCGTTGTCTTCCTGGCGGACGGCAATGCCGACACCGTCGCCGACGAACTTCTTGTCGGTGATCGGTTCGCCGATGAGCTCGCAGCAGCCCTTGCCGTCGTCGTTCTTCGTGACCCAATCGAGCAGCGGCAGCATGTCGCCGACCTGGAGATCGAGACGGCCATTGACCATGTCGAGATTGGCCTCGTCCTGGGTCGGATAGAGCTTGATCTCGGCATCGGGATAGGTCGCGGTGATGTACTCGGCCTGGGTGGTGCCGGATTGCGCGCCGATCACCTTGCCCTTGAGCGCTTCGTTGCTGAACTCCGTGATGCCCGAGCCCTTTGGCGCGGCATGCGTCATCGCGGCAAGATAATAGGGATTGGTGAAGGCAACCTGCTTCTTGCGTTCCTCGGTGATGAACATCGAGGCGATGATCAGGTCGTATTTCTTGGCGAGCAGGCCGGGAATGATGCCGTCCCAATCCTGGGCCACCACTTCGCACTCGACCTTCATGCGCTCGCAGAGCGCAAGCCCGACATCGACATCGAAGCCGCTGATCTTGCCGGCGGGATCGATGAAGTTGAAGGGAGGATAGGCGCCTTCGGTACCGATCTTGATCTTCTCCGCCGCCTGAGCCGACGAGGCTATTGCCGCCATGATGGCGAGTACAGCTGCTGCAATCTGCTTCTTCATTCGCGTTCCCCTTGTTTGCATCATTCTTGATGCTTTCCGGGGAAGACTATGCTGCCGAGGTCTATAAGCGAAATAGATAGGCGCGATAACCGGTATTGTTTTGGTTGATTGTCACCTTCAGCGTGGCGTCACTTGTAGCGACCGTGGCCCTGAAGCACCTCGATCTTGTAGCCGTCGGGATCGACCAGGAAGAAGAAGCGGGCAAGCAGGGTGCCATCACGGTTGAAGGCGACGATCTTGCCAGGGTTGAGGCCCGCATCAGTGGTGCGTTGATGCTCGGCATCGAGATCGGCGACCGAGAATGCAAGATGGCCATAGCCGTCGCCGAGTGCATAGGGCTCGGTTCGATCCTTGTTGACCGTCAGCTCAAGTTCGAATTCGCTCTCCTCATTGCTGAGATAGATGAGGGTAAAGGTTTCGAAGTTCAGTCTTTCGGCGACCTCAAGCCCGAAGGCCAAACGATAAAAATCGACTGACTTCTTTTCGTCGAGAACGCGGATCATCGAATGGATTGCCTTGGCCATCATTGTTTCCTTTGGCGTTGAATGCGGGCGGGATAGCAGGAACACGCTCGGTGAAGCCGGCTTGCGCGGGAGCTGCGATCAGGCCCTCGCCTGCCGCTTCTTCAATTGTTGCTCGCGGAAGAAGATGAAGAGGCCCGAGGCGACGATCAATGCCGCCCCGATGATCACCGTCGCACGAGGTGTGTCGCCGAAGAAGATCCAGCCGAAGACCACGGCCCAAAAAAGCAGCGTGTATTGCAAGGGCACGACCGTCGCAGCATCGGCAAGCTTGAGCGAGCGGTTGACCAGCATATGCGCAAGCATTGCGACGACGCCGAGCATGCCGAGTTGCAGCAGCGCTTCGCCGCCAACCGGCGCCCAGCCGGAAGGATTGGCTGCGACCCCGACGAGCGAGAAGATCAATGCGCCGACGATCTGCCAGAAGACGAGGGTGGTGTCCGGTGTCGAGCGCAGTGTGCGGCCAAGCATCAGCGCGAAGGCGAAGGCGGTGCTGCCTGCAAGCGCGATCAATGCCGGCAGGCCAAGGCTTTCCTGGGAAGGTTCGAGCGCGATCAAGACACCGGCGAATCCGATGAGGATCGCCGTCCATCGCCGCCAGCCGACCTTTTCGCCGAGCAGGAACGGCGAGGCGGCAGCGACATAGATCGGCGCAGCCAGCCAGTAGGTCATGGTGTCGGCAAGCGGCATATAGGCGACCGCGAAATAAAAAGCGGAGGCATCGATCGCAAAAAGCAGCGAGCGAAGCGCCTGCAGTCCGGGCCGCTCGACCTGGAACATCGAGCGCAACCCGCGCCTGAGAATGAAGGGCGCGAGGAACAAAAGGGCCGCAATGCTGCGGATCACCATCAACTGGCTGACGGAATAGGTCGCGACCAGCCATTTCCCCATAACGTCGTTCAGCGAGAACATCAGCATGCCGAGCAGCATGATGAGGACGCCGGTCCGGGCGGCATTCGGGGCGGTTACGGGGGCGGTGATCACAGTCATGTTGAGGCCTTCAGCAAGTTGCGCACGCCATGACACATTCCGACCCCTCGATCCATTGCCGTCTGCATATGGAACGATAAGTTTTGCGAATGAATCGGTTTGGGCGTTCAGGCGCCGAACCAAGACACCGCTCTGTAACAACCGTTTGTTGATCGCAGCGACAGACGCCCCCTTGACGTTCGCCGGCACGCTGCTAAGTAAAAAGACGCTCCCGCCCTTAAGACATCAGACGCGGGAGGAACACTGGTGCCGGGCCCCTCTGGCGAGAGTTTTTACGGCGCTCTCGTGATGTCGGTACCGCCAGCAATTAGCCGGCGGATTAGCTCCAATGAAAACTGATCTCATGCCTCACGCATGTGCCCCTTCGGCTGTGCGCATTTCCGTTTTGAAACCAAATTTCTTCACCGAATCCCGCGTTGTTCGCGCGAAGGAGGCTCGTCGATGACACAGCCTCAATCGCACGCGAGCGCGCTCGGCTATTTCAAATGGGCCTTCATCTTCACGGCGGTCGGGCTTGTGCTCGGCGCCTGGCTCGGCTGGCAGTCGACCGGAACCGTCGGTGGGATGGTCTCGGTCTTCTTCATCTGCACCGTGCTTGCGGTGCTGGAGATCTCGTTGTCCTTCGACAACGCGATCGTCAATGCCAACAAACTCAAGGACATGACGCCCGAGTGGCAGCATCGCTTCCTGACCTGGGGTATCATCATCGCGGTTTTCGGCATGCGCATCGTCTTCCCGCTGTTGATCGTCGTCATCGCGGCGAAGATCGGCCCGATCGAAGCGATCGTTCTCGCCGCAAGCAAGCCCGAGGAATATGCGCGCATCATGAACGACGCGCATCTGCCGATCGCCGCCTTCGGCGGTACCTTCCTGATGATGGTCGGTCTGACCTACTTCTTCGACCATGAGAAGGACGTGCACTGGATCAAATGGGTCGAGAGCAAGATGGCGCGGTTTGCGACCATCAAGGGCATCGAGATCGCTTTCGTTCTGGCACTCATCCTCGGCTTTTCGACCCTGCTCGACCCGGCGGAGGTTCACACCTTCGTCTATTCGGCGATCTACGGTCTGTTGACGTTCCTCGTGGTGGAGGTGGTCGGCGGCCTGCTCGACGCCTCACAGGAAACCATGAGTGCAGCGGCAAAGGGCGGCTTCGGTGCCTTCCTCTACCTCGAAGTGCTTGATGCCAGCTTCTCGTTCGACGGCGTCATCGGCGCCTTCGCGCTGACGCAGAACCTCTTCGTCATCGCGATTGGCCTCGGTATCGGCGCCATGTATGTGCGCTCCATGACGATCATGCTGGTGGAAAAGGGTACACTCAGCGAATACCGCTACCTGGAACACGGGGCATTCTACGCGATCTTGATCCTTTCGGTGGTCATGTACTTCCAGACCCTGATCCACATTCCGGAGGTGATCACCGGCCTCGGTGGGGCTGCCCTCATCGGCATCTCGCTCTGGTCGTCGATCCGCTACAACAGGCGCGAACGCGAAATGGAACAGGCGGAAACGGCGGATTCTCAGCAGAGACTGCGCGCCTGATAACGTCTCACGAGGGTGAAAACCGGACCCGGCGGACACGTCCGCCGGTGTTTTTTCCAGTAGCGCGCGCTGCTACCTCCAGCGAGGTGTTGGTGACTCAATATAGTTCATCTCTCACGATAATTTGCTCACCATGCGACTACTGATTGAATTCAACACTCTGCCGTTGGGCGCAATCAGGCCTTGTTGCCGCTGCAACCCGAAGCCATCCCGCGACATGGATGCAAGTGCTGGCGTATTGTTCCCCTGATGAAGGGCGGAGAACGTTGCAAACAGCGAAGTGGCATTGCGGGCGGCTATGGCACGGCTGCTCGGTTGCGGCCGCGATTTTGGGCGGTGCGCCCCGCCTCCTATGCTCATTGCCCCCTGGTGATCGGGAAGTTCGAAGCCTCGCACGACGGCCCCAAAGCCTTTCGCTCCGACTGTTGCATGCGCCACAGGCCCTGCCGGCCGCAAAGGTCAAGGAGTTCGATGCCTTCCGGCGGCGCCAACCGGTAGCAGGGGGATGCCCAAAGCAGTGCGTACAGCTCCGACCCGAAACTATGACATCCTGTTGAATTTGTCCTGAAATGTCGGTGGCCGAGTGGAAGATCCTCACCTGAGGTTTGCAAGCCAGCCGGAACGGCGAAGGCTGCGGACGCAGAAGGAGGGAGAGGGGGAAGGGGGCGTTCGCGGCGGGTTGCGGTTGTTGGAGAGAGGCTCCGGCCAGCCCGTTACGGAGAAACGATATGGCACAGGCCATCCAGAAAATCACGCTCAACGCCGGGCGTGACATTCCCTTCAACAAACTCGTTCTCAGCCAGCACAACGTGCGCAAGACCAAGGCGGGCGTATCGATCGAGGAGCTTGCCGAAGACATTGCCCATCGCGGACTGCTGACAAGCCTCAACGTCCGTGCCGAAGTTGACAGCGACGGCAAAGAGACCGGCATCTACCGTATTCCGGCGGGCGGCCGTCGCTACCGTGCGCTGGAACTGCTGGTCAACCAGAAGAAGCTGTCCGAGACCGCCGGAATACCCTGCATCGTCAGCAAGGGCGAAACCCTGGAAGTCGAGGATTCGCTTGCCGAGAACGTCAAGCGCCTCGATCTCCATCCTCTGGATGAATTTCGCGGTATGATGGCGCTGCGCGAGCAGGGGCTTGACGAGGAAGAGATCGCCGCCCGCTTCCACATCTCGGTTGCGACGGTGAAGCGGCGGCTGCGACTGGCCTCCGTCTCGCCGCGCCTGCTCGAATTCTATGCCAATGACGAGATGAAGCTCGGCCAGGTCATGGCATTTTCGATCACCAATGACCACGTCCGGCAGGAGCAAATTTGGGACGCGATCTCACGATCCCATAATCAGGACGCCTATTATATCCGCCGGATGCTGACCGAAACCGCGGTCCGGGCATCGGATCGACGCGCCGTGTATGTCGGCATCAGCGCCTATGAAGCCGCAGGCGGCGCGGTGATGCGCGACCTGTTCGATGAGGATAACGGCGGATGGCTTCAGGACCCAGCTCTGCTCGAACAGCTCGTGCTTGAAAAACTGAGCGCCGAGGCCCAAGCACTGAAGACCGACGAGGGCTGGAAATGGGTCGATGCCGCCCTTGACTTTCCTTATGGCCACACGTCCGGCCTTCGCCGCTTCTACGGTGAACGGATCGAGTACACCGAGGAGGAGCTTGTGCGCTATGATGCCCTGAAGGCGGAATATGACAAGCTCGATGCCGAATATGCGGCGGCGGAAGATTATTCCGAGGAAACCGAAGCCCGGCTTGAGGAACTCGGTAACGCGTTGGATGCCCTGAACGATCGGCCTTATGTCTTCGACAGGCAAGAGGTCGCCCGCGGTGGCGCCTTCATCTCGCTTGGTGTCAATGGTGAGCTGAATATCCAACGCGGGTTCGTCCGGCCCGAAGATGAACCTATGGTCGAGACGGATGGCGGCGAGGCCGATGATCGCGACGACAACGGCAGAAGCGGTGACGGTGTCGTTGCGGCTCCTGCAACAGGCGGGGTCTCGATCAACGGCAAGCCTGTCGGTATCGAGGAATCGGAGGAAGATGACGGGAAAATTCGCCCGCTCTCCGACCGCCTCATCGAGGATCTGACAGCCGCCCGTACTGTCGCGCTCAGGAATGCGCTTGCCAATGATCCGGTGATGGCCTTTGTGGCCGCCCTGCACGTGTTCGTCCTGAAAACCTTCTACAGACGCGGGTCGGACTCGTGCCTGGAGATCACCGCGCAGCAGACCGCTTTCAGCCAGACGCAGGGGCTCGGCGATACGGTCTGGGCGAAGGAGATCGGTGAGCGGCAGGAGTCCTGGGGCCATGATCTTCCCGGCAATGCCGACGAGGTATGGGACTATCTGATCGCCCTCGACGAGGCGAGCCGCATGGCGCTCTTTGCCCATTGCGTCTCGCTGTCGCTGAACGCCACGGTCCAGACCTGGAACCGGCGCTCGAGGGAAGTCGCACATGCCATGCAGCTTGCCCATTCGATCGGCTTCAGCATGGTCGAGGCAGGCTGGACGCCGACGGTAGACAACTATCTCGGGCGCGTCACAAAGGCCCATATCCTGCAAGCTGTCCGCGAGGCGAAAGGCGAACAGTCGGCGCAGCTCATCGATCACCTCAAGAAGCCCGACATGGCGCGTGAGGCCGCCCGGCTGCTGGAAGGCAGTGGATGGCTCCCTGAAGTGCTGCGGCTCCCGGTCGACGAGACCCCGGTCGAGGTCGCTTCTGTCCCTGTAGCGGATGCGGACGGGATTATCGATGACAATGCCGGGGAAAGTGCTGGCATCAAATTGCCGGCCTTCCTGCCGGAAGGTGCGGATGCCGAAAAGGCATCCATCGATCGTGCGGGTGGCGACGGCCCGCATCGCGAAGCGGCGGAATAAGCGCTCCCAAATCCATCGGTCAATCGGAGGCCCGGCCGTCGTGTCGGGCCTTTCTGATTCTGACCGGTGGAGACAAAGCATGTCTTGCCGGGGAGGGGCGGCTGTCCGCGGGTGGAGGAAGGGAGGGGCCGGAGGAGGGGTGAAGCCGGGCGATGGAGAGAGGGTTGCCCGGTCTGAACCTTGTCACCTCTCTGGAGATAAATCGATGTCGACATCCGTGATTGCGCGCCAAAGCGCCACCATCGTCCCCGAAGAGCGTCGCCAGGAATTCCTTCCCACTTTGTTCAGTCACTCGCTCCTGATCGTCGCCGAGAATGCGGTCTATAGCTTGATGGAGCGGCTGAGCCCGCTCGACTATGGCGGCGGCTTCTGGGATTTCTACGAACACGAGGGCAAGCCGCTGTTTCTGGCTCCGCAATCCAAATCACGCTTTCGGATCACCGGCGAGATCACCGGATTTCAGGGGGAGGTGTCCGCAGAGGCCGCCGGCATCATCGCCACGCTGTTCGCCTTCTCCCATCTCTCCTTCCAGTATCAGTCCCAACATCTCTCTGAAGGCTACGGCCGTCTCTACGCCTATTCCGCCGACCATCCGGAAGCTGCCGAGATATTCCACGCGATCGATTGAGAAACAAATACGCCCCACTCTCGGGTGGCGCGCCTGAGCGTCCCGCCTGCTTGCCGCGTCGGACAGACGCTTCGGCGGCGAGCCATCTTCCACCCCACCAGCCCGGTTATCGCGCAAGCGATCAGCCGGGCTTCTTCGTTTCAGGAGACTTGAGCATGAACACCATCATTTCCAGCCCGCGGCCGGTCTCGTCCGGCTTCAAGGTCGATATTTCCCGCGGCGAACGCCTTGGCCGCGTCTCGTCCGAATGGTTCTCCCGCCCCGCCGATGAGCGCTACCTGTCGCTTTCCGATCTTCATCGCGCGGTCAGCGCCAGAACCGATCGCGCCCGTGTTCGAACCGTCGAAAGCGCGGAGATCCGCGTGGAAGCCACCCGTGACAATGCCGAGCGTCTCGCCTTGATTGTTCCCGGCGGGCGTGAGCCGATTGCGCCGACGCATTGGAGCTACGGTCAGCTTTGCAGCCTGGTCGGTGCGCCTGCGAGCTATATGCGGCAACTGCCGGCACCTCTGGCGGCGATCAATCTTCAGCACGGGCTCCTGAACAACAACGCCGAACTGGTCAAAACACTGGAGATGGATGACGGCCGTCTCGAGCTCCGGGCGGTGACCGGCCCCGAGTATGGCCGCATCTGGGATAAGGATCTGGTTGCCGCCGTGATGAGCATCGCCGGCAACGGAACCGGCGATACGATCTGGAAGGTCCCGGGCGTGCTCGACTGGTCGACCATGACCCACAATCCGTTCGTCGATATCACGAAAGATACGACCACGCTCTACGCCAGCGACCGCGATGTGTTCCTGTTCCTCGTCGACGACACCCACCCGATCGAGGCCGGCCGCCTACCGAACGGCGAGCCGGACCTCTACTTCCGCGGCTTCTATGCCTGGAACTCCGAAGTCGGGTCCAAGACGCTCGGCATCGCATCCTTCTATCTCAGGGCAGTTTGTGCCAATCGCAATCTTTGGGTGCGCCGTGTCGGCGCGATCAATTGAGTGAAGGAGACTTCTCAGGAAACCAAGAACAGCCTGATGCCCACCCGACTTACCTTGGCCAGAAATGGCTGCGACCGGGAAACCGGCAGGGGACAATAGCATGCCGGGAAAAGGCGTCATCCGGGTCGAAATCATTGTAGGCTATCGGGACGTCAGGGCAAGACGTGTATGGTGAATGCTGGATTGCGTGAAGCCCAGATCAGGGACATTTTGCGGGTCATGACGCAGCAATGGTTGACGCGTCGTGCCGTGCGAAGGGAAGACTACCCCATAGCGTCTTCCTAAACTTGGTCGCACGGCCCACCCTTCGTCGAAGGGCCAATGATCGAACGGGCCACCTAACCACGTCGCTTCTCATTGATCGTGTAAACACGGGATCGCCTAAGCGGGGATCGCTCGATGTCCCGTAGGGCGACGGAGCCGCCATATTAGCCAAACGCCCGGGGTAATGCCCGGGACAACCATCATCATCAGATGGACGGGTATGGGTGAAACCGACCGGGCAACCGGATGGGGAATCCCCTCTGCGCGGGTGAAGGGCGGCGCGTTTGCTGGGTCTTTCAACTTCATAACGGAGGTATGCTGATGCAACCGCACACCGTAGAGAAGAGACTGGGCTCAATCATCGACCTGTCTCGTCAGGGAAAACGTATCAACGGCCTGTTCAGGCTCCTCTCGGCCCCAACCCTCTGGGAAAGAGCCTATGAGCAGATCGCCCCCAACAAGGGGGCACTGACTCCTGGCGCTGATCCCGAAAACACTCTTGACGGCTTCTCGCTTGAAAGGATGGAAGGGATTATCGCACGGGTCATGGACGGATCGTACCGCTTCTCCCCGGCGCGCAGGCGATACATCCCCAAAGCCAACGGAAAGAAACGTCCGTTGGGCATTCCCACTGCGGACGACAAGCTGGTGCAGGCGGCCGTAAAGATTTTGCTCGAACATGTCTACGAGCCGATCTTCTCGGAACAATCGCACGGCTTCCGCCGGGGGCGGTCGTGCCACACAGCCCTGACCGAAATCAGGCGCACATGGCATGGCATGAAATGGTTGGTCGAGGTCGATATCGTTGGATACTACGACAACATCGATCACGACATTCTGCTTGGTTTGCTGCGCAGGCGTATCGATGACGATCGATTGTTGCAGTTGATCCAGCGGATGCTCAAGGCCGGCTATCTCGAAGACTGGAAGTTCCACAAGACTTTCAGCGGCGCCCCGCAAGGTGGTGTGATCTCGCCGATCCTCGCTAACGTCTACCTCCATGAACTCGATCTGTTCATGGCGAAGGTGAAGGAACGGTTCGATAGGGGCCAGAAACGGCGGCGCAGTGCTGCCTATCTGGAAGCTTCGAAAAGGATACAGATCCGCCGCAGGATGATCGATCGACGGCGTGCCAATGGCAACGAGGAAGAAATTCCCCGGCTGCTCGAAGAAATCAGGGAATGGGAGCGGCGACGGTCAGAAGCACCGTCCCTCGATCCGTTCGATCCGAACTATCGCCGCCTCCGTTACTGCCGCTATGCCGATGACTTCGTGATCGGCGTGATCGGCAGCAAGGAGGATGCCCGCAGCATCATGGATGAGGTCAAAACCTTTTTGGCCCAGACACTGAAGCTGGAGGTGTCCGCGGAGAAAAGCGGAATCAGGAAGGCGGACGAGGGGGCCATGTTCCTCGGATATGAACTGAAGACGTACGGCGATGGTCGTACAAGGCGCACTGTGATTGGCGGACGTGCCGTCACCGTGCGAATTGCGGATGATCGCATGCAACTTCATGTCCCGATGGAAAAGCTCGCCCGCTTTGCAGAACGCAATCGTCTCGGAAATCTCTATGCCGACCGGGGCGAAGCGCGCTGCGAAGTGATCAATAACTCAGACGTTGCGATCCTGACCGGATACAATGCCATGATGCGAGGGCTGGCCGAATATTACAAGCTCGGCACGCTCTGGAAACAGCAGGTCGGACGGCTTTACCATCTTTGGTGGTGGAGCCTCATGAAGACCCTCTCGCGGAAGCACAAATGTTCGGTCAAGACGACAGCGGAGAGGCTCCGAAACGGGGATCGCCTCGGCTTGTGGTATGATGGCCGTCACAAACGGCTCTTCATGCAGATGTTCCGCCTCAAAAATGTCGAACCTGCTTCGGCATCTCGGCACGTCGACCACCAAATGCAGATGCATATCCACTTCAACGGTCGAACCGATCTTGTTGATCGGCTCCGGGCAAGGGTATGCCAAGCGTGCGGAAATAAAGATGTGCCGGTGGAGATACATCACGTCCGCAAAATGAGCGATATGCGGGGCACCACTCTGTGGACCCACGTCAAGGCTGCGCGCACGCGAAAGCGCGTCGTGCTCTGCCGTGACTGCCATGTCGCCCACCATGCCGGACGATTACAGGCAAGACTGGATCGTATGAATGCAAACGTAGGAGCCGGATGATGGGAAACTATCACGTCCGGTTCCGTGGGAGGGGTAGAGGATCATCCCACCGGGAACCCTCGCCCCTACCCGACGGCACCGAAAATTTCGAGGAAATCACCATCCGGCACTCGAAGTTCGCGGCACAACGTTTTGCCCATGAAGCCGCCCCGGCGTTGACGAACTTCGCCAATTCCTCGCCCGCACCCTTCATCGCCGGCATTCGCGCTGCACGTGAACGGGTGGTTGCGCGAAATGACGAGGATCGCTCGGATTTCCTGCGCAAGCGCGGCTTCTCCAAGGCCGAAACCGGCAAGATCATCGAGACGGTGCTTTCCGAAGAAGGGAGGCCGCCGGAGAGCATCTTCGACTTTGTCCAGGGCATCACGGCGCTTGCTCGAGGAAAAGCCCATCAGGACACGCGGCTCGAACTGGAGGGCAAGGCCCGAAAGCTGCTTGAACGCGCGGCCTGACTACGCTCTTCGCGCGGAATCTCTCCTTCGTTCCAATGAAAACCCGGCCATCGCGCCGGGTTTTCGCGTTCACGGAAAGGCAATCGCATGTTCAAGACCGAAGCACTCTCTCCAATGCAGAGCGGCCGCCTGAACGCCGTCCTGGACAGGCAGTACCGATTTGACGGCGTCGTCAAATCGCTCCGCTCCCATATAGAGGAACTGGCGGCGGCAGGTCCGCTGGAGTTGACCGAAGGGGACGGAATGATCGATTATTCCCGGACGCACTTCAACCGGCTCGCCTCCTACAAGGCCCAGGACGCCTATATCGCTAGTCTCAAGGCGAAGCGATATTTCTACGTCAACGGATGGGCGGTTCCGAAGCTGGTCTATGACGCGATCAGACGTTGATCTCGGCGATTTTCTCGGCCGCAACATCGGAATTTTGCATCGGCGCATCATGCTCGCCGGATCTATCCTCAGCGCCGACCTGATCGCCAGCAGCTTTCAGGTCGATTTTTCCCCAAATCGAATGTTCTTTTCGGGACAGGCGACGCCGATTTTTGATCTCGACGACGAACGGTTTCTTTTCAGGCTTCATGATGGTCCGATTGAAAAAGGCAGATAATGGCGCAGGTGTTCTTATTCGTCTCGCCCTGTCAACGCCCCGCAACTCCGTGTTCCCGTATCAAGGAAGTCGCGGCATCTCGCCCTCGGCCACCCTCCAGACCCAACGTGCGATCTCCGGCCTCGCGTCGATCATATCGGTGAGTGCCTGCTCGTATTCATCCCCGGCGCTTGCCGGCACGATGAACATCGCAACGGGCGCGGGTTTCTGTTCCGGCAATGTCACCGACACGATCGGCGCATCGCGGGGTAGATTGAAACGCAGGCCCTTGACGCTCTTTCGCTTGAGGTGGCTGAGTTTTTCCAAAAGCCGTAACTCGTGGATATCCTCGAATGGCAGCCAATGCTCGTTGACCACCATCAGGGAGACCTCTTCGACCGACGCGATGCCGGCGGTCGAAATGCCGAAGGTGGCGATGACCATCAGATGGAATGCCTCGCTCGAGCTCCACAACTCCAGTTCGGTCTCATAGCGGGCTGCGAGGCGCCGCCAGGCGCCATCCTCGATCATCAGCGGGAAGGGCAGATGCCGTACGACAATCTTGTGTCCCTCGCGGGCTGCGGAAAACTCCTTCACCTCGGCGACGATCATCATCAGCTTGCGCGGTCCCGAACCTGTCGCTTGCACACCCTTGAGCGCGGCGGCGCGCCGGGCAGCAATCCCGTCCTTGTCCTCGGCGTGAAAAACCTCAGGAACGAAGAGCATGTCGCTCAACGGACCGCCCCTTGCGGTCATCTGCGAGGCGGCATTGATGAGGCTGGTGCGCACCCGGCCCCAGCCGCGCCGGCCCGCCCATGTCGAGCGCCATTCCGTCAGTTCGCCCGCCTCCCAGAGATAATGCAGCATCGCCCTGAGCGACAGCTTCTTGGGCTCGCTGCGGACGCTTGGCTCCGCTGCTTCAGCCGGTGCGCCTGGCGCCGATCGTGGCCCGCGTTTTGTCAGGGAAAAATCCAGCTTCAGGTCGGCCTTGCCGCTGGCATCGATCTGGATCGCGTTGCCGATCAGGGGACCGAGACCGGAAAGTTCGTAGGGCGGCTCATAGGAGGCGCACGCAGGATCGTGGTCGCGCCCCGAAAGCGGCATGCGCTTGATGAGATACTGATCCTCCAGGTGCGCGATATACATCGCAACCGGGGGTTCCTTGCACATGCACATCGGCCGAAGCCTCTGCTCATAGGCATGCGGAAGCAGCGCCCGAAACTCCGGCGAGGATTCGTCCAGCGTCTGATCGCCGATCGTGAAGTTTCGCACTTTGGTTCTCCCCTTGCTTTCAGCCGAAGGTACACGGGTAGCGTCCATTTTACTATCAAAAAACAGATAGTAAAAAACCTATAGCGTTGCAGATTTGTGCCCTTCGGGGTTGGTCGCGGAGACCGCCGTCGGCGCGCGCCGGAGGAACGCAGCTCGGCTAAAACCCAATGGGCCGGGGTGAACGGCGTCGTCGATGACGACATCCGTGTTTCGCGTTCGGCGTGGCGAGGCTGATCGGGATCGGTTCCTCGCGAGCCGGGGAACTCAGGCATCTGGGCACTCCGGCCCGTCAGCCGACGTTAGCTCAATGCGCTAGCATTTCGTCGACGATCTGTTTGCCGTTCAGACGTGACGGATAGTAGGTCGGCCAGTTGGTGACTTCTTTCAGCAGGGCGGCACGGTCATTGCCCCAATAGAGGTGGTAATGGCCCGCTTTCTCCGGCGCGATGATGTGGTCACTGAACTGGATGAACTGCGGCGCGGTACCATCACCACCGGTCTTCTTGAAGACGTAGCGGACACCGCGATTGCCCTTCTTGTAGGTGAGGATTTCATGGCCGTCCGTTTCATAGTTTTCGCTGATAGACTCTTTTCCGCGGAAGAACGTGACGTTGCTGCCCTCGATGACGATCCGATGGACGTCGGTCTTATATCCAGCGTCGTAGTAGGCGCGATATTCGTCGGCGCTCTTGCCGCCGTGTTTTGCCTTGTCCGCCATGACCGGGTCCAGCGTCCCATCGACCAGATAGGGATAGACGGACTGCCAATCGCCGTCCCAATCCGAAAGCGCGCGCGGCTTTACCTGATCGTCCTCGAAATACCCTTCGTACACAAACCCTTTGGCACCATGGGAATGGCTATGGGCGTGATCATGCCCGGATGATGTTTGGGCGCCCGACGTCCCCTCGGAAAGAGCCTGTCCCGCGAAAAGAAGTGCTGACGAAACACTGAGTGCGTAGCCGAGTCTTTTGATCATCTTCTGCATTCTTGGAGCCTTTTCGGTTATCCGGTTTCGGGTCATGTTTGGTGATGAATATGTAATAACATTACAGAGGTCGGTTATCCTGCTTTCGGTGGCGACGCAAGAGCCGTTCGGCCGCGCGATACCGCGAGCCATTACGGTCGGACGCGCCGCCCCGGGAGGTGAGAGGAGGGCCGCATTGGGGGAGGGCCGACCAAAGCGAGCGAGTGAGAGAGCCTCGTCCCGTCCGGGCCCCTGGGATCGTCATCGGAGTTGAAGGCCCGAACGATCATGTGGCGCCGGACGGCAAGGAGTTCCCCACTTCACGATCGTCTCTGTGCCGACCGGTCGAAGCTCAGGTTCTTCATTTCAGCATCCGAGGAAGGAGCGCGGATCCTCTCTCGCCTCGTCGAACGGCATCCCATCGTCCATGACACTGCACGGGGGTGATCGCCATGCTGTCCGCTTCTCAATTGGCCGATCGTCTCGCGCGCGACGCCGAGGCCGTCTGCCGTTACTACCTCTCCGCCGGCCATCGGGCCGGCAACTACTGGATCGTCGGCGATGTCGCCAACAGCAAGGGCAAGTCGCTCTATGTCCATCTCTCCGGCCCGCGCGCTGGGCGGTGGACAGATGCAGCAACCTGTCAATATGGCGATCTGCTCGACCTCGTTCGAGAAACCTGCGGCTTGGTGGACTTCCGTGATGTCGCAGAGGAGGCGCGCCGTTTCCTAAGCCTCCCCGATCCGGCGTCGTCCCGCAGGGGCGACGCCCACACCGAGCCGCCGGTCGATAGACCGGCAGGCGAACGGGCAAAGCGCCTGTTCCGCATGACGCAGCCGCTCGCCGGCACGCTTGCCGACCGGTATCTGCGTCAGCGCGCCATCCCGCGGGCCTCCGTGCATCCGGCCCTGCGGTTCCATCCGTCCTGCTACTACCGGGACCTCGTCACCGGCAGCACGTCGAGCTATCCGGCCCTGATCGCCGCCGTGACCAATCCCTCCGGCGCGATCACCGGCGTCCATCGCACTTATCTCGGGTCCTCTGGGCTCGATCCGGACGGCGTCGGCAAGGCGAAGGTCGAGGATCCCCGCCGCGCTCTTGGCAATCTGCTCGGCAACGCAGTGCGCTTCCGTTTCCCGGTCCATGGCCCCGTTCCGGTGATGGTCGCCGGCGAGGGGCTCGAGAGCATTCTGTCCCTCTCGCATGTGATGCCGGGCATGCCGATGGTCTCGGCGCTGACCGCAAATCACCTCGCCGCCTTCCGCTTGCCCGATGGATGCCTGCGCCTTTACATCGGTGCCGACGCCGATGCCGCAGGTCGACACGCTATCGAGGGACTGAGCCGCCGTGCGCAGGCGCTCGGGGTCCTGCCGCTTGTGCTCGCCCCGGAACTCGGCGACTTCAACGAGGACCTGCGCCGGCTCGGGCCCGAGCGGCTCATTTGGCATGTGAGAGCCCAGCTCGCACCGGAAGACGCTCTGGCCTTTCTGCCCTCGTGATGCGGCTGGACGGGAAGGCGGGAGCGGGTGTGGCGCCGCGTGGCAGGGAAGACCGGTCCAAACCGGTCGCCGATCGTGTGGCGCGCGCCCACGGGCCTGCCGAGAGGCGACCCTTACCATGCGGCGGTCGGGCCTTCAGCGGGTCAGTCGGGTTTCTTCCCCTGCCGGGCCGCAAAGCGGCCCGTCATTCCTCGCGAGTCAAGAAACCCTTCTTCCGCCGCCCGGCGCTTCGCTGGGCCGCGGCGCTCAAGCGCCGCGGTTCCGCCCCGCCACCGCATGGAGAGGGATCGCCGTCAGGCCGCGAGAGGCGCGGCCGCAACCGACGGAGACCATCATGAACCTTACCCTCCCCCTCGACGACGCCTTCGAACCCCACCATGCGTCTTCCCCGACCGACCGTTTCATCTACGAGATGCAGATCTACGGCCATCGCCCCTTCCAGGACGAGCCGGACCCGAGGCCGCTGCCCGAAGAGCCGGTTGTCCAGTCGGCGCTGACCGCGGTCTTCGACGCCATGTTCGAGATGCTTGGCGACACGCGGCTGGAGCCCGATCTCGAAGACCTGCTCTGGTCGACGGTCAACCTCTTCCACCGCGCCGGCGAGCGCATACAGCGCGAGCTTCAACGCAACGAGGATGCGCAGCGCGCCGGGCAGAGCGAGCAGGACGGCTCGGAGGTGAAAAGCGTCGAGCTTGAGCGTCTGATCGCCGAGGGTGTCACGCTCCTCGAGCGCCGCAACGCCTTCGAGTTCATGCGCGACTATGCAGCCGATCTCTTCGAAGCCCAGACCGGATCCGCGTGGCGGCCGCGGACAGGCTCCAAGGTCAGCCATGCCAACATGACCGCGGCGATGATCGACAGCCGCGACTTTATTTCCGCCCGCCGTCGCGCCGAGACCGAGGTGCTGATCCCGGCCGGCACGAAGATCGCCTTCGGTGGCGGCATCGACTACAACGATCACGAACGGATCTGGGCGAAACTCGATCAGGCCCTGGCAAAACATCCTGATATGGTGCTGCTGCATGGCGGCTCCCCGAAGGGTGCAGAGCGCATCGCCGCCTCTTGGGCCGAGGCGCGCAAGGTGACGCAGATCGCCTTCAAACCGAACTGGACGAAGCACGCCAAGGCGGCACCTTTTCGGCGTAACGACGACATGCTCTCGGTCATTCCATCAGGCGTCGTCATCTTTCCCGGCTCTGGCATCACCGGCAATCTAGCCGATAAGGCTCGCCGACTCGGCATCCCGGTCTGGCAGGCTGCAGGAGATGGCGCGTAAGCGCCGTTTTCCCTCTGTTCTTGCGCCGTCTTTCCTCTATCACTGGGGACGACGAACCCGACCGTCGGGTTCGTCGCGCGCGCTGGAAACCCGCCGCGCGAAGCGCGGCCGGCCGCGAGCGGCTGGCACGGTGCCTGAATAGAGGTATTGCAATCCGCGTTACGAAATTGTATATACACTCGCAGCACAGGAGCGAGCCATGGCTACGACAACTCCCCGGAAGGAAACACCCGTCTCAATGCGATTCCGCGACGATGACCTGATGATCATCGATCGTGGCGCGGAATTACTCGGCCTTTCACGCACTGAGTTTATGCGCCGCGCCGCGTTGCACGAGGCGCAGGCGGCGATTGTCAACGAAACTGTCATCCGCCTCTCGCCCGACGCCTATGATGCCTTCATGCAGGCGATCTCCGCCCCGCCGGCCGCTCCTCCGCCGAAGGCGGCTGAGCGGCTGCGCCGGTCAGCGCCTTGGGAACGCTAGGTGGCGCTTTCAGGGATCGAACTCCTCGATGACACGCACCGGCTCGAGGCATTTGACTGCGGCAAGCCGGCCCTCAATGCGTGGCTGACCGGCTTTGCGCGGACCAATCAGGCGCGCGGCTTCACCCGTGTTCTCGTCGTTCACGACGACGGCGCCGTTATCGGCTATTACGGGATCGCACCAAGCGTGATCCAGCCAAACAGCGCGCCGCGTGCGATCCGCACCGGGCGTCCTCCGGACCCCATTCCTTGCCTCCTCATTGGACAGCTTGCGGTCGATCAGCATTACGCCGGACAAGGTATCGGCAGCGGACTGGTCAAGGATGCGCTGCGCCGCTGTATCGCTGGAGCCGAGATCGTCGGCGGCCGTGCCGCTGTCGTCCGGGCGATCGATGCTGAAGCCGAACGCTATTGGCAGGGTTGGGGCTTCATCGGTTCCCGGGACAATCCATCGATCCTCATGCGCTCCATTCAGGACCTCCGCCTTTGGCTGGCGGACGCGACGCACTAGATTCTCGGGTGGCGCTGGCACGAGCGAGCCAGCTTATAGCGACCAGACCTCCTACGAGCATTACGAGCGAATGCGAGCCGGTGGAGATCCTCGACGCGGCCATCGTGTCTCCGAGATGCCAGAAGAACACAAGGAACGTTTCGCCGCTGCGATCGACCGGCTGGCGAACGGCGAGGGGTTATGACGCCGAGCCTTGAGCTCCTGCCAGCGCGAACCCACCGACGTCAAGTGATGCCAGCCCAATTGCTTAGGACGGACGGATCGGAGCAGGCGGATGTCTGTCGAGGTGACTGCGGTAGCGATGGCCAAGGTCTTTCTCCTGCGTCATCTGTCGTTCAACATAGGTCATGTGTCGCAAGCAGTTTCAAGGTTCGAACGGTGCAGCCGGCGACTTCGCCGGACCGGGCACTATGTCACTAGCACCCCCTGTCTCGCAGGCTGCAGGAGATGGCGCTAAGTGCCATTTTCTTGCAAATCTGGAAAAGATGGATATTATGGAGAACGACAAAGGAGTATGACCATGCGTCAGTTCACGACAGGCGATCTCAACAAGCAGGTGGGCGATGTCACCGACGCCGCGAGCCGCGAACCCGTCGTTCTCACCAAGCACCGGAAACCTCGCTTCGTGCTGATGAGCTATGAGTATTACGAGCGGATGCGCACCGGCGGCGATCCGCGCAGCGCCCATCGCGCTTCGGATATGCCGGAGGAACATAAGGAACTCTTCGCCGCGGAGATCGAGCGGCTCGCGCGCGGCGAGGGGTATGATGATGAGTCGTGAGTTCCTGCCCGGTCAGGTGATTGTCTATCCCTATCTCTGGGCGTGGCAGCACGAGCGCGGCGAAACCGAAGGCCGGAAGACCCGGCCGACCTGCGTCGTGGTCGCTGTCGTGGCGCGAATGACGGACTCATCCATCTGGCGCTTCTCGCGATCACGACCCAACCGCCGCAGCCCGATCGGATCGCCTTGGAAGTTTCCGATATCGAGTGCCGGCGGGCGGGCCTCAGCGACTTCAAGCGCTGCTGGATCGTTGTCGACGAATACAATTACGATGTCGCCGAACGATCCTGGTACATCGAGCCGGACGAACCAGCGCTTGGACGGTTCAGCAAGGTCTTCATGATGAGGATTGCCGCAGCCTTTTGCGAGGCGTCGCGCAAATCGGGACGACGCGTCAATCGGACGGAGTAAGCGAACGCCGGCCCCACAATTGCGTAGGGCCGACGGATCGGAGCATGCGAGCGTCTGTCAAGGCGACAGCGATTGTGCCGAGACGGGACGTGGCAAGATCGCCTTGGTCGATCTCCGCACCGGCCAGTGCATCGAGATATCGCGGTGCTGTTGGTGGTAACCGCGATCGTCTCGACGTGCAGGCGAGTGAGGCCGCGCCCTTCCGCCTCACGACAAGAGATGCCCTCGTCATGCCGGCCGGAGTCGCCGTCTCTCCACACGGCGCGAGACGCTTGCATTTCTTAAAAATTGTGTACACATTTCCCGCTGAAAACGGAGCCTCGCCATGCCTCAATCCCCGCAGCAGACATCAACGCCCCGCCGCGTCGGCGTGCGGGAATTTCGCGGCAACCTGACGTCCTTCCTCAAGCAGGTCGAAGACGGGCAGAGGTTCGTCCTGACGTCCCATCATAAGGTCGTTGCGGAAATCGGCCCGCCGTCGTCAGACGTCGTCATACGGAAGCCAGGTGCATTGCGCGGAAAGATCAAAGTTGCCGATGACTTCGACAGCCTGCCGGCGGATATTCTAAAGTCCATGGAAGATGGGACGTGAGGCTGCTGCTCGATACGCATGCCTTGTTGTGGTGGCTGAACGACGACGAGAAGCTCGGGGATCATGCGCGAGGCCTTATCGGCGATCCTGAGAACGACGTCCTCGTCAGTGCGGTCTCCCTTGGGAAATCACCGTGAAGCTGCGGATCGGCAAACTTGATGCCGATATAGAAGAGATTCTTGCGATCTTGCCGAGTCAGGGCTTCGATCGGCTGGATATCACAGATGCGCATCTTATCGCTCTTAGGGCTCTTCCGCTTCATCACCGTGATCCCTTCGATCATCTTCTCATGGCGCAGGCTATGGCGGAGGGAGCGCATTTCGTTTCCCAGGATCAGAATGTCGCACTCTATGGCATTCCGTTCGTGACTTGCGCGGATCCTGTTGTCTCGTGATCTCCGACCGGCTTGGTTCCGCTGACCAAGCCGGCTCCGATGCTCGGATGCGCGCTTGCCAGTGGCGATGTGCCTGGCGAACATCGACGGCTCAGATGGCCGGGCGCGGGCGGACGAGTGGGGAAAAGATCACTCATCTGATGCCCACGCGAACAGCTTCACCCGGTATTGCCGCAGTGTCTGGAGGCGGCATACCGTCGCCGCGGCTGACCTCTCGGATCATCAAAGGGATGATATCGGACAGGGGACGTACTCACCCGCCTGCTGTAGTTGGGAGCGGGCGAGTGTACGCAATTGACTGGTTTGGAGGCAAAACGTCCAAGGGATGCGTGACCGATACCCCCGCAGCGCTGGGCCGGGCGGCTATGATGGTTTGTCGCGTCCTTCAGTTGCCCCGAACCATTCCCGTTTTATGTCGCTCGTATAGACGACCGCCTGCCTTCGCGGCCAACCCCTAAACGGGGTAAGACTCGCCCGAAATTTTTGCAAAATTCGATTTCGGTTCTTTTGTCTTGGCGGAAAATAGAATTTTGCAAAATTTTCAGCCGAGCTGACCGCAGCAGGTCGGCCGTCTCTTCGTGCGCCATCGGGAATGGTCCCGAGCAACCGAAGGAGACAGAACCATGGCCACCACGATCGCAACCCTGACGCAGAAGAACGACGGCATCCTCGAAGGCGTCTTCGCGACCATCCGGGTCAATGCCCCGATCGCCATCGTCCCGAACGCAAGCAAGTCGAGCGAAGAAGCCCCCGACTACCGCGTCATCCACCGCAAGACCGGCTTCGAGATTGGCGCAGCCTGGAACCGCATTGCCCGCCAGACCGGCGAGGAATACCTCTCAGTGAAGCTGGAGGCCCCCGAGATCGGCGTGATATTCGGCAACCTCGCACAGGCACCTGGCGGCGATCCGAGCAAGAAGGTGATCCTCTGGAACAATCCGAACTGACGAGTCAAGCGAGCGGCCCCGAGCGATCGGGGCCGCCTTCGCCGTTTCGCGGTCTGATCGCTTCGCGCAGCATCAGGAGCAAAAGCGGGCGTCGAGCCCGCTTTTGCTCCTCCTGTCGTGCCACACGAGACGAAAACATGTCTGCTCAGATACGCAAGTCTGCCGTGAGGATCGCGCCGCCTCAAGGACATCGCGGCCCCTCCAATTTTCAGCCGCTGCCCCGAAGGGGCACCATCAGAAAATCGGTTCCTCCGCTCGCCGGCTCCGCCGGTCGCTGACGCGATCCTTGACCCGGCCCGATCCTCACGACCCCCGGGCGTCATCTTTCACACTATCCAAGGAGATGGCGACGATGACGATTACCCTTGAAATCCACATCGAACAGCTGCGCCGGGAACTCAAGAATGCCGATCCGGCCGAACGCCGCCAGATCGAAGCGGAACTGGAAATCGCTGAGGCCGAACTGGCGGCAGCGATCGCCGAACAGGAGGGCACCATTGACGCCGCGCCGCCCTTCTGAGGGCGGCGTTTGCCTTCTCGCCTGGGCCGACACGCCGGATCGACCGGCGCGCCGACCCGAAGCTCCGCTTCGTACCAATGATCACCGGCAAGGATCAGGGCACGGTCGCTGCGAGCAACCCGCGGGCCATGTGTTCACGTCGAACACGTGTGTTCGGTCTATAGCCGCGCGCCCGTTTCAGCCGTAGAAGTTGGAGGAACATGCGCACTGCATCCTCTTCCCTATCTAAGTGATGCACCATGGCCTGCCCAACCGTCCCGATGCGTCCCCATCGTGTCGCGTCAGGCACAAGGCCGTGCCGAGCAGCGTCGGCTCGATCGCGAGCGCGTAGAAGCGCGCCATGTTTTTCATCGCGTTTGTGCGTTCGATGTAGAACTGACGGGGTTGACTGAGCATGGCGGAAGAAACGCCCGTTCCGGCTTTCGCGTGCAACGACAGTTATGAACCGGTTCGCCCCCTCCGACTCACTTTCGTGATCGATCGGCGAGGCTGGAGATCGTTGTTCGGGCGAGCCGAGCGAGTGCTGTTCGCTTCGCTCAGAGAGCCCGCAAACAGTCTCCGCCCCGGTCACGTCCCCGCTCGCACGATGGTGCGGCCAGTTCGACCCGCCGCAGGGCTGTCAGAGATTCAATTCCTCGAGGCGATGTTCGGTGAATTCATCCTCTCCAAAGAGCACACTTCGTTCCCATGATGGCGGGGACCCGATCGAATGCCGCATCGAGCCCTTCAACCAGGCGATCGTGAAGCTCCCGCGAAAATCGCTCTCGCAGCCGAACTGGTTTGCGAGGGCGACGAGCCGGAAACGGCAAGCTTGGTGTAGATGCGTTTCCGATCGGTTGTCATGATGCGATTTCCTTTCGTTGATGACGGAGATCGATCACTCTGTTGCAAAGAAGGGTCAAGGACAGCGGCACGCAACTCGCCAGCGGCGGGGGGCGATTTTGTCGCTTGCTGTAAATTGGGAGAGGCCGCGCCGTCCTTGACGCCGGATTTGCTGGCGTAAGAAAGGACGCCAGAGAGAAGGGGCCCGCGGACCCGGAGGGAATGGGGCCGTTTCCAGCGTGAGCCGGCAGGATAACGACAAAGTCTCACCCCACAAATTCTGCATTGTTGGAAATGTTGTATTTAGCAACAAATACAGCAGTAAGGAGGGCCACGTGCCTAAATCAAGAGGTTCCTATTCAACCAGCGACCTATCGCTTAAGTCTGGCGACATCATCGCCGAGGCCCTGCGTCATCCAGTGACCATCACCCAGCGGAATAAACCCCGTTTGGTCCTCCTCAATATCGAAGATTATCTGCGGCTGATGAAGCAGTCGGACCGGCGCACTGTCGGGACCTTCGAAACGACGCCCGATGAGTTGTTTGCCGAGTTCGAAAACGCCGTCGAAGCCTATGCCGACGAGGATGAGGCAGGTCGGTCATGAACTACGAACTGATCCAGACCGCAAGCGTCATACGCTAGCCTTACCTATGGGCGCGAGAAGCTGGGCGTGGAGAGACAGAAGGACGCCAGGAGCGGCCGGTCGCCGTCAGCGTGAGAATGCCGCGGCCGCAGGGCGATTTGATTCTCTTCTTTCCCATCACCCCAAGCAGCGGGAGGCGTCGCGGTTTGCCGTGGAAGTGCCGGCGATCGAAAAACGCCGCGCCGGCCTCGATGCCGATCGCAGGCTTTGGATCATCTTCGATGAACTTAATACCGACATTATCATACCGACATTATCGGAAATTCATTCTATCTTGAGCCCGAGCCGCCAACCGGCCGCTTCAGCAAGGCCTTCTTCCTTCCGCTGCTGCGCGAATTCATCAGTCGCAGCAAGTCAGCCATGGAGGTCAGCCGATTGCGCTGACCTTACGCTTGCGAAAGCCTCATTGCCGTAAAGCTTCGGTCGTCACTGCATCGGTTTGACGAAGCGGTTCGCCTTGGTCTTTGCATCCATCTCCTTCCGCCGGAAGTAGACCGCGCGCCCGCAGCGGATCGGGCTATGCCCCTGAACGATGATGATCTGTTCGTCCTTTCTCATCGACTGGGTGATTTCGTGCGGCATGATCAGTGGCCGGCGCTGGAAGTTGACGCTCTCCGATTTGCGCGATGCGCTGTTCTTCGTGTCCCAGCCAATGCTGCGGGAGCTTGCCTTCACCTCGACCGTCATTTCGCCGCACTGCGCCGAGACGTTGCGCGCCGTGTCGAGCGCCTTGATGGCGGCATAGGAGGCGAAGGCGCAGCCGTCGATCCACGACGTCGCGCCATCCTTCCCGAAATGCCGCTCCAACTGGCCCACTGACTGGTACATTAGCATCATGCTGATACCATACTTGCGGCCGCGGTCGCGTGCTTCCTCCAGTACGCGCATGTAGCCGAGGAGATCGACCTCATCCAACATGAACAACGCGCGGCGCTTGAACGCGCCATCGGCGTGCATCATGGCATTGATCAGCGAGCCGATGATGACGCGGCCGATGCCTGGATAGGAGCGCAGGATCGATGCCGGGATGTTGAGGAAGACGTCCTTCTTGCCCGAGACGATGTCATTCGATTTGAACGCATTGCCGCAGACGAGCGCGGCGTAGCTGTCGAGCGAGAGCCATTGTGTGTCTTTCGACGCGGTCGAATAGACGCCCGAAAAAGTCTGCTCGGTCATGTTGGTGAAGACGCCGAGCGTCTCGCGGATGAAGGCGGACGCGGAATGCTCCTGAATGTC
The DNA here is from genome assembly GCF_055710065.1 of Ensifer sp. VA4. Taxonomy (NCBI): domain Bacteria; kingdom Pseudomonadati; phylum Pseudomonadota; class Alphaproteobacteria; order Hyphomicrobiales; family Rhizobiaceae; genus Ensifer; species Ensifer sp. VA4. The sequence continues at coordinate 265,561 of NZ_JBVQPO010000009.1, read as the reverse complement.
ACGCAGCATCGCCAGAACAGAGGGCTCCGGCTCGGATACGATCTGTCGGAGGCTGCGCAAGGTTCGCTGTCCCTCGTATTGGGAAGAGAGCATGACATGCGCCAGCAGGCCGGTCAGGAGATTGTGCGCCTGGTTCTGGAAGTAGGATCCCGTCGAGCTTTCGAACCGCACGCTCTCGGATAGAAGCATATGGGCGATGCCCACAATGTCCTCTTCCTTCTGCTTGGATGTCTGGATGCCGTCGAGCACGTTGAAGCCCATGATCGGGTTCGTCGGATCGAGCACCATCACCTCGCGGCCGAGGACACGGGTGCGGTGCTCGACCACCATCGGCGCGACCTCGGTGGAAGGATCGAGGCAGATCAGCGGCCCGGTATAACGCAACGCCGTGGGCACCACGTTGCTTGTGGTCTTGTATCCACCCGAGCCGGCGAAGAATAGCATGTGGGTGGAGTCGAAATCTTGGCTGTAGGTCAACAACGGCGCCTTGCCGCCTTGCCCCCATGTAGCCGGATCGTTCGGATCGAAGGGCAGCTCATGGACGACGTCCTTGTCGACCCGGTAACGCTCGCCGACGACGATTTCGCCATCCGGCGGAAACAGCTTTCCTGCCGCCGCCATCGGCAGCCAGTCCGCATCCCCGAAGGTCCCGCGTTTGGCGCGCTTCACTGGTTCGGGGACCACGGTGGAAATGCGCGCGGCCGCCGCCACGGCCATGAAGCCAACGACCGCGCTGATGACGGCGACCATGTCGAGATAGGACAGTGCCCGGTCCCATGATAGCGCACCGCTTTCCACTGAGGGCGACAGCCGGCGGTATTCACGCAGCGTGTAGAACCCGGCGACCGTCAGAAAACAGGCGAGGCTCGCCATCGCGACTGGCCTTCGCCGGTGCAATGGCAGCGCCCAGACGCTCAATAGTCCTGCCAGTGGTCCGAACAGCAGCGCCGGCACAGGCGACGCGCGCAGGAACCAATATTCCGCTTTCCCGGACAGGCCGCCGGCGAACGCCGGCCAGCGCCAGCCAACGACATAGGCGGCAAAGGTGGTGACGGCGATCGGTACCAGAATGAGCAACAGGCTCGGATGTGGTTTTGCCTTCAATGCCATTCCGCCGTCTCCCGGGTTCGCGTCTCAGTTGCAGCCGGCGAAGGCGCCTTGAATGCCTCTTCGCCCATGTCGCGCAAGCGCCGATGTTCTGATGAGCCCGGAGCAACTCTAGCCAGTTCGAGGAGACCGCCGAGCAGAAACGCCCGATCGGCTTTTGAGAGACCGGCGCGAACGACGATGCCGCCGAGCAAAAACTTCTCGCGTGCCTCGCGCTTGCGATCAGCCGTCATGAGAAACCTCCGCCGGCGTTCCAGACCCGCCATTTGGCTGTCGACGCGGCGAAGCAGGTGCGTGAGCCACCCCCTTCTTTTCCTCGTTGCGAAATCGCGCGGCGATTTCTTCGAAGACGGCGTCGAGCTCCTTATCGGTGATTTCCATTTCCGCCAGCCCGGATTTCGTGGCGGCGCGGGCAAAGCGCTCGGCGGACTTTGCGATCATCGAGCGTCTGCGCTCGCGCAACTTCTCGATCTGGGCGTCGATGTCGGTGATCGATGATTTTGCTGCCATTGCAGCGTCCTTCCCTTGTTGGAGCAATCTCAGCGGCACTGATTATACTATCTGTTTTATGATAGTAAAATAGGCCAATTTGCATTATCCCGAGAACGTCGCAGCCGGAATTCCGGCAAATGGCCGTGTTCTGGAGAAGCGGCATCGGCCCTTCGGTCCGATCGGTTTGAGGGCGCAATATACGTCGCTGGCGCGACGTGCTTGAGAGGCCTTGGAGATATCAGTGGCGATCATGTTCGTCAGAGCACAGGTGATCAGCAGGGGCGCGGGACGCAGCATCGTCTCAGCGGCTGCCTACCGCCATCGCGCCCGGATGATGGACGAACAGGCTGGGACATCCTTCAGCTATCGCGGCGGATCGCGTGAACTGGTGCATGAGGAGCTGGCCCTGCCAGACCAGATCCCCGCCTGGCTGAAGATGGCGATCGACGGACAACCCGTTGCCAAGGCAAGCGAGGCGCTCTGGAATGCCCTCGACGCCTTCGAGGCGCGGGTGGACGCACAGCTTGCCCGCGAGTTGATCATCGCGCTGCCGGAAGAGCTGACGCGGGCGGAGAATATCGCCCTGGTTCGCGAATTCGTCCGGGACAATTTCACGTCGAAGGGCATGGTCGTTGACTGGGTCTATCACGACAAGGACGGCAATCCGCATATCCACTTGATGACGACGCTCAGGCCTCTTACGGAGGAGGGGTTTGGGCCGAAGAAGGTGCCAGTTCTCGGCGATGATGGGGAACCGTTGCGTGTCGTCACACCGAACAGGCCGAACGGCAAGATTGTCTACAAGCTCTGGGCCGGCGACAAGGAAACCATGAAGGCGTGGAAGGTCGCGTGGGCGGAAACGGTCAACCGCCACCTGGCGCTGGCCGGCCATGAGATCCGCCTCGACGGCCGCTCCTATGCCGAGCAAGGCCTCGATGGGATCGCGCAGAAACACCTTGGTCCGGAGAAGGCGGCGCTCGTGCGCAAGGGTGCCGAGATGTATTTCGCGCCGGCCGACCTGGCGCGGCGGCAGGAGATGGCCGACCGGCTGCTTGCCGATCCGGAGCTTCTCCTCAAGCAGCTCGGCAACGAACGTTCCACCTTTGACGAGCGCGATATCGCCAAGGCGCTGCACCGCTATGTCGATGATCCAGTGCACTTCGCCAATATCCGCGCGCGGCTCATGGCCTCGGATGATCTGGTGCTGCTGAAGGCGCAGCAGGTCGACACCCAAACGGGCAAGGTGACAGAGCCGGCGGTATTCACCACGCGGCGGATCCTGCGCACAGAATATGACATGGCGCAGTCGGCCGAGGTTATGTCGATGCGAAAGGGCTTCGGTGTTTCCGGTGCCAAGGTGGCTGTTGCCGTCCGAAGCGTCGAAACGGCCGATCCGGAAAAGTCCTTCAGGCTCGATGCGGAACAGGTCAATGCGGTACGTCATGTCACGCGCGATAATGCTATCGCGTCGGTCGTCGGGCTTGCCGGCGCCGGTAAGTCGACGCTGCTTTCGGCGGCTCGCGTCGCATGGGAAAGCGATGGCCGACGGGTGATCGGCGCGGCCCTTGCCGGCAAGGCCGCGGAAGGGTTGGAGGACTGTTCCGGGATCCGGTCGCGAACGCTGGCCTCCTGGGAGCTTGCCTGGGCCGGGGGGCGTGAACAGTTGGGTCGCGGCGATGTGCTGGTGATCGACGAGGCCGGCATGATCTCCTCGCAGCAGATGGCGCGTGTCCTCAAAGCCGTGGAGGACGCAGGTGCAAAAGCCGTACTGGTCGGCGACGCGATGCAGCTGCAGCCGATCCAGGCGGGTGCGGCGTTCCGGGCAATTACCGAACGGATCGGCTATGCGGAACTTGCGGGCGTGCGGCGGCAGCGGGACGCCTGGGCACGCGCTGCATCCCGTCTCTTCGCGCGCGGCAAGGTCGAAGAGGGCCTCGACGCCTATGCGCAGAGGGGCCGCATTGTCGAGACCGAAACCCGGGCCCAGATCATTGACCGCATCGTTGCCGATTGGGCCGATGCCCGCCGTGACCTACTTCAGAAATCTGCCGTGGGCGAGTATCCGGGACGTCTTCGCGGCGACGAACTGCTTGTGCTTGCCCACACCAACGATGACGTTCGGAAGCTGAACGAGGCCCTGCGCAAGGTCATGATCGACGAGGGCGCGCTGACAGGTGCGCGCCAATTCCGGACGGCACGTGGGCTTCGCGAGTTTGCCGCGGGCGACCGGATCATCTTCCTCGAAAACGCCCGCTTCCTTGAACGGCGGGCGAAGCGCCTTGGTCCCCAATATGTGAAGAACGGCATGCTTGGCACGGTCGTTTCATCCGGCGACAAACGCGCAGACGCGCTGCTGACGGTGCATCTCGACAATGGCCGCGATGTCGTGATCAGTGAGGACAGCTACAGCAATGTCGATCACGGCTATGCCGCGACCATCCACAAATCTCAAGGCTCGACCGTCGACCGAACCTTCGTGCTCGCCACCGGAATGATGGACCGGCATCTGACCTATGTGGCGATGACCAGGCATCGTGACCGCGCGGATCTCTACGCTGCGCGCGAGAATTTTGAACCGAAGCCGCAATGGGGGCGCAGGCCCCGTGTCGACCATGCAGCCGGCGTCACTGGTGAATTGGTGGACACCGGGTTGGCCAAGTTCCGGCCGCATGATGATGATGCCAAGGAAAGCCCCTACGCCGATGTGAGGACGGACGACGGGACCGTTCATCGACTTTGGGGCGTGAGCCTGCCGAAAGCACTTGAGGAGGGTGGAATCTCGACAGGCGATACTGTGACGCTCCGCAAGGATGGCGTCGAAACGGTCACGGTAAAGGTACCCGTCACCAATGAAAAGACCGGCAAGAAGTGCCTCGAGGTACGTCAAGTCGAGCGTAACGTCTGGATTGGAACCCAAGTCGAACCTGCCGATGCGCGCAAGGCTAGGATCGAGCGGGAAAGCCATCGGCCGCATGTGTTCAAACAGCTTGTTGAGCGCCTTGGGCGATCTGGCGCCAAGACGACGACGCTCGATTTCGAAAGCGAGGAAGGCTATCGGGAGCATGCCCGTGATTTTGCCCGGCGGCGCGGCGTCGACACGCTGGCCCGGGTCATTGCGGAATTGGAGGAGGGGGCGGCGCGACGGTCGGCGTGGCTTGCGAAGATGCAGTCGCAGCTGGCGAAGCTCTGGGAGCGGGCGAGCATTGCGCTGGATTTCGCGATCGAACGGGAACGGAGCGTCTCGTACAGCGAGGAACGCAGAGTATCCTTCGCTGCCGGCAACCCGTTGGGTGGAAGCTATTTGATCCCACCCGCCACCGAATTCCCCCGCAGCGTTGAAGAGGATGCGCGTCTCGCGCAACTCTCCTCGCAACCGTGGAAGGAGCGGGAGGCGATCCTACGGCCAGTGCTCGAGAATATCTATCGCGACCCCGATGGCGCGCTGTCCGCGCTGAATGCACTGGCGTCGGACGCGGCCATCGAGCCCCGTAAGCTTGCCGAGGATCTTGGCCTTGCACCAGACCGCCTTGGCCGACTGCGGGGATCCGACCTGATGGTCGATGGCCGTGCCGCCCGCGAAGAGCGCAATGCTGCCATGGCCACCTTATCGGAACTGCTGCCGTTGGCGCGCGCGCATGCAACCGAGTTCCGCAGGCAGGCGGAGCGCTTCGCCATTCGCGAGCAGCAGCGGCGCGCTTATATGTCATTGTCCATTCCCGCGCTTTCGAAACAGGCGATGGCGCGTCTCGTCGAAGTCGAGGCGGTCCGGGAGCGCGGCGGGACCGACGCCTACAAGACGGCCTTCTCTTATGCCGTAGAGGACCGCTTGCTGGTCCAGGAAATCAAGGCCGTCAACGAGGCGCTGACCGCGCGCTTCGGCTGGAGTGCCTTCACCGCAAAGGCCGATCCTATCGCCGAGCGAAATGTTGCCGAGCGCATGCCGGAAAATCTCGCCACTGACCACCGTGAAAAGCTAGTGCGCCTGTTCGAGACGATCAGGCGTTTCAGCGACGAGCAGCATCTCGCAGAAAAGCAGGATCGCTCGAAAGTCGTTGCCGGCGCATGCGTCGAGTTCGGAAAGGAGGCAGTGTCCGTGTTGCCCATGCTTGCCGCCGTCACAGAGTTCAAGACACCGATCGCCGATGAAGCGCGGGAAAGGGCGCTTGCCGTTCCCCATTACATTCATCGTCGCGCCGCCCTCGTGGATGCGGCAACGCGCGTCTGGCGCGATCCGGCTGGCGCGGTCGCCAAGATCGAGGAGCTTGTCGCGAAGGGCGTCGCCGGTGAGCGGATTGCTGCTGCCGTCAGCAACGATCCGGCCGCCTACGGCGCGCTGCGCGGCTCCGACCGCATCATGGACAAGTTACTTGCTGTCGGCCGGGAGCGGAAGGCCGCGCTTCAGGCTGTGCCAGAAGCAGCAGGTTGTGTCCGTTCCCTCGGAGCGTCGTATGCCACCGCGTTTGAGGCCGAAACCCAGGCGATCGTCGGAGAGCGCCAGCGTATGGCGGTCGCCATTCCCGGTCTATCGCAGACGGCTGAGGATGCGCTGCGGCAGTTGGTGGCGGAGATGAAGAAGAAGGACGGCAAGCTCGAAGCCGCCGCGGGTCTGCTCGATCAGCGCATCGCCCAAGAATTCATCGCCGTCAGCAGGGCGCTCGACGAGCGCTTCGGCCGCAATGCGGTCCTGCGTGGGAACGAGGACATTTTCAACTTTGTGTCGACAGCGCAACGGCATGCTTTCGAGGCAATGCAGGAGAAGCTGAAGGTTCTTCAGCAGATCGTGCGGGCAGATAGCGGTCAGAAGATCGTTTCCGAGCGCCAACGACAGGCGATCAATTGGGTGCGTGGTGTCGAGCGGTAGAGGCAATTCAAAGAGCTTCATCCACTAAAGTGTATCGGCCGTCGATCCTTGCTGCTTGGCGCGGCATCAACATCGCTCAAAGAGTCGCAGCAGTTCGGCGCGTGAGACGGTGATAATTGAAAGCGTCACGGCAGCCCACGGGCTCTGCGACAAAAGGGAATATTTCTGTGTTCTTGCTGCCACAGCGCTGCGACCGCAGCACGATTATTTCCGCTGCGAAATCGTTACCAGCTTTAGCCTTTTATCCGCCTGGCGCATAAAGTCATGGAGTCTATTTTGGAGCCTGGCGCCGATCAGCAATCCTGTAGATCTCACCGCGATCTCGCTTACCAATGGCTATGACCACCACGAGGATTTCGGCCTCTCTAACTTCATATACCAGCCGATAACCGACGCTTCTCAGTTTGATCTTGTAGCGATCGTTGCTTCCTGAGAGCTTTGCTGATTGTACTCTCGGGTTTTCGCAACGCTCAGCAAGCTTTTTCTTGAATTGTTCGCGCGTATTGCTGTCGAGCTTGCGCCACTCTTTCAAGGCGGCGTCTACGAAGCCCAGCTCATAGGTCATCCAGCTTTACCTTGATAACCGGATCATTTGCTCGCACGTCGGCGAGCGCGTTCAATTCAATGTCCTCAAGCCGCTCCAGCATCGCCTCGTAAGCTCGGGCGGGGACGCAATAGAATGCCGGTTCATTTCTGTTGAGGATCGCGACTGGCGCGCCTTCGCCAGCCGCTACGGTGCCCATGGGGTTCTTCTTAAGTTCCGATACGCTGGCCGTTACCTCGGCCAAAACCACGTGTACCATATGACCGTTCCTTGATGCTGATTTAGGTGCTATTAATAGCACCTTTCAAGGTGTTTAGGCAAGGTAGTCCTGTTCCACTGGTGGATCTACTGCGACGATGTAATGCGCAACCCGCACATCATTGAAGCAGTGCTGTTCCGAGCTCTGGTCAGGACCGGCCATCTGTGACGGGACGCTTTTTAAGACCGCGGTTCTTCGGGTCCCGCAGGTGGACTACCTCTCGACCTCCCGGTTCTGCCCGCTTGCGAAGGATCCTCGCATCGCGCCGAAAGACTGACCGGGCCCCCTACATCTGAAAATGTTGTCACCGTGGACAGGCTTCCGTGCAAAAACGTCCAGATCCCGTAAAAGGTTATGGCGTCCTGCGCGTCGATCCGGAAATGCAGGCCCTCATCTGTCGGCCTCAGGATCGCGCGTGCATCACCGAAGTCGAGCAATCGATCGACGCCCGTGGCGGCGATCGAGCGGCAATAGTCGCCATAACGGGCGCAGACCTTTTGGGTGACCTTCACTGCGTGTTGAACCGGCACGAACGCCTCGGCGGTATGCTTGTACATCGAAACTCCTTGCTGCCAATCCGCGCCATTGGTGCTTCTCTTTTCCCCTTGCCGGCTGCGCCGCTGCGCATTCGTGGCACAGCATCTATTCCGGTGTTTGCGAGTTCGCTCGGCATCGAACAACTCATGCGTGCGATATTCATGCACGCTTTGGTCGAACGCTCGACTACTAATTCTATTAGTCGCCTGAGCGCCGAAACTCGTGTCCAGTGGTCTGAAGCAGGATTTCTTCGGAGAATGGAGATGGAGATACTAGCTGTGCCGGCCGCAGCGCGCGGAGAATTTGCTGACTTGATCGACTCGATGCATCGGCTGCGTGCGCGAGTCTTTGGCGACAGGCTGGACTGGGATGTAGACATAAGGGACGATCGTGAGGCCGATGCTTACGATCAATACAATCCGACCTATATCCTGGCTGTTTCTACAACAGGTGCAGTGGCGGGCTGCGCGAGGCTTCTCCCGGCTACCGGACCGACGATGCTCGCCAATACATTTCCGCAGCTCCTCTCATCGCGACGGCTCGACGCTCATGCAGGCATGGTCGAAAGCTCGCGCTTTTGCGTCGACACGGCGCTCGACGAGGGCAGGACGCGGGGAGTTCTCCACAGGACGACGCTTAAGATGTTCGTCGGCATAATCGAGTGGTCGATGGCGAACGGCTATTATGAGATCGTCACGGCAACGGACCTGCGTTTCGAACGCATTTTGAAACGCGCCGGCTGGCCGATGCAACGCCTTGGCCGGCCGTGTCCCATTGGCAGCACGATGGCCGTAGCTGGAGTTCTTCCTGCCGACGCCGCGAGCCTTAATCGGATTCGCGCTGCTGCCTGTCGCCAGGGACACGCCTGCACTACAACTCCGCTGCTTGAGGCGGCACGGCGTGGAACCGCGTCTTCAGCCGATTGAACGCAATCGGCTACACCGCCCGCAGAGAACGATGGAGGTCCTCACGAGGGATCAGATCACAACTGACGCTGCGCTAAAGAGGAGAGGTCTTTGAATTCCGCGCGACCGCAGATCCTGATCGGTTCGACCGATGCGGATTACTATCTGCTACTCGTCCATATCCTGGAATCCGAGGGGTACCAGGTCATTCTTTGTTCCGGGGTCGAGGAGATCGTCCATTTTGCAGGCGAGTACGATGTCGGAGCCATCCTCCTTGATTGTCGATCGGGAGAAGATTGGGCTCCCGCAGCCTGTATAAAGCTAAAGCAGGAGCCGCGGACATTCGGGATCACGACGGTCGGATTGATTGGACCTGGTGCGGAAAGTCGGTTTATCGATCTGCTGAAGGCCGGTATTGACGAGAATTTCGTAAGACCGATCGCTCCCACCAAGCTGCTCAGCTTCCTTCGCGACCGTATCCTCCTTCCGCACGCGTCGGGTCCAACGGCGGGCGACGGCCATATCCTCGCCTATGCAGGAATTGAACTGAATACCAACAGGCACAGCGTCAAGTGTTTCGGCCTCAACGTCCACTTGGGACCGATCGAATTCCGTTTGCTTCAGTTCCTGATGGAGAACCGCGAGCAGGCGTGCAGTCGCGCACAACTCATCGAAGCTGGTTGGCCCGAGCGTCGTTTCGTCGACGCCAAGACGGTCAATGTCCATATCGGTCGACTGCGCAAGGCGCTTAGCGCGGCCGATGGCGCTGATCTCATCCGAACGGTTCGATCGTCCGGCTACATGCTCGATGGTTCCAGTCAGGAGCAATCGCAGCATAAGCAGCATCGGCCGAGCGAAGCGACCGGCGGCTAGGACAGCATTCCGGTTGTCGAAAAGGAATAGCTGTCATGGATCTGGTAATCCGAAATGGAGGTCTCATCACCGGCGACGGCAAGACGTTTCACAAGCGGGCTGCCGTGTATGTCCGGAAGGGAAGGATCGCCGGTATCGAAGTCGCTGAGGCTGCCGCGGGCGCTGAAATCGCGGCGCGAGAAACCATCGATGCAGCTGGCGGCATCGTTATGCCAGGTCTCATCAATGCCCATGCGCATGGATGTATTCGGGGGCCTTCCATGCCGAGTGGCTCGAAGCCATTTGAAGGCGAAGATGTTGCCTATTTCCGAAACCGCCATCTCCTTCAGGGAACAACGACCCTTCTCAACGTCTGCGGCCTGGCCATGACGGACGAAATAGATGTCGACGAGGCAGAACCTCATGCCATGGATATCCGCATTTCCACGGCTCACACTCCGAAAAACATCGAGGCGGCGCTTGTGGTCGACGGCAAGGGACTTTCAACACGGCACCTGAGCGCGACGATAGATGACCTGTTGGCCTCCGGCGCAGTCGCGCTTGGCGAGGCAGGTGGCGGGCAGACACTGGGTGGTGGCGCGCAAGAATACAGGTTCATCCCGCAAGCGTTCCTGCAGGAGTTCGGGGTCGAGGTGACACCCGCTGCCGCGAGGCATTTGAAGAACGCCGTCCTTGGCCGCTATCTTGATCCGGTAGACGGCCTATCGAATTCGAAACTGACCGACGAGCTGGAGCATTGCGGTCTTTCCGGGGTCACCGAAGCGGATCACGTTCGCGACATCATTACGCGATCGGTGATGCCTTCGGTTGCCCTCTCGCTGGCCGGATTCGATGAAATCGCCCGCGAAGCCGAGCGGGTCGGATATCCCGCGATCTTCCACAACGCGGCACCATCTGCAAAGCGTCTGATGGCCGCGGTCGAGAAATACCCGAAGGCACGTCTCGTCGCCGGTCATAGCAATCACCCGAGCTTTCTCCCGGACGAGGCAGTCTCGATTGCCCAGAATCTGAGAAGAAAAGGGGCTATCATCGATGTTTCGACATTGGACTGTATCGGGACGCGCTGGCGCAACGATCCCTCCAACCTTGACGCACTGATCGATGCGGGCTGTGTCGACACCATTTCGACCGATTTTGCCGGCGGGCATTGGGATGGAATTCTTGAAGCCATCCACCGAATGGTCAGGAAGAAGCAATTGTCTGCGTCGGAGGCCGTTGCCCTTGCGACCGGGAATGTCGCGCGCGTCTTCGCGCAAATGGCCGGTGACCGAGGGCTGATTGAAAAAGGCAAGCGTGCAGACCTGATCGTTGTCGACCACGTTAATCTGAGCCGCGTCAGGCATGTTGTGATCGCAGGCTGTATAGTCGTCAGGAATGGCCGGCTTATGTGACGGCTTCAGCCGGAGCTTGGCTCTCGCGCCGACCCCGCCAATGTTCAGTCGCGGCCGCAATTATGAGATATCGTCGACGAATACGACTGCCACAGCCAACAAAGTCGAGGTTTCAGTCGATCAGTCGCATCCTCAGGCGCTGGAGGAGGGGAACCGCATCACCTTTTTTCAGTGCCTCAAAAGCCTGCAGAACGGTATTTTGTGCCTTGGGAGAAAACTTGCCCCGCGTCGCTACCGAGAACTTATCGATGAGATCGTCCCAGGCTAAGGGGCGCGCCTTGTCGCCGCGGGGCGAAGTCACCTCGGAGGTGATCAATCTGCCGTCGGTCATTTGCAGGCACACCTGCGCAAGGGTCTCAGTTGGAAAACGGGCGTCGATCTCAGGATTGATCGAGAGACGAACCTTGCGGGCGAATTCGAGGAGGTCCGGCCTGCCCAACTGCGCACTACCGACCGGCGCCAGCGCCGCAGGTCCATCGACAACAGCAATCGCCATGCAATAAGGCAGACTGTACTGGATCTCCGTCAATGTACCGGGAGATAAGGTGTTTGAAAGTCGGAGAGCCCATTGAAAGGTCTGAACTTCAATTGATGCGATTTGTTCGGTCCTGATGTCCGCGACTTCCGAAAGCGCCGCAAAGGCATCAAGAGCGGGATGGATGTAGCGGCAGCAGGAATAGGGTTTGAAATAGACCCGCGAGATCTCAGCTGGATCACCCAAGTCCGCGATGATGCTTGGCCGGTCGAAGTGCGACGCATGATCGAGCAAATCCTGCGGCCCGGTAAATCCCCGCTCCGCGAGGCGCAAAGCGGTCAGGCCCGTCACGACACTCCAGGGAATACCCTCCTTGACGTCGTTCCCGGTGAGGTTGGCATAGCCGGAGCTGCCGTTTGCCTCCTGGTTTGGTGCGAGCACTCCGGCCACAGCGAGCGCGTGTGCGAGTGCCGGGGGATCGGTTCTGTAGAGGCGGCCGGCCGTGGCCGCAGCAGCATAGCCGGTCCAACGTCCCGATTGTCGGCTTTTGATCGCTTGCGGGTTCTGCGCCACGGCAATGCGAATTCCGATCTCGTATCCGAGAGCGATTGCGGCCAGGAGTTCATCGGTGGATGAACCAAGCGCAGATGCCACGGAGAGTGCTACGGGTATCACAGCCGCACCGGGATGACCGCGCGCGGCGCGATGGCCGTCGTCGAAATCGAGTGCGGAGGCTGACGCAGCGTTACAGACTGCCGCAGCAGTGACCCCGAGACATTCACCAGTAAACCAGACCGAAGCCCGGCCGGTTCCAAAGTCGTGCCGGGCGACCGCGCGGGCTGCGCGCGCACTCGGTACATCGCAGCCGACGACGTAGGCGGTGACTGCATCCACAATACAGCAGGTGGCACTTACCCTCAGGTCGGGCGGCAGAGCATCGGAAGGATAGTTCGCCAGATACTCTGCGAGGATTTCGGTGACATACATCCGCCCCTCCGTAAAACTTGGGACGCCGGGCATCAGTTCTTGCTAGATGACTGGACGGATGACGCCATGCCCCCATCTGGCGAGAACCAGGTTTCGTAGACATGAGCGGCGACGTAAAGGTCCAGCATAGGCAGGCCAACGCACGTAATGAGGATCGGGAATTCCGATCCGCCGCCGGCGTCGCAGAAATCTTTTAAGTTCAAGACACCGAGCACTGGGCCAAGCTGCTCCAATGTCGATCCCATGCGTGAGAAGTAAAGCGCCAGGCTTTGGGAGTTTCGCCGCGACACCATGGAAACGTCGTCACAGAGCGCCAATCCGCGCCGAAGAACGTTTTGGATATGGCCGGACGGCGTCTCGTCTCCACCGAGATGCAGGACAACGGCATTTGGGCAGATTTCTGTGCTCTCAAACACCGGTGCGCTGGCATTCGAAGCGGTGATGACGAACCGGCAATCACGCAGCCTCTGATTGTCCGCGACAGCTTCGAGCCGAATTCCAGGTGAATGTCTGTGTCTTTTAACGAGTTGGTGCGCGGAAGTGCCTGAGCGGCTGCGCACGAATATTTTCGAGATGATGCCGTGTCCGAAATGACCGAGCACTCTGATGATCTGCTCGGCAATGGGGCCTGCTCCAAAAAGGAAAACGGTGAGTTCTTCTGTTTTGGGAAAGAAAATTTCAAGCGCCATTGAGGCATAGGTTGCCGTTCTTGCGGCAGAGATATCGGTTCCGTCCATCACGCAAAGCGGGCGCAGCGTGAAGTTGTCGAGCAGCAGGATCGTCGACGTCGAACGCGGCTGTCCCAGTCGACGGTTTATCGCATTGGCACCGACCACCTTGACGGCGGCGTATCTGGTCCCGACGCTCGAGAGCGCAGAGAGCTTCCAGCCCAATCGCTCGCCTTGCAACGTATCCCGGTAAGCTTCAAACTGGGGTTGGTTCCACAAGGCGGCTTCGGGAAAGGACAAAACAGATTTCAGGCCATGGGCCTGGCCCAAGCGGATGTCGGACCAAGCTGCTCTGGCGGCATCGTGGAGCGCGGATGCCTCGAGACGGACGCCGAGGCGCTTCATTTCCGCAAGCGAAATGTATCTGGGTGTGCTCTCCATCACCGTTCTCCGTGGAATTGTCGACGTCATGCGACGGGGAACAATTTCACATCTGGAATGGAGGGATTAAAGGAAAGGTTCGGATACATTTTTGTCGTCCTTAAATGAACGACTTCTGTCGCTAAGCCGAGAGCCGAACCGAAGATTGTGACCTGGCGATTTCGCGGCGCGAGCAGGGGAGGTCGCACGAAGCTACAACGCCTGGGCGGGATAGCGATGGAAGCAGTCGGGGCAGCATTTGCAAATCACTTCGTCCGGAGCGTTCCCCAATTGCTTTGCACATATCGCTCGTCGATCCGCGCCGAAGACGCTAGACGCGTGCGTAAGCGAGTGACCAGGGAATTTAAGCTCTTGCTCAAGCTCGGCGGGGTCGCCACCCGCGACGGCGGCAATCGCCGATCGCTCGACTAAGTGCGCTACCTCATTGAAAATGATCCGGGCCGACGTCCTTGGCACTTGCCGCCTGGCATCCCATCAGGTTGACAAATGTGCTACTGAGTAGCAGCTTAGGCTCAAAGGAGATAAGCCGATGAGTGTGAAATCGTCGATCTCGCTGACCGAGCAGCAGGATTCGTTTGCCCGTTCGCTGGTGGAGAGCGGTCGGTATTCCAGCATGAGTTCCGTTCTTCAACATGGCCTGGAACTGCTTCGCCAAAAAACCGAAACTGAGGCCGTCGAAACCGCAGCGCTCCGCGAATTGGTCCAGCGGCGATTGAACGGACCAATGATTTCTGCGACGGAAATGGAAAGCCGCGTCGCGGCAATGATTGAGCGGAAGCGACGGGTTGTTCGTGTGGACTCTTGAATATTCTGAGGATGCCGAACGCGATTTCGAGTTGATCTTCGATCATCTGTTCGACGCCTATGTCGAACTTGGGGATGCGCCTGACGGGGCGGTGGAGCGTACTGCTGAACGGATTCGCAAACTGCGTGTTGAAATCGATCGTCTCGTCGAGACGCCCTATATCGGGACTCTGCGCCCCGATGGTTATCCCGGAATTCGGTTCCTTCGGCGGGACAAGGCGGCTATTTGGTTTCTTCCGGTGGAGCATAGCCGCGCAATCGTTGTCGCGGCAATTTTCTACGGCGCGCAGGACCACATCAGAAATATGCTCGCACGTATGCTGGCAGGGTAAGATTCCTACAGCCCCGAGGCCTTCGTCAGATTGACCCTAGATCGGTCGCGTCGGCGGGGGTACCTGCGGTTCATTTCCGCACGCGCATGGCCAACCTGCTTTTGCACGTGGCGCTCGCCGACTTCGGCCGACGAGGCCAAGTGCGCAGCGAATGACTGGAGAATTTGGCTGCCCGCACGTCTTCGCTGAGGTCGTGATGCAGGTCAGCGGGAAGGGCGGTGGGGAACTCCGTCCCCACAGTGTTGATTTGCGGTTGCAGGCTTAGCTTGCGAACAAATGCCGGTATCAGCTGATCAATAAACGGATGAGCGGCCGGGGCGATCCCGCTTTATCCAGCGCGTACACGTTATCAATGGCTTCGCAAGCGCCGCTGTCTCCCACGACAGGGCTCGCAAGCCGTAGGAACTTGGCCTCGAGAGCTGATTTCTGCATGGGGTTACTTGCCTCTCCCTCCGCAACGTCTACGTGCTTTTCGAGACTCTGCCCGTCGCGCAACTGTAACCAAGCGCTTGCGGCGTGAGCGCCCCGAGGCGAGGCGTGGATGGTATGCGGCCTGAGCTCGATACTGTCTTGAAACCGCCCGGCGACCTCGTCATTGAGCCAGTCATCCAAGAACCAGTCGGGACCGGGCTCGACGCCGAATACGGCCATGGCTATGGCGTGCGGTGCGCTGAACTGTGCCGCCCACATGTCCCGCGGACGCACTTTGCTAAATGGCGGTTCGCACACGATCGGAGGTGCGGTCACGACCAGCTTGGCATGCAAGCCGTCGGCGGGATCAATGCCGGCCATCCGGACGACGTCGCGGCTAGCCTGGACACTGCTTTGGATGAGCCGACAGCAACTGAAGGGCTTGAAGCCAGCCCGGAGAATTTCGTAGGCGGCCCCCAAACCTTTGGTCAATTTATCGAAACGGCACTCGTCGGCGCCCGCCATCCGCCAGAATCCTGTCTCACCCTCGAAGACATCCAAAGGCCCCTCGTAGCCGGCAGCGGCAAGGTGCGCGGCCATGACGCCCATCTGCGCGGCCATGCCGAAGTTGTTCTTCGCCATCGATGGCGTGTCTCCGTAGACGGTCTTCATGACGGACGCGACTGGCGCATTCGCAGCGGCGATCGCGATTGCATGCGCCGCTCGCCCGGCGTCGAGACGCATGAGTTTCGCGGCCGCGGCTGCTGCACCGAATATCTGCCAAGTCCCATGGCCGTGAATCGCCTTTCTGGGCTGGACGTGAGCCAGCGAGATGCCAACGCGGCAACTCACCTCATAGCCGGTGATCACGGCCTCGAGTAATTCTGTGCCCGAACACTTCGTGTGCTCAGCGACCGATAAGGCTGCTGCAATCACCGTGGCTCCAGGGTGGCCCTTCTCGTAGATGTCGTCGAAGTCGAGCGCATTGATCAAAGTTGCCTTGACGAAGGCGGCAGCCGCCGGTGCGGCACAGCCGCTGACAGGTGTGCCGGAGGAGGGGGCGACCTCGCCGTCCGCCCGCAGTACTCCCAGCATGCCAGCCATCGGCAGCTGATGCCCGCCGAACAGGCAGCCAAGGGAGTCGAGGAGGCAGAGCTTGCTCTTGTCGATGACGTCGCCCGGAACACGAGCGAGTGCTTCCTCGGCGATGTAGCTGCCGAGCGTTTGCGTGATGAAAGCGGTCATATCTGGTGTCCGATTACCCGATGATGGCGATTGCCGGTCCATTTTCAGGGGGACGTTGTCTACGTGCTACTAGAAGAAATTGGTGCCCCGAAGGTCTGCACAAGCGAGCTGCAGGAGGAGTTGCAGCGCTCACCGCAGCTGCTACCTCGGTAGACGCGTGCCTGATCGACAAACGAAACCTTGTGCGATGCGGCGGGAATGAGCTTGCGAACTGCCGCCACGCGGTCGAGATCGAGGTGTGCGGAAACCACGCCGACCTGATCGACGGCGCGGGCTATGACCTGTCCCCAGGGGTCGCAGACGAGAGAGTTGCCGTAGGTGAAACGGCGATCTCCGTCCGCTGCAGTGTAGCCTCCCCACTGACCACAGGCGACGAAATAGACCTGTTGCTCGATCGCGCGCGCACGGCAGAGCACTTCCCAGTGGTCCTTTCCCGTCTGTAACGTGAAGGCCGCGGGTAGAATGACCACATCGACGCCGGCGTCTGCGAGCGCATCAAAGAGTCGGGGGAAGCGAAGGTCGTAGCAGATGGCACAGCCGATCCTCAAACCGCCGGCTTCGTAGACGAACAGGCTCTCTCCAGGCGCAACGGTGGCAGATTCTCGATAGATCTTGCCATCTGGCGCCTCGATGTCGAACAGATGAACTTTGCGGTAGCGGCCGACCTCGTTACCCTCTGGGTCGAAGACGACCGTTGTGTTGTAAATCTTCGAACTTCCATCGACCCTTTCGAGCAAGCTACCGCCGTGGATCCAGACCTTTTGCCGGGCGGCGACCGCCTGCAACATGCGATAGGCGTCGCCGCCCGGCATATGATCAGCCGCCGCCAGTTTCTCCGCCGCCGCGCCGCCGGACCAGTCGAAATGTTCCGGAAGAACGATGAGATCGGGTGTATCGCGTGCGATTGCCTGCAGCATCAGGCTCTCGGCCGCGCGCAAATTGCTGTCGCGGTCGGGCTGGGAGTTCATCTGGACGAGGGAAATCTTCATTATACGATCCGATCCAATTCGAAGATGGAATGGCCGGCCTCAAGGTAGGGCCGGAGCTTGAGGGAACGCTGTTGGCGCTCAAGGGCGACGTCGGCGATGCGGCGCATATCGGAGGGATCGGCAACGAAGACACCCTCCGTATCTGCCAGGACCGCATGCCCGGGCAGCACGGCCGCCCCGCCGCAGGCGATCGGGACATTGATCGCGCCACCGATCTGGTGCCGGCGGCTGGTCGTCTTGGACGAGACTCCACGACACCAGACCGGGAAGCGGCTGGTGCGGATCTCCTCGATGTCGGTGCAAGGACCATCGACGATAATGGCGACGGCGCCACGCGCTCGGGCAGCAGCAACGACACCGCCGCCGACGCAGGCAACGTCGTCCCGGTCGACCCGGGAGATGACGAGAACATCTCCCGGGCGGAGCAGATCGATTGCCGTGTAGATGACGGCTCCATCGCGGCCGGGCGCGGCGACCGTGACTGCCGTTCCAATGGCCTTGGCCGGAAAGACCGGCGCAATTCCTGCCCCAACAAATCCAAGATATTCGAAGTGGCCGATGGTTGCGGTTTCGACACCCTCCAGCAGTGTTCGCAGTGTGTCTGGTATCGCTTCAGGTTGTTTCTTAATCTTGTATGGCTGGGTCATCGACGAGACTCCGATCTGCCCTATGGTTCACAAATCAGACCGGGCGCTCGCCGGATGTCGTCGTCCGATGCATAATCCGGATGGTATTCGGGTCGAATGAATCGCGCCGGTGCATCGTGCAACGGTTGTCCCACATCACGATGTCGCCCACGCTCCATTTCTGGACGAAGACTTCAGGCGTGTTGGTGGTGTGCTCCCAAAGCCTTGAGATCAGGTCATTGCTTTCATCGAGCGGCATGCCGACGATCCACGAGCCTTCCGACGTCCCACCAAGATAAAGCGCTTTGCGGCCCGTCTCGCTATGAGTTCTGACCAACGGATGGACGATGCCACTCCACTCGCGAAAATCCGTGCTCGTCGGTTCGCTTTTCCCGAGGCGCAATTTGCCCGTCTTGTCGTAGACATTCTGGAAGAAGATCTGTCGCCCCTCAACGGCCCTGCGCAGCTCCTCGGGGAGCGTTTCGAAAGCCTGGTAGGTTGACAGAAAATACGTGTCGCCGCCGGAAGGGGGAACCTCGATCGCCCTGAGGATGGCGCCGGCAGGTGGGCGCTCGTAGAACCATGTGTCGGTGTGCCACGTCGCTTCGCTGTTGCCGAGCGCGCCACTCGGCTTGCCGTCCTTCATCACATTGCTGATCACCAGGATTTCGCGATGGATCGGGTGTCCGCCTTCTTGCAATTGCTTGGGATGAATGACGAAATCACCGAAGTGGCGGGAGAAGTCGACCTGCTGCTGGTCTGTGATATCGGTCGCCCGAAAGCGGATGACGCCATATTGCAGCCAGTAGGATCGAACCGCCGCAATGTCCGCGTCGTCGTAGCCGGAGAAATCGAACCCGACGATGTCTGCGCAGACGTTGCTGTCATTCTGGATTGCCGAAACTCTTGTTTTCATGTGTATCTTTCGCCTCCGTGTGGGAAGATCCCGGGTTCGGGATCACATCGAGCTTAGCGGAGTGATAAATCGACATTCCAATATCAATTCTTTCGCATTGATAATGGATGATAATAAATATCACTATTGCTCCAGCAGTTGGACAGCGGAATGGGCGATGGCGAGGTCTACGCGGCAGCCGGCCGAGAGCTTCTCGAGGCGGGTCGAGCGGATCATGGACTTCAAGGTGATCCCGCCATCGACGAGCATCCAGGCCTCGATATAGGCGCCCAGATTGACGACCTTCTGGACGGTACCTGTCAGGCGGTTTGCCGGCTCGTCGAGAGCCCCTGCCGCCTCTGCGAGCCTGACGGCCTCCGGTCTGATGCAGCAGAAGCGCACATTGTCAGGAGCGACGTCGTCTCCCCGCGCGGCTGTGAGCACCGCCTTTCCCGCGCCGAGGGATACCTTCAGGTTCCCATCGGCCCCGGGCTCTGCGGATGCGGGGAGGATATTGGACTTGCCGATGAAATCCGCCACGAAGGAGGTCCTAGGGCGGCCGTAGACGTCCGCGGGCGCTCCTTCCTGAGCGACCACTCCGCCCTGCATGACGATGATCCGGTCGGACATGGCCATCGCCTCTTCCTGGTCATGTGTGACATAGATGAAGGTCATGCCGAGATCTTCCTGGATCTCTTTCAGCTCGACGCGCATCGCTTCCCGGAGCTTGAGGTCAAGGTTTGAGAGCGGCTCATCGAGAAGCAGCACCGACGGCGAGGGCGCAATCGCCCGAGCGACCGCGACCCGTTGCTGTTGGCCCCCCGAAAGTTCCTTCGGATACCGATCCTCAAAGCCCTCGAGATGGACACTTTTCAAGGCTCGTGAGACACCGTCGGCGATTTCCTCGCGGGGGCGGCCCTGCATCTTTAGGCCAAAGCCGACATTCTGGGCGACCGTCATATGCGGGAAGAGTGCGTAGTTCTGGAAGACCAGCCCGATTTTCCGGGCTTCCGGCGGGACGCCTTCCTGATCGCGACCGCGAATTCGGATTTGTCCGCTCGAGGGCGCTTCAAATCCGGCGATCATGTTCAGGGTCGTTGTCTTGCCACATCCGGACGGGCCAAGAATGCTAACGAATTTTCCCTTCGGGATGGCAAGGCTGATATCGTCGACGATGCGGTTTGCACCAAACTGCTTGCTGACGGAAAGGAGTTCAATATCGATGGTCATTTGCTACCCCCGTGAAATTGGGCGGAGAAGCCGCCGATCTTTTCGAAAAGGATGATTGCGCCAAGGATGAAGAGGAGTGACGCGACGTTCACTGCCGCAAGCACCGGATCCAGGCTGTATTCGAGATGGTTGATGACGGTAATCGGAAGTGTCGTCTGGCCGGGTCTGACCAGGAAGACGGAGAGCGGGATGTTGTTGAAGGAAATGATGAAGGCGAAAGTCATCCCCGAGAAGAAGCCGGAGCGGATCAGCGGCAACAGCACATATCGGATCCTCTGCGTGACACTGGCGCCCAGTATGCGTGCCGCGCGGTCAAGCCGTTTGTCGAAACCGAACATCGCGGTGGCCGCCATGCGCACGACGTAGGGCAACGTCAGGATGATGTGAGCCATGACAAGGCCGGGCGTTCCGAGCAGATCGTAAAGTCCAATCGAGGACAGAAACAGGACGACTGCCACGCCCTTGACGATTTGCGGAACCGACATGGGTGACAAGAGGAACGCCATGATGGCGGTGTGCCCCGGACATTTTGCGTAGGCGACGCTGTAGGCCCCAAGGACGCCGAGCAGTCCGCTTGCGAGCGACACGATGACGGCAAGTTCGACGCTGAGTAGAAACGGATCGAGCCAACGGCTGTCCCAGAGCGCAGCGTACCATTGCAAGGTCCAATCGCTTGGCAGGAACGTCACGGCCGAAGTTGGACTGAAGGAGGCCGCGACGACGACCACCAGCGGAAGGGTGATGAAGGCAAGAATGGCGGCAAGCGCCGTCCTGAACAGATATGTGAGCAGTCGGTTCATTGGAGCCTCCCGACATTAAAGGTGAAGTTTCTGGTGGAGGCGCGACTCCAGCCTGGATCCGATGAAGCCGGCGGCCAGCATCAGGATGAGCAGAACGTTCGCCATCACCGCCGCGAAGGGCCAGTCGAGATAGAACAGCACCTGCTCGTAGACCATTGTGGCCATGACTTTGAAGCCGGCGCCGCCAAGGAGGGCCGGGGTCGCATATGCGCTTGCGGCCATGGTGAAGCCAATCAAGAAAGAGCTTACGATTCCCGGCACGGAGAGCGGCAGGATGATGTGCCGGATAACAGCAAGACGTGACGCGCCAAGAATTTGCGCAGATTTTTCCAGATTGGGGTTGATACCCTGGAGGCTCGTCAGAAGCGACAGCACGCCAAACGGCAGGATGACGTGGGTAAGCCCAACCACGACGCCGAAAAGGTTCTTCGACAAGGGCAAGGGTTCCGTGATCAATCCGGTCCATATCAGCGCGGAATTGATGAAGCCGCGATCTTCGAGAATGATGAGCCAGCCATAGGTGCGAAGCACGACCCCCGCCAATTCGGGCGCAATGGCAAGCGCGAAGATGAACGTTCGCCAACGCGACGTGGCGCGTGCCAGGTAGTAGGCGAGGGGATAGGCTAGGACGGTCACGCAGAGCGCAACGAGGCCGGACATCACGACGGTGCGGGCCAGGCCAGCAAGGACCAGGTCGTTGCTGAAGAAGCGGCTATAGCTCGCAAGTGTCGGGCTGCCCTCCGTTTGACTTTGAAAGCTGATCCCGATCATCATGCCCATCGGAATCGCGAAGAAGAGCACCAGGACGAGCGATGGGGCTATGAGCGGCAGAAGTCCCTTGACAGGGACCACAGCGCGCAGCGGCTTTGTCGGAGTGGAGCAAATTATGACGGCCATGATCTACCTCACTTGGCCGCCGCGACGACATCACGTTCCCATCGTTCGCCCCAGGCGGAGAGCCGTGTCGCGACCGCAGCGAGATCGGGCAATAGAAGGGCTTTCAGATCCGCCTCGGTGGTGATCTGCTTGGCACGGATATCGGCGGGCACCTCGATGTCGATCCTACCGCTGCCGACCTTGTAGCCGGTGACCCATGCCTCCTGGCTGGATTTCTCGAGAAAGAAGTTGACGAACTTGATGGCGGCGTCTCGGTTCGCCGCGTGCTTCGGCACGTTCAGGGTTGCGACCAAGGGGATCGAGCCTTCCTTCGGCAGAACATAGTCGACCGGCAAACCGCTATCGACGAGCAGCTGCGCGCGCCCGTTCCAGAAGGGCATCGCCCAGACGTCGCCCCCTTTGAGGTACGTTTCCATGACCGAGGATGATTGCTCAAAGCCGATCGACTGCCCGGCGAGCTTGGCCATGGCGGCAAAGCCGGGATCGACGTTCTCGAGCAGATCTCCACCATGGGCGACCGAGAAGATCTCCATCAGGTAGGCGGCCATCACGTTTTGGAATGTCGGCAGGATGATCTTGCCCTTGAGGCCATCATCCAAAAGCGCGTTCCAGGAATTTGGACGCTCTGCCAGCTTGTCCGTCCGGTAAAGAAGCGAGAGATACTGCACTTCGTGAACCGCGCCGCAGGGACCAGCAACGCCGGCAATCACCGATGACAGATGCTCAAGATTGGGAACCTCCTCTGGCAAGAATTCCTCAAGCAGGCCCTCCTTGCACCCTTCGAGCGATTGGGAAGCGGTCATTACGACGACATCGAAGCCAGGGCGGCCGTTGGTGGCCTTGATCTTGGCGTAATCCTGGGAGGCCGAACCGACGGCGTCGTAGATTACCTTGATCCCGAACCTGGCCTCGAAAGGCTCAATGATCCGCTCCCGAATGATGGTTTCGTACGGCCCGCCATAGCTGTTGACGATGAGCGTTTCGGCGTGGCCGTTCGCAGCCAAAACCATTGATACGATCGCGGGCGCGCACAGCGCAGTGTACCTCATGACGATCCCCTTTGTTGGTGTTGTCGGTTCGGTGACATTGCGCCCGCCAGTCTTGCGATCTCCAATATTGATTTCCCGGTATTGATACGGAAATCATATCAATCGTGTTGCATTCGCTGAGCTGGCGGACGGCTTGCATCGGATTCGGTCTTGAGTGCCTCAAGCTCTATGAAGCCGAGCGTTGGGTTTATGCGCGCTGCCACAGGCAGCCGCTCCGTCACCCCGGCTGGCAGATTTCGTTGATCAGGTTTGGATTGGATTTCAGGGATTTGAAGATATGCAGCCAGAACCGGTAATGGCTTTCGCGATTGAGGTCCCTGGCCTCGAACGCGCGCTTGGCCGCAGCGGTCACCGCGTCGCAGCCGTAAAACTCCATTGCAAGTTCCACAGCCGCCGCCACCGCGACGTCATGTTGCGCATCCGCCTCGTTTGACGGTTCCAGTACATTCTTCAATGGCTTCGACATGGCGACTCTCCTTTGAGAGTCCGGCGGGGGAAATGTGGCCGGACGGTCTCACAGCGAGGATCGCGTCGTCCGGAAACACACGGTGCCACATATCGAACAGGTTGAATCTTAGCTTATTTCCCGCTCTGGGAGAAGTCAAAATTCTCCACCGACATCGTTGATCGATCCCTTGGAGGCCATTGGGCCAACGCGGAAGAGATCTCGGCGTAGGCTACTTTGACTGCTCGCCTGACGAGTTTTATTCGTAACTCACGATTGCCGTGGCAAGATGTGGCGGCGGTTGATGGTCGCGGGGCGGCCCTTGATGGACAGGGCCGTATCGCGCTTTTCGCGTTCGGCCACGACCTTGCCCTTCGCGACGACACAAATCCGCTCGGCGCGCAGGCGCACCGCCTCGATGGGGTTGCCCGCATCGAGTACGACGAGGCTTGCGGATTTGCCCACGGCCAGACCGAGATGATCGAGGCCCATGATCTCGGCATTGATCTTGGTGACCATGTCGAAGCAGGTGCGCATGTCTGTGGGCGAGGACATCTGGGCGACGTGCAATCCCATGAAGGCGACGTCGAGCATATCGGCTGTACCGAGGGAATACCAGGGATCGAGCACGCAATCCTGACCCCAGCCGGTGCGGATGCCGGCCTTCAGCATCTCGGGCACTCGCGTCAGGCCACGGCGCTTAGGGTAGGTGTCGTGGCGCCCCTGAAGCATGATGTTTATGAGTGGATTGGGGATCACTGAGATATCGGCTTCCGCAATCAGCGGCAGCAACTTCGAGACGTAATAGTTATCCATCGAATGCATCGAGGTAAGGTGCGAGGCAGCCACCCGGCCTTGCAGGCCGAGCCTCTGGGTCTCATAGGCAAGCTGCTCGATATGGCGCGACAACGGGTCGTCCGTCTCGTCACAATGCAGGTCGACCATCAGGCCGCGCTTGACCGCGATCTCGCATAGTTCGGTAACGGAACGCGTGCCGTCGGACATGGTCCGCTCGAAATGCGGAATACCACCAACGATGTCGACGCCCATGTCGAGGGCGCGGATGGTGTTCTCGCGCGCATTCGGCGAGCGATAGAACCCATCCTGCGGGAAGGCGACAAGCTGGAGGTCGATATAGGGCGCGATCTCCTTCTTGACCTCTAGCAGCGCTTCCACCGCAAGAAGGCGGTCGTCGCATGTATCGACATGGGTGCGGATGGCGAGGAGGCCCATCGAGACCGCCCAGTCGCAATAAGCTAGCGCCCGCTGCTTGACGGCCGCGTGTGTCAGGAGCGGCTTGAGTTCGCCCCACAGCGCGATGCCTTCGAGCAGCGTACCTGAGGCATTGATACGTGGCAGGCCGTAGGACAACGTTGCATCCATATGGAAATGCGGATCGACAAAGGGCTGACTGACGAGGTCGCCCGAGGCATCGACGACACGACCAGCCTCGGCATCGATGCGTGGCTCGATCGCGGCGATCCTATCGCCCTTGATGCCGATGTCGGCGACGTTTCCGTCGGGCAGCGTGCCACCTTTTACGATTAGGTCAAAACTCATCTTTCGCCTTTCTGGTACGGGATCATCAAAGCTTTGGGATATGTGGCACGACGTGCGACCAGGATCAGCGCCAGGATCGACAGCGCATAGGGCATCATCAGGAAAAGCTGATAGGGCACGATGCCACCCGACATCTGCTGCAGGCGAACCTGATAGGCATCGAAGGCGGCGAAGAGGACGGCGCCGATCAGCGCCTTTCCTGGCCGCCAGGAGCCAAAGACGACCAGTGCGATGCAAATCCAGCCGCGTCCATTGATCATCTGGAAGAAGAACGAGTTGAAAGCCGAGGTGGTGAGAAAGGCGCCGCCGACCGCCATCAACGCGCTGCCGACGACAACGGCGCCCATGCGGATGCCAGTGACCGAAATGCCCTGCGCTTCGACCGCTGACGGATTTTCGCCGGCAGCACGAACGGCTAGACCGATGGGCGTGCGATAGAGGATCCAGGCAACGGCTGCAACCGAGATGAATGCGAGATAGGTCAGTGGCGTCTGGGTAAACAGCGCCTCGCCAACGACCGGGATGCTGGACAGGCCCGGGATCGGCAGGGGCTGGAACGGCTCGATTTTGGGCGGCGACGTCACCTCGGGCAGCGCAAGGCGATAGACGAAATAGGTAAGACTCGTGGCAAGCAGCGTAACACCGATGCCGACGACGTGTTGCGACAGGCCGAGTGGTACCGTGAGCGTCGCATGCAGCAGGCCGAACATGGCACCGAAAAGGGCAGCGACCAGCAAGCCGGCCCAAAGATCGCCGCCGGAATATACGGTAAACCAGCCGGCGAAAGCGCCTGCCGTCATGATCCCCTCGATGCCGAGGTTAAGAACGCCCGCGCGCTCGCAGATCAACTCGCCCATGGTCGCGAAGATCAGTGGGGATGCTATGCGGATTGCGGCAACCCAGAAAGAGGCGGTGAAGAGGATTTCGAGCGCGTCCATGTCACCTCCACCTGATCCGGAAACGCGTCAGAAGGATCGCGACAACCATCGTCAGTAGCGAGGTGGCGACCATGACGTCGGCTATGTAACTCGGTACCTTGGACGCTCGGCTCATGGCATCGGCGCCGACGAAGATGCCGGCGACGAAAATGGCAGAGGCGATGACGCCGAGCGGATTCAGCATGGCCAGCATAGCGACGACGATGCCGGTGTAGCCGTAGCCCGGCGACAGGTCGAGCGTCAGGTTGCCTTTGAGCCCAGAGACTTCGGAAAAACCCGCAAGAGCGGCCAATCCCCCCGAAAGCAACGCCGTTTTCATCAGAGTGCGGTCAACCAGAATGCCAACAAAACGAGCGCCCTCGGGATTGAGGCCGACGGCGCGCATCTCGTAGCCGAGAACCGTCTTTTTCATGACGACCCAGATGAGGACGGCCGAAGCAAGGGCGATGACGAAGCCATAGTGCAGGCGCTTGCCCTGGATGAGGCGCGGCAGTTGCGCTTCGGCAATGACCTTCTGCGATTGCGGCCAGCCGAGCCCCATCGGATCCTTGAGTATACCTTCGAGTAGCATAGATACGAACAGCAGGACGATGAAGTTGAGCAGCAACGTGGTGACCACCTCGTCGACGCCGAAACGCGTCTTCAGCACGGCGGGGCCGAGCAGAAGCAACGCGCCTGCGGCCATGACGGCGACCATGATTACCGGGATGAGAACGACCGAAGGTAGGGACAGTGCGCCGGTTCCCAGCGCCACGGTGACGACGCCACCGATGTAGAGTTGGGCTTCTGCGCCGATGTTCCAGAGCTTTGCCCGAAAGGCGACGGCGATCGCCAAACCCGTGAAGATCAGTGGCGTCGCCCGGGTCAAGGTCTCCAGGAAGGCGAACTGTGAGCCGGCCGCCCCTTTCGCCACAAGATAGAAGACGGACAGTGGGGAAGCGCCGGCGGCGAGAACCAGTATCGACGTCAGCACCAGCGTGGTGCCTATGGCCGCCAGCGGAAACAGCAAGGTGATCGCCAAGGACGGCGCGGGTTTCGGTTCAAGCCGCATGATCGCCGCGCTCCCCGCTGTGGCCTGCCATCAGTTCCCCCAGTTCCCGAATGCTGCGTTCGCCCCTTGCAGAGGGCGTGGAAAGGCGCCCCTTGAACATAACGAAGATGCGGTCGGACAATGCCAGGACCTCCTCGAGGTCTTCCGAAATGAGTAATATCGCGGCGCCCCGATCTCGCGCTGAGAGCAGCATGCGGTGAACATAGGCGACGGCCCCGACATCGAGGCCGCGTGTCGGCTGGCTTGCCAGGATGACCGCCGGGTCGCCATCAAGGGCCCGGCCGAGGATGAGCTTCTGCATGTTGCCGCCTGAGAGTAGGCGTATGCGTGCTTCGGGCGAAGGGCATTTGACGTCGTAGTCGGCAATGAGTTTCTCGGCAAAGCGGCCGGCGGCTTTCCACTTTAGGAAGCCCATGTGGCTGAACCGAGGGCTTCGGTAGCGTTCGGCGATGACATTCTCCGTCACACTCATGTCGCCGATGCTGCCGACAGCGTGGCGATCTTCCGGAATGCGGGCGACGCCATGGGCGAGCGCCGCGCGTGGCGACCAGTCGGAGACTTCCTGCCCCGCGATGGAAATCCTGCCGTTGGTTGGACGCCGTATGCCGGCGATGAGGGCGGCAAGGACAGCCTGACCATTGCCGGCAACACCGGCAACGCCGGTGATTTCTCCGGCTGTAAGCGTGAGCGACAATTGGTCGAGGCCCGCCCCATTGTAGGGCGTTGCGGAGACCTGTTCGAGTGCCAGCAGCGGCCCTCCCAGTCTCAGCGGGCTGACCGTCGTTGGCTTGACCTCCCGGCCAACCATGAGTGCCGCCAATTCTTTGCGATCGGTCGACCTTGTTTCGCGCTCGCCGACGAGCTGGCCGGAACGCAGAACCAGCACACGATCGCTAACAGCCATCACTTCGTGTAATTTATGAGAGATAAAGATGATCGACAGGCCTTTCGCGACGAGCAGCTTCAGCGTCCGGAACAATGCCTCAGTCTCGACGGGGGTTAAAACGGCCGTCGGTTCGTCCAGGATCAGGATGCGGGCCTCGCGATAAAGGGCTTTTAGGATCTCGACGCGTTGGCGCTCGCCGACCGAAAGGCTGGAGATGGTAGCCGCGGGATCGACGGAGAGGCCGAAATCAGCGGACAATTGCTCGATGCGCCGTCGCGCTGCGGTCCGGTCAAGGCGCAGGCGCCAAAGGCTCTGCGTACCAAGCGCAATGTTTTCCAGCACGGTCATGTTGTCAGCAAGGGTGAAGTGCTGGTGGACCATGCCAATGCCGGCGTCAATGGCTGCACGCGGATCTCCCGGTGGAAGCGGCTTGCCAAAGGCCTCGACAGTTCCCTCGTCGGCGACATAGTGGCCGAAGAGAATGTTCATCAGAGTCGTCTTGCCGGCACCGTTCTCCCCGAGAAGTGCGATGACTTCGCTCTGCTCGAGGTCGAAGGATATGGCGTCGTTGGCCCTGAGCGGGCCGAAACGCTTGCTAATGCGGGAAAGACGAAGAGCGGGTTTGCTAGACACGTCGGCGACCGGAAGACGAGTTGTGGGGGGCTTCCTTTCTCGTCCAAGGAGAGAATGGTCGCTGTCGGCGAGGGGTGATCCCTCGTCCGGCACTACCGACCATCTCTCCGATGAACGCGAGGAAATGGTTAGGACGACTTCGGCTCGGCGTCGTTGATCTCGACCGTGAACGAACCGTCCTTGATCATTTTTTCCTTCTCCGCGACCTTGGCCTTGATGGCGTCCGGAACCTTGCTGTCGAAGGTGCCGAGAGGCGCCAGCGAACAGCCGCCGTTCTTCATGAAGGAATAGATTCCGTAGTCGTCAGCCTTGAACGCGCCTGCCTTCACTTCGCTGATCGCCTTGTCCAGCGTCGGTTCGAAATGCCACAGTGCGGAGGCGATAACGGTGTCCGGGTAGTCCGCCTGGGTATCGATAACATTGCCGATGGCCAAGACCTTCTTCTCCTTGGCGGCGTCGGACACACCGAAACGTTCGGCATAGAGCAAGTCCGCACCCCCATCGATCTGGGCGAATGCGGTCTCTTTGGCCTTTGGCGGATCGAACCATGAGCCGATGAAGGCGACCTGGAATTTGGTATCCGGGGCCACTTCCTTCACGCCGGCCATGAATGCGTTCATCAGCCGGTTGACCTCCGGGATCGGATAACCTCCCACCATGCCGATGTTCTTGGACTTCGTCATTGCGCCGGCGACAAGGCCGGACAGATAGGATGCGTCCTGGATATAGTTGTCGAAAACCGAGAAGTTCGGAACGGCGGCATCGGGCTTGAAGCTCGAGCCCATCAGGAAGGCGACATCCGGATAGTCTTTGGCAACCGCGCGGGCAGCATCCTCGACGCCGAAGACCTCGCCCAGGATCAACTTGTGACCCGCCTCGCAATACTCACGCATGACGCGCTCGTAATCGTTGTTCGCGGTGTTTTCCGAATAGACATATTCGATGTCGCCACGATCTTTGGCTGCATTCGCCGCCTTGTGGATACGGCTGACCCACTGCTGCTCGACCGGAACGGTGTAGATGGCCGCGACCTTTATCGGGTCCGCAGCGAGCAGACGGTTCGGCAGACCCGCTGCGGTCACCACGGCGGATGCGCCGACAGCTTTGATCAGGGTTCTTCTGGAAATGGCAAAATTGAAGGAATCGCTATGCATTAAGTTCCCCTCTGATTGATTGCGCGTTTCGCGCGTCTTTTTACCACTTGGTCAATGTAGGGGAAGTTGGAGATCGCAGCAATTGGGTGTGGTACGCCTTCAGATGGGGGGAGCCGCGGGGCCGATAACCTTCGGGAACGGCAGGTTGCGGGCGGTTTTTGGCTTCGGTCGGCGCTGAGGGGGAATCGCCTCCCTTTGGGAGATGAGGAACCCGTAGGCGGCGATGCAGAGGCTGGCATGATGATGGAAGCCTCGCCAGCCTCGCCCCTCGTAATGGCCGAGGCCGAGTTCCTGCTTGAGCTCCTGATAATCGCGCTCGATGCGCCAGTGCAGTTTTGCCGCGGCAACGAGATGCTCAAGCGAGGTGTTGGCGGGCAAGGTAGACCGCCAGTAATTGAGGGCTCGTAAGCCCACCAAGGCGAGAGGTTCGTTAGTCCTTCGACCCTAAGCGGTCATTTCGAATATCGCCCGATGCATGCTACCGCTTGGCCGCTGGCACGGGTATTATCGGCGTCCCAATCTGCTCGATCGACTGATGGACGGACTCCGCGGCGCTGGGGTCTCCATCTAAAGACGAAACCGACAGACATGCGTCCTCTGCGGAGAGGAGTAAGGAAGCGATTGCGATGAAGCATCTCAGTGAAGCGGGCCGACGAACCCTGGGAGGGATTGCAGAGCGGTACGGGGTAAGCTTCGGCGCGGTAGAGCACCTTCTGATGGCGATTATTGCCGGACAGGGGACGCAGGCCCAGTTCAACCATCCCGATCTGGGTGGGATGGGGCAATGGTCGCAGGGCGGCATGATCATGGTCGGCGACATGTTCAACAATGCGCTGAAGGCGAACGTGGCAGGAATTTGTTCCGAGCTTGCGGCCTTGGTGCACGGCATGGATTTGCTGGGCCCGCAGACGTCGCGCCAGTCCCAATATCAAGGTCAGGGCGGCGGCGTCAGCCTGTTTGTGCCTGGCGCGCTGTCGGCTGGGAACTGGTGGCCCGAGGAGCTCGGACATCCTGCCTCGACCGGGGCGCAGAATGACCTACGCTATGCCTTTTTCCCGACAACCCGCCGGCTGGCGATCGATGTCGGCGGCCGGGTTATGGTCTATGACACGAAGGACCATCACATTGGCGGGTTCTCGCAGCAGCAAAGCGGCGACCAGTCGCTGAGCTTTACGTCTCAGTATGGGCTGGTGAAAATTTCGGAGCTGGATGTGGTGCGGCAGGGCGGCAAGGAACCGGCGGACACGCCGGGTACAAGAACATCCGCCGCCACGGCTGCGCCGTCGATATTCGCATCGCCCGCGTCCGAACCCGCCGAGCCACAACAAGCGGCACATCCAGCGCCGGAGGCGGTTCGGTCGGATGAGGACATCTTCGACAAGATCGAACGCCTCGCTGCACTTCATGCGAAAGGCATTCTCACGGATCAGGAATTCGAGGCCAAGAAGTCGGAGTTGCTCAGCCGACTATAGCGTCCGATGAACAGGGCTTGCCACACGGAGGTGAATGGAAGGCTTTCCATCGAGCCGCGCCGGGCAATGACGACAGTTAATGAACCTCCGACAAAACCACAATCCAATTGAATTCGCGCTCACTCATCAAAACCCATCTCATCCTGCATGTCCCGATCGCCTAACAAGCGGGGAGTGGGACAATCCGGATTCGACCCTTCTGCATAGCGTCCTTATCCGACCCAGTGCCGATCTTCCTCGCCGGTTCGCAACGACAGGGACGGGCTCGAAGCAGTCTTTGCCCCCTTGCATATCAGACGGCTGCACAGGGTCGAACTTTGGCCTTCACATTGGCCAGCCAGCAGCGCTTCGCCGAGAACGCCGCTTCGGGTCTGCGGAACGCTCCGGCTCAACACTTTCGTGGATTCTCGGCTAGCGATCCACTACTCTCTCAGGTGGGAGGAAATCGATGTGGAACGCCGCCTCGCCGCCATTATGGCCGCTGACGTAGTTGGCTACTCGCGTCTGATCCGGACTGATGAGGACGGCACACTCGCGGCGCTCAAGGCGCTGCGGACTGACCTGATTGGTCCGAGGATCGCGGATCACCATGGTCGCGTCGTCAAGCTCATGGGGGACGGATTGCTGGTCGAATTCGCCAGCGTCGTGGAGGCGGTGCGCGCCGCTGCCGAGATGCAGCAGGCGATGGCTGAGCGCAACGCCGCCGTGCCGGAAGAGCAACGCATCGAATTCCGCATCGGCATCAATTTGGGCGATGTGGCCATTGATGGCGAGGACATCTATGGCGACGGCGTCAATGTCGCCGCCCGCCTGGAGGCGCTGGCTGAAGCAGGCGGCGTCTACGTTTCGGAGGCGGTGTATGACCAAGTGCGTGATCGACTCGAGTTGCGCTTCGAAGACCTGGGAAAGCAGCAGCTCAAAAACATCGACCGGCCGGTGCTCGTCTGGCGCTGGCTGCGGGACGGCATCACGCCGACGCCCAAGGCAGCTCAGGCGGAGCAGCCATTGCCGGAGAGACCGTCGATCATAGTTCTCCCCTTCAACAACATGAGCCGCGACGCCGATCAGGAATATTTCAGTGACGGCATCACGGAGGACATCATCACTGACCTCAGCAAGGTCTCCGGTCTCTTCGTCATCGCGCGCAATTCGGCATTCGTCTACAAGAACCGGGCGTTCAGCGTCCTTCAGGTTTGCCGCGAGCTCGGCGTCAAGTTCGCTCTCGAAGGCAGCATTCGCAAGGCCGGCAACCGGGTTCGCGTCACCGCCCAGCTAATTGACGGTTCGACCGGCGGCCACATCTGGGCAGAGCGCTATGACCGCGAACTCACCGATATCTTCGAGGTCCAGGACGATATTACGGAGCAGATCGTGGCTGCTTTGAAGGTCACGCTCAGCGAAGCGGAAAAATCGCGCAACATTGATAGCGGCACAAAGGACATGGATGCCCATGATCTATTCTTGAGAGGGCGTGAGCTGATCCGCGGCGTCAAAAAAGACCGTGAGATGTTCGATCAGGCGACCGCGTGCTTCCGCCGGGCGATCGAGCTCGATCCGAACTACGCCGCCCCTTATGCGGGTCAGAGCATGGCGTATGTCCTGGATTTTCAAAACCGCTGGAGCGACACGCCCGAGACGTCGCTCGACCAGGCCGAGCGCTTCGCCAGCGAGGCGATCGCCAGGGACGACAAGGACCCTTTCAGCCACTATGTCGCTGCTTTAGTTGCCTTCTTCCAGAAAAATTACGAGCAATGGGCTGATGAGGCCGATCGGTCCTTGTCGTTCAACCCCAATTACGCGCCCGCGCTCAACCTCGCGGGCCTCGTACACCTCTATACGGGAGCGCCGGCGAAGGCGATCCCGTACACTGAACGGGCGATGCGCCTCGATCCGGCCTTCGGGCACCAGTACGTGCACTTTCTCGGCACGGCCCATTTCGTGATGGGCGAGTACGAAAAAGCGGCAGCCCTGTTCAGGGATCGGATCGCCGTCAGTCCGACCACAGACCTGTCGCGCGCTTTCCTCGCCTCAGCGTTGGGCCATCTGGGCAAACTGGATGAGGCCCGCGAGGTTTGGCGGGAGCTCAAAGGAATCAATCCGAGATACTCCCCCGTAGAGCATATCGGCCGCCTGCCATTCCGGGACCCCGCGGATGCCGAGAAGTTCATCGCTGGCTTGCGAAAAGCAAGCTTGGCGGAGTGACCCGGCTACAGACTCTGTTACCAATAGTTGCCCTCTCGTCGAGAGAACTTGGCCGTAGCGACAGTTTATTCAGTTTCAGCTAACTGCGAATCCGCTAAAGGCCGCTTCGGGTCGACCTTTTACGTTCCTCGCAGGTCGCGAGGGTGGAACTCTGCTATATGGAACCGTTGGCGGAATGACTTGTTTGCTAACTACGGGCTTCCGCTTCGGGCCCATTGCCGACTTCGAAATGTAGCCGTAGGTTGTGTAGATCTTGAGGCTCCTCGAATGAAATCTAAGGTCGTGGTTGGGAGACTTTTGGAGTCCAGGATTATGCGTTGTCCAGAGGCGTGAGCAGTGGAGCCGGAAACTGGCGTTTCTGTCCGGATAAAGAACCTGAGGGGCGTGAATGTTTCTGATCGACCGTGATGAACTAGAGGCACAGGGAGGCGGAGGCTGCGGGGCTGAAGGTGACGATCGGCTACGAGGACGTGTTCCACCAGTGCAGCAATGCGGAGGCTGCGGTGACCGCGCTCGAGCGCGCCATGGACGAGGAGGGCGTCAGCCATGACAAGGGCGAGGGCGTGCTGCCGATGAAGGGATCGGAGGATTTCGGGCTTTTCGGCCGGGTGGCGCCAGCGGCGATGTTCTTCCTCGGCGCCGGCGAAAACCATGCGCGGTTGCACAATCCGGACTATGACTTTCCAGACGATCTGATCGGCATCGGCGCCAAGGTGTTCATGCGGGCGATCCGCAACGAACTGGGGTGAGGGCGGCTGGCGATCGCTTGCACGGCGGGCGTCGTGGCGGCACTCTCCGACATTGCGCAGTTTCGGCCGAGAGCCGTTTCACGTCGCGTCGGATGTGCTTAGAGGAGGAGCAGGCGATGAGGCAGTCCAGCATTCGTGTCGCGCTTTGCCTGGCGCTTGCCATCGCGGGGATCACCGCTGCTCACGCGGCGGATACGCCCGGCGCTGACGCTCCAGCCCAACCGGAACAGGCCCAGGATAGCAGCCTGCAGGCCTTCATCAGGGCCAATCCGGATTGCCTGGAATTCACCGACCAGTGCTCGCACTGCGCAGTCGTCAATGGAGTTGCCGAATGCTCGACGGCGGAGATCGCCTGCATCAAACGAGAGAACCAGTGCACCAGGCGGATCGCTAATTGATGCATCCTGCAAACAGGACGTCTATCAGACCTCGTCGTCGCTGACGAAGCCCTGAAGCGCGGCAACATAGACACTGCACAAAGATGGGGCGCCGACGGCAGGGACGTCTCGGGCATGGTCGAGGGCGCCTTCGGGCGGCACGATCCCGAGGTTGATCGCGCCCTGATCTCATTTCAACGCATGCCGTGCCGAGCTGTAGGCATGTGGGAGCTGGGCTGAGCCCTATTCCAATTCCGCCAGCCGCTCCTGACAGATCATCTCGACGAGGCGGTGGAGGTGTTCGGTTCGCTCGATAAGCCAAGCGAGCGCTTCTTCGGTGACATCGAAGTGCTTCGAATAGCGTGCCTTCACATAGGCTTCGTTGAGAACGTTGTACCAGGCGGTAAAGCGATGCTGATCCCGCGGCCAGGCCTCGACCAGCCGCTGATCACGATCCTCGGCGAGACCGCGTAGAAATTTGAGGTTGTGCGACGGCGGGCTGTAGTTGGTCAGGGTGAGGAGCACGCAGGAATAGGCCGATTCGACAGCTTGATGTAGTTCAAATACTGCGCGGCGTTTGTTTTCTTTCGCCAGATAGAATCTTGAACCTGCGATCAGGTCTCCAATCTCCGGTAGATGAAGATTAGCGTGCTCCGTCGCCACCCTGAGCGCATCGGCCGGCGAGAGTCGTTTCGGCTCGGCCAGAGGCCGGTCGTCGAGTTCGTAGAGCACGATGCCCTCGCGCAGGATATCGACGAAGAAATACTGCCCATCCGCAAGGAAGTTGTTCACCTCCCGGGCGCCATGGACGATCAGCCCCACCGGCGTCGAGACCCCCTTATCCCACATTAGACGGTCGCTCGCCTTGTCCCAGTATTGCGGTTCTGCGAGCTTCTTCGAATTGACGATGACGAGGATGTCGTAATCGGAGCGATAGCCCTTCATCGTATGCGGTTCGTCAACAAAAGTGCCGCGGGCGTAGGAGCCGAACAGGATGATCTTCAGGATCCGCCCGCGCTTCTTGAAGTCGGCCGAGCCACCCTCGAGCGCATCGGCAAACTCCTCGTGGATGATCTCCACAACGCGGGCAAGCTCGCGCTGCTTCTTTTCCGGAAGGTGTTCGAGGCTCGTTTTCATGTGCAACCGATAGGACAAAGACGATTCGCCGTCTACTGCAGGAATTCATGGGTTTCACATTATTAAAAAATAACAGATTGATCTAATTTGACGATTAATGGATGATCTGTATCCTTGTGGAATGGCTTGCGCGGATGCAAAGGACAGGCGAATGGAACTCCGTCAAATGAGATGTTTTGCAACCCTGGCCGAGGAGTTGCATTTCGGTCGCGCCGCGACCACGCTCTCCATGGCGCAGCCCGCCCTTAGCGTGCAGATACAAACGTTGGAAAAAGAGCTCGGCGTGCAGCTTCTCATCCGCTCTACGCGTCGTGTTCAACTGACCAAAGCCGGCGAAGTTTTTTATGAGCGGTGCATCAGTGTTCTGCGGGAGATCGAAAACAGTTCCGCTGTCGTCCGGGCCGTTGCGGGCAAGAATGTCGATCGGATCACCATCGGAACCATATATCCCGCGACCTTCGGTGTCTTGCCGCTTTTTCTAAACAAGCTCGGCAAGCGATTTCCCGATATACAGATTCACGTGAGCAGCGGTTCCACGGATGCAATCATCCGCGACCTGGAGAAGGGCCGTATCAACCTTGGCTTCATCCGGCCGGTCGAAAACATTGGATCGCTCCGTTGGCAGAGCATCGCCAACGAACGATATCTTCTGGCGGTGCCACTTGGCAGTCGGCTTGAGACGGCGGACACCGTCACAATGAGCGATCTGAAACAGGAGAGGATCATCTCTTTTTCCCGCTCGAATCTATCTTACACGGAAAAGTACTTCTTCGAGCAGTTCAGAAAATTTGGCCTCCTCGATCAGGTTGCCTGTAGTTGCGACGACACGCTCTCCTTGGTTTCGCTGGTCGCGGCCGGGATGGGCGTAGGTTTCGTGCCGGAATGGACCAGGGATTTGCCCCGCCAGTCGTTTCGCCTTCGGGAAGTGGAGGGGGTGGATTTCACGATCGGCATGGGGCTTGCCTGGAACAAAGAGGACCCTACCGCGAACCGTGAAGAGATCGTAGAAATTGCCCGCACGCTGGCGGCGGCATCAAGATCGCTTAAAGCTGTGGGCGACCATTCCGGAAGAAACAACACCAAGCGCCCTCTGCCGGCGCATGGCGATTAGGTAAGTGGCAACGTAGGCCGCCAGAGGTTGGCAACGACGGTCGTTGGACCTTCATACTGAAGGCGAGTTGAGACAGGAGCACAACTCGCCGACTGCTTCCCAAAAGGTCCAGAATGTTGCCGGGCCGAGCATTGTTTCAGTAAGACGAGAGGAAAAAAAGGAGGAGAAGGTGAAGAGCTGGTTTCAGAAGCTAACCGATGTTTCCACCGTGGCGCGTACCAAGGAGATGTTCAACGAAGCGCTCACCGAGCTCGCGGAAGAACTCGGCTTCGAGTATTACGCCTACCTTAATCTTCAACCAATCGGAACATTCGCCGTTTCGAATTATCATCCCGAATGGCAGGATTGGTACTTCGCCAAGAGCTTCAACGAGATCGATCCCGTAATCCAGATTGCCAGGGCCACAATGAAGGTGTTCACCTGGTCGTCCGAAAATTCAAGGACTGTCAGATCGAGGCGCGTTCGGCAGTTTTATCTGGACGCCGCCGGTTTCGGCATTCGGTCGGGGATCACCATTCCAGTCGCGACTGCGTTCAGACGTATAGCAATGCTGACCATGGCCTCACACAAGCCTTCCCTCTCGCTGAAAGGGGATATCGATCCGGTAGCGGCCGCCATGGCGGTCGCCCAGCTTCATGTGCGGATCGAGCAAACGAACATTGAACCTACAGCAAGACCGAGCATCGGCTTGACCGCTAGGCAGGCGCTTATGCTCAAGTGGGCCTCCGAGGGCAAATCCATGAGAGAAATCGCCGACATCGAGAACATGAGCTACTGGAACGTCAACTTTCACATGAATAAAGCGCGCAGGAAGCTTAATGCCTACTCGCTTCCGCAGGCGACGGCTCTGGCGACGAAGCTAAAGCTGATTTGAAGGCAAACGTTTCGCCGCCAAGCATCTGAAGTCGAAGTTTTGAGGAGTACAGATGAAACAGGCGGAGAATAAGCGCGCGGAGCTTCTACGGACGATCTCGCGTGAACGGCTTGAGGCACTTGTGCTCGAACGCACCGAGATAGACGAGGGTTTTGCCCTTTGGCTCGATGCCAGATTTGCGGTTTCGGTGGCTGACGAGGCAAGCACGCCGCTCGATCCGGTGCCGTATCGTCGTCGCGCCGAAGCGCTTTTCTCTTCGACCGGTTCCGGACGGCATCGGCACAGTTGGGGCGAGCGGGCTGCGGGTATCGATCAAGCGGCAATCGAACAACTGATTGACGAGGCTGAACCCTTTCTTGCCGCAGGACGCGGCGCCAATGCATTGACGATCTTGATGCCCGTGGCCTCGGGGCTGGCCGCATATTGGCCGGAAAACGCCGATTGGGATGAAACGCTGCACGAGTTCTTTCCCCGGCTTGATCAATTGATCGCTCAAGCCGCCCTCATGGATGGTGTCTCACAGGAGGCGCGCGATGACCTCGCCGGCGAGCTGGCCGACTGGCAGGGCGAACTCGCAAAATTTGGCGCCGACGATGCCTTTGCTACTGCCATTGCAGCTTGCATGCAGGGCTGGGACGAGCCAGGCCTTCAGGCGACGCTTGCAGGGCTTGGGCAGAGCTGGCCGCCTGGGGGAAGTAGCGATCCGCTCGATGACGATCTGACACGGGTCCGACTTGCCGCGCTCGAAGCCATGGGGCGTGGTGAGCATTTCCTCAACCTTTCCCGTGCGGCGGGGTTTCATTGCGACCATGTTGTGAAGCTGGCGCAGACGGGGCGTGTCGATGAGGCGGTCGCGCTCGCCCATGTGCGCCTAACCACACATGGTGATGTCTTGCGGCTTGCCGAGGCCGTCGCTGCAGTTGGCCAGCTGGAAACCGCGATCGACCTTGCTGCCTGGGGGCTGTCGCGAGACGGGCGCGGCGAAGGTGAAGAAAATTGGTGTCACAGGACGGGCAGGGCATTGCTGGCCCGCTGGCTGCGCGAGAAGGCGCATGAGGCGGGCAATCGGGACATGATGCTCAGGGCAGCGCACATAGCCTTCGAAGAAAGCTTTGCTCGTGAAGACTTCCGCGTGGCCGAGAAACTCGCCGGACCGGCCGACTGGCCCAAGTTGCGGGAGATGCTGCTGGCGGCACTGATGGCGGCACCTTACGCCAATGAGCGGATCGAAATCTTGCTCGACGAGGACTTGGTCGCCGACGCCGTTGCTTGCATAAACCTGCAGGAAACGCGCTTCTTCAGTTCGCGTGACCCGACGCTGGGTCGGCTTGCTGAACGGGCATTGGCGGATCACCCCGATTGGGTGATTGTCCTTGCGTGCCGCATGGCCGATCCGATTCTGTCTGAAGGAAGATCAAGCCGCTACGAGGCGGCCGCACTGTGGCTCGGTATTGCCGCACGCGCGCATAAGGTTTGCGGACGGTCCGGCCAGTGGCTTGCGCACCTCGATGCGCTCATCGAGCAGCACCGGCGCAAGCACAAGCTGCGACCGCTACTGGAAGGGCTGCGGCGAACGGCCAAGTGAATAGCGTACCTCTTGGGAATCTGCCTTGTAAGTGAACGCGATGCCGGCGTTCGCCCGACGGCCGTCGAAAAGCAGATCTGGATGGCCGAATTGAAGTTTTAGGCCCCCAAACCAACGCCCTCTTGGAAGGTCACGAAGCTGCTCGAAGTTGCTGCGCCAAATGGTCAGCGCGCAGGCTGGTTCAACGCCGCCGTCGTTAGTGTCGTAAAAAAATCACTAAGTTCCAGGTTTTTGCTGCTCAGGGCTTAACCTTAGGCGCTCGAAAACGTCCGGGCAGAACTCAAACTGCCTCGCAGTTCCTCGTCCCATCGAGTTCTTCACAATCGTTTCGGTCAATATGCCCCGCTCAATAAGAGGATCGATCGATTCCGCCACTGCATTGCGGGTCAGTCCGGTAATTTTGGTTATATTCGAAAGGGTTAGCTTTTCGTGATTTTGATGCATCATGTAGAGCACTGTCATCATTCCGACCTGCTTCAAACGCGATTGCGGCGTCTCTCCCTCAACCGGCTTGTCGAAAACTTCTTGCAGAGCGTAAGCCGAAAACAGCTGGCTCTGCCAATGGGCATTGAGTGCGCTTGTCATTTTTTATACTGTCAGATATATGATTGTAAAACGCGTCGCGAAATTGCGCCGCTGTTAGGATTGCGCACAATCGCGTCAGTGAAGGTGGTGGTCATGAACAAGTCTCTTGCATGGGCATTTGTCGCTGCAGCCAGTCTAGCGCCATTCTATCTTGTTTTCGACAGTAAAGCGCGAGCGGCCGAATGGGGGTGCCAGGTTATCCTGTGCCTTTCCAATCCGAGCGGTCCGACGCAATACGCGGAGTGCCGGGCGCCAATCCACAGGCTCTGGCGCGCGCTTGCAAGAGGGCGCTCCTTTCCCACCTGCAGCGGCGTTGGGTTTCAGACCTCGCGCCCTCGATACGACCCCTATTACTGCAATGACGGTTATCGCCTGACAACGCGGTATGGAGACCACGGGCTCGAAGCGAGTTGTGTCTCGACCACGCCACAGACTGTCTCGAACGCGGAATGCTACTCCAACGAGGACCGGATGACGTCCTTGGCAGCGTGGCGGCGGAGAGACGGCCGTACGCAGTGCCAGCGTTATGTGACGATGCGACCGAACATACGCCCGCAACCCCACTACATCGACGTGACCATCGACGGTGTTGGCAAGCAACGAGTGTGGTACTGAGCATGCCTGTTGCGTTCCTCGATTTGGCGCAAACGTGCGCACCCACAATTGCAGCCGAGACGCTCGCCGCCATCGTCAGCCTTGAAAGCCGGTTCGAACCCTTCGCCATCCGGGTCAACAGCCGCGCACCACTCTCGGAGCAGCCCACGACCAAGGTGGAGGCGATCGCAATCGCCACGTCAATGGCAGCCGGCCGGCAGGACATCCAGCTCGGTCTCGGCGGCGTCGGCATGGAAGAACTCCGCAAGCTCAACCTTTCGATTTCAGATGCCTTCGACCCATGCCTCAACCTTCGGGCCACGGCGACCATTCTCGACGGATATTACCGGCTGGCGGTGAAAGCGGGCGCGGACCCGGGCCGGGCCGAACAGGTGATGCTGCACTCCTACTACGGACGGAACGATCCCTCTGTCGGCGCGATGGTCAGGTACGATGAGCAGGTCCGCCAGGAAAAAAGCCGGCTCGCCAGCACCATCACGACTCTCATGATCGAAGATGAAGGACGGGAGAGGGAGCTCAACGAAGCGCCTCTTGTCGAGGCGATCGGCGATGCCCGCAAGGACGAGGCCCTGGCCGATCAAACGGTGTCGGTGCCGTCCTGGGACGTTTTCAGATCGAGACGGAGGTCCTCCGTCCTCGTGTTTCAGAACAGTCAAATGGAGGAGAGTGAATGACTTTCAGCGCCCGTATCCGCCCGATCGCCGCATCCGCCGTAATGGCAACGGCCATCCTGGCATCCATGGTCGAACCTGCCTTCGCGCAGGCGGCCGGCATCGAGACCGTGCTGCAGAACATCGTCGATATGCTGACCGGCAACATCGCCAAGCTTCTGGCCGTCATCGCGATCATCGTGATCTGCATAGCCTGGATGTTCGGCTACATGGATCTGAGGCGCGCAGGGTTCTGGATCATCGGCATTGGCGGCATCTTCGGCGCTACCGAACTCGTGAACACCATCGTCGGAAGCTGACGCCATGGCGAGTTCGCGGCCAATCCTTGAGGAAGACACGCTGTTCATCGCTTGCACCCGGCCGGCGATGATCGCCGGCGTGACGATGGAAGCCATGGGCGTGAACATCATGCTGACGACCATTCTTTACATCATCGCCGGCTCGATCGCCTACTTGGCTGTTGGCGTCGTCTTTCACCTCATTTTCCGCGCGCTCGTCAA
Organism: Ensifer sp. VA4; assembly: GCF_055710065.1. Classification (NCBI taxonomy): domain Bacteria; kingdom Pseudomonadati; phylum Pseudomonadota; class Alphaproteobacteria; order Hyphomicrobiales; family Rhizobiaceae; genus Ensifer; species Ensifer sp. VA4. Next base: position 224,198 of record NZ_JBVQPO010000009.1, on the reverse strand, counting down.
ACACGACCACAACATGTTCCGCATCTTGCTGGCTTGGGTGGAGACACGCGGCCGGTCGCGCAACAGCGCCTTTTGGGGCGGAGCGACGCTTAGTCCCCTGAAGCTCGCCCGCAAATACGATGAAAGGGACCTCGGATTTGCCTAGCCTGACCACACTCAGATCTCGCGAACTCGGTCCGGAGACCTTCATCCCCTATGTCCGCCATGTCGACGAGTCGACGATCGCGCTCGATTCCCGGGCGCTGATGGTAATGATCGCGCTCGGAGGCGTCTCTTTCGAGACCGCGGATGTTCTCGACCTGAATGCTCTGCATCGGGACCTCAACACGCTCTATCGGAACATCGCCGACGAGCGGCTTGCCTTGTGGACCCATCTCATCCGCCGTCGCGACAACAGCTATCCGGAAGGCACGTTCACCACACCTTTCTCGGCGGCGCTCAATGATAAGTATCGCGCACGCATGGTTGGCGAGGACCTGTTTCGCAACGACCTCTATCTGACGATCCTCTGGTCTCCGGCCCGCGATCCGGCCGACAAGGCGGCAAGGCTGCTGGCGCGCTTGCGTCGGGCACGTCAGGCCGGGGCAGAACTCGACGAGGAAGCCCTCAAGCAGCTCCGCGACAAGGTCGTCGATGTCACAGCGGCGTTGAAACGCTTCGAGCCCCGCGTGCTGTGCCTCTACGAACGTGACGGCCTGTTGTTCTCGGAGCCGAGCGAAGTGCTGCATCAGTTCGTCGGCGGCCGGCGCGAGCCGATCCCGCTGACGGAGGGGGGCATCGCGTCGGCGATCTACTCGGATCGTGTCATTGTCGGCCGCGAGACAGTCGAGATCCGGCACGAGGCCGAAAGCCGCTTTGCCGGCATGCTGAGTTTTAAGGAATATCCGGCCAGAACTCGGACCGGCATGCTCGACGGTGTGCTCACCAGTCCTTTCGAACTGATCCTGGCGCAATCCTTCTCCTTCGTCTCGAAGGCGGACGCCCGCGTGATCATGGGCCGCAAGCAAAACCAGATGGTCAGCAGTGGCGACAAGGCGGCCTCACAGATCGAGGAACTTGATGGGGCGATGGACGATCTGGAGTCCAATCGGTTCGTGCTCGGCGAGCACCACCTGACGCTTTCCGTCTTTGCCCCATCGGTGAAGGAACTGACCGACAATCTCGCCAAGGCGCGCGCCAGCCTGACCAGTGGCGCCGCCGTCGTCGCGCGCGAGGATCTCGGCCTCGAGGCGGCCTGGTGGGCACAACTACCAGGGAACTTCCGCTATCGCGCCCGGTCCGGCGCGATCACGTCGCGCAACTTCGCGGCGCTCGCGCCATTCCACTCCTACCCGATCGGTCGGAAGGACGGCAATGAATGGGGACCTGCCGTCGCTCTTCTCAAGACGGCGTCGGGGTCACCGTACTACTTCAATTTCCATTATGGCGATCTCGGCAACACTTTCGTTTGCGGACCGTCTGGCGCCGGCAAGACCGTGCTTTTGAACTTCATGCTGTCGCAGCTCGAGAAGCATGACCCGCATGTGGTGTTCTTCGACAAGGACAGGGGAGCTGATCTCTACGTGCGCGCCGCCGGCGGCACCTATCTGCCGCTCGAGAATGGTGCCCCGACCGGGTGCGCTCCCCTGAAGGCACTGGAACTGACGCCGGATAACAAGGTGTTTCTCACGCGCTGGGTCGGCAGGCTTGTCGGCTCGGCAACACGGGAACTGACTGTGACCGAACTCCGCGACATCGCCTCCGCCATCGACGGCCTTGCCGACTTGCCGGTGGAGCGCCGGACGATCGGCGCGCTCAGGACCTTCCTCAACAACGCCGATCCCGAAGGCATTGCCGCGCGGCTGCGGCGGTGGGAGAGAGGGGGCCCGCTCGGTTGGGTGTTCGATAACATCATTGAGGACATCGGCTTCGACGGCAAATTCGTCGGCTATGACATGACCGATTTCCTCGACAACGAGGAAATCCGGACGCCCCTGATGGCCTACCTCTTCCACCGGGTTGAGCAGCTGATCGATGGCAGGCGCATTATCATCGTTATCGATGAGTTCTGGAAGGCGCTCCAGGACGAAGGGTTTCGCGATCTCGCACAGAACAAGCTCAAGACCATCCGCAAGCAGAACGGCCTTATGCTCTTTGCCACGCAGAGCCCGCGCGATGCGATCGTATCGCCGATCGCTCATACGATCATCGAGCAATGCCCGACGCAGATCTTCCTACCGAATGCCCGCGGTGACCACGCCGACTATGTCGACGGCTTTAAGCTCACCGAGCGGGAGTACGAACTCATTGCACGCGAGCTCTCCGTCGAGAGCCGCCGGTTCATATTGAAGCAGGGACATAACAGCGTCGTCGCCGAGCTGAACCTCGGCGGTTTCGACGATGAGCTCGCGATCCTCTCTGGCCGGACCGCGAATATCGAACTCGCCGATACGATCCGCGCAGAGGTCGGCGACCGGCCCGCGGACTGGCTTCCGATTTTTCAGCAAAGAAGGAGTTTGAGCTAATGGCTTCCTATCAAATTCACGGCGCGGCAATAGCCGCAGCGCTCATTCTCTCCGCCGGCACGGCAGCCGCGCAGGGAATCCCGGTGATCGACCGGACCGCGATCGCCAAGCACCTCGAGAGTATCGCCCAACTGAAAGCCCAGCTCGATGCGCTCAACCAGCAGATAGAGCAGGCGCAGCAGCTTTACAGCTCGCTCAACAAGATCACCGACATGGCGGATGTTGCCGGCGTCTTGAACGATCCTGCCGTCCGCAAGGCGCTGCCCGGGGACTTTAACGTCATCGAGGGACTGTTCAAGGGAAGCGGAACGGGCGTGCTCGGCGATACGGCCTCAAAGTTCCTTGAGGGGAATTCGACCTATCGGACCAGCGCAGATGACTTCTACGCGCAGGAGCTTTCGCGCATTCAGAACAAGAATGCCGGGCAGATGAGCCTGGCGCAGCATATCTACGATGCCGCGGCCAAGCGCGTCGATGGAATTGACCAACTGCGCGAGAAGATTTCGACGGCGGCTGACGCCAAGGACATTGCCGACCTTCAGGCGCGACTTCAGGCGGAGACAGCTTTCCTCCAGACCGATGTACTGCGCATGGAGGCCCTTCGGATGGTGCAGCAAGCCCAAGCACAGGTCGACGAGCAGCGCAAGGTGGAGGACTGGCGCCGGCGCATGGATGCAATGAAGGCTGCACTGCAATGAAGGGCCATATCGTTCTTCTCGCTGTCCTGTTGGTGAGCTGCTCCGAGCAAGCCGAACGGACCTACACTGTCGACGAACTCATCGCCGACGAGGCCCTGCTAGCCGAAATCATGGCGACGTGTGGCAACAACCCCGGTGAATTAGGCAATACCCCGAATTGCCAGAACGCGGCGGCCGCAGATTTCAAGGCTCGCTTTCGACGCATGCGAAAAGCGCTTGGAGGCTGAGGCATGTATCAGGTCTTCGCCTTCGTCGACGAGCAGTTCAAGGCACCGCTGGAGACCTTTATCTCCGACGGGACCTCGAACGTCTCCGAGTGGATCTCGGGCCCACTGACGGCAGCGGTCACCCTCTATGTGGTGCTCTATGGCTACCTTGTGCTTCGCGGGTCGGTCCAGGAGCCGATCCTTGACTTCGCCTATCGGGCGATCAAGCTCTCCATCATCGTCATGCTGGCGAAGAACGCCAACGAGTACCAAACCTATGTCGCTAACATCTTCTTCGAGGTGTTGCCGCGTGAGATATCGCAGGCACTGAATACCGGCGCGGCGCCGAGCGCCACAACGTTCGACAGTCTGCTCGACAAGGGACAGGATTCGGCCATCGATATCTGGTCCCGTGCCACTTGGTCGTCGAGTATTGTGTTGGGTATCGGTGGCGCAATGGTGATCGGCGCGAGCTTCACGGTAGCGGCGATCGGCTACGTTGTTTCGCTTTATGCCCGGCTGGCGCTCGCCATCGTGCTCGCGATCGGACCGGTCTTCGTGGCGCTCGCCATGTTCCAGGCGACGCGGCGCTTCACCGAGGCGTGGCTGGGACAGATTGTGAGCTTCGTGATCCTCCAGGTGCTCGTTGTCGCCGTCGGCTCACTGCTGATCACCTGCATTGATACGACCTTCACGGCAATTCAAGGATATAGCGACGTGCTGATGCGTCCAACCGCGCTCTGTGCCATCTGCCTCGCTGCCCTCTATGTCTTCTATCAGCTGCCGAACATCGCTTCGGCGCTTGCCGCCGGCGGCGCGTCGTTGACCTACGGCTACGGTGCTGCACGCGACGCCCACGAAAGCACGCTCGCCTGGGCGGCGTCCCATACCGCCCGTGCGGCCGGACGCGGTGCCCGGGCGGTTGCTCGAACATTCACGTCGAAAGGCTCGGGATCGTGACGCTTTTCGCACGAACAAGAAAAAGGGCACTTCAGGAATGATCAGAACATTTCCGCTGCTCTGCATGGCGGTCGCCTTAAGCGGCTGTGCGTCGCTGACGTATCCGCTCCCGAAATGCGACGGCTATTCGCGCCGCCCGCTTAATCGCGCCATGTGGCAGTGGGAAGACAATAGCTACCTCAAACAAAAACAGTCGGATGCGCGACCGGCGGCCTCTCAGTCCGTCGCCACCGCTTATGTCAATAAGGGCAGGGAGCCTCCCGCCTTCGCCCATCTCGGCATCGACGCCTCCTATCGTCCATGCGAGGGCTGACGCCATGGTCTCCGCGGACGAACTCAAGACATATTTCGAAAGGGCGCGGCGTTTCGACCAGGATCGCATGATACAGGTCGAGCGCTCGGCACGCATCGCCTGGTCCGTGGCCATCGTGGCCGGTATCCTTGCGGGCGCTTCCATATTTGCCGTCGCTGGCCTCACGCCGCTGAAAACGGTCGAGCCGTTTGTCGTGCGGGTCGACAATTCGACTGGCATCGTCGATGTCGTCTCGGCGCTGACGTCGACGGCCGGCACTTACGATGAGGCTGTGACCAAATACTTCGCCGCGAAATACGTCCGCGCCCGCGAAGGCTACGTCTGGAGCGAGGCGGAAGAGAATTTCCGCACAGTCGCGCTTCTCTCGACGCAGCCGGAGCAGGCTCGGTTTTCGGCGCTCTATCGCGGCAGCAATCCGGAGTCGCCACAGAACACCTACGGGCGCGGCGCCACCGCACGCATCAGCATCGCCTCGATCTCACTGATCAATCCGCATGTCGTATCTGTCCGCTACATGCGCACGATCACCCGCGGGGAAGAAGTACGGACAACACATTGGGTTGCGACGCTCACCTTCTCCTATGCAAATGCGCCGATGTCATCGACGGATCGGCTGGTGAATCCTCTCGGTTTTGCTGTCGGCGAATACCGAGCCGATCCGGAGGCCATCAACTGATGCGGGCTATTTTCGTCGCCACCCTCCTCCTTACGACCTCCGCCGCCACGGCGCTCGCCCTCGAAATCCCGCGTGGCGCATCGCAGGACAGCCGTGTCCGTTTCGTCGACTACCAGCCGTACAACATCACCCGGATTATCGGCTCTCTGCGGTCCTCGGTGCAGGTCGAGTTCGCGGCCGACGAGGAGATTGCCCATGTCGCGCTTGGCAACAGCGTCGCCTGGGAGGTCGCACCGGCCGGCAACATCCTGTTCCTCAAACCCCGGGAAAATCAGCCAGTCACCAATCTCTCTGTCGTCACCACACGGCGCGATGGCTCCACGCGCAGCTACCAGATGGAGCTGACGGTGCGAGACGGAACGGTGGAGGTCGGCCAGAATACCTATTTCTACGTCAAGTACCGCTATCCCGCCGACGAAGTTGAACGGCAGCGCCAGGCCGCGGCGGCGCGAGCGGTCGCCGCACAGGCGAAGGAGGCCGACAACGTGCTGGCCATTCATGAGACCTATGGGCCGCGGAATTGGCGCTACTCGGCGCAAGGCTCCCAAGCCCTGGAGCCGCAATCGGTCTACGACAATGGCAAGGTCACGACCTTTTCCTTCGTTGGCAATCAGGAAATGCCGGCCGTCTACATAGAGAACTCGGACGGCAGCGAGAGCCTTGTGCCCAAATCCGTAGATGGGAATCTCGTCCTGGTCCATGCGATTGGCCGGAAGTTCATCCTGCGGAGGGGACGGGACGTGCTCTGCGTCTTCAATGAGGCCTACGATCGGGCAGGTATCAACCCGGACACCAATACGACCTCGCCGTCGGTCGAGCGCATCGTTCGAACCGACGCCGACGTGACGCGATAGGAAGCGGTCATGGTTCATGAAGATGAAAGCCGGATACCGGGGGAACGCGCCGAAACGGTTTCCGGCGGGAAGATCGACAGCAATCCCGCCTTGAGGCGCGGCGCGGTTGCGCTGGCCGTTGTTACCTTTATCGCCTTCGCTCTGTGGTCGATGAGCGGCGAGAAGACTCCGACGGACACAACCAGAGCCGAGCGGGTTGTCATCCGGCAAACGGCAAATTTCGAGCCGGTCAAAGAAAAGGTAGAGCCGGCCCAAGCCGTGCCAGAAATGAGGCTGCCGACCCCGCTCGCGCCTGAGAAGGTGGAGGACGAAGATCCGCTGCTCGACTCGGCGCGCCGAGCTCCGGTCATGGCCTTCAGCGGTGGCCAGAAGAACACGACATCGCACCGTGAGACCGCGGGTCCCGCCATGTCGACGGACAGCAATTTCCTGCCGCTCGATGGAAACATGATCGACCAGAATGCGGCCAGTGCCGATGAACAGCGGTTCAACGGATTGCTACGGCCGACCAGGCTTGAAGGCTCGCGCGCCGGCACGCTCGGCAATCGAAACTTCATCGTTGCGATGGGAACCTCGATACCCTGTGTCCTGGAAACGGCCATGGCATCCGATCAGCCTGGCTTCACAAGCTGCGTGATCAACCGGGATGTCCTTTCGGACAATGGCCGGGTCGTGCTGCTGGAGAAAGGCACGCAAGTTGTCGGCGAATATCGGGGCGGCTTACAGCGAGGACAGAAGCGCCTCTTCGTGCTCTGGAGCCGTGCAAAAACCCCGAACGGCGTCATCGTCACCTTGGCCTCGCCGGCGACGGATGCGCTCGGCCGGGCCGGCGTCGACGGGTATGTCGACACCCACTGGTGGGAGCGGTTCGGGAGTGCGCTTCTCCTATCCATCGTCGGTGATGCCACGAGCTATGCCAACAGTCGCCTGCGGAACAGCGACGTCGACGCTGAGAACACCACAAACGCGGGCCAGCAGGCGGCAGCCATCGCTGTCGAGCAATCAATCAACATTCCTCCGACGCTCAACAAGCACCAAGGCGAGCTCGTCTCGATCTTCGTCGCACGTGATCTCGACTTTTCCGGTGTTTACGGATTGCGGGTGACCGAGCCGAAGAACAAGGTCTTTGACCGCGCGGTGCTGGGGGATTTCAGCCCGCGGTCGACGCTCGTGACGAAGTAGGGTAGGGGCGATGACGGAGGGTCCTGACGCTGCGGTCGTTCGTGAACTGCTGTCTCCGTTCGCGCCGTTCCTTGACGACTCCTCGCTCTACGAAGTGATCGTCAATAGGCCTGGGCAGGTGCTGACGGAAGGCTCCGGAGGATGGCGGACCCATGATCTGCCGGAGCTATCCTTCGAAAAGCTGATGCGTCTTGCCCGGGCCGTGGCCAGTTTTTCCCATCAATCCATCGATGAAACGCGGCCGATCCTGTCGGCAACACTGCCGGGGGATGAGCGAATCCAGATCGTCATCCCGCCTGCGACCGCTCGGAACACGGTCAGCATCACTATCCGAAAGCCATCATTGGTCACATTCACGCTCGATGACCTGGAGAAGGCTGGCTTGTTCGCTGATATGACGCCCGGTAGTCACGTGGCCGGTGCGACGGACCGGAAACTCATCGATCTGCATCAAAGGGGCGCGTGGGCCGAGTTCTTCCGCCAAGCGGTGCTGGCCCGAAAGAATATTGTGATCTCAGGGGCGACGGGGTCGGGGAAGACCACGCTCTCCAAGGCACTCATTCGTCATATTCCGGATGATGAGCGGGTCATCTCGATCGAAGACACGCCGGAACTCGTGATCCAGCAGCCGAACCACGTCCGGCTGTTCTATTCCAAGGGAGGCCAAGGGCTTGCGCGAGTCGGTGCGAAGGAACTCCTGGAATCCTGTCTGCGCATGCGGCCCGATCGAATCCTTCTACAGGAACTGCGCGATGGGACGGCTTTCTATTACATCCGCAACGTGAACTCTGGGCATCCCGGCTCGATCACGACGGTGCACGCCGACTCCGCGAAACTGGCGTTTGAACAGTTGACGCTACTCGTAAAGGAATCGGAGGGCGGTCAATACCTGGAGCGCACTGACATCCGCGAACTCCTGAAAATTGCAATTGACGTCGTCGTACAATGTAAGCGCATCGATGGGCAGTTTCGCGTGACCGAGATCTATTTCAGAGCCCACTGACGGACAGATGTTCAAGAACGGTGCTGAAAACCTCGACCCTATCTCTTTGGGTCGTCGTGCCGTGCATTGCCAAACCGCGTGCTGCGCCAGATAAACATTCAATGCTGGCCATTGATCTAAGGAATGTGCTTGAGGAGCTCTATAACGCTGGTGCCTATCGGGTGCCGGCAGACGAAATCTACTGGCCACCGGAACTGCATCCGGCGGTTTTCCGCGCCCTGAACATGCAATACATTACGCGAAGAGCAGTGGACGATGGCCGCGTCGAATTCTCGCTGACACGGGCCGGCTACGAGGCGATCGAGGCAGACGTACCTTGGTCCTATATCCTGCGCCGGCGACTGCGGGATTTCTTTCGTTTCGGAAAAGGCCGCTAAGCGGCCTCGCCAGAACGCAAAATTGCGTGGTGGTCTCGCGATCGGGGCCATTTAATGTGGGAAACGGCAAGCCATCTCTCAGGCAAACTCGTCGCCTCCCTGCTGAAGTGCGGAACGTTGATCGGGATCAAGGAATAGGCCGCCGTCGGTGCTAGGCTCTTTCCGGAAATCGGAAGAGGAGGATTCCATGTTTCGCAACATTCTCATACCCACCGACGGTTCGCCCCTGGCAACAATCGCGGTCGATGCAGGCATAACTTTTGCGAAGGAGGTCAGCGCAAAAGTGACCATCCTTGCGGTTACCGAACCATACCATCTCTTTTCGGTCGATCCCGAGCAGTTGTCGGGCACGCGCGACGAATATGAGGCGCTGGCCAGCAAGCATGCCGCGGAAATGCTGGCGGCTCTGGCGCGCAAAGCAGAGGCGGAAGGCGTGACATGCCAGACGGAGCAGGTCAGCAGCCACGAGGTCTACCGAGCAATCATCGACCAAGCGACACAGAAAGATGCCGATCTCATCATCATGGCATCGCATGGACGCGGTGGCGTCGGAAGCCTGATGCTCGGCAGCGTAGCTGCCAAGGTGCTGGCTCATTCGACGATACCGGTATTGATCTATCGCGCGAAGAAATGAGGCGACGTAGCTCTACGCGTCGTTATGTCCTGCGTGCGCCGGCAGCGCGCTGAAGGCGTATGACGGTACCGGATGAGGGGGACGCGCTTTTCCAACATAGCAACGGCCCGGCGATCTTCCGATCCCGGGCCGTTTGATCCTTGGGAGGATAAGGCGCCCCTCGAGGCGCTGGAATTGGTTAGCCGCGGCGCGTGTCCGGGAAGTTTGCCGGGTCGATGCCGAGAGTGCGCAGGTCGCTTGCCTTCGGGCGGCGGTGACCTTCGACAGCGGCGGCGGCAGCGCTGGCAGCGCCGAGAACTGCGAACGCACGGCCGATGAAACCCTTGTGGTAAGTTGTGGTAGCCATCTTCTTGCTCGCTTTCGTTTTCTCTCTGATGAGGAAAAGATGGGCTTTCACCGTTCTTTTTGCAATGCACAATCGGGCACCCCAGCCATGCAATGGAAGCAGGCCCGGTCGGTAGTCAAACCGACCGGGCCTGCGGATAGGCCTGGGGAGGAGGCGCTATTCAGAGCAATCCCACGAAAAGTTTGAAACGGTTTTCCGTTCGGAATTGCGTCGTTTCAACGATCTAGTCTTCGCTGGCCGCGAGCTGGGCGAGCACTTCGCCACGGCCGCGGGCCCTGAGGATCAGCGGTACGATCAGGGCGGCAGCCGCGATCACCAGCAGCACGGCGGCAATCGGCGACGTGAACAGCACCGTGATGTCTCCCTGGCTGATCGAAAGCGCCCGGCGCAGCTGCTGTTCGGCAAGCGGCCCGAGGATCAGTCCGACGACGACAGGGGCGATCGGATAGCCGAAGACACGCATGCCATAGCCGAGCAGGCCGAACGCAAGCAGCATGCCGAGTTCGTAGACCGACGGATTGGCGCCGATGGTGCCGAGCGTCGCGAACAGGAGAATGCCGGCATAGAGCCAGGGTTTCGGGATCGTCAGCAGCTTCACCCAGAGCCCGATCAGCGGCAGGTTCAGCACCAGCAGCATGAAGTTGGCAATCAGCAAGCTGGCGATCAATCCCCAGACGAGCTGCGGGTTGGTGGCAAACAGCAGCGGGCCGGGCTGGAGGCCGTATTGCTGGAAGCCGGCGAGCATGATCGCGGCCGTCGCGGTCGTCGGCAGGCCGAGCGTCAGCAGGGGCACGAGCGTGCCTGCGGCAGAGGCGTTGTTGGCCGCTTCCGGACCGGCGACACCCTCGATCGCGCCATTGCCGAACTCTTCCGGATGTTTGGTCAGACGCTTTTCCGTCGCATAGGACAGGAAGGTGCCGATCTCGGCGCCGCCGGCTGGCATGGCGCCGATCGGGAAGCCGATGACGGTGCCACGCAGCCAGGCCTTCCAGGAACGCGCCCAGTCGGCAGCGCTCATCCATACCGACCCACGGACAGCCTCGACCTTGTCGGGCCCCTTGTCGCCCTGGGCGGCGATGAACAACGTTTCGCCGATGGCGAACATCGCGACGGCGAGCGTCGTCACTTCGATGCCGTCAAGCAGTTCCGGAACGCCGAACGAAAGGCGCGCCTGGCCGGTCAGTTGGTCGATGCCGACGACCGCAAGTGCCAGGCCGACGAACAGCGACGTGAGGCCGCGAAGGGTGGAGTCGCCGAAGGCCGAAGAAACGGTGACGAAGGCAAGAACCATCAGCGCGAAATACTCGCGCGGACCGAATACCAGGGCCAGTTTGACAATGTAGGGGGCGATGAAGGCGAGGCCGAGCGTGGCGATGAGGCCGGCGACGAAGGAGCCGATTGCGGCCGTTGCCAGAGCAGGACCACCGCGGCCGGCTCGGGCCATCTTGTTGCCCTCGAGCGCAGTGACGATCGAGGCACTTTCGCCAGGCGTGTTCAAGAGGATCGACGTGGTCGAGCCGCCATACATGCCGCCATAATAGATGCCGGCGAACATGATCAGTGAACCGCCAGGGTCGAGCCGATAGGTAACGGGCAGCAGGAGCGCCACGGTTAGCGCCGGGCCGATGCCCGGCAGAACGCCGACGGCCGTGCCGAGCGTCACGCCGATCAGCGCATAGAGCAGGTTCATCGGCTGCGCAGCAACCAACAATCCCTGCAGCAGGAAATCAAAAGTAGCCATGGTCGTCGGCCCTCTTAGAAGAACAGGCGTTCAAGCGGCCCTGCGGGCAGCGACAATTGCAAGAGCTTGGCGAAGACAACCCAGACGACGAAACAGAGCACGATGCCGACGGGGAGAGAGAGCCAGAGCTTGCGTTTGCCGAAACCGCGTGCGGTCAAGGCAAACAGAATGCCGGTGGCAATCGAAAAGCCCGCGACGTTGAGCAGGAGCATCTGGGCTGCAAGACCTGCGACGATCCAGATGACCGGGGCAATCTCCTGGCGCTCACGCTCGGGAAAATCGCCGCGGAGCGCTTCGAACACGGTCCAGATCGAGAGACCGAGAAGACACCAGGCGATCGCATAGGGGACCGTCGTCGGTCCGACCTGAGAATAACCGGCAGTACCGGTCAAGCGCGACACGTCCCAGAAAATGAGTCCAGCGATAGCGGCGAGAACCGCCGCGATGAAGAGCGCCGCCCGATCCGGGCGGCGCGTTGGAGTGGAAGGGTGATGCCCCTTGGTCATTTCACCAGTCCAATGTCCTTGAGAACACCTTCGGTTGCCGCAACGTCCTTCTCAAGCTGGGCGTTGAAGGCGTCACCGGCGAGGTAGCTGTCCTGCCAGCCCTTGGTCTTCAGCACTTCCTGCCAGCCAGCGGACTTGGCAAGCTTCTCGATATCGGCCGAAACGGCCGCCTTCTGCTCGTCGGTCAGGCCCGGAGCAGCCGCGACCATGCGCCAGTTCTCGACGACGACGTCGACACCGGCCTCTTTCAGCGTCGGAGCGTCGACGCCCGCAATACGCTCGGGGCCCGAGACTGCGAGCAGACGAAGCGTGCCGGCCTTGATCTGCGATTCGAATTCGCCGTAGCCCGAAACGCCAGCCGTCACCTGGCTGCCGAGGATTGCTGCAAGCGCTTCGCCGCCGCCGGAGTAGGCGATGTAGTTGATCTTGGTCGGATCGACGCCGGCAGCCTTGGCGATCAGGCCAACGGCGATATGGTCGGTACCGCCGGCCGAGCCGCCTGCCCAGGAGACCGCGCCCGGATCCTTCTTCAGCGCTTCGACGAGATCGCCCATGGTCTTGATTTCGGAAGCAGCCGGTACGACGACGGCTTCATATTCGCCGGTGAGGCGGGCGATCGGCGTCACGTCCTTGAGGGTAACCGGAGACTTGTTGGTCAGGATCGCGCCGACCATGACGTAGCCGCCGACGATCAGGGCGTTCGGGTTGCCCTTCTGCTGGCTTGCGAACTGGGCGAGACCGATGGTGCCGCCGGCGCCCGGTACGTTCTGAACCTGAACGTTGCCGGAAATGCCTTCCTGCTGCATAACCGTTTGCAGCGAGCGGGCCGTCTGATCCCAGCCGCCGCCCGGGTTTGCCGGTGCAATGATGGTGTAGTCAGCGGCAAAGGCCGGCAGTGCCATGGCGCCGGCGAGAATCGTTGCGAGGAAAAAATGTTTCAAGGTCAGTCCTCCGTGAGGCGCGTTTTCACCGCGCACGTTGTTTCTGCGTGCGGACGGGAAGACGGCGACGGGTTCTTTCGACCCTTATCGCTTGACCGGATTGGTGGCTTCCTCCCAGTACGCAACCGGCCACCCGCCTCCACGGGTACCAGTGACCCTAAGCCATCATAGAAAGCTGACATTTAGCTGACATCAAGCCCCGAATGCGCTTTTCGAGGCGTGACGTTTACGAAATCTTAGGCTCTTGGCCCTGCCTGCGAGGGAAATGGCGTCGCTGCCAGTCTGGGTGGCCGGGTTCGCAGAGGTAGATCCACCGGAAAGGGGCGAATCGAAACCTCGGAGCCGAGGCGCCGGCTCCACGGATGATGGGTCGCGATATCGCGAGGACGACAAGCTGTGGTAGTGTCGCGCCTGCCACCCCGAAGACCTGTTCGAAAGGATGGAGCCATGACCAAGACAGCCAATTCCAAAATCGCAAAGGCCACATCGAAGCGACCCGCAAGAGGATACGCTACGCGGGCGAATGCGTCAGCTAAAAGCGAAGGCGAAAAAGAGGAGAGGGGACAGGCGCCCGCGGACCAGCCGAAATTGCTTTCAGGCGGTAATCCTCAGATCGCCAAGGGCTACGGCGATGCACCGGTCCAAGCCTATGTTGCCGCCATGCCGGGCTGGAAGAGCGCGGTCGGGCGCCGCCTCGACCAACTCATCATGCGTGCCGTCCCGGAAGCGCAAAAGGCTGTGAAGTGGAATTCGCCGCTCTATGGGATGGAGGGCAACGGTTGGTTCCTCGGCATTCACTGCTTTGCCAAATACATCAAGGTCGCGTTTTACAATGGCGCGTCCCTGAGCCCGCCGCCGCCCGTCGAATCCAAGACGGCGAACGCGCGCTATTTCCATATCCACGAGAAGGACGAGATTGACGAGGCTCAATTCAGCGATTGGGTAAAACAAGCGAGCCGACTGCCCGGCGAACGCATGTGAACGGAGAGCCATCGGTGTTGCGCGAACGACCCCTGCGTGCAAAGTGTGGCACCGGAGAGGAGATAATGGGATGAAGAAGACGGCGAAGACGATAAAGACTGAGGCCGCGAACGGAGAAGCGTCTGCCTCCGAACGGATCGATGCCAGGATCGCCGAACTGGATGACTGGCGGGGCGAGATGCTTGCCCGGGTTAGGAGACTGATCAAGGAAGCCGATCCTGAGGTCGTCGAGGAATGGAAATGGAGAGGTGTTCCGGTTTGGGAACATGCGGGGATCATCTGTACCGGCGAGAGCTACAAGTCCGTGGTCAAGATGACCTTCGCCAAGGGGGCGTCGCTCGAAGATCCGGCGGGTCTCTTCAATTCTAGCCTCGACGGCAATGTCCGGCGGGCAATCGATATTCATGAGGGCCAACAGATCGACGAAGACGCCTTGAAGGCTCTCATTCAAGCGGCTGTGGACCTGAACCTGTCGGTGCAGGCCGAGCGTAGCGGCCGGTCCCGGAAGAGGGCCTGAAAACCCAGATAAGGCGCGGCCGACTTGGCGCGCGCCTTGTTTCAATGGAGCCGCAGGACCTCGTTCCATTTGGCGATCAGCCGCGAGCGTTTCACCTGATCAAGATAGACCATCAGCCCGGGGCTGACGGGAACGGGGCGCAATTGAGCGCCGAGCATCTCTTGCATCGTATTCGCGGTGTTCTCGCCGGCGACCTCGGGGCTGACGGCGGCAATCTGCAATTCCCGCGCCATGATCGTCTGTCCTTCCTTCGACATGAAGAATTCGAGATAGCGCCGTCCAAGGTCCGGAGAGGCCGAGGCCTGTGGAACCAGGCCAATTCGCGACATCACCACCGTGTAGTCCTTGGGCAGAACGATCCCGACATCCGGATGCCGCGCTGCCCAGTCCGCCGCGTAGGAGCCAAGGATATTGTAGCCGAGCACGAAACGCCCGTCGGCGACACGCTCGAGAATGGCCTCACTGGTGGAGTAGAGCTTGACGCCGGCAGCACCCATGGCCTGAATCACGTTCCAGATATCGCCGAACTGTTCCTGGTCACGCGACATGAACAGGAAGCCGACGCCGGAGCGCTCGATGTCGTAGGTTCCGATGCGCCCGAAGACGTTGCCACCCTGGCGCTTCAGATAATTGACGAATTCGGCCCGTGTCGACGGCGGCTTCTCCGTCGTGAAACTTGGCTTGTGATAGACGAAGACGGCGGGCTCGAAGGTCAGCGCATAGGCCGTGTTGCGCCAATTCGCCCAGGCGGGCCAGCGGTCGCTCATCGGCAGGTCACTGCGTTGGGCGTAGCCGTCGTTGCTAAGCTTGACTTGCAGATCCATGGCGGAAGAAAAGGCGAAGTCCGCCGTCTTCATTCCGGCGTCCGTCTCCTTGACGATGCGGTCGTAGATCTCGCCGGTCAGCATGTCCTCATAGCGTACGGCCACATCCGGATTGGCCCTCTGGAAGCCGATGATCATCGGCCTGGCGAGAGGTTCATCGAGCGAGGAATAGACCACAAGCGTGCGTGCATCGGAGTTGCCGGAAAGCGCAGGAAATATGATCGGTGCCGCAAGCAGCAGCCGGGGGCAAAGGGCAAAAAAAAGAAGAGAAATCAAGAACCGCATGAATCCACAATGCCTCAGTGCGTCACCGTTCACAAGCAAGGCGTCGCCGGATAAGGTGGGGCAGGGAGTGACGATATTTGCGCATCTTGCTTGTTGAGGACAACCAGGACCTGGCCGAGGGCTTGTCTGCCATTTTGCGTGGCAGCGGCTACGCCGTCGACGTCGTCAGTGACGGGGCGTCGGCGCATGCGGTCGCTGCGGCTGAAACCTTCGATCTCGTCATTCTCGATCTCAACCTGCCGGAAATGGACGGGCTCGATGTGCTACGGGCAATGCGCGCTCGGCAGAACCGTGCGGCGGTGCTGATCCTTACTGCGCGGGGAGCGCCTGAGGAACGGATCAAGGGGCTCGATCTCGGCGCCGACGACTACATGATCAAGCCGTTCGACGTAGGGGAACTCGAGGCGCGCGTGCGCGTGTTGCTGCGCCGGCAGGCGGGCCTCAGAGCATCCACGGTGAGCTATGGCAATGTTTCGCTTGATCTCAATACCCGCAGCTTCTCCTCAGGCGGCGCGCCCATCGAGATCCCTGCGCGCGAATTAGGCCTTCTCGAACTCCTGTTCATGCGGGCCGGCAAGGTGGTCGCCAAGGACGCGATCATGCAGTCGCTGACCGGCTTCGACGACGATTTGAGCCCCAATGCGATCGAGCAATATGTCAGCCGGCTGCGCAAGCGCTTGGCGCCGCATGGCCTGACCGTTCGCACAGCCCGCGGCATCGGCTACTACCTCGACAAGATGGCCAGGCCCGAATGAGAGCGACGGTCTACAGCCTCCGCCGGCGCCTACTTGGCTGGCTGCTGATTTCGACGGTCGTCATCGGCGTGATTGCGCTCATGGATACCTATAGGGAGGCGGTCACGACCGCCAACGTCGTCTCCGACCGCGTGCTCGCTGGCTCCGCCTTGGCGATCGCGGAGCGTGTGGTCGTGGCAGAGGACGGCTCGCTCGAGGTCGATATTCCCTATGTTGCCCTGGAGATGCTGACCTCAGCCGCGCAGGATCGCGTCTTCTACAGGGTCGACGGTCCGCCGGGCCAGTTCATCACCGGCTACCAGACGCTGCCGTCGCTTACCGAAGAGCCCGGGACATCCACGACCTTCGCGGATGCGACGTTTCGTGGGGAACCGATCCGCATCGCCGCCCTTCGCCGTTCCGCCTCGACGGGCGTCAATTCGGTGCCCTTCGTCGTCACCGTTGCCGAAACGACGATTGCGCGCCGGCAACTGGCGCAGACCATCCTGGTCCGATCGGCTCTTCGTCTCGGCATGATGATCGCCGGCGCCGCGGTGATCGTCTGGACCGCAGTCACATTTTCGCTGCGCCCGCTTTATCGGCTGGGAGACGCGATCGCCGAGCGTAATCCTGATGATCTGCACCCGATTGGTGAACGCGTACCAAACGAAGTCCAGGGGCTTGTTGACACGGTCAATTCCTTCATGGGGCGGCTGCAATCGGCGCTCGATGCGCTGCGCAATTTCACCGGCAACGCCAGCCATCAATTGCGAACGCCGCTTGCGATCATTCGGACTCAGCTCGCCTTGGCACAGCGTGCCGGGTCCTTCGAGGAGACGAAGAGTGCTGTGAAAAAGGCCGACGAAGCCGTCGCCAATGCTGAACGCATCCTGGGGCAATTGCTGCTGATGGCGAAAATCGACGCGGCGGGCAAGAACGAGGCGCGGATGCTGGAGCGTGTCGATCTTGTCGAACTCGCGCGCGAGATCACCGCGGAACACGTGCCGGCGGCTGGAGAGGCCGATATCGATCTCGGCTTCGATGGCGAGGGGGAAGCCTTCATTCGCGCCGAGCCCCTGCTGGTGGCCGAGATGCTCAAGAACCTGATCGGCAACGCCTTGCTCTATGCCGGCTCAGGTGCCGAAGTGACGACACGCGTTGTTGCAGACAGCGGATCCGTGTCGCTGGAGGTCGAGGATAATGGCCCGGGCATCCGGGCGGAGTTGCGCGAGAGAGTGTTGCGGCGCTTCGAGCGCGGAGGCAGCGAAGCGCCGGGTTCGGGGCTCGGCCTGCCGATCGTCGAGGAGATCGCGGATCTTTATGGGGCGACGACCAGTCTCAACGAAGGGGCGGACGGTCGCGGCCTGAAGGTGACCATCCGCTTTCCGGCGGGCTAGTTACAGGCCGGCGCTGCCGGCCCCTCCGGCGCCGCGACGGCGGGCCGGATGAGTAAAACCATCTGCAGGCGGTCAGATCGACACGCCAAATGGTTGCGGCATTTTCGATTAACTTGCTTAGCGGCCGCGCTGGCCGAAGAGAGAAGCTGTCTCGCGGGTCTGTACCCGCAGCATCGCGTTCCAGAGCTGAAGAACGAAACGCGGCTGAAACTGGCTCGCAAGCTTGCGCTGCGACAACATGATAGGTCTCCGATAGTTTTGGACAGCATGCGTATAGTGCATCACGAAGGATCGTGCCAGAGCGCCCGCGCCGGGGCAGACCTGCGCGCCAAGCATATGTGGAAAGTGGTAGAAGAGGGGCGAAATACCTGACGTGAAAAACAAAATGCCGGGATGATTTTCATCATCCCGGCCAGTTGGCTTCACTGGGAGGAGAGTTTTTCTTTAGAGCTTCAGACCTTCTTGCGGTTTTTCTGTCGATAGACGTCGATGACGACGGCGGCGACGATGATCAGGCCCTTGACGATTTCCTGATAGTAGGCGTCGACGCGCAGGAAGGTGAAACCAGAGGTCATCACGCCGAGGATAATCGTGCCGATGACCGTGCCGGTGATCCGGCCCACTCCGCCGGTCAGCGACGTTCCGCCGATGACGGTCGCGGCGATCGCGTCCAGTTCGTACATGACGCCCATGCCGGCCTGGGCCGTCTGAGCGCGGGCAGCGGTAACGACACCGGCGAGCCCCGCCAGCATGCCGGCAATGGCATAGACCTTGATCAGGTGCGCTTCAACATTGATACCCGAGACGCGCGCCGCCTGGACGTTGGCGCCGATTGCGTAGGTGAACTTGCCGTAACGGGTGTAGCGCAGTGCGATGTGGAAGATGATCGCGACGACCAGGAAGACGATGACGGGCCAGATGCCGGTGCCGATGAAGTTGAACTGCTCGGTGAGGCCCGAGACCGGCTGTCCCTTGGTGTACCACTTGGAAATGCCGCGTGCCGACACCATCATGCCGAGCGTGGCGATGAAAGGCGGGATCTTCGTGCGGGCGATGAGCTGGCCGTTGATGACGCCGGCGAGCAAGCCGATGCCGATCCCAAGGCCGATCGGAACGATCGCAGGCATGTCGGTGAGCGACGGATAGAGGGCCCGTGGCCAGGTTGATGCCTGAGCGACGCTTGCCGAGATCATCGCCGTCATGCCGACGACGGAGCCTGAGGAGAGATCGATGCCGCCGGTGATGATGACCTGGGTCACGCCGACGGCGATGATGCCGATCACCGAGACCTGCAGGATCATGATCGTCAGGCGCTGCGAATTCATGAGGAAGCTCTGGCCAACGAAGATCCAGCCAAGAACTTCATAGACGAGGGCGATGCCGATCAGCACCAGGAAGATGTTGAATTCGGGCGGCAGGCGGCGCTTTGCGCCAACGAGCATCGTGCTCGCGCCCGGTGCGGCGATATTGGTATCCATTTTCGTTCCTCCCTTTCGTCGGGTCGCTTCCCGCTCAGCTCGCAGCGAGCTCCATGACCTTGATCTGGGTTGCTTCCGCCCTGTCGAGGAAGCCGGTGACGCGGCCCTCGTGCATGACCATGATGCGGTCGCTCATGCCGAGCACCTCTGGCATTTCCGAAGAAATCATGATGACGGCGACACCGTTTCGCGCCAGCTCGGTAACGAGGCGGTGGATTTCCGCCTTGGCGCCCACATCGATGCCGCGTGTCGGCTCGTCGAGGATCAGGATGCGCGGATTGGTGAGCAGCCAGCGACCGATCAGCACCTTCTGCTGGTTACCGCCGGAGAGGTTCTCGATGCGCTCCTGCAAGTTCGGTGTCTTAACGCGCAGCTTGCGGCTCATCTCTTCGCAAGCGGCGGTGATCTGCTTCTCGGTGACGAAGCCGCCTTTGACGAAGCGATCCTGGAGCACGGCGATCTGCATATTCTCGAGGATGTCGAGGATCAGAAGACAGCCCGTGTCCTTGCGGTCCTCGGTCAGGAACGCCATGCGGTTCTTGATCGCCGTGTTCGGGCTATCAATCGACAGCGCCTTGCCGTCGATCGCAATCGTGCCGGAACTCGCCGGTGTCACGCCAAAGAGCGTTTCGGCGACATTCGAGCGGCCGGAGCCGACGAGGCCGGCGATCCCGAGGATTTCCCCGGCGCGGACATCGAAGGAGACATCACGGAAGACACCGTCGAGCGTCAGATTCTTCACCGAAAGCACGACGTCGCCGATCGGCACTTCCTCTTTCGGGAACATCTGGGTGATCTCGCGGCCAACCATCATGCGGATGATGTCGTCGCGGGTGACGTTGCTCGAGGCATGGGTGCCGATGAATTTGCCGTCGCGGAATACCGAGAACTCGTCGGCGATCTCGAAGAGCTCGTTCATCTTGTGGGTGATGTAGACAATACCGATGCCCTGTTCGCGCAGGTCGCGGATGATCTCGAACAGGTGCGCGACCTCACGCTCGGTCAGCGCCGAGGTCGGCTCGTCCATGATCAAGACGTCGGATTCGTAGGAAACCGCCTTGGCGATCTCGACCATCTGGCGGTTGGCGACTGACAGGTGGCGCACCTCGATCTCCGGATCAATCTTGATCTTCAGGCGATCGAAAAGTCGGGCGGTGATGCGGTTCATCTCGCCGTGGTCGACGAAGCCGAAGCGGTTCTTCGGCTCGCGGCGAATCCAGATATTTTCCGCCACCGTCATGAACGGCATCAGGTTCAGTTCCTGATGGATCATGGCAATGCCGTTTTCGAGCGCGTCGAGCGGCGACTTTAGACGGATGTCGACGCCTTTCAGCCTGACTTCGCCCTTATCGGGCGTATAGATGCCGGCGAGGATTTTCATCAGCGTGGATTTGCCGGCGCCGTTTTCGCCCATCAGCGCATGGACCGTGCCGCGCTTGAGCTTGAACTCGACGTCGTCGAGGGCAACGACACCCGGGAATTCCTTGCGGATGCCTTCCGCCGAAAGAAGATATTCGGCCTTGGGCACGGCGCCGCTGGCGCGCACGGCTGCCATCGTTGTCGGACTGAGCGTCATTTAATTGCCTCCCCGTCATTTCCGGCTGTTGCCGAAAGGCCTCGTTGCTGGCGGGTCACCAGCCCATTTGTCGCAGGTCGCATCCAACGGGACGCGGACATCCGCAGCGGGACTTGCATTTGAACGAGAGCGCGGAAGTTTCCGCGCTCTCGTTTGAAGGCGATCAGTTCTTCGCCTGATACGTGTCGAGGTTTTCCTTAGTCACCAGCTCGAAGGGAATATAGACCTTCTTTTCGACCGGTTCGCCCTTGGCGAGCTTGAGTGCTGCGTCCACCGAACCCTTGCCCTGGCCGGCAGCATTCTGGAACACGGTCACGTCGAGGTCGCCCGCAGCCATTGCCGCAAGTGCGTCCTGCGTCGCGTCGATACCACCGATGACGACCGAGTCCATCGAGCGGCCAGCGGCCTTTAGCGCCTGGATCGCGCCGATCGCCATTTCGTCGTTGTTCGAAATGACGGCATCGAATTCAACGCCGGCCGACAGCCAGTTCGTCAGGAGGTCGGAGCCCTGGGTACGCGACCAGTTGGCGGTCTGCTCCTCGACGATCTCGATACCCTTGCACTGGTCGGTTGCCAGAACGTCGTGGATATCCTTGGTGCGCATGCGGGCGGCCTGGTTGGAGAGTTCGCCCATCATCACGACGGCCTTGCCCTTGCCGTTGAGCATCTTGCAGATTTCCTGCGTCTGCAACGTGCCGGATTCCTGTTCGTTCGAAGCGACGAAAGCCTGCTTCTCCGGCAGCGTGTCGACGTTGACCGGCTCGCGGTTGACATAGACGAGCGGAATGCCGGCGTCTGCGGCAATCTTCGACATGGCTGCCGTCGCGTCGGTATCGACCGGGTTGACGATGATGGCGCTGACACCGGCGGCGATGAAGTTCTGGATCTGGCTCTGCTGCTTCGAGACATCGTTCTGCGCGTCTTCGATCTGCAGCTCGACGCCGTCGAGGGTCTTTGCGTAGTCGGACATACCGTTGCGCAAGACCGTCAGGAAGTTGTCATCGAAAAGGGCCATCGATACGCCGATGGTCTCGGCATGCGCAACCGTCGACATCATCACTGCCAGCGCTGTGCCCAGCACGAATTTCTTCATTGTCTTTCTCCTCCACAATGGTGCCCGGCGACACCTTCTCCTGCCGGGAGCGCAATCCTTGCCGGATTGCGCTCATTCACATTGAAAGCGCCACTCCCGTTACGCCTTCAAAGAAAAAACGGAACAAACGAACCAGTAAATTGCGATTACGGAATATGTATTCCATTTTTATGGGGCGCCGTCAAGACCTGTTGCGGCGCCTCTCATCGATTTCCCGTCGCCAGCGGCGACAGATCAGATCCGGGCTCGAATGTGGTCCATGCTCTGCTTGATCGCAGCCGCCGGATCGGCAACGTCGTGAACTTCGGCGGCAAACGGCTCGAAGGAAAGCGGTCCTGCATAGCCTTCGGCACGCAGCCCCCGGATCTGTCCGACATTGTCGAGAAGGTCGTCCTGGTCGACCAGAACGCGATGCGAGTCGCGCAGATCGGAAACGGCAATCCGGCCGTCGGTTACGCCGGAAATATGCACGAGCCCGGTCATCTCAGGATAGGTCGCGGGCTCGCCGGCAAGATGGTGGTGGAACGTGTCGTGCACCAGCCGGAAGGTCTTCTCGCCTCCGGTGGCCTTGATCGCCTCGACTGCCTCGGTCTTCGAGCGCAGCGAGCAGATTTCGAAGCCCAGCGGCTCGACGAGGCCGGCGATTCCGGCCGATTCGAGCATCGGTTTCAGTGCGGTAAGTGCTTCGCGAAGATTTGCCTGACGCTCGCCGTCCGCCTGGCCGGAGCCGTCGTTGACGGGAACGAGAACGAGGGCCTTGGCGCCGCAGTCGCGCGCATAGGCGATCAGCTCTTCGGCTTCTTCTTGACGCGCCGAATTCCATTCGTTGAAGCGCTGCAGCGCGTTGATGGAGATGATCGTTATGCCGTTGCTGGCGGCGAGTGCCGCTACATCCTTGGCGGGCGTACCGTCGATAATGGCATTGCCCGCAAGGTCGTTGCGGATTTCAACGGAGGTGATCCCTAGGGACTTTGCAAGTTCGAAGAAGGCGCCGAGCGGAAGGCCGGGCGTCGTCATATGATTGAGGGCGAAGGGCAGGGCTGTCACGGGAATGTCTCCTCCAGTGGGGATGGGTTGCGCGCTATAAATAGAACGTTCATTCCATTTACATCGTCGCGGACATTTCACCAACTGCTGGAGAACAGTCAAAGAGCATGGCGCTCAAACAGCTTGCATTGCTGCAATATTGTCTTTCGTCAATGATATAAATCCATCACGGTTCGCTAGATATTCTCGGGCGTGAAGAGGTCAAAGGGAAGGAATGTTTGCCCTGGGGCGCCCGTCGGACCTTTGTCGATCGCCTGGATCATCAGATTGATCGTTTCGCGTGCCAGGGCCGCGGTTGGGGTCGAAATCGCCAACGTGACGACGTCGTCTCCAAGGGCTGCTCGGGACTCCGGCGTCAGTTCGTTGACGACGGCGATGAGCTTGCCTTCCAGTTTTTCCTCGCGGATAGCCGAGATGGCGCCTTCCATGCCTCCGCCGCAGACGTAGAAGCCGATCAGATCCGGGTGGCGCTGCAAAAGGTTCAGCGTTGCTTCGTGCGTGATCTCGGCCGTGTCGAGGTTGACCATGGTATCAAGGACTTCGAAATCTGGCACATGCTCGCGGAAATAGGAGCGAAACCCGATCTCTCGAAGCTCGTGGCCGAGGAAGCGATGGCTGCCGACGAAGGCTGCCACCTTGCCGGGGCGTTTGGCCGCCTTGGCGATCATCCATGCGGCGGTTCGACCGACCTTGTGGTTGTTGAGCCCCACATAACCTTCACGCACGCCGGCGGCGAAGTCCGAAAGCAGCGAGAAGACCGGAATTCCGCGCTCCTTCAATTCCTCGATCGCGGCCGTGACAGCCGGATAGTCGGGGGCGACGAGCGCAACTGCCTGGTTTCGCGCCGCGGCAGCGCGGAGCTTGTCGGTTATCGCCGTCGGCGTGGAATTTGCCACGAAGTCGATCTGCGCGAAAACACGCGCATTCGACAGCGACAGTGCGGCGCTTTCGATCTCTTTTGCAACCGCCTTGTAGAAGGACTGCTCCGGCTTCTGCAGCACGAAGGCAAGCTTGTACTGCGGCAGATCCTCGAAGACACGTTGCCGGATGAGGCCGACTGCGTGGTAGCCAATGGACTTGGCAGCCTCGTAGACACGGCGCGCCGTTTCCTCCCGCACGGGATGGCGTCCATTCAGGACGCGATCGACAGTCGCGACGCTGACGCCAGCGGCTCGTGCGAGGTCCGCAATGGTCGGACGATTGCTCATCGCTTCCTCCTGATAGGTTTGCATCACGAATGATATGCCGTGAATGACATCATTTGAGAGAATATATCATTGCTGCATTGAGACCTAGCAAAAGTCAACCTATCGTCATTGCACGACATCGGACGCTCCTGGCCAAGCTGGCCGGATCGCAGGGAGGAGAGCAAATAGCGATGGTTCCAACGAAGCGAGATTACAGTCTCCTCGGGCGTGATGCCCAGGCGGCCGTCGCCAACGGCCTTTCGGCCGCGGAGTGGTATCACACGGAGATCCCGCGCAAGCAGATGAAGGAACTGATGAAGCGTGAGGATGGACCGGCCATTCGCGACACCGCGATCTGGCTCGGTTGCCTCGTTCTCTTCGGCGGGCTCGGCATCACCCTCTGGGGCAGCTGGTGGGCCATTCCGTGTTTCCTCGCCTATGGCGTCCTCTACGGCTCGGCCTCTGACAGTCGCTGGCACGAATGCGGGCATGGCACGGCGTTCAAGACGATGTGGATGAACAACGCCGTCTACCAGATCGCCTGCTTCATGATCATGCGCAACCCCGTCACCTGGCGCTGGAGCCACACGCGCCACCACACGGACACCGTCATCGTCGGCCGCGATCCTGAGATCGCCGTCATGCGGCCGCCGGATCTCCTGCGCCTCGTCTTGAACTTCTTCGGTATTCTCGATGTCTGGCATGCGGTTATCGACATGGTCCGCAACACGCTTGGCATCATCAGTGCCGAGGAAGCGACATTCATTCCGGAAATGGAGCAGCCGAAGGCGATCCTTGTTGCCCGTATCTGGTTTGCCATCTACGCGGCAACGATCGCGCTCTCGCTCTACCTCGGCTCGATCTTGCCGCTGATGCTGATCGGTCTGCCGCGGCTTTACGGCGCCTGGCACCATGTGCTGACCGGGCTGCTGCAGCATGGCGGTCTCGCCGATAACGTAACGGACCATCGGCTGAACAGCCGCACGGTCTACATGAACCCGGTGAGCCGCTTCGTCTATTGGAACATGAACTACCATGTGGAGCACCACATGTTCCCGATGGTGCCCTATCACGCGCTGCCGAAGCTTCACGCGATGATCAAGCACGATCTGCCAGCGCCAAACCCGTCGATCCTGCACGGCTATCGCGAGATGATCCCGGCCTTCCTGCGGCAGTTGCGCAACGAGGATTATTTCCTGAAGCGCGAACTGCCGGCGACGGCGAAGCCCTACCGGGAGGAGTTTCACAGCGACGCGATCGCGAATGCGGCCGAATAACCAATGAAATCAGGAATGGGAGGAAGTCATGAGCGGAAACTGGGTTGAAGTCTGCGCGGCGGATGAAATCGATGAAGAAGACGTCATCCGATTCGACCACGAAGGTCGCACCTTTGCGGTCTACCGGAGCCCGGACGACGAATATTTCGCGACCGACGGACTTTGCACGCACGAGCATATCCATCTGGCCGACGGCCTCGTGATGGACGACATCATCGAATGTCCGAAGCACAACGGTCGCTTCAACTACAAGACCGGCCAGGCCAAGGGCGCCCCGGTTTGCGTCAACCTGAAGACCTATCCGGTGAAGGTCGAGGCCGGAAGCGTGTTCATCGCGATCGCTTGATTGCGGCTTCAACGCGAAAAGTTCAGCAAGAGCGGGCAGGGAGGGTTGAAATGGGTGGAATCGTCATTGTCGGCGCCGGCGAATGCGGCGCGAGAGCTGCCTTTGCCCTGAGGGAGAAAGGCTGCAACGGGTCAATCACGTTGATCGGCGCCGAGCCGCATCTTCCCTACGAACGGCCGCCGCTTTCGAAGGACGGCCTCAAGGAACAGGTTCAACCGAAATATGTCGCCGATGCCGAACGCTACGCGACCGCAGGGATCGACGTTCTGACCGACAGTCCGGTTAAGGCAATCGACCGCGTCGCCAAGCGCGTCGAACTGGTCGACGGCGGCAGCATCCCCTATGATCGGCTCCTGCTGACGACCGGCGCCCGAGCGCGAACGATACCCGGAACCGATGATGCGTCTCGCCGCGTTCGCACGCTCAGAACGCATGCGGACGCCGAGGAGATCCGGCGCGAACTTCTGCCCGGGCGAAAGCTTGCCATCATCGGTGGCGGATTTATCGGGCTGGAGCTGGCGGCATCGGCGCGCCGGCTCGGGGTGGAGGTTGTCCTCATCGAAGGACTGCCACGCATCCTTTCGCGCGCCGTCCCCGCCGAGATCGCGACCGTTGTCGCAGAGCGGCACCGCGCGGAGGGCGTCGACCTACGGTGCGATACGAAAATCGATCGCATTGATGCGGATGAGCGCGGTATGCGCATCCTGCTTGTGAACGGGCAAACGGTCGACGCTGATTTTCTGGTCGTCGGCATTGGCGCCTTGCCGAATACGGAACTGGCAGAAGCCGCTGGCCTCATCGTCGACAATGGCATTGCGGTCGACGCGACCCTCAGGACTTCGGATCCCGATATCTTCGCGGCCGGCGATTGCTGCTCCTATCCGCTCTGTCACTATGGCGACCGGAGGGTGCGCCTTGAGGCCTGGCGCAATGCGCAGGACCAAGGATCACTCGTTGCCGGCAACCTGCTGGGCGCGAACGAAGCCATCGCCAGCGTACCGTGGTTCTGGTCCGACCAATATGACCTGACGCTACAGATTGCCGGACTTGCCGACGGAGCGGCCAAAACCGTACGTCGCGACCTCTCAGGGGGCGCCTTCATTCTCTTCCACCTCGACGTCACCGGCCGGCTGCTTGCCGCCTCCGGCATCGGTCCAGGCAACGCTGTCGCGCGCGACATTCGTCTTGCGGAAATGTTGATTGCCGCCGGAAAACGGCCCGATCCTCAGGCGCTCGTTTCGCCTGAAACCAAGCTCAAGGCGCTGCTTGCCGCTTAGTGCGAGCCTTATCGCCGATCCTCACCTGTTTCACTGACTTCGGAGACTTCTCATGAAAAGCCGCCGCCCGACCGTTGCCGACCTCCTTTCGATGAAGGGCAAACGCCAACTCACCATGTTGCGGGTGGAAACGCTCGACGAAGCCGAAGCGGCAGAAGCTGCCGGCATCGACCTCGTCTCCGTGCCGCCGGCACTTCTGGGGCCGCAGTTTCGGGAAGCAGCGCCAACCTGTTTTGCCTTTCCCGGTCTCGAATATGGCGACTACGTTTCGGCGGAAGAATACATCCGGGCGGCATTCAAGGCGCTGAAGGCCGGCGGTGATGCCGTCTATTGCGCCGCCGGTCTTTCGACCGTCCGGCGCATGCGGGAGGAGGGCATTCCGGTCTGCGGCCATGTCGGGCTCATCCCCTCCAAGGCCACATGGACCGGCGGGTTCCGGGCGGTTGGCAAGACCGCGGCGAGCGCGCTCGAGATCTGGCGTCAGGTGAAGGCGTTGGAAGAAGCTGGAGCCTTCGCTGCCGAAATCGAGGTCGTGCCCGGCGACGTCGCATCGGCGATCAGTGCGCGAACCTCCATGCTGATGCTGTCGATGGGGGCGGGTTCGGGCTGCGACGCCCAATATCTGTTCGCCGATGACGTGCTCGGCAGCAACCGCGGCCACGTGCCGCGTCACGCCAAGACCTATCGCAACTTCGCCGCCGAATATGATCGACTTCAGCGGGAACGGATTGGCGCATTCACCGAATTTGCCGAAGACGTTCGATCCGGCGCCTATCCGGAACAGCGGCATCTCGTTGGCATTGATCAAAGTGAGCTCAAAACGTTCCTGGCCGAACTGGAACGCAATTAGCGCCGGATGACTTGCCTCGGGGAGGGCGGTTGGTATAGTCCATCGGCATCTGAACCTCCCTTTCCGCAGCGGATTTCGATTTGAGCGCCCTTCTCGAGGACAGCCTTACCTTTGTTGCCTTGCTGGCCGTCATCTACGCGGCAACGGTGCTGGTCTATTTCATTCTGGGCTATGGCATCACCTGGCTCAACGACCGCAACCCCGAGCGCCGCATCCAGAAGGGACGGCGCGGCGAAAAGCGCAAGGCCATCGAGATCCGACAGAGCATGGCATCAATCCTTGTCACTTGCACGTCTGTCGCGATCGGTCTCTTCGTCCAGCACCAAGGCTGGACGTTCTTTTCGCCCTGGGCCTTTAGCTGGTGGACGGCCGTGCCACTGTTCCTGCTCTGCATGGTGCTCTTCGACGCCTGGTTCTATTTCGCCCATCGGCTTCTGCACACCAAGGGTTTCTACAAATATCACCTGTTGCATCACCGCAGCGTCGCGCCGACTGTCTGGAGCAACGATTCGATCGGTCTTGTGGATACGGCGTTGTCGCAGGGCTATTACGCCGTGATCACCTTCCTCGTGCCGTTCCCGCCGATCATTCTTTTAGCGCATCGGCTCTTCGACCAGATCAACGGCACCTTCGGCCATGCGGGCTTTGAATATTTCGCCTCGCGCACAGCGCGCCACCCCTGGCCGATGCTTTGCACGACCTATCACGACCAGCACCACGCCGAGTTCGAATACAACTATGCCAACTATTTCTCGTTCTGGGATCGGGTAATGGGCACGATCGCGCCGAATTATGATCGGCGGGTGGAGGCGCTCGAGGGGGAGGCGCCGGCGCTGAAACTGAGAAAAGGACCTGTCGCCACGGGAGCAGCGGAGAGCTCGCCAGCGGAATGATACGACGAGTTTTCCGCAGGCGTCTTGGATAGCGCTTCGCCCGACTTTCACTCAACATCCGAGGGCGTTGTTTCCGATCCATTTTTGTGCGATGGCATGGCTCGATTGAGAATTGAACACCCGCCAGGCGGTCATGGATTGGAGCAGATGATCGAGCCGTCGCAGGACGAAATAGAGGTCGCGCTGACGCGTGGCCCGGCGCATTATGCGGACCGGCCGATTACGCTTACGGTTTGCGATCCCGACAAGCGCCTTGGTCGCCGGCCACAGCTTGCTTTCAGGCGCCGTGACAGGACCCCTGATACGGTCTTCCGTTCTTTCCTGCTGGATCGGCGAGGGCGAGGGTGCTTCTACGGTTGGACGCCGGTACAGCTTGAAGCAGTGTCTTTGGTGCCCGACGTCGCGACTGCAAATGCTTCAGCAAGGACCGAGCCCCAGATCATGATCCGGCGTATGTCGCTCGCGGAGGCAGCAGTCCTGATCGCACTCCGGCAAACCCTGGCATTCCTTCAGATTGTCAGACTGTTCCTCGCGGGCAACCGAAAGGGAGCCGAGTTTCGATTCGTTCGGCAATGCGACGCCCTTTCTGCCCCAGACTACAGTAATTGGATCGAAGCCCAAGCTTTGGCGGAGGCGGGCGAGACGGGAGACGATAGGCGCGGGTGGCCGCGAAGGCCCCGGATCCTCGTTTCGATTGAGCGGGGCAATGCGGCCGCTGTCGCGGAGACCAGACAGTCGCTCGAAACCCAGACATGGCGAGACTTTCAGGAAGCGTCCGCTGCAGAGATCGACCAACTGCTGGCGCGAGGCGAGGCGACCGATGACCTTTTATGGATAAGGCTTCCGGCGGGAATGCGCGTCGCTCCAAAGGCGTTGGCGCGATTGGCGCGCCCTTTTGCATTCTCTACGGATGTCGCAGTCGTTTACTGCGACGAAGATCATATCGATGCTCGGGGCGCGCGTGTTGCCCCCTTCTTCAAGCCAGCCTGGAATGAGCCACTTGCTCGCTCCGGATGGCTCCCCCTGGAAGGCGCCCTTCTTCGCTTGGCCTGCATCCCCCGTGGCGTTTCTCTACAGAGCATATCCACCGCCGAAGTTGTCCTCACGATGGCTCAGTTGTCGTCCGGAACAATTCTGCATTTACCGAGGGTTCTGCTGCATCGAGGACCATCATGCCGTGGTCGCGACCGTCGCGAGACCTTTATTCAGCCTAAACGGGAATGCCCGGCGGTCAGTGTCATCATTCCGACGCGCGACAGGGCCGACTTGCTTGAGGCCTGTTTGAAAGGTCTCTTTGAGAACACGGCTCGGGCCGATCTTGACGTGATCGTCATCGACAATGATAGCGCCGAAGCAGCCACGCTGGCCTTGTTCTCACGGTATGAGCAGTCAGGACTTGTCCGTCGGATACCTCTCCCGGGAGCTTTCAACTTCTCCCGTGCTTGCAACATCGGTGTCGACGCAGCCCGGCACGACCTCATATTGTTGCTGAACAACGACGTGGAACCCGTTGATTGCCATTGGCTTGAGTGTCTGGCAGGTGAGCTCGATGATCCAACGGTCGGCGCTGCCGGCAATTTGCTGCTGTTTCCTGATGGATTCGTTCAGCATGGCGGGGTTACGCTCGGTGCGGGGACAGTGGCGCGGCACAGCTTTCACTTTCTTCATCCAAAAGACGGGACGGATAAGGGACTATTGCGACAGCGGCGTGATATGTCGGCTGTAACTGCGGCCTGTCTGCTGACGCGGAAAGACCTGTGGCGCCGGCTGGGCGGCATGGATGAGCAAAAGTTGACCGTCGCGTTCAATGACGTGGACTATTGCCTGAAGCTAAGGAAAGCGGGCTTCCGTATTGTCTGGACGCCGATGGCGGCGATGTTGCATAGAGAGAGCGTCTCGCGTGGCGCCGACGATACGCCGCAAAAGCTTCAGCGCTTCGCGCGGGAGGAACGAGCCATGCATGAGCGCTGGAGCGATACGTTGAAAGCCGACCCATACTACAATCCGAACCTCTCACTTATCGCGGAAGAATTCGTTCTCGAAGCCCATCCGAGAAACCTTGCTGCGAGGCCGAGCGTTTGAGCAACGCGAGCGAACGGTTCGCCCGCTGGATTGAGCGGCTGCTGCCTCGGCCGCGGCTGCGCGAGGGGGCTACCGGTCGTCCACGGCGGCCCGTCAAGCGAATCATCGTTTTCGGCCGTATCCCAAACCCGACATTCGACTACTACCTCTCAGCCCGTCTCGAAGAACCCGGCATGCCGCCATTTGAGGTAGTGGACATTCGCGGCCACGAAACGCCGACCTTGGATTCCGACGGATCCTTTGTCATCATATGCCGCTACGCATCGCCGCCTGTGCTGCGCTGGCTTGAGGAGAATGCGGAGCGTCTCTCTGGTGTGGGGTTGTTCCTCGACGACGATATCCCTGCCGTCGTGACGGGGAAGGATGCGGATTTTTTCTATCGGCTGTTCCTCTGGTACCGCGCACTTTGGCCGCTTGGCCGCCTGAACAGACATTTGGATATGGTCTGGGCTTCGACGCCGCACCTGGCATCACGACTGGCGGAGGCAAAGGCCGTGTTGTTGCCGCCGGCGCCGCCGAAGGCGCTTTGGGCGAGTGCCCGCGACGATGCCTTGGCTGGTGATCAGACAGAGGACGAGGTCCTGATCGCCTATCACGCAACGGGCGTGCATCTGGAGGAGCATCGATTTCTCCGGCCGATCATTGCGGACGTGCTCCGTGAACGCCCGCAAGCCCGGTTCGAAGTGTTTGCGGATCGGCGCGCAAGGAGAATCTGGCGCGGTCTTGACCACGTGCAAATCCGCGAGCCGATGCCGTGGACCGAGTATTTGGCCGACGCGAACGCTCGCCGCATTGACATCATGCTTGTTCCTTTGACGCCATCGCACGTCAATGACAGTCGGGCGCCGACAAAGCGCATTGACGTGGCGCGTTATCAGGCGGCCGGGATTTATTCAGAGGGGTTCGCATACGGCTTCTCGGATGAAAGAGGTGAACTACGATTGCCCTATATCGCCGACGAATGGTATCGCGCGATTGCACAACTTGTTGATGATCTGAACGTGCGCGCTAAAGTTGCGTTTGCATCGCAGCATGCGGTCTTGCAAATGGCGGCGGCAGCGGATACGGGTCTCCATGTCCTTAACTCGCGGCAAGCTAGTTTCCTTCCGCTCTAGTTTTCGGCCCAATGTGTCGATCGATGCAATTAGGATATAGATATGGCTTCTAAAGTTGTGTTGCTTAGTTCCAAGCGATTTTGCGACGAACGGGGTTGGTTTGCCGAGGTTTACAACGAGGAGATTTTCGCCGGTCTTGGCATTGCCGACCGGTTCGTTCAAGACAATCACTCGCTTTCTATTCCAATTGGAACGTTGAGGGGGCTGCACTTCCAGACTCCACCTTTCGAACAAGCCAAGCTCGTTCGGTGTATACGTGGCCGGATTTTTGACGTTGCTGTCGATATACGTCGATCTTCCCCGACGTTTGGGCGATGGGTCGGTGCCGAGCTTTCGTCTGAGAACGGTAAGCAACTTTACATCCCGGTGGGCTTTGCGCACGGCTTCGTCACGCTCGAACCCTCGACCGAAGTAACTTACAAGGTGTCCAGTCTGTACTCTCCGGAAAACGATGGTGGTATCCTCTGGAGTGACCCACAGATCGGGATCGACTGGCCTCTGCCTCGCGATATCGAGCCAATATTAAGCCCAAAAGACGGGCGCCAGCCGTTGCTGAATGATTTCGATAGCCCCTTCGTTTACGACGGTATCCCGCTCGAACTAGTTGAACTTTGAAAAAGGATTGTTCATGCGCATTCTCGTTACCGGCGGTGCCGGGTTCATCGGTTCGGCCTTAGTTAGGCACCTGATTGAGAATACCGAACATGATGTGTTGAATTTCGATAAGCTCACCTACGCCGGTACTCTGACCTCTCTGTCGTCAATTGCATCGTCGTCCAGATATAGATTTAAGCAGGGCGATATTTGTGATGAGCGCGCTGTGGCTGCTATCATTGAAAGTTTCCAGCCACAGGTTGTCACGCATCTGGCAGCAGAGTCGCACGTCGACCGATCCATCGACGGACCAGGCGCATTCATCCAGACGAACGTAGTAGGCACCTACACGATGCTGGCTGCGAGCGCAGGTTATTGGCGGAAGCTGCCTGCCGATCGTCGAGAAGAGTTCCGCTTTCATCATATTTCGACCGATGAAGTTTTTGGTTCGCTCGGTGAGACCGGCTATTTCACTGAATCGACACCTTATGATCCCCGGTCCCCCTATTCGGCCTCTAAAGCGGGCTCGGACCATCTTGTCTCCGCTTGGGGGCACACATTCGGTCTGCCGGTGCTGATCACGAATTGCTCGAACAACTACGGGCCCTACCACTTCCCGGAGAAACTCATTCCCCTGATGATCGTAAAGGCGCTCGCGGGCGAACCACTCCCCGTCTACGGAAGTGGTGCAAACGTTCGCGATTGGCTGTATGTGGAGGATCATGTTCGCGCACTTCAATATGTGTTCGAAAAAGGCGTTGTGGGCCAGACTTACAACATCGGCGGCAATTCCGAGCGCCGGAACATCGACGTTGTGAACACCGTCTGCACGATTTTGGATCGATTGCAACCGCGGGAGGATGGGCAGTCCTACAGCAAACAAATCACCCACGTAGCCGATCGACCGGGCCACGATCAGCGCTATGCCATCGACGCCACTAAGATCCGAAACGAACTTGGCTGGCAACCGGTTGAGACGTTCGAGAGTGGGATCGAGAAGACTGTCTCCTGGTACTTGAACAACCGCGAGTGGTGGTCGGCACTACTTCAGCGTAATCAAGCTGGGAAGCGGCAGGGGTTGGGTGCATGACGACGCGGCGGATTCTAGTCACCGGTGGGACTGGGCAGGTCGGAACCGAGCTACTCCGCAGTCGGTGGCCAAGCGACGTGGAGCTTGTCGCGCCTAAAAGAGGTGAACTCGATCTGTCGGATGCGGATGCGGTGGCCCAATATGCTGATTCAGGCGGATTTAGCATAATAGTAAATCTGGGCGCCTATACCGGGGTGGACAGCGCTGAGAACGATGTCTTGCAAGCTTGGAAGGTAAATGCTCTGGCGCCGGCAGCTCTAGCTGCTATTAGTCACAAGCAATCGGTCCCGATCATCCATGTATCGACTGATTACGTTTTCGACGGATCCAAATCGGAGATTTATGTTGAAGACGATTGTTTGTCCCCCCAAGGCGTTTATGGAGCGTCGAAAGCTGGCGGGGAGCAAGCAATAAGAACCGGCAATGCGAAGCACATTATTCTGCGGACCGCTTGGGTGTTCAGCGCGCATGGCAGCAACTTTGTCAAGACGATGTTGAACCTTGCGACACAGAGGCCAACAATTAAAGTAGTTAGTGATCAACGAGGCTGCCCCACTTGTGCGGCAGACCTCGCAGAGGGTCTCTCTCGGGTCATAAATAAAGTCCTCGAGGAAGATTTCGAGGCTTTTGGAACTTACAATTTTGTTAACTCGGGGGAGGCGACGTGGTTCACCTTCGCCGAAGAGATATTCCGCCAAGCGCCGACGCATGGCCATGCGTCGGCGCTAGTTGAACCGATACCAACCACAGACTATCCGACCGCCGCTCGTCGGCCGGCAAACTCTCGCCTTTCGAATGAAAAGTTTTCAAATACATTTGGAACTGTCCCGCGGCACTGGCAGGAAGCGCTCAGGGATGTCTTGGTTGCGTTGTCGAAATGAACAGCGAAATTTAACCCCATAGAGGAGTTTCGTTTTGAAAGGCATTATTCTTGCAGGTGGATCGGGCTCCCGACTTTACCCGGCGACACTCGCGGTAAATAAGCAGCTCGTCCCTGTTTACGACAAGCCGATGATATATTACCCATTGTCCGTTTTGATGCAGGCGAAGATAAAAGATATACTTGTTATTTCGTCTCCGGAGTATATGGACAGTTATCGACGGCTGTTTGGCGACGGTTCGCGGTGGGGAGTGAGCATTGAGTATGCTATCCAAGACCAACCGCACGGGCTAGCGCAGGCTTTCACCATAGGGAAGGGCTTTATCGGAGGCGATAGGGTCGCTCTCGTGCTTGGGGATAACATTTTTTTTGGCGCCGGATTGCTAAACCTTCTGAGGCGAGCGAGGAGCCGCAGTGAGGGCGCGACAGTGTTTGCGTATGAAGTGGATGATCCGGAGCGCTATGGTGTGGTCGAACTCGATACAGAAGGCCGAGCATTGAGCTTAGAAGAGAAGCCAGCACGACCAAGATCGAAGTTTGCTGTAACCGGATTGTATTTCTACGATAACAAGGTAGTCGAGTACGCGGAAGAGCTAAAGCCATCCCAGCGTGGTGAGTACGAGATTACGGATCTTAACAAAATTTATCTCGACCGCAACGAGCTCTTTGTGGAGCGAATGTCTCGCGGGTATGCGTGGCTGGACACGGGAACGCATGACAGCTTGCTGGAGGCTGCAGAATTTGTGCGAACTATACAACATCGCCAGGGCACTAATATAGCGTGCATCGAAGAGATCGCATATCTCAATGGCTTTATCTCCAAAGAGCAACTCGTCGAAAACGCAAAGCCGTACTTGAAGACTGCTTACGGTCGATATTTGATGAAGGTGTCCGAAGACCTGATCCCTGATACCGAATAATCACAGTCGCGACTACTCTTCACGGGCCAACTTACGCGCGGCTCTTTACCCATGAGGGTTGATTTTCGCTGAGGCGTCGGCAGCTTTTTTGCTTAAACCGCGCGTTTCGTTTTTTTATTGGCGTCGCGTAGAGGTTCCGCTCTGTCGCACAAGAGGTGCAGGTCATGAAGACCGCAATACTGTATTCTTCGAGATTTTGGTTACCACGAGGAAATTCAAATTTGCTTTTTAATAGGAGCTGGTACGCAAGTCAAAAGCGCGATGGCGCACAGACCGCTACCAAGAGTGACTACCTGAAGGACGGGTGGCGAAAGGGGCTGTCACCTCACCCTCTGTTCGCTACGGCGTTCTACCTTGATCAGAGGCCCGACGTCGTATCTCACGGAATGGAGCCCTTCAAGCACTTCGCAAAGTTCGGTTGGCGGGAGAGAACAAATCCACATCCGTTGGTAGATGTGGAGTACTATTTGTCGCAGAAACCTAATCTGGGAAGCCTCGATCCGCTCACACACTATGCAAAGTTCGGCTGGAAGTGTGGGCTTCAGATATCTCGCAGTTTCGATACTAGATGGTACCTGCTGCAGAACCCGGATGTAGCGAAGGCCGGAATTGAACCGCTGACGCATTACATCCGGTGGGGGCACCAAGAGGGACGATTGCCAATGCCGCTTTCCGACGAAGGGGCTGGCAGCGCACATGGCCCAGGTGATCTCGAATCTGCAAGCGAGTTGAACAAATCATCGGGAAAAGATCAGGGCCACGGAATGCTATTCAATTTCGGCAAATGGTTTAGTGCTAGCGAACCAAAAATAAAACCAGAGAAATTGGGGCACGTAGCAAGGGACTGGGCGACTGTTGTTGCGCAGAACGTCGAAGTGTTTCGCAGTCATCGAGAGCGGGGCCCATTCTCCAACGCTGGGGGGCTGCCCTACGAAGGCTTGCTTTTGTCGGCTAAGCTCGCGAGCATTGGCAGCGATCCGTCGTTTAACCAACGCTGGATTGAACAGATTGGACATGCGACATCTGGTATAGGCGCCAGCTACGTTGAGATATTTGCTTCGCTTGGCTTGAATCCGGAATTTGGTCAAGTCGAGTCCCCGCCGACCGGAACTCCTATATTAGACAATTACAACGCAATGCGTACTGACGCGTTGAACAGGTTCAGGTTTGATCCGGGTATTGCATCATCGGAGTTCGAAGGTCCGACCTTTAGCGTCCTGATGCCTGTTTATAGGACTCCCCTTGTGTACCTGGAGCGCGCCATCGCATCAGTTCTGGGGCAAACCTACGCGAATTGGCAGCTGGTCATAGTAGATGATTGTTCCGAGAAAGCGGAGCTAACAGCGCTCCTCGCTTATTACGAGCAACTCGACAGGCGCATCAAGTGTATTTCACTACCGAATAATAGTGGCATCGCTGTCGCCACAAACACTGCACTAAATGCCGCAAACGGCGAATACATAGTGCTGTTGGATCACGATGACATGATGACGTGCGATGCCCTGCAGTGCCTTGCGCGTGAAGTGATTGAAGATGGCACGCTGGACCTAATCTACTCCGACGAATGCAAGATTGATGAGCATAATATAGTTGTTGACATATTCTCAAAGCCGGATTGGAGTCCATTTCTCCTTTTGAATTGCATGTACACAGGCCATCTGTCGGCATACAAACGTGAGCTAGTAACGCGTTTGGGTGGGTTCGACAGCCGCTTCGACTTATCTCAAGATTACGATCTCGCCCTAAGAGTCGCTGAACAAAAGCCGAATGTGAAGCATATTGAACGAGTGCTCTACGGCTGGCGCATGATCGAAGGGTCTGCCGCAATAGGCGGAAAACCGACTGCGCGAAGGACCAATATTGCAGCGCTTCAAGCCGCGATGGATCGTCGCAACTACAACGGGACAGCTCTCGCGTTGCCGATGGCAAACCGCGCAAAACGTTCGTTCCCAGATGCCGCGAGTCTTGTTTCGTTGGTGGTGCCATCTGACAATGTGGCCCACATCAGGGACACCATTTCGTCAGTACTCAAGAAGACGGCTTACGAAAACTTTGAAATATTAGTGGTTACGAACTCCGAAGTCGTTCAGTTGCTGGAACGAACGGTAACAAACCCTCGTATTCGCTTCGTCAGGTACGATCATCAATACAACTTCTCGGCGAAATGCAATGCGGGGGCTGCCAACGCCCGTGGCGAATACGTCATCTTCTTTAATGATGACGTAAGGGTCATCTCTGCAGATTGGGTTGAAAGCCTGCTTGAATACCTGACGCTTCCCACAGTAGGGGTCGTAGGTCCGAAGCTCCTTTACGAGGACGGACGGATTCAGCATGCCGGAATGCTTACCGGCGTCAGACGGTTGATCGGAACAGCGTTTCACACGTTCCCGTCGATGACACCTGCGCATTTTAATTTCGGGCAGAGCGTCCGTGAAGTATCTGTGATCTGTGGGGCATGCTTGGCTATGCCGCTTTCAGTCTTCAATGAGATTGGCGGCTTTGACGAAGTTAACGCTCCCATTGCCCATTCCGATGTAGATCTGTGCTTCCGCGTTCGCGATCGCGGCTATAATTGCATCTACACCCCCCACGCCGAGCTGACGCATATTGGCCACCTTTCGATCGGCAAAACAAAGAAAAAGAAAGAATTTAAGAAAGATAAGGCTGATATTTATCTAATGAAGCGCTGGGGGAATTTGTGCGCTAGAGATCCATTTTTTACGCCATCAATGCGAGATATTCTGTATGTAGATTCGCAGGAGCCCTTCTCTTATCACCCGGCCGCGCCGAGAACTGAGAACTACCAAAGTGATGTGCTAATTTTCTCACACGACCTAAGCGGCAGTGGCGCTCCGAAAATTGTCCTGGATATGGCGAGAGTTCTCATCGAAGCCGGCAATTTTGTGCTCGTGATATCACCAGAAGACGGCCCCATGAGAGAAAGGTTGCATCGGGTAGGTGCGCACGTGATTGTCGACCCGCTTGCGCTCACGCGAAACGCTAATGTAACCGACCTCGGTAAAAACTTTGACGTCGTAATAGCGAACACGGCGGTATGTTGGCCCATAGTTTCTCAGTTCGCCAAATATTCGCCGGTTTATTGGTACTTTCACGAGACGGAACTAGTTCGACATTTGGCTGAGTCAAAGCCCAAATTCAAGGATGCGCTCTTAGACGCCACGGAGATCTGGTGTGGCTCTGACGCTTCCGGCCAGTACATTCGTAAGCTCGGTATTCAGGATTACAAGATCCTTCCATACGGAGTTGAAGCGCCGCCCCTGTCCGAGGCTGTCGCTTCGACTAGTAAGACGTTCGTGGTATCGGTATTGGCCACGATCGAGCCGCGAAAAGGGCAAGATCTCGCGATTCAGGGCTACTTGGCGTTGCCGGCGGACGTACGGCAGAAATGTAAGCTAAGGCTCGCAGGTAGGGTGAACTCTGAAGGCTTCTATCAGGCGCTAGTCGATTTTGCCAAGGGACATGAAGATATAGAAATAGAGGAAGCCCTCGACTTCGACACCTATCTGACCAGGTTGAGGGAGACAGATGTCGTGATTTGTCCGTCTCGTGACGACACATTACCGCTAGTATCCCTTAACGCGTTGGCGGAAGGAAAGGTATTAGTCTGCAGCCGGGAAACCGGAACGTCGGGTTTCATCGTTGACGGGGTATCTGGGTTCGTTCTGAAAGAAAATCATCCCGATGTAATCTGCGAAGTGCTTGCTGATATCATTCGCAAGTCCGATCGGTTGCCGGACGTCGGCCGTGAAGCAGTGCTGGTGTATGAGCACAATTTCACAGAGCTTGGATTCAAAAAGCGCTTACTTTCGGCGTTAGGTACCGTCGGTGCTCAAGGCGGTCAGGCATGTTGAGCCCGACCAATTTGGTTGGACGAAGGTTGGAGCCTTTTGAAAAATGAATCTACGCGGATTGCATTTTCTCATATTTGGCGGTGGGGGCTTTATTGGAGGGCACGTTGTCGCTCAGTTGTTGCAGCATGGGGCGAAAGTACGAGTATTCGATCGGACGCCCTCACAGATTGAGCATCCTAATCTCGAATGGACAGTAGGGTCAGTCGATCGAAGTGAATTGCTGTTGCCGTTGACAAAAGGCGTCGATTTTGCGGCTTACTTAGTCGCGGGGGGCGTGCCGGCTGATGGCGCGCAAGTTGAGTCGCAGCTGCACGAGAACATCTCATTGCCGATCGGATTGGCCAGGGCTTGCGCGGCAAATGGTGTGAAGAGATTTGTCTTCGCATCGTCCGGAGGAACGGTTTATGGCGTGGATTCGAATGCGCCTATTAGAGAGAACCATCCATGTTGGCCGAAAAATGCTTATGGCGTTTCCAAGCTTGCATGTGAGCACTACCTTCGGCTACTAGGTGACACGGGTGATATGGCAACAATTTCCCTCCGCATCTCGAATCCTTACGGCGAACGCCAGATAGCGCGGGGCGGGCAAGGGTTCATTGCTGCGGCTATGGAACACGTTATTGCGGAACGTCCGTTGGTGATTTGGGGCGATGGAAGCGCAGTACGCGACTTTATCTATGTTGGGGATGTGGCCAAGGCAGTAATTTTGGCGTGTCTTTACCAGGGCGCCGAACCGGTGATGAATGTGGGGTCCGGGGTCGGTATTTCGCTCGTTGGTGTCTTAGACGAAATGGACAAATCGCTTGGAATTAGGCCAGAGGTTCTATTCGAGTCGCAACGGAGAGTTGATGTTCAGATGAATGTGCTGGATACTCGCCTTGCAACTGAGTTGCTCGGATGGCGGCCAGCTGTTACCCTGTCCCAGGGCTTAAGCATGACATATGCGTGGTGGAAAACTCGCGCCGCACACAGGGTTTAGTTCCAGTCAGTTGTTGATCATTCTCGCGATTAAGTCAAAGTAGCGAGGAACAGTCCTTGTCACCAACAGCAAGTCCGCCGCTTTCGCGCCACCCCTGGTAAGTCTGTCATTCAGTTCCATAAAGCCAAGCGTACTGGATTTGATTGAACGCAACCGTAATCCGTCGATTTCCCAAATCTCACAATTTCGTCCCAACCAGATAAGCGCGTCAATTGAGTTGGAGTAGGTGTCGATGATCTCGGGACAATACTGAAATTGAATTACGCAGGGCAACGAATTGATCGCGTCGCGAAGCCCTTCGATCACAGCAACATCAGCACCTGCGGCATCAATTCTTACCACTGCGCCAGCGTGGCATTGATCTCGGATGACGCCGTCGAGTGTATGAGAAGTTAGATTCACCGCTGACGTCCAAATGTTGCCCGTTGAGCCAAAATGTTGCTCCTCGTCAGGAATTACGCCTCTGACAGGCGAGATTACTCCTGCGAGCTTGTTTATTTCAATCGAGCGAACCAATAAATCGTAGCTCGGTCCGGTTTCGAATGCAAACAAACGGTTACCGATGCCACACCGCTGTTGAAAAATGGCTTCGGCTATCACGCCCATCCCAATATTAGAACCGACATCGTAGTAGTTGAAAGCAACGCCGTTACGTGCGAAATGCAATGCTGCGAGACTGAGCAAGCCCAAGCCTTTCACTTGGTGCCAGGCTTCGCCCGGATCGATCTCGCCCGCGTGCCAAGATGATTCAAACGATACACCAGATACAAGCCGCGCTCTTGGATCCTGCATTGCGTGAGCAAAAGCGCTATCGTGAGTATTGTAGCAAAGATACATACCCGCTATCGCGATTACTCCTGTGTTACTATCGTCTAACGTCACACTCCCACCCCACTGCGGAACATTTGTCCACTTGCGACTAAACACATTTGAAGGGCAACTCAAACAGACCCATGGAAGTCATCCACATCTGAGAGTCTGAGAGGAACCACGCAAGGGACGCTCTCGCTCCTCATCTTAACGCTACAGCCGGTCGATCGCATACATTGGGGCGGGTCGGCCTTCGGGTCCTCGGCGTTAATAAAAGGCCGCTCTTCTGCCTTCACGTCTACCGAAGCGAACGAAATGTAGAACAGGGTTCATTCCGGAATTCACTAAGTCAGCATTCTTCTTCAAATAGTACTCACTGTTAAAACCAGCTTTGAGGAGCCTTTGACATTCGAGTCGCGCGGCAAGATGCGATGCTATTGGCCACCCACCGTCTATCAAAAATCCTATAAAAGTGTTTGGTGACGCAATGAGATTTTCGAACCGGAGCTGCAATCCTTCAGCCACCAGGGTCAGCTGGTTTAATCGCTTCAGCAACAGTCCTTCTCTAACGGTGCTTTGGAGATAACTTTGCATCACACGCTCGCCATGCAATTCGGCAGCTTCGATCTGTTTGTAAGCTAAATCAAGCGCATTAGTTAGTTGATCATTGGCTTGGGCGAGGACGTCTTTCTGGGCAGCGGTCTCCGCCAGTTGTTTGCGCAACTCTTCGCATTCGGCATCAAGATCGGAGATCGTTGCTTCCGCAACAAAGGTTTCATTTAGTAAATGA
The DNA here is from genome assembly GCF_055710065.1 of Ensifer sp. VA4. NCBI lineage: Bacteria > Pseudomonadati > Pseudomonadota > Alphaproteobacteria > Hyphomicrobiales > Rhizobiaceae > Ensifer > Ensifer sp. VA4. The sequence goes on along the minus strand of NZ_JBVQPO010000009.1, from coordinate 182,363 downwards.
TCCCTGCCAACTGAAAGACGCTCACATTCGCTTGATAAGATTTTGTTCTCGTGTTCAAGTGCCGCGTTATCTGCGAGCAGTGAGCGAATTGGACCGTCTGGTGTGACCAGTAGCGGTTGATAATTGTACAGAGCAATCTTGTACTCGCCTTTTTCCTTTGATTTTCTCTCCCGCCAGTCATCACCGTAGAGAAACTGGCAGCATTTATCAGGCTTGGCGGGTAGGCGAATGTCCACGCCAAAAAACTTGGTCGTCACCAACGGGAACAGCATACTCTTATCGATGCGAAGATGCTCTTTCTCTGTATGCGGATTCCCAAGGAAGTTCCATCGGTCCAAGATAAATTGCCAGTCATCATTGTCTTCATACAAGTAAAAATCGACGTAAGTACTTACGTCGCGGATCTCTCTTTGCGCTTGCAAGAAGTATGGCGTGTGGTTCGGATAAGATCCTTCATCAAGCGTAAATCCGAGCTCACGCATTAACCTAATGATCGTAGTTCGATGCGACATGTTGACATAAAAATCGACATCGTCATCATGGCTCAATATGTCGCCTTCACGCGTCAATCCGAGAAGAGTTCCGAAGAAGGGAAATGCGCCCAGGTCCTTTATGACTGCATAGACCTGCAGCAAATTTTCTCGATTAGATTCCTGGCTGACCGTCGCAAGCATCTCAAATCCGCCCAGAAAACACCATTCGCGCGATCATTGGATCTTCGTCGCCGTAGGGCGCTAGTCCCCTACCTACGCGCAAGTGCAGCGAATTCATACCGCGCTCAAGACATTTATTCATTAAGGTTGTTGGCGAGATAAACCTCCGGAAATGATCTTTCTCAACTTTGCTTAGCTCCGCATCCGCAACGGTGCGAAACTCAATGCAAAGTAATGCCCCACTGCCTAGAAGAGCCATTGCGGAATCAAGAAACCAGTCCTCAACCTCCTCTACAACGGCATGAAGGAAGAACCTCGAATAGATAATCGATTCGCTGACGCGAAAATCCATGCCGAGGTCAAGAGTATTGAAATAATCTTTTGATACGGTGGCCTCGTTGAACGTGCACGAGCCATTCATTTGAGCCGCCCGCGACTTACAAACTTTGATTGCAGACTCGCTTGCGTCTATACCAACAACGGTCTTACCCTCTGTGGCGAAAAAGATGGAATCTCTCCCATCTCCGCATCCGACATCCAAGATACATTTTCGCTCTGGATACGTTTTTAACACGAATTTTGCGAACAAACTTGGATCTGTCTTCGGATAGGCGTTTTTGTAGTACTCTTCCCAATACTCGCCGATGCCTGCTGAGTTTTCCAATTTAGAACCTATCTGTAACCTAAATGTCGCTATGTGCGCCATGTATCGGATATTGTTGGATGCCGCCATCGGAAATCTGAACTGGAGACCCTTCGTTCCGGGAAATCCCCATAGGAGTCTGGCAAGACTGATCCCTGCCCTCCCACCTCAATACAGTCAAGGGAACGGCCGGGGCCGAATGTGCTTCGAAGCTAGCCGCCGGAACTCGGATCGTCGGCCGGTGGCCGACTCATTGTCGCACGATGTCCCGGTGCTCGATCCGCGTCACAGCTATTGCGCCGAAAATGTAGTGCAGACATTGGGGCGGGTATGCCGGCAGGTTGGTTATCCGAGATGACGAGGTTGGTTCAGGGCACGGAATTCGTCTTGCGAGATTTCGGCTTTTGGGCTTATGTCAAGGGCGTGCCAGGTCCGCGCCGATGTGCTGAGACACATTATCTCGGGCAAAGTAACGGCCAGCGATATGGAAAACCTCCAGCCGTGAAACTGGAAGGCTGTCCGCGAGGCGATGCCAGGGCAGGAGCCACGGGCGGCATGAAGCACAACAGCCAGGGGATGACGACCGCACGACCGAATCTGGATGATGAGGGGTTCGAGGCGTTTATCGGGGGACGTCCCCCGGCATCGCCAATTTGGTCAATCAGCGGTCTTGATGGTTATCGTACGACCCTCATCATCGGTCCGAGTACGACTGACCCAAATGGATGCCGGAACTGACCGGTCGGATGCGGTGGAACCTGCCGATGGTGACAGAACAGTCGCGGAGTAGAGCCGCATCTCGGCGAGCCTTTTCCGAAAGACCGAAAGACCACCGGCTCAGGTTCACCAGGATCGGTGATCAGACCTTTGATCGGTTCGACTGGGACCTCTGCCGTTTGTTAGTTTTGCAGGATACGCGCCGAGGCTTTGCCAGCCGGTGCTTCGAGGCCGTTCCGGACTGGCGATATCATCGCGCCCAATCCGCAAACTCGGCGAGACACTGAAAGCAACCCGCCAGGAGGCTGCTGACGTCGCCGAAGCACTCGTCAGGATCGTAGCCTATTTTATGCCTACGCGGGTAAAGCGAAAGTTCTGAAGGAAAGTGCTATTGCGATCCGTCAACGTCGAAAACGGTAATGAATTACACGGAAACGGTAGGCTTTTCGTCGCGCTCACGACGACGGCATGGAGAGACTGAACAAATGCTCTCGTGTGCCCGCAAGCCCAACCCAGAAATGGAACGAGCTCTCGACAGCTTTATCGAAACGAAATTTTTGCGGGCTTGCGATCGGCGGAAAAAAATGAAAGGTCATCCATGTTGATTAGACAACCGATCGGCGCCACAGAAGCACAGCAATCCAGTATGTATTCGACAAGACTAAAAGGGCGACTACGTTCGCTGTACCTCAAAATGAGTGGTGGGCTCAAATATACCCGGTGGCTCCGTGAACACGAAAAAGAAATTACTGAGTACGGAGGTTCCGCTGATATCAAGGTGTCCATTTTGATACCAGTTTATAATACGAAGCCGAGGTTTCTCCGCGACTGCATAGAGAGCGTGCTCAATCAGTCATATAGTAATATCGAGGTGTGTATAGCAAACGACTGTTCCACAAAAAAAAACACTTTAGAAGTACTGGCTTGGGCCTGCCTTGACAGTAGGGTTAAAATTGCAAATCGTGAAGTTAACGGACATATATCTGCCGCGACCAATTCGGCGCTTGAGCTTGCGACGGGTGATTGGGTTGCCATGTTGGATCACGATGATCTGCTCCACAAACATGCGATCAGCGAAATTGCTGCCGCAATACGAAACCATCCAAAGGCTGAGTTGATCTACAGCGACGAGGACAAAATCACGGCCAACGGAAGGCGTTTTTCGCCATTCTTCAAGCCGGACTTTTCCCTGGATCTTCTTCGGTCACAGAATTACATCAATCACCTTACGGCTTACCGTGCGAGCACGATCAGGGCTCTCTCGGGTTGGCGAACTGGATTTGAGGGAAGCCAAGATTATGATCTAAATCTCAGGCTTGTCGAAAGCCTCAGATCTGATCAGGTCGTTCATGTGCCTAAGGTACTCTACCATTGGCGTGCGGTTGTGGGCTCTGTGGCGCGGGGCGGAGATCAAAAGCCTTACGCATTGCTGTCGGCGAAAAGAGCCCTGTCTGAGCACGCAATGCGCGTGGGCCTCGACGCGATTGTAGAGCGAGTAGCGAAGACACAGTTCTTCCGAGTGAGCCCTGTACTCCCTCCAGCCGCTTCAATAAGTGTCATATTGTCGCTGCGGCCCACAGCGCAGAATATTTCTGAGAAGGTCCAGCGGTTCCTCAATTCGCTGGATGGTCCAGTGATCGAGTTGATTGTCCTTCACGAACCGACTGCCAATGAGAGCATTTCAAAACTGCTTGACCAACTCGATCACGGCGACGCTTTATCGATATCGTGTATCGCGGTCACCGGCAATTGGCCAACCGCTGTAAACACAGCCGCCAATAGGGCGGCGGGCTCAATCCTCTGCTTCGTATCCGGTACGTTGCAGCCGGCTAAGAGGTCGTGGATTGGACAATTGTCAGCGATGGCGCTACAAGACGGCGTGGGATGCGTCGGTGTCAAGTTAATCGAAAGCGACTCTACGGTGCATAGCGCGGGAATTGTTATTGGAGTAGGGGGCTCGGCTGCCTTAGCTTACGCGAATTTTCCCGCCGATAACTCCGGTTACTTTTCACGACTCAAGGTGAGGCACAACGTCTCTGCGGTGAGTTCTAGTTGCATGGTGACGCTGCGTGAAGCTTTCCTACAGAGCGGTGCATTCAATGAAGAGTTGGAGATGGGTATGCTTAACGATATCGATCTCGGACTGAGAATGAGGCTTTCAGGCAGGAGGCACGTCATTTGCCCTGACGTTGTGCTCCTCAACTCAAATGATACGTCTCCGCAGAGGTTCGATGTCGCCCACGAAAAAGACGTATATCTACGCGATTACGCTCGTTTGAGGCGGGCATGGGGCAACGCTATTTTACGAGATCCCTACTACTCCGTAAATCACAACTCGGGTGTGGCCGACTTTAGGTTGGTGCGTAGGATTCCTGGATCACCTGACATTGTCCAAAAGCCGTCAAACTGAGCATGGTGATCTCAAGCGCATGGACGATACTCGCGGCCGTATTTCAGTAGGCGACTTGGTGCTGGGCAGATTGGGTGTGATCTACGCCCTAATATTGCGAGATATGCGTACCAGGTTTGGACGATCTCATGTGAGCTACTTGATTGCAATCGCGTGGCCATTCACACATTTGATCGTTCTGGTTTCAATCATGGCGTTCGTGAATCGGTTAGCTCCAATTGGTGGCGATCCGGTCGTGTTTGTTACAAGCGGAGCGCTCGCATACATTCTCTGTTTGTATCCGGCTCGCGCAATGGGGATGGCGCTCGACATGAATCGCCCGCTGTTTCTGTTTCCAGTCGTGCGACCGTTTGACGTAATCGTAGCTAGAGCTACGATCGAATTCATCACCTCATTCATAGTGATAATCCTTAGTTTTTTGACGGCTTTGCTTGCTGGCGTCGACCTCGTTCCGCTTGATGAGTTTATTTTTGCTTCTGGTGTGATTGCAATTATTTTTTTCTCGCTTTCACTTGGAATTCTAAACGTCGTAATGTCATCAATTTTTCGAATGTGGAACCTCGCATTTATGTTCATTATGCTTATTCTATACGCAACGTCCGGAATATTTATTCTTCCCTCAAGCCTTCCTCCTGGGGTGAGAGAGATGATGTGGTATAATCCTTTGTTGCACGCGATCGAATGGATGCGCTCAGCTTACTACGATGGCTACGGCGACGATATGCTTTCGAAGCTTTACTTCTTAGCGATGGGGACCGGTTGCCTTTTGTTGGGACTTTTAGGCGAAAGATATTTGCGGGGAAAGCTGTTAACAGGATGATTAAGCTTAACAACGTATTTAAGTTCTTTCGCACGAAAGGTGGTGCAAAGATTATTCTCGACCATGTGTCGATGGATTTCCGGGCTGGGATTTCATATGGAATATTGGGGATCAATGGTGCTGGAAAATCTACAACGATGCGGATGTTAGCCGGAACCGAGTTGCCTAACGCGGGAGCGATAACACGTTCTGCCAGAGTGTCATGGCCGCTTGGGTTTTCAGGCGGTCTCCATCCAGCAATGACGGGTCGTGAAAACGTTCAGTTTGTTGCGCGAATATATGGACAGAATCCGGCGCGCGCCATTGAGTTTGTAGAAGATTTTGCGGAGATCGGTTCTTACATGGACGAACCGTACTTCAAATACTCGTCCGGGATGGCGCAGAGATTGGCGTTCGGGCTGTCAATGGCAATCGACTTCGAGTGCTACTTGATTGACGAGGTCACTGCTGTGGGGGATTCACGATTTCAGCAACGATGCCACGACGAGTTCGCGAAGCGGCGCGACCACGCAGACGTGATTATGATTTCGCATTCGATGGAAACAATTCGGACCTATTGCAGTCGCGCGGTTGTACTAGCTCACGGTGTCATGCACGAGTTCTCTGATGTCGATGATGCCGTAGAATTGTACAACAAGCTTAATCAATAGAAAGTCTTTAGTAATGCCGATCGCTGCAAAAAATGAGAACGGCCAGCTGAAGCGTTTAAGCGTGCAGGAGCGATCAGAGGCGATATCTATCGAATTGCGTCGCGTCGCGAGAAAGGCTCGAACGCCGAGACCCGTCAGCAGTGGCGGTGGCGGGTTCAGGGCGCGACGCAGCGATAAAATCTTTCGCTTTTATCTGACTGGCAGCTTTGTGCTCCTCTTTGTTATACCGGCGGTACTTTCCATTCTATATTACTCCTTTATCGCTGCGGACCAATACGTGTCGGAAGCGCGGTTTGCGGTGAAATCGACTGACCGCAGTGGCGTTGACGCGCTTGCCGGTCTAACCTCCCTCTTTGGAGGGCAGTCTGGTGATGAGGCAATAATTGCGGAGTACATTCAGAGCCGCGCCATAATTGATGAGCTAAGCTCGAAGTTCGATTTGAGGCGTATTTTTAGGCCTGGAACCTACGACTATTTCGCAGAGCTTAAAGTCGCCGCAACCATGGAGGATCTCCTAGAGTATTGGGGGCGGCAGGTCAGCGTGACGATAGACCGATCCAGCGGCTTGATGACGTTGCGCGTGAAGGCGTTTTCTGCGGATGAGAGCTTCAGATTAGCAGCGGAAATAATTGTACGTTCAGAACGGATGGTCAACAAGCTGACCGGTCGGAACCAAAACAATGCGCTCGCCGAAGCGAGTGCCGAGCTGGAGCGTTCAAAGTCTACGTTGGTCGGAGCAGTTGTTGCTATGCGAGATGCCCGAAACGCGGCAGGAATAATTGATGCTGACACAAGCGCAAAAGCCCAATCGGAGATCCTTACTGCCCTTAGCCTCGAAGAGGCGAAGGTCAATGTTCAGATAGCCACCCTCACCAAGGGATCTGCTGAGGCCGGCCCCCAACTTACAGCGCTGAGGGCTAAATCTGCGTCGCTTCGGGAGGAAATTGATAGATATCAAAAAAGCCTTGCCAGCGAAGAATTCCCGCAGGGCGGTGGTGCAGGAGATTCGCTAGCCGATCGCACAGCAGTTCTAGCTCAGACTGCGTTGGAGCTTAAGATCGCGCAGTCAGATTACGCACGCGCTTCAACCGCCTATGAGCTTGCCCGCATGAATAATGAGAGACAAAGGTCTTATCTTCTTACCTACGTCCAGCCGAGGAAAGCGGAGGAAGCACTCTATCCAAAGCGTTTTTTGATGTCGGTCTCAATCTGTATGGTGGCATTTTTGGCGTGGGCGATCGCCGCTGGCGTTGGCCTCTTGGTGCGCGATCACACGGCGTGAGTGGGTGGAGTATGTATTTTCACATTGATCAGGATACTGGTGCATACATCAGCGGCTGGGTGATATGCGACAATCCTGGGGACACACCTGAGATATTAGTTAAGGTTCCTGGGCGAAAAGAGTTCGTTCTGACCGCAAACGTTTTTAGACCCGACCTACGCGATTTAGGTATGCATAGTACAGGTCAAGCCGGGTTTGTGGTCGATGAAAGACATGTGCCCCAGCTGCATGAACTCAACGACATCACTCTGATCGAATCAGAGACCGGCATAACGATATATAGGCGGTTTAACGCTAGCGATCATATCGAGCGAAAAGTTCTACTTGTCGATTCCAGCGCATTCCCGCAAATCGCGCTTGTTAGGCAACTTATGTCGTTCTTCACTCAATCGTATCCAGTATTAGAAAGGCTATCTCTCGAAACAATCACTGGGCTTCTTTCTTTAACAAACATCAGATCGGTATTCCTTTCCGGCTCGATGAATTGGATTCGCCACGGTGAAATCGCCAGGAATAACGGATTTGTGACCGCGGCGCTGCTTAGGGAGCCTTTCGCAGAACTGGCGGAAAAGCTGATATTTTTAGCCCACGCGACGAGACAGCCAGAGTCTGTTCGTGCCAGCCCGACAATCGCGAGGTTTGCTGACCTATTGCCGTATCTTGAGGAGATAAATTTTCGTGACTCTAGATCAATACTCTCCGCTTTACGCAGAATCCCTAATGAGGGGCGGAAGAAGCTGCAATCGCCAATGACAATGTTGTTCGGAACCGCGCCTGATGAGCGTGTTCAACGTCGCAATGTCAGTGTCGCACTCGACAACTTAGCCAAATTTAACGTTGTCGGCTTGCGGAGCCACTTTGACTTGTTTTGCGGAATGTTAAACGAGTATGTCGAGGCGCCAATCGCGTCGGGAACCGAGCTTAGTGGGTTTCCTGAAGCTGAAGAGCTCGCTGAGAGATTGAGGAACATCGGGATTGCTTCGGATTTGCTCGACGAGGACATCGCGCTTTACTCATTTGCAGTAGAGGCGATCGAGGCAAATTTGCAGAAATCGGAAAGCCATGGCAAGTGAGTAGCGGCGCATCTAAATGACGTTACAGATACCGAGAGACGAACCGAATAGCGTTCCCGCGAACGAAGGCCACGCAAGTAGGGGAACTGTGCGACGAAGTGAGTATTTCCGTTCGTTGAAGACACTTCCGCCAATTGTGAGAAGCTCGTTTCGATTTATTAAGACGAGTGCAGTTGATCAACGAACAGGTGCGAACCAACTTTTAATAAAAAGCTTCCTTTTGATGGTCGCGATGCCAGCGATCTTAACACTAGCTTACTATGGTCTGGTAGCCTCTGATATCTATGTTGCCGAAGCGAAGCTGAGTGTGCGAGAGGCATACGAGCCTAGCTATCAAGATTCGTTGGACGGCAGCAGTTCGGTTACATCCATAATTGGTAAGATCGGGATCGGAGGAGGAGCCGTAACATCGCAAGACTCGATGATCATCTTAGATTATTTGAAGAGTCGATCCGTGATCATTGATATTGGCGGTAAAGCGAAACTTAGGGAGATGTTTGGTAAGGCTAGCATTGACTGGTTCTCCCGATTGGACGCAGATGAGGATCTGGAGTCCATCTGGGCGTATTGGAAAAAGCACGTAATTACCTATGTGGACTCAACATCCAATATTCTGACGCTAAAAGTTCGGGGATACACGCCGGACGACGCATTTTGGTTGGCGAAGGAACTGACGAAGCAGAGTGAGGCTCTAATCAACACGATATCTCGACGAAATAGGAAGGACGCGCTTGATATTGCAGCGGGAGAAGTCGACCGTGCAATGGCCGAGTTGGCAGCGGCGAGAGCAGACATTCTGAGTTTTCAAAGACGGACCAACACGATTGATCCTCAAGACACAGCGAAGCAAATTCTCTCCTTAATTGCCGAACTTACAGTTAAAAAGATAGAGCTAGAAGGAGAGCTGAAAGCTCTTCAGTTATCAGGCGCAGCTAATAAGCCCGGAGAAAAGTACCGAAGAACTAACTTGGCTGCAATCGACAAGCAACTAGATGATTTACAAAAGTCTCTGACTAGCAAAGATTCAAGTGCGCTGTCCGATCACCTGAAAGACTACGAGTTGTTGAGATTGAAGGAGAAATTTGCGGAGCAACTGTACACAGCTGCTAGAAACAGTCTGGAAGAGGCTAGGCGAAAGTTGACGAACCAGCAGCTGTATGTCGTTGTAATTGTGCCCCCGCTCATCCCGGACTCTTCTATATATCCGAAACCTCTTCAAGAAGCTGCGGTTACCTTTCTCGCCTTGTTAGTTTTCTGGGCGATAGCTTGCTTGTTAGTTGCTACCGTCAGAGACAGCACAGTGTGAATTCAAGCCGAGAATATACGGCGCCTTTTATGGCGAGTATGCTGCACCATCTCCACGGCGATCGGCGAGATGACGGCCGGCTTCTTGCCCTGCGCTCGTCGGCGCGCGTTCGCTTCGACGTCGGCCGTCGCGTAGAAGGGCCGCCGCGCATGCACCCAGCAGGCTGCTTCTGTTATCGGGCCGGACCGTCGATCCGGAAGATAGAGCTTGGTGTAGCGTAAGCGTCCGGGGAGCGGATTTTGCTGAACGAGCCAGTTAGGCGATGTTCTGGCATTAGAACCAGCATTAGTGCTGACACTAATTCCAGATCTGAGAGGTTGGCATGGCTCGCATGGAGATCATTTCCGGCGTTGAGCGTAGGCGGCGATGGTCGAAAGAAACTAAGCTGAAGATATTGGCGGAAGCTGACCAGCCTGGCGTCCGCATTGGTGATGTAGCTCGCCGCCATGACATCTATCCCCCCTCCGAATATGAAAATCTACGTTTTCCCTGATAACATCGGCCTCGTTTCTGACCAACAATGTCATGATTAGTTTCATTTTTGCCCCACTATCTTTGCCCCAAATATATTAGAATTATTGAACTATCAATCTGAAGCTATGGGAACAAGTCGTTAGCTCGCGGAGGCGAAGTCGAGGCGAAGTTGCTAAACATTGGACAGTTACGCAAAAGCCGCCTCCCATGTCCGTGTCGCTGCTTGCCGCTTACCGGGAATCTCGCGCCGTCTGGATGGCGCCGATAACCGACGCAATGAAACATATCGTCGGACGCTCATCAATGAAGTGGCCGCCGATCGTGATGGTCGAACCCCTGGGCTCGTCTTCGTGATTCATTGGATCGGGCCCCACACCGAACTGCGCTGCCGAAGCTGTGCCGGGCCAAAGAAACGCGACGCCTGAAGACATTGTCGATACTGTGCGACAGCTCGATTATTGCCAATGATGAAAGTGAGTGCCGGTGACCGGGAACGGCACCGGCACCGGCATCGGTAAACACGGGAGCGGGTCAATCGCTCAGGTCATTTCGCAAGAATCCGGTCTTCAATTCCCAGTGACGGGGTCGGGTCGCGGCTTAATCTGGCCAGTGAGGCGATGTTGCTCGGAATCACGCCAAAGACGCGGCATGTGGCGGCCGAGGCCGGGAAATTGGGGGCACTCATCCGCTAGGCCCCAGAGATCTTCAGCCGTTAAAACTCGCGACACACGCATATCTGTTCCTCCGTCGCGCGGCAGAGACCTCAAGACCCCCACAGGATCGTATCCAGATCAGCAAAATCGGTGTTACGAAATAACGCCGATACAATGCGTGCTGCCTGGGTTGCGGCACACGGGATCTGGCTAAAATGCCCGCGTATCACCCGATCGCCAGACTGGAGAGCGCCGAGCGGCTTCGAGATCGACCATAGAGTTCGTCCGATCCACTTTTGAACTGGTATAGAGTTCAAACCAGAAGATGAGGGCGGCGCCGGTGCCCCGCCTTTCCAAGCCAAGGGCCTAGATTAGAGACAACGACGTGAGAGAAACTCTCGCTGAACGTCGAGCGGCTTCGCGGCAGCGCCGCCGACCATATTTGTCCCAGCTGTGGGCATTGGTTGGGAACACGATGACATAATGTTGATCGCCAATAATTGACATTACCTCCCACGCTCCCCTAGCATCCAATAATGCCGAGGGGCGCATCTGACGGTGCTGAGATGGCGGTGAGCCAGACCCTTGAACCTGAACCGGATCATACCGGCGTAGGAACGGCGGGGCCTCCATCGGCACATCAGCCGCGCCTGCGCCTTTCATCCGGATCTCCATCATTTGGTTTTGGAAAGATCGCTGATGCCTGCACGTAGTTTAGGATGTTGCGACGGAGAATTCCGGGAGCCGAGCCGGCCAGTAGCTACCCTCGATCATTCGGGTTCCTCGCTGGCAGCTGGAATGGGCGCGCGCCTTAGCACCCGGGTGCGAGCAGCCGTCCACATTGAGCGCACCACCTCTACCTGCCACGGAAGCTGGACATGACTGCTATCGCTGTCACTATTGCAGGATCGGATTCCGGTGGTGGTGCCGGTATCCAGGCGGATCTGAAGACGTTTTCGGCGCTCGGCGTCTATGGCGCCAGCGTGATTACTGCTGTCACGGCGCAGAACACCCGTGGGGTCACGGCCGTCGAGGATATCTCTCCGGCCGTCGTCACAGCTCAGATCGATGCGGTGTTTTCGGACCTCGCCGTTGGCGCGGTGAAGCTCGGCATGGTGTCCCGCCAGGAGACCATTACCGCGATCGTTTCCGGTTTGAAGAGGCACGGACAGATGGCCGTCATCGATCCCGTGATGGTCGCCACTTCAGGTGACGTATTGTTACGTCCGGATGCGATCGCGACGCTCAAGGAGGAGTTGCTGCCACTTGGGCTTATCGTGACGCCGAACCTGCCTGAAGCGGCGTTGTTGACAGGACGCGCGATTGCGCAGAACGAGACGGAGCTGGCGCGCCAGGCGGAGTTGCTCCTGAAGCTTGGTGCGCGCGCCGTGCTGATGAAAGGCGGGCATGCGAAGGGCGATGAAGCGGTGGATATCCTCTTTTGTGGCGACACCCTCTTGCGCCTGTCGCGCTCGCGGGTCGAGACAAGGAATGATCATGGCACCGGCTGCACACTGTCAGCCGCAATCGCGGCTGGTCTTGCCCGCCGGCAGACGCTTGAAGACGCGGTTGTAGCCGCCAAGACCTATCTGCACGAGGCGCTTGTTGCCGGAGCGGACTTGACGATCGGGCAGGGGCGGGGACCGGTCCATCACTTCCATCAGTGGTGGGGCCGAAGCGGCGATTAATCCCATTCCCGAAGCCGTGTGCCGGTTTCACCGTTCAAGTTCAGCTAAGAAAACCAAGTCATTCCATTGCGGATAAGCGATGGAATGACCTTCGAGGCGAGAAGTTCGTCGCTTGCGAGATGCGGACGCGCGACGGGGACGGCGCGCGCGTTTCGGTTCAGGCTACCGCAGCGCTGACGTGAGCCGGCTGCTCCGCCTTGAGCAGTTTCCGGTAGAGCGCGACATGTTCGCGGCCGCAGTCGACATGGCTCATCGGGCGCCTGAGGGTTGCCCGAAGATTGTCCCAGGATCGCGGTGTGCTCAGCACATCAAGCATCCGATCGGCAAGGTCTTGTGCGCTGCCGGCCCGGAAATGATAGCCGTCCAGGCGGTCGCGAACTTTCTCGGCCATGCCGCCGATATCCGAACACAGGATCGGTCGACCATGGTGCAGGGCTTCCTGAATGACGACCGGAGAATTCTCCCACCACACCGAGGGCATCACCACCCAGTCAACCGAACGCATCAGCCGCGGCATATCCTGGTTCTGGTAGGCACCATAGAAGCGGACGCGCCGGCCGGCGTCCTCGATCAGCTTCGCGACGCGCTCCTGATACCCGGTCGGCTGGCGTTCGAGGTTGCCGCCGAAGATCATCAGCGTGGAATCGTCACCCCAGATCTCCTCGGGCACGCGTGACACGGCGTCGATCAACACATGCACGCCTTTGAACGGGGTCATCTGCCCGAAATAGGCAAAGCGGTTGCGTCGTGCCGTCGGCGTTGGCAGTTCGCGTGCGGGGGTCTTTTCCCCCATGACGATGCCGTTTTCGATCACGAAGATCTTCTCGGCGGCGATGCCCCACTCGACATAGCGATTGGCGAGAAAGGCGCTCGGGGCGATGAAGGCGTCGGCAAGGTTCAGCATGCCCCGCACGAATTGCTCGCGGCGGACGAAGCGCGACACCGGGATTTCGGGGAAGCACGTGTGGCAGCTGATCGGCGAGGCGCCATTGCATAGCTGACCCGAGGGTCGCTTCACCATTTGTCCGTGGTTGTGACAGATCGGCAGATATTCGTGGAAGGTCACGACGATGCGCGCTTTTGGCAGAGCGTCACGCACCGCATAGAGCGCTTCCAGCCCAAAGCCCATGACATGGTGGAAGTGGACGATGTCCGGCTTGATGTCTCCCACGAAGCGCAAGAGGTCTCGGCGGATTGCGTCGGTATCGCCATTGGACAGGAAGAAATGATCAAAGTCCTCGGCATGGTAGAGCACCTCGTCCATCGCCAGGCGAAGGCTCATCAGCGCCGACGCGCCGTGGCGCGGCACGGGATGGCCGACACGGGCGAGGTAGATCGATTCGATGCCCGGCAGGCCGTTCAACGCCTTGTGCAATCCATGGGAGGCGATCTCGGCGCCGCCGAGCGAATGGGTCGGGTGGCCGTGCGAAACGACCAGCACGCGGAGTTTGTCACTCATGCCGAAACCTCATTGTGGGCCGTTCCTTCTGCTTCCACCGTCTGCATCCAGCGTCCACGGAACAGCGTCTGATCGACACGCTCCACGTACCTCGCCGTGGCTGGAGAAACGGCACCGGATGCCTCATCCGATCCGAGCATTTGCAAGGCGGGCAGCCAATAGGATTCGTAGCCCCTGCGGCTCAGCCCCAATGCAAGATCCAGCCCCTTGAGAGACGCGCCGAGATAGGTGGGCGAAACGCCGGTTTCATCGAGAAGTGCCGTGCGCGGCATGATGCAGCATTCGAGCGAGGCGGTCTGAACCCGCGTCAGCTTCAGGCGGTTCACGGCGCCGACCGGATAACCGGCATAGCGACTCGACTGAAGATGATCGGCACGGTCGAGCGAGGTGCTGCCGGCCCAGCGGATCGAATGATCCTCATAGGCAAGCGTCGGCGATATGATGCTTCCGCTCTTTGTCTCGTAGTTGGCAACGAGCGTCTGGTACCAACTGGGATTGGCGGGCGTCAGCGACGCTGACAGCAGGATGACGGTCTCATTGTCGATTGCCTGCGCCGCAGTCCGCGCCAGGTCGGTGGCGTCGCCCGAGCCATCGACGGACACCAGGCGCAGCGGCAAGCGATAAAATTCCGCATGCTGGCGAATACGGGCGGCGCGCCGGCGAAATTGCTCCGATTGAAGAACGAGCACGATCGGCGCCTGCCGCGTATGCGGATCGAGCGCCAGAAGACCCAACAGCGGGGCGAAATCCTCCTCGGCGTCTCCCACAGCGACAAGGATTGCCGCCCCCACGGCCTCACCGTACCGGCCTATGTCGATGACGGTTTCGACCGTTGGTGCGTCCGCGCGCGCAGCGCCAAGGAACGGGACGATCTGCCGATCGACGATATCGGGCAGGGCCCAGCTCGTCGGGTCGATGGCGTTCAGCAGCCGCAGCGCCGCATGTCTCGCCGATAGCCGCGTCGGGTGAAGCGGCATATAGGCGCGGCGGGAATCGCGCAGCGTCACTTCGAGGTGAAGCGGCGCTGCCGGATCGCCGACGAGGTCACCCGCGAAAGCGATGAAACCGTGCGAGCGGCGATGTCCGGATATTGCGCTCTTGAATTCCGGCCGGTCCGCGAAGGCATCTTCGACGTCCGGCCGTTCGGCGCGTGTCCATCTTCCATCAAGACGCGCCTCGGCGCGCCCCCGGCGCAGCCGAACGCTTTGCACATGATCGTCAGGGTCGAGCATCCAACCCGAGATCAGGAAGGTGCCTTCGTCGCCCTGGTAGAGCGCGTCGACGCCGAGCCGAACAGGAAGGGGGAGGCTTGAGATCGTTTCCGTGCCGTCGAAGCCGTTGGCCGCGTCGCGCAGGCGCAACAGCACCTGCGGCGCGCTTTGGCTCTGAAGCAGCATCGCACGAATATGTCCCGGCGTTTCGAGCGGCCCGGCTACGAGCTTGCGCTCGTGAACGGCCAGGTAGCGCCAGGCGCTGCGGCCGCGATAGAATATGCCCTGGATGTCGCGGGCGCGCGGCAGATCGCCCGCCGACAGCAGGCCAAGAAAGCCGACGGCGTCTTCCGGTGCGTCGTTGCGTGGGAAAACCGCAATGTTGCAATCGGCGACCGAGGTATTCTCGCCCCTGATGATGGCTCGGCAGACGCCGCCGGCCATGTCATACGCCCAGCCCTTGAGCGCGATCGCGTCGTCGTGGCTTTCGCCGAGCAGCTCGATATAGCCGTCTCTTGCGGTTCCCGCCTTGAGCAGGGGTGTGATTACCGCGAGCTTCCGCGGATCGAGCGGCGGCTTCATCAACACGTCCACCAAGCGGCCAAGCACGTGGACGACCTGCGGGCCGGCGAGCTCCTTCAGCATGGCGGCGACATCTCCGGTCGCCACGGTGCGCGGCGCAACGATGTAGCGTTTGCCGCCACCATCCTTTCCGAAACGCAGCGTTGTCGGCATGCTGCTTTCGCGATCGACTGGGATAAGCGCCGCGAATCCATGGGTGGCGGATCCTTGCGATGCGGCAAGCCGCCAGCCGATGATGGAGGCGATCGCCTGGATCGTCGTGTCTTCGTCGATCTCCACCGGCAACTGATCTGCCAATGGGCCACCGGCGCCGATCACCAGCAACAGCGTGTCATCGATCTGGCACACCACGACCCGTCCGCTACGCATGATACGGGCAAGCGGTGCAGGGTTCGGCGAAAGGGAAAGCTCCGAATTGGGCATGAGGCGCCCCTTAAGTCCGCAGAAGAAGCGTCAAGATCGCACCTGCGGTAAAGCCCGCAAGTACGAAGAGCAGCAGGAATGCCGGCTTCAAGTCGCCGTTCGAGCGTTGCTTCAAGGCATTGAGGTTCTTTTCCATGCCGGCGACGACGCCATCAAGGCGCATCAGGTGTACGTCGAGATCGGTCAATCGCTGGGTGATTTCCGAGCGCAGGCTCGCAACATCTTCGCTAACTGCTGCGAGCCCCGCAGCTTCGCCTTCCTCGCCATCGCCGAGCTTCTGCCGGATGGCCGAGCGCTGAGAGACCTGGAGTTGACGTTGTGCCGCCATCAGCACATCGAGCTTGTCGAGCACCTTGGCGAGCGGAGCGGCAATCAACGCCTCGGCCGCCTGTTCGTCGGGCTTTGGAACGCGAAGCGGCAGTTCACCACCTTTGTCCGTCGATGCCATGACAACCAGTTCGCCGGCGCGTGCACTTGCCAACTCGGGGAGCGCGATTTCAAAGGCGTGGTTGCCATCGCCGATCCCGTTTCGCTTGAGATCGGGCCGGTTGCGGTCGGCGAGCGCCTCGGCGATTACCTTGCCGTCCAAAAGCACGCGAATGGCAAGCCTTTTCTCGGGCGTCTCGGGATCAAAGGCCCAGCCGAAAACACGGCCCTGGTCGATCGCGTCCACGCGGCCCTTCAGGGGCTTGGCATTGTTTTGTTCCGGTGCGACATCCGGTTTGTCGGCTGCTACAGACATGGTCTTCCCCTAAAGCATTGCTAGCAAAAGTGCGGAGCGGTTTCGCGTCCGGAAATACGTATAAACAAAGAGATGGAGCGGTTTTCTATTGTTCCGTTTCAACTTGAGCCGCTCTAAGCCGCGGCGGTTCGTGCCGGCTCAATTGCGTCAATGAGCGCAAGATAGCGGCGTGCCGTGGCATCGATATCATCGGGTTTGCGGGCGTTCGCCGAAAGGCGGCGCCTGAGGTCAGGGTTCTCGGCAATACGGCGCATGGCAGCGGCGAGCGCGCGCGGGTCGTTGGGCGTAACGGTTAGGCCGCTCACGCCGTCCTGAACCATTTCGGCCATGCCGCCGATGTTGCTCGCGATCACGGGCTTGCGCTGGGATTGCGCTTCGCCGATCACGAGCGGCGCATTCTCCCACCAGATGGAAGGCACGATGGTGCAATCAACAGCGGCAATGAGGTCGGCAATATCCTCGCGCCTGTAGGCGCCGCGCTGCTGGACGGTCGGCGCCGTCTTCTTGAAGAGACGGGCGATCTCGTCCTTGAAACCATCGCTCTGGAACGGCGCGCCGCCGTGCACCCTGAGCTCGAAGCGGAGGCCCTCGTCGATCAGTTGCCGCGCAGCCTCGAGCAGGACGGTGGTGCCCTTCCAGGGATTGAGGTTGCCGAAGTAACCAAAGATCGGCCGGTCGTTTTCCTGCCGATCTTTCCGCGCCGGAACGTCCCGCCGTGGTAACCCATTCGCGATGACATCGATCTGTACCCCGTCGAGGCCCCAGTCGATAAATCTCTGCCGCAGGAAATGGCTCGGCGATACGAAGCGATCCACGGTGCGCAACAAGGCTTTCAGATGCTGCTCGCGAAGCACGAAGCGGTCGAGCGGGATATCCTTGAAACAGGCGTGACAGCGGTCGGGCGTCGACTTATGGCAAAGCTCCTTGCCGGTGGTACGCACCATCAGGCCGTCATGGTGGCATAGCGGATAGTAATCGTGCAGCGTCATCACGATGCGGCACTCGGGCAAGGTCCGGCGCACGATGTGCGGAAACTCGGCGCCGAGCAGCAGCAGATGGTGGATGTGGACCACGTCCGGCTGGAAATCGCGCAGAAGTTCGGTGAGATCGGGCACGACGCCGTAGAGGTCGATCTGGCTCATGAAGAAGCGGTCGAAATGACCGGACCACAACAGCACCTCGTCGCCCTCGGAGCCGATCGCCTGGAAGCTCGTGCCTGGGCGCACCTGCCGGTGGGTCTGGTTGGTGGCGCCGAGGAAGAGCACCTCATGGCCGGCGCGCTGATAGGCACGGAAGAGGTCGTGCGCGAAAATCTCCGTGCCGCCCGGATGGAGTGCCGGATGATTGTGCGCTGCGACCAGAATGCGCTTCTTCATCCGTTTGCACCCCGGCGTTCGGCAATGAAGACATCCTGGTAGTGACCGGCATCCTGCCCGCGCCAATGGCCGAGTGATTTCAGGATGGTTGAAAAGCCCGCCCGTTCGAGCGCCCGATCGAGAAAACCGTCATCGAAACCGACGGCGGCGAGCGGCGGCAGCCCCGGTACGAACCAGCAGGGGCCGTCGCCGCTACGATTGAAGCCGAGGCGCGGATCCCGCCTGCCATTTTCGTTCTTCGCGGCGACGCGATCGACCACAAATGCCGTCACGAAGAGCCGGCCGCCGGGCTTAAGCATCCGGCTGATCTCGCTGAAATAGACGAGCACTTCGTCCGGCGGTAGATGCGTGACGATCGACGTCATGATCGCGAAATCGAACGTTCGATCCGGATAGGGCAGCTTCAGCGCCTTGCCGTTGATCTTGCCCATGGGATTATAGAGCTCGTGGGCAATGTCGACGTGCTCGAACGTGAAGTTCGGGTAGACCGGCGTGACGGACTTGCGACACCAGGCGACACCGCCTTCGACCGGATCGACGCCGACGTAGCGGGCGCGATCAGGGTCGAGATACTGCGTCAATGGGACCGCCATCCGGCCAATGCCGCTGCCGATGTCGAGCACGGCGCTTTCCGGCTGCAAACCGCCCATGCGGATGAAATGACCGAGAAATTCGGCGCCAACCGCCCGGTAGTTGCCGTCTCCGACGAAGACGCTGTTGCTGTCGGGCTGCGGCAGGAAACGATTGGCGAGAACCGTTTGAAGCATCCCGTCAATACGGTCCTCGTTCGGCTGCCATGCCGTTTGCAGGCTGTCTGCGTGGCGAAGTGCGGGTTGGTTCATGCGGCGCTCCTGGCGGCAGACTTGAGACCGCTCGACGCTGCCGCCTCTTCGGCGCCGAGGTAAGCTGGCATCAGCGCACTGATGTCGTCGTTCCAGCGTTGGGTGTGCAGCCAGGCGTTGTACTGGCTCGCTACACCGCGCGTGTAATCCTGGCTGCGGCTGATCGATCGCCGCTCGAGATGGTAGAGACAGGCGGCCGGCTCGTAGACGATGTCAAAACCGGCCCGCCGGATCTTGAGGCAAAGATCGCTGTCTTCGTAATCACCGATCACGAAATCCTCGCAGTAGCCGCCGACGCGTTCCCATACTTCCCGGCGCATCACCTGGCAGGCGCCGGTGATGCCAGGCACGACGCGCGCTTGTTGCGCGGGCGCATAGGCACCGGGCATGCCCTTGTAGAAATGATGGTTCAGCCAGATGCCCTGCTTGTTGCGGCCGAAATAGAGACCCGCATGCTGCAGCGATCCGTCCTCGAAAAGGAGCTTTGGGCCGATCGCGCCGAGCGACTTCTGCTGGAGCACGGGAAGCGCGAGCGTCTCGAGCCAGCCCGGTCCGCAAGGCACGACATCCGAGTTCAGCATGACGACGACGGAACCGCGGGCATGACGTGCGCCGGCATTGCATGCACGGGCATAGCCGCCGTTGCGGTTCATCACCAGGAGCTTCATCGAGAGTCCGTGCAACAGGTGAAAGCCGCCGAGCAGATGTTCCGTTTCGTCGTGGATCTCGGGAGAATCCAGCACATAGATGATCTCGGCATTGGCGGCGACAAAGGGGTCGGTGGCGAGGCCGGAGAGCTGGAAACGCAGGAAATCGAGAACGCGGTAGAGCGGCACGACGATCGAGACCAGGGGCGCCTCCAGCATCGGACCGAAGTCCTTCGTCTGATCGACCCTGATTGTCTTTCCGAGCCTTTCCTCGACGTCCTTGAGCGCGGGCGCAAGGATCGTGCGAAAAGCCGCATCGACGGCATGCTGTGGCGGGACTGCCCTCAAGATGCGGTTGCGTTGTGTAACGGGATCGAAGGGCTGCGGTTTCGGTATGAGCGATTTGACGGCGCCGGAAGCAAGCCGCATCTGGAAGCGGGGCTGAAGCAGGGCGCCAAGCGGTTCGCGCATAGGCAACCAACTGACGAAGCCCGTTACATCGGTCTTCGAGCCTTCCTCCGCTCCGCGGGCCCAGCCCGGGAATTCATACCAGTTGCCGTCAAGCGGAAGCGCCGTGCCATCTTCCTGGAGATAGTCGATGCCAGCAAGCACGCCGGACGGGTCACGCGTCCAGCCGCCGACCAGCAACCCATCGGCAAGCGCAAGCGCCAGATCGATCTCTGCACCGGGATGAAGCGGGGATTTGCCGGCCTGGCGCGCCTGCAAGGGCGAACGAAGCTGCAAGTCGGTTGCAAGTGCCGTTCCACTTTCCGGCATTGTCGAGAGACACCTGACGACGAACTCCCGTAGCCCTGGAGCGGCGCCGTGCTCGGGCCACCACTCCTGCAGGCTTGGGCAGCGTGTACCGCGATCCGTCACCTCACGGATGGCAATCCCGCGCTTGCCCATGATCATTAGGGAGAGCGCCTGTGGCGCACGCGGCGTTTCGATGACGAAGTGGCAGCGGCGCCAGCCGCGCTCCGCCCGACCGGTGACGGCAAACTGTTGCGGCAACGGTAGGACTGCGTCCGCACTCAACGCATAAATCGCGCTGATCTCGCCGAATTCGGCGCTTATGGCCGTTTCCGCCAGATATCGGCCGTCGGCGAGCCGGCACGCAATCGCCGCAGGGCGCTGGCCAAGGTTCAGGGCGTGGATTGCGTCGTCGACAAGGCCGGTAAAGAACTCATCGCGGGAGAGCCTAAATGCGCTCCTCCAGACGGTGAGCAGGGTGTTGAGAAACTTGAAGCGTCCCTCCGGCAGAAGGCCAGCGAACTGGGCTGCCATATCGAGGAACGGAAGCCTGCCGGCCGGCTCGAGGACGACGGTCTGAAGGACATCGTGACCGACGGTGATTTCCGCAAGTTCACGTTCGTTTCCCGCCCGCATTGCCCAAAAAACACGTTGCCCGCCATCGGCGCGCGGAAGGGCCATGCTGACGAGGGGAATGAGAGGCCGGGATGCAGTGAGCGCGTATTTCGTTTTCGCCGGCAGCTCTGCAGGTGCGTCCCAGATCAACACAGCAACATCAAGGCTGAGCCTGAATGTTACAGCCGTCGTGAATTCCGCACTGAGGCCCCTGATACGGTCGTCTGCCGCCACGCGTTACTCCTGAAGGACGAAAAGGGAGGGCGCCCCACGGGAGGAAGTGGGGCGCGCCGGTCAATCTCAATGGATCGTGAAGTAGTGGTTCGGGTTGGCCTGGATGTCTTCGGCATCGGCATTGACGAGCGTCAGAGTGTCGCCATGGCCGAAATCGATCACCACGTTGCCGCCAACCTGGGTGACGCGCGATGCCAGATCTTCCGGAGAAGAGATGTCGAGACCGTTGATGTCCTTCGAAACCTGCAGCAGGTCTTCGCCGGGCGTGAAGTCGAGGATGACGTCGTTGCCGCCACCGCCGTCAAAGACGAACACATCGCTGCCTTCGCCGCCGGTCATGACGTCGTCGCCCTGGCCGCCGTTGATGATGTCGTTGTCGGCACCACCGAACAGGATGTCGCTACCGCGGCCACCCATGAGCAGGTCGCTGCCGCCGCCGCCAATGAGAATGTCGTTCCCATTGTCACCGTAGAGCAGGTCGTCACCCTGGCCGCCAAACAGGACATCGTTCCCGTTTTCGCCATGGAGAACATCGCTGCCCCAGCCGCCGAACAGAGTATCGCTGCCGTTACCACCGAACAGCAGATCATCACCTTCGTCACCGAAGATGGTGTCGTCGCCATTGCCTCCGTTCACGAAGTCATCACCGCTACGTGCATGGATGAAGTCGTCGAAGCGCGAGCCAAAAAGGGCGTCATCATACGCGCCGCCTTCCAACGTGGCCATATGCTACTCCTCTTAGTTGTTGCTTACGCCCATCACTGGTCTCAAACCTTGGATGAGCGTCGCGACATTGCACTGCAATAAAACAGAAGGCAACAGCAAAAACAAAAGAAATACGGACGTACTGTATTATTATTTTCTACCTAGGATGTATCTAGTGTGTCGTTTTGATGATTATCCCCACGATATAAGGGGTAAGTATCTTTGGTATTACTTGGAAATAAATTCAAAATTAGAAGCAAATTGCCGACGAAACTGAATTTCGCCGGCATCAGCTGTCTTTCGATTTCCTGGTTCAGTCTTCACGAAATGCCCGGTTCAGGCTGTCCGCAATCGGTGAGACCATATAGTCGATCGCCGAACGTGGCTTGTGGACGATCAGAACCTCGGCGGGCATGCCCGGATAGAGCCGAATGTCAGGGTTGGCGCTCAGCGACGAGGGCGCAATGCGGGCACGCGCCACGTAGTATGAGACATTCGATTTCTCATCCACCGACTGGTCGGCCGCCACATAGCTGATCTCGCCGTCAAGAGGCAGATGCGTGCGTTGGTTGTAGGCCGTCAGCCGGATCTGCGTCTTCGAACCGATACCGATGCTGTCGATGTCACGGGTGCCGACATGCATCTCGACGAGGAGCGGTTCGTCCTCAGGCACGATATCGAGCAGCGGCTGGCCGGCCGAGACGGCGCTACCCGGCGTGCGTAGCTGAATATTGGTGACGATCCCTGCCTGCGGCGAGCGGATATCGAGACGCGTCAGGACGTCCTTGGCGGCCACCAGTCGCTCTTCGACATCGGAAAGCTCAAGACGGGCCGTGGTGATTTCCCCGGCAATCTCCGACTGGAATTCATTCTCGATCCCGGTCAAACCGAGCTCGGCGCCGGCTTCCGCCTTCTCGGCTTGGGCCTTGTTGCCCGCAAGCTCGCCGCGGGTTGCGGCCAGTTCGCTGAGTTTGGCGTCGATCTCGATCAGCTTCGAGCGCTGCGCGTATTCTTTCTCGACCAGTGTCGCGATTGATGTGCGCTGTTCGCTAATCAGTTCGATCTGGCGATCGGTCGCGCGGAGCTGCTCCGCAAGCGATTTCGCTTTTTCGGAAAACTCCTCGATCGTCTTGCTCTGAACCTCCAGGCGGCCGGTTTTGGCTTCACGCCGCCGCTCGAAGAAGTTTGTCTCCGCTGTGATCGCATCCTCGGCCGTCGCATCAGATGTTGCGGTCAGGTCGTTCGGAAAGGCGATTGATTGCACTCCGGTCTGCTCCGCGCGCAGACGCGCAAGTTTTGCAATCAGGCCGATGCGACGACTTTGCAGCGCCTGAAGGTCAGAGCGTGCGCGCGTGTCCTCCAGCTTGAGCAACGGTTGCCCGGCCGCAACCCGATCCCCTTCCTGCACTAGGAGCCGGTTCAAGATACCGCCTTCGAAATGGCTGACGGTCTTGCGTTTCGAATCGACCACGATGGTGCCGCTTGCGACGGAAGCACTGCTGAGCTCCGTCGAGAAAGCCCAGCCGAAGAAGCCGCCAAAGGCGACGAGTATCGTCGTGAGCCCTGCAAGGACCACGCCGCGCAGCGGACGGGTGGCGCTGCCTTCCGCATCGACCTCCAGCCCGTGGAGCGGATGAGGCCGGTCGACGATGGCAGGCAGGTTCTCCGGGCCACGCGTTGTCACCGCGTTCTTTGCGGCCCGCGCGATCGGCAGTTTTGGCTTGTTCGTCATGCGGAAGCGCCTTCCCGTCTCGGTTCGCCAGGGGTCATGGATGCGACCACGTCGGTGCGCGGTCCAAACTGGGTGATGCGGCCGTTCTCGAGGACGAGCAGCTTGTCTGCCGCCTGCATGATGGTCGGCCGGTGGGCGATCATGATGACGATCGCGCCGTCGTTGCGGGCCTTTTCGATGGCGCGAATCAGCGCGCGCTCACCGATCGCGTCGAGGTTGGCGTTTGGCTCGTCGAGGACAATCAGGCGGGGGCGGTCATAAAGGCAGCGGGCAAGTGCTATTCGCTGCCGCTGACCGCCGGAAAGTGTCAGGTGGCCATCACCGACAGGTGTATCGTAGCCAAGCGGCAACCGGCCGATCATGTCGTGCACGTCGGCAAGGCGGGCGGCATCGAGCACCTTTTGCGGCTCGCCTTCCTCCATGCGCGAAATGTTATCGCGGATAGTCCCTTCGAGCAGCGAGACCGATTGCGGCAGGTAGCCCGTCATCTGTCCGAACGATGAGCGCTCCCAGAGATAGACGTTGTTGCCGTCGAGGAAGACGCCACCGGTGGTCGGCTTCAAGATGCCGACCAGAAGCCGCGCGAGCGTCGATTTTCCCGCAGCCGACGGGCCGACGATGCCAAGCACCTCGCCGGGAGAAAGCGTAAACCCGATTCCCTTGATGATCGGAACATCGAGGCCGGGGGCGGCATAAACCAGCTTGTCGACGACGAGATCACCCTGAGAACGCGGCTGCGGCATCGTCTGGCGTACGGCCAGATCTTCCTTGAGGGCCGCCTCGATGCGGCGCCAGCTGGCAATGGCGAGCACCCATTGGCGCCAGTTTTCGATCATCGAATCAAATGGGGCGAGCAGGCGCCCCGTCAGAATGGTTGTCGCCATCATCGCGCCGGGAGAAATCTCCTGCTTCATCACGAGGATAGAGCCCGTCGCCAGCGCCGCCGCCTGGATCATGAACCGCAGCGAGCGGGTGATGGACGCCATCGCCTTGCTTCGGCTGCCGCTGACTTCGAGCGCGTCCAGCGCATGCAGTTGCGCCGCACGCCAGCGGCGGGCGAGGGCCGGAAGCATGCCCATCGCCTCGATGGCTTCGGCATGCCGCAAGCTCGCACCAATTTTCGAGACGGCCTCGATATTGGCTTGATTGGCCTCTTTCATCAGCCGGCGAGTCAGCAAATCAGTCAGCAAACCGCAACATACGAGCAGGGCAATTGAAATGGCGCCAAGAAGGCCGAACATTGGATGCAGCGCGAAGAGCACGCCGAGAAAAATCGGCGACCAGGCGGCATCGAGCGGCGCACTGACGGCTGAGGTCGTGAGAAAGCTGCGCAACTCAGCCAGGTCCCGTAGCGACTGGGTCGCGCGGGTCAGCCCTTGATCGGCCGCCGCCTGCACGGCAGCCGTCAGCACTGGCAGGTTCAGCCAGCGCACGACCGCACTGCCCATCGCCTGAAATGTCAGCGCCCGGATATATTCGAGCACGCCATAGATGATGAGCGCGCCGACGACCAGAATCGTCAGCATGGTGAGCGTGTCCATGCTCTGGCTGTTGAGAACCCGGTCGTGGACCTGCATCATGTAAAGCGGCGTCGACAGCTGCAAGATGCCGATGCAGGCGCTCAGCACCGCTGCATAAATAAGTGCCAAAACGAACACGCGGCGCGCCTTCAAAATAAGCAGCCGTGGATCGTTTGCTCCATTTTGCGCCGTCTTTGGCCCAATTTGGTTCTTGCTAATCATATTGCCTCGTTTGCTGTCACGCGTGGCGATTTTCTGGATAAGTTCGTTGGGGTCTTGAGCAAGCTATTTTGTTTGTTATCACTTAAATCACAGTGTTGCCGTGATAAGTGTGACACAATAATGGTGGAATGCTCAAGATAATCGTATTCGGGGGGAGTAAAGGGGGCCGGAAATTGCTTCAAAATTTGAAGCAATTTTTGAATATTGTAGTAATGCTTAGTTGGAGAGAGGGATGAATCAAAAGATTCTCTATCCGTTCGCAGATTTTGGCGGCGCTGTTGCCATCCGCCCCGGGGATGACGCAGTTGGTAGTGCCCCTGAACACGAAAATATTGGCCAGGAGAGTGAAGCCTCCGTGGTCACGTATTTCGAGCTGGCGCGGATGATGGAGCGAGCAAGCAGACGCTTTACCGGGCTGTTGCGCGCCGAGCTGACGAAGCTTGGCGTCGACGACATCGGTCCGGCGCAAGCCATGGTCTTGCTCGCGATCGGCGATGCCGAAGTGTCCGTGGCTGAGCTTTTGGATCGCGGCCACTATGTCGGTTCCAACGTTTCCTACTATCTGAAGCAGCTCGGCGATGGGGAATATATCGATCGGGCCGCATCGCAGCGCGACCGGCGTTCGGCGCGCATCCGGCTTTCGGAGAAGGGCAGGCAGCTCTGCGATTCGCTCAGGAAAGCCGCCGGCGCCTATGAGCGGGTGCTCAGCCACGGCGAGCAGGACCGACGCAATCTCGAAACCGCATTTCAAACGCTGCACCGGCTTGAGCTGGTTTGGGGGAATGCAACGCGCTACGGCATCTGAGCCGCGGCGCGAACGCTGTCCTTTCATCGGCAAAAGGCTAGGAACATGCACGTAGCATTTGTACACCGGCGCGGCTTCTGCCAGTTCGCCGCTCTCGTGGCCCATTTGGCGCAGACGGGAAACGAGGTAACCCTCGTGACGGAAACCGTGGACCAGCGGATTCCGTCCACAAGGGTCATCCGCCACAGGGCCGAGCCGGGCCCGCAGGCCAATGCGCAAATGGCAAGGCATCTGGGTGTCCCGGATCATCACGTCCGGATAGGTCACCGGGTCGCAGAGACCTTCGAGGCGATGGCGAAGCAGGGCCAGGTGCCTGATGTCATCGTCGGGCACACCGGCTGGGGCGGCATGATGTTCGTCAAGGACGTGCTGCCGAACGTTCCAGCACTCGGCTATTGCGAATTCTTCTATCGCGCCGACGGGGCGGACATCGGTTTTGCCCCCGGCGACCAGCCCGATTCGGACACGCGAAAGCGGCTGCGCCTGCGCAACATGGCGCAGCTTCTGTCGCTGGAAGCAATCGATGGCGGCATCAGCCCCACCCATTGGCAGAGAAGCCTCTATCCGGCCGAGCACCGGGGACGCATCGCCGTCTGCCATGAGGGAGTGGATACGCGCGTCTTCCGCCCGGATGCATCAGCCTCCCTCAAGCTTCCGGATGGGCGGGTGCTGAAGGCCGGCGACCCGCCGATTGTCACCTTCGTCGCCCGTGATCTCGAACCTTATCGCGGTTTTCCACAGGCGCTTGCCGCGGCTGCGAAAGTCGCGCGGGAACACCCCGATGCGCTCTTCGTGTTCGTCGGGGGCGACGGCGTCAGCTACGGCGCTCCTCCACCGGGCGGAGGCTCCTGGAAGGATTATCTCCTCCAGTCCCTGGATGTGCCGGCCGACAGGTTCCTGTTTCCTGGCACAGTACCGCATGCCGTGTTGCGGCAACTCTTCCAGATTTCTGCGGCTCACATCTACCTGACCTATCCCTTTGTCCTTTCCTGGTCGGTGCTGGAGGCCATGGCCTGCGGCGCACTGGTCATTGGGTCGGATACCGCCCCCATGCAGGAAGTGGTGAGTTCCGGTCGCAACGGCATGCTCGTGCCGTTCTTCGATACCGACGCGCTCGCGAGTGTCGTATCCGAAGCGTTGCGGCATCCGGAAAAGTATACCGAGATGCGTGCGGCCGCCCGTCGGACGATCGAGCAGCGGTTCCGGCTGGGTGATTGCATCGCCCGACAGATGATGTTGCTGGATAAGGCAACAGGCAATGCCTCGCCCTCTAATATTTCACTGGTTTCATCTGCATAATACTTCAAAATCCGAAGTATTATTTCATGAGAAACACAAATATAACTTATTGTGCACTGCAAATAACCTTGGTATGATTTTCGTAGAAGCTTGAATTCGCCGACTTATTTCGTCTCGGCGAATTCAACTTCAGAGGGAAGTTGTTTATTTTTTGAAGGTGGCGCGTGCAAGAGTTGATGTCTTCTGGCGTGAGGTATTCGCAGGCGAAGCGAAAGCTGGTGGTGGCATCGGATCACGACAGGGCGAGTGTCGAGGGGAGCGGCATCGAGCATCTGGTCCATTTCCTTCCTGCGGGGGATCGGGAGAAAACCACTCTCGAAAACGTATTCCCGCTGATCGGGCTCGCCTTCTCGAAAGAGGGGGAGGAGGACCTTACGGAGCGGCTCATCTCCTTGCGTGCGCTGGGCACCGTGCCGGAATTCCCGGTCAAGCGGTTGAGTGCACACACGGCGACGGAAAGTGCCGCCCTCATTCAGGCGCTCGTCGATGGCGGTGTCGGGCGTCTTGCGCGATTTTCGAGTGCAATTACCTCGGAACTCGCGCTGTTGCGCCGTGAGCGCGAAACGCTGCTGGAAAACTACCGTGCGCTCGAAGATGCCTTCCAGGCCCGCAACTGGGAGCCGGTCACCGAGGTCTTTGCGCACGATCCCTATGTCGACCCCAAGGATGAGGGGATCGGCCATCTGATCGCCAATGCCTTCGTCGAACAGCTCTTGCCGGTTTCCAGCCATGGTGTGGCTGGCATTGCGCTTCATTTCAATTCGGTCCCACGTGACGGCGGCGAACTGGTCGTTGTCCTGAGCTATGTTGAAAGCGGCGAAGGTGTCGCCGAATGGTCCGTGCCGTTTTCGCAACTGGTGCCAACGTGGAATTTCTTCGCCCTGCCGCGCACCTGCGGCGGCGGCGCAAGAACCTTACGGGTGAGGGTGTCGACCACCGGCTCGGAAACCATCGGCCTTTCGCTCGGTTACCCCATTGCCAGCGAGCATTACACGGCACGCTCTGAGACGCGTCATGCCGACCTCGATCTGCGGCCGCTCGCGTTTCGCATCTATACGGGCCTTCCCGGCGTCAAGCCGGCACGCATGCCCAACATGATCGCGCCAACGGCGCTGCTCGACGGTCACTTCATCGAGGACTATCGGCTGTCGGTGGATCTCTTGAGCCAGATCGTCGATGTTTCCGTCACTCCGGTGGTTCCGGAATTCCAGACGGTACGCTTCCTCGAGCACGACAACGCGGTCGTCTGCCATCCGCTGGCGAGCGGGGTGTCGGCCGGTGCAATCGGTCGCGCTATCGAGCCTGGAACCATATCGTTTTCCGCAAGCGCCATCGTCGATCATCCAAAGGGCGCCCCTGCCGCCGTCAGCTTCCTGCTTGCGCCCGCCAATTCGAACGCGCGCTCGGAAGTGGCCGAGCTCGCCCGCAAGGGTTCCGCCAAGCCTTCGGCCTTCTTCAGTGGCTGGCGCGAGGTGACGAACCAACAGCCGATCAACATCAATTTCCAACTGGACGAGCCGGTGCGCCAGCCCATGGATCTGATGATCCTCAGCCGTGCGGTCACCGACTCCGTCGATTTTTCCTGGCTCAAGGTGTCGGGCTTCCGGATGGTGAAGCAATCGGGTGGTGCGTCTCATGTCCAGCAATAGCGATCCCCGCGACCTTATCGCGATTGCCATGCCGCTTTACGGGCACGCGGCACTGGCGCTCGAGGCAATCGAATCCGCATTGGCTTCGGTGCTTTCAGATTGCCGGATCGCCATCGTCGTCTCCGTCGACGGCGATCCGCGGCACGAAACCTTCGATCAGTTGCTGTTGTTTTCTGCAGCTCATCCCGACATCCATGTGGTCTTTGGCCGCAATGCGGGGCCGGGTGGCGCGCGCAATCGGGCCATCGACTATGTGCTCGAAAACCTGTCCGAAGCGAAGGCCGTCTATTTTCTCGATGCCGACAACCGGATTTTGCCGGGCACGATCGAAACCCTTTACCGGCAACTGCGTGAGAGCGGCGCCGGCTGGGTCTACACCAACATCGATACCTTCTCGGTTAGCTGGCGAGCGCACTACGGCAACCACTATTCCAGACTGGTTCACTGCATCACCGACAACATCTGTGACACAGGCTCGATGATCTCCATCGATGTCTTCCGGGAGGGTGTTCGTTTCAACGACGACCGGCAGAACGGTTTCGAAGACTGGGAATTCTGGCTTTCCTGTGTCGAGCACGGATTCGTTGGTACGCCCTGCCACGAGACGACCTTCGAATACCGGCTGCGCGCGGAAAGCCGCTTCAAGGAAGCCAACCGCGACCGTGCGATGTCCGTCAGCTTCCTCAGAAAGCGTCACAGAGCGCTCTTCCAGCGGCCGATGCTCGTCGACTTCGAACACGAGGAATGCCCGCGCTATCTCTTCGCCCGCACCGAAGACGCGGCAATCTCATTCTTCACCGACCCGACCAAGCAGCCGAAGCGGCTGCGCCTCGATGACATCATTCCGGCCTTCTGGGCAAACACAGGCGAACCGGACAACGTGCACTTTCCGCCCTTCGTGATGGCTGGCAGCGGCGCGACGATCGATCTGCTCCTGCGCTCGCGCATGTTGCCGAACGTGCTGTGCCATCTCGAGCGCCTGAGCGAAAAGGCCAACGTCGTCTTCGTCCATCTCGGCAACGACGCAACTCAGCGCAAGATCGAGCCGACCTTCCGCGATGCCGGAACCGAGCATGTCGGCCAGCCGGATCTCATCTTCATTTCGACGGCGCTTCTGCGCGACGTCATCCGCAACAACGCGCTCGACTGGTTCGCCTCGATCGGCAGCCAGCAGGTCTGGCCGACGTCGGCGGTTCTCAATGTGCGGTTCCCGTTCCCGCGGGCTCTGCCGCGCCGGACGCTGATCACGCCGCAACAGGTGATGATCAACTGCGTCAACGCAATCGCCACGAGCCCGCTGCGTCGCACGGCCGGCCGCCGCTGGACCTGGCGGCCGCCACGCCTCATGCCCTATTCCGATCTGCACAAGGCCTTGCGCAGCGAAATCGGCGGTTCGCCGGTGCTGCCGCTCGGGCACAGCGAAGCCGGAAAGAAGACGGCGGCTCTGCTCGTGCCGAACGCCTCCTTCGGCGGTGCTGAGAAAGTGATCTATGCTGCCTCCCGCGAACTGCGCGCCGCCGGCTACGAGACGCATCTGTTCGTGCTCGGTACCAGCCGAATGGACGTGATCGACGAATTCGATGCGAGCTTCGACTACGTTCATTTCTGGGATCAGGGCATTCCGGCCTGGGGCGGCTCCGGTTCCTTCCTTGGACAGGACTTCATTGCTGAACATCATGAGGTCGACTGGGGCGCACTGAAGGGCCAGCTTTCGGGCTTCGACCTCGTCATCAACAACCACGTCATGGCGATGCACCCGCTGATCGCCCGCCTGCGTTCCGAAGGCACGCGCACGGCCTGCTATCTGCACGTCGTCGACAACACGCCGTTCAAGCGCCCGGCCGGGCAGCCTTTCGCAGCGATCGCGCATGAGCATTGCTATGACGCGTTCCTGACCTGCTCGGAACAGCTGAAGTTCTATCTGCATAGCTTCGGCGTGCCGCTTGAGAAGATCTTTGCGGTTCCGAACGGCGCGAGCTTCTCGGTCCCGCCCAAGGTGCTTGCGGAGGTGCTGCAGGTGCGGCGGATCGAACGCAAGGACGATCGGTTGCGGCTGCTTTACATGGGCCGCCTCGACCAGCAGAAGGGCATCGACCGGCTTGCCGCGACGATTGCGGAACTGCGCGCAGCTCATGTGCCGTTCGACGCGCGCGCAATCGGGGGCGAGATCCTGGCCGACGCCAGCTTCTCTTGGACGGACCGGCTCAAGGAGCTTGGCGTTGACGTCCGTCCGCCGGTCTTTGCCAGCCGGGATCTCATCAAGGCGCTCGGCTGGGCCGACGTGCTGGTCATGCCGTCGCGCTGGGAAGGTGCGCCCTTGATGATCGCGGAAGCACAGCAGCTTGGCTGCGTTCCGATCGCGACCGCCGTCGGTGCGGTGGACGAGCTCATCGTCGATCGCGAGGACGGTATCCTGATCGACGCTCCTTCCGATCCGCAGGTGGTCCGAGACATGGTCAAGGCAATCACCGAGGTTGCCCGCGACCGCAACCTGCTTGCCCCCATCATGGAAGGCTGCCTCAGAACGGCGGCGCGACGCGCCTGGCCCAATTCCTTCGCGGAATTCCTTAGCTGGTGCGACGGCGCCGTGAGCAACTCATCTCTTTCGCGCGCCAAGGTCATCCGTGCGCGTGAGACAACCAATACCGGCGTCGCAGCAGCAGTTTGAGCGCGCCGGGCGACTATTCAACTAGAAGGGACATACGCATGCGTCCAAGAATCCTCCTGACGGGAATTCCTGGTCATTACACGCGCCTCGCCAATGGCGCGAATGGCCTGTCGGTTTCCTATTCGGAACGGCAAAAGCAGCCCGAATCCAAGGACGAGTTTCTTCAGGAGCTTCGCAACATCAGCAACACCGGTAACTATCTGATCGGTGAGGGGGCCTTGCGCGCCATCGCACCGCACGCCAAGCAGATTCCGTTCTGGCACCTCTATAATTGCCACAAGAACGGCACCGGTTTCGAAGAGTTCAACAACAACTTCGATATTTGCGTCTTCACCTGCGCGAACCTCTTGCGCAAGGGACTTTCCGCGGATGCGGAGGCTGATGTTCTGAGCAAGCTCAAGATGCCGATCGTCATGCTCGGCATCGGCCACCAGAACCGCAAGGATCTCGAAACCGGCCTGCCGGAAGGAACGAGGCGGCTGCTCGAGGTCCTGAAGGACCGTGAACATTATTTCCTGACGCGCGGCTATGAAACGGCCGGCTACCTGAAGGACCAGGGCTTCAAGTTCGTTCGGCCGACTGGTTGCCCCTCGGTCTACTTCGCGCCGAACAACATGCGCGCGTCGATGCGCAAGCTGCCGAACGTCAAGATCGGCCAGGCAAAGACCATCTTCTCGGGCTATCTCGGCGCCAATCACGATTGCATTGTCGATGCCCTTGCGTTGAACCCCGAGGGCGCGAAGCCGCAATATGTCATTCAGGACGAGTTCCTGCACTTCGACATGAAGGTCGAGCCGGATGCCGATGGCAGGGTTTTCGACTCCTGCTCGGGCAAGATGCTCGGCGATCTCACTTTTCCGGGCGCCGACCGCCAGAAGGTGCCGTTCGACGTGCGCACCTTCTTCGACACCAACCAGTGGCGCGCCTGGGCCTCGCACATGGACTTCAACTTCGGCCGGCGGTTCCACGGCTCGATCATCGCCATGCAGGCGGGCGTTCCCAGCCTGATGGTGGCGGTCGACGACCGCATGCGCGAAATGCTGGGCTTTACCGGTCTGCCGGCGGTCGAAGTCCAAGACCTCGAAAAGGCGGAAAACCGCGCGCAGTTCGTTGCCGACCATCTGGCCGGTCTGAACGCGTCGGAACTGGTTGACCGCTACTCCGACCGCGAACGCAACTTCCGCACGGTGCTGCGCGAGATCGGCATCGGCCAGTAAATCGCAGCGCCTCGGGTGCGTTCGCACCCGAGGCATGAATGCGATCGATTTAATAATGTTCGGGCGGAAAGAGGAAGATCGCGCATACGTCTCCTCATTCCGCCCGCGCTCTTCGTCAACTCTGTCGGTCAGTCCACAACTCAGGTGTATCGATGCGTATCCTGCTCACCGGAATTCCTTCTTATCTCCAGCGTACCGTCTCGCGCGTTTCCGGTGCGACGGTTCATCACAAGCCCTACTTCGACGACATCCGAAGCAAGAAGGAGCTGATCGACCAGGTTAAAAAGATCGCCAACACCGGCAACTACCTGATCGGCGAGGGGGCAGCTTACGCCCTGCGCGGCCATGATGTGACCTATGTGCCCTTTTGGCACCTGGCCAACAGCCGCGGAGCCAACGATGTCTATGAGGCGCTGAACAAGGAATTCGACATGTGCGTGTTCGCCTCGGCGAACCTCTTGCGTCCGGGATATTCAGCCGACCTCGAAGCCGATGTCTTTGAGAAACTGAAGATGCCTGTGCTGGTGATGGGCATCGGCATCCAGAAGCGTGAGGGGCTCAAGGAGAACCTGCCGGCCGGCACATTGCGTTTCCTCGAGGTGTTGAAGCAGAAGGAAAGCTTCTTTCTGACTCGCGGCTATTTCACCGCGGAGTTCCTCAGGGCCGAAGGCATGAAGTTCGTCAAGCCGACCGGCTGCCCGTCGCTCTTCTTCGCGCCGAACGAGATGCGGCGCTCGCTGACGTCTCTTGCCAATGCGGACCTGGCATCGGCTCAGAAACTCGCGCTCGGCGGCTATCTCGGCAGCGTCGCCGACACGATCGTCGATGCCCATGCGCTCTTAAAGCCGGATAGCATCGCAAGCTACGTTATCCAGGACGAGGTTGTCGCCTATAACCTGACCCTTCCCGTCGACGACAACGCTCCGGTCTATGACCGGTCGAGCGGACGCATCACCGGCAAGACCGAATACAAGCATCAGGAGAAGTGGCAGAGGCAGAACGAGCTCCTGGTGTTCTTCGACACCAACCAGTGGCGCGCCTGGTCGTCGTCCCGCGACCTCTGCATCGGCCGGCGGTTCCACGGTTGCGTCATCGGCATGCAGGCGGGCACGCCGTCGCTGATGATCGCCGTCGACGACCGCATGCGGGAGATGCTCGAATTCATCGGCTTCCCCTATATCGAGGCGGGCGTGTGGAACCGTGAAGGTGACAAGCGCACCCATCTTGCCAACTTCCTGTCCAAGATCGACGCACAGGCCGTCACCGAGCGGTACTCGGCTTGCGAGGCGAACTTCCAAAGTGCGCTTAAACAGGTTGGGATCTGATCGCCATATGACGAGGGCAGCGCCAAGGGCGCTGCTCCTTGCCACCCAGATTTCCTTGGCGGCGATCGTCTGCGCGCCTGTGGCGTTGGCCGACGACGCGGCGTTTGCGCACTACGGGGTCAATCGCCTCAACCTCGCCTGGCTCGATCCCCGCGAACAGGAGCGCGTGCTCAAGGAGATCGCCGAAAGCGGCGCCACGCATGTGCGTCTTTCCCTGTCTCGGCCAGTCGACAGAAGCATCGAGGCCGTCGCCATAGCCAGCCGGCTGGGCCTGCGCATCCTGCTCGAAATCCAACTTTCGAACACAAGCTATTATGGGGATGCGGTTCGACCCCGCAGCGGCGAGGGGCACATCTGGGACATCAACCGCCTGTCCGATCTGGATCTCGATCGGTATCGCGTAGGCCTTCGCGAAGCGCTCATGCGCCTCGATGCTCTCGGTGTTCGCCTCGACGCGGTGGAGCCTGGAAACGAGATCAACCTTGCCGGCTACAACGGCGACCTTGCCGTCTATCCAAAACCCGGTCAGCCAACGCCGCGAATGCTCGCCGATCTCAAGGATCGCGCAGCGTTTGAAGAAGGTCTGGACCGCTATATTGAGGTGCTAAAGATCACGCGGGACGAGGTGCGCAAAAGTGAAAAGAGCAGCGGCGCCGCCATCGTCTCCGCCGGGCTCTCCGACATGGGTGCCAAGGAAGCGGACCGACAGGGCATGGAGCGGCTCGATCCGGCTGAGGTGATAACACTTCTGCGGGCCCGGGGAATGGACCAGCTTGTCGATGCCTATGGCATCCACATCTACCCCGCCCGCAAGGATCCGAGCGCGATCAGATCCGTCGTCACCAAGCTCCTCGATTTCTGCAAGCCATCGGAGAGCGGCCGGCCATGCTGGGTGACGGAATGGGGGATCGCCAACACGGCGCGTACCTGTCCCGTCGATGATCGTGAGCGTTTAGGCGCGATGGCCGCCATGCGCACGGTCTTTTCCGATTTCGCGAAGGCAACGCGGCTGGGTGCGGCCTACTACTACGACTGGGACACGCAGCAATCCTATCGTCTGTGGCGCTGCGGTTCCCTAAGTCGGGCGGGTGCCTTGGCGATCGCCCCGGAAACAGTCGATCCTCGTTAGCTGGGCGCTCCCCGTTGGTAGGCGCCAACCATGTCGGTCAGCGGCGTGCAGCACGGCTCGATGCGGGCTCCAGGCCCTTGCCGCGATAGGTGACCGGGATGCCGAGCTCCTCATGGGTGCGTGCCAGTGTCTCGAGCCAGGTCGCTAGTTCTTCCGGCACTTTCTCCTCGCCGGTCTCCATCGCCTCTATCCATGCAAGGTTGCAATGGAGGGCGCTCGCCAGATTGATCGGCGTCCAACGAAGAACAAGAAGGCATTGGGTGAAACGGGCGGGAGTCATCGGTCGTGCTCAAGGTTGCATTGTGGAACGGATGAAGCAGGCTTTACACGCAGAAATAAGTCAAGGTGATGACTTGTCGCGCCCAAAAGCCCTGATCTTTTCGTGAGTTAGAATTGATTGATAAATATCGAGGCATCAATCTGCGGAATTTCCCGCTGAGCCTCGCTGAGTCGAATTGACGAAAATCGCTCTTGCTTGTGGTGCGGGGTCGCAGACTACGGTTACGACCAGCATGTAACGAGGCTCTTCGAGATTCCGCTTCACGTCCCCTTTGCAAACTATCTCCTGGTTTGGCGATGACCCACTGATCCGGCGGCCGGAAGCTGTCGTCGCCGGCAACCCCACCCAATCGCCGCCACCTCGCCAGACACCCAATTCGCGACCTCCGGAGGTAGTTGGTGTAGGACTGCTCCATTGGATGGCTTTCCCGCACATGGAATTTCGCGAACGGTCGAATTTTCTCTTTAAATTGGTCGCCATATCACTTTAAATTGGACGAAAAATGAACTAAAAATAGTCGGATGAAGACCGGCCTCCTAGCAAAATCTTACGTCGATCGAAAAGCACGATCCGTTGTAGAAACGGCACTGGCGGACACGCGTGTTGTCCTCATATCAGGCCCGCGTCAGGCGGGCAAAACAACGCTTGCGCGCCAGTTCTCGGATGCCAATCGTCCCTACATCACGCTCGACGACGCGGGCACACTGAACGCCGCGAGGTCCGATCCGACGGGATTCATTCGTGGCATCGACCGTGCTGTTATCGACGAGGTGCAGCGTGCGCCCGACCTGATGCTTGCCATCAAAGAGAGTGTCGACCGTTACGAAGATCCCGGCCGTTTCCTGCTGACTGGATCTGCCAACCTTGCAACTGTGCCAGCCATCGCCGATTCCCTCGCCGGGCGAATGGCCGTGGTTTCACTGCTTCCATTTGCACAATCCGAACTCCACTCTACGCCCGGTCAAATGCTCGATGCCCTCTTCGCTGGCGATGAGCCGACGACCCGCAGCGAGGTCGTGTTCGGCGAAGAATTGATGAATGTCGTCTTGAAGGGGGGGTACCCGGAAGTTCTACGTCGATCGACACCTGCCCGCCGAACTGCATGGCTCGAGGACTATGTGTCTCTCATTTTCGATCGTGACGTGCGGGATATCGCCAACATAGACCAGCTCGACCGTTTGCCAAGATTGCTTAACGTTCTTGCCGAACATTCCGGGCAATTGGTCAACCACAGCAGCTTTGGGGCGGCGCTCGGATTATCTAGTGTTACAGCGCAGAAATATGTGGCAATACTTGAGCGCCTCTTTCTGGTGCGCACTATCGCCCCTTGGTCGAATAATCGCCTCAGCCGGCTCGTGAAGACCCCCAAGCTCCACTTCGTTGATACCGGTCTTCTCGCAAGTTTGCGAGACGACGACCTGGAAACGCTGCGGCGGGACAAAACCAGGTTTGGTGCACTTTTGGAGAGCTTTGTGGTTTCCGAACTTCTGAAACTCGCTTCCTGGTCGGATCGTCGCTTCTCCTTCTCGCATTACCGGACCAAGGACCAGGATGAGGTGGATGTGGTGATCGAGGACAGACGAGGGCGTATCATTGGAATTGAAGTGAAGGCGTCGGCGACGGTCAAATCGGAGGACTTCA
This sequence comes from Ensifer sp. VA4, assembly GCF_055710065.1. NCBI lineage: Bacteria > Pseudomonadati > Pseudomonadota > Alphaproteobacteria > Hyphomicrobiales > Rhizobiaceae > Ensifer > Ensifer sp. VA4. The sequence continues at coordinate 144,918 of NZ_JBVQPO010000009.1, read as the reverse complement.
AAGGATTGAGGCAACTGCAGGAGGCGGTCGGAGATCGTTTTGTCCGTGGTCTAGTGCTTCACGACCATGATCGTGTAACTGCGTTTGGAGAGAAGTTGCACGCCGCTCCGCTATCGATCCTCTGGTCGATGTAGAATGACAAAACCGTCGGGCGGCGCGATGACGCCACGGCGCGGTCCGGTTCAGGAGACGGGGAGGCGACGAAAGTCTTCCTCACAGGGCGTGAGAAGTTTAACCATTAAGCTGGCACGCGGTTCTCGGCGCTCCGAGGCCATCAAAGCACGTATTAACGCTTCGCCCCGATGCGATCCGCGCATTTTTCCGGTGTGTCCGTGGAGCCACGGTCATCCTCGCCCACACGCCGGCGGGCCTGACGACGGCGATAGCCGCGCTGGCGCAAACCGCTTCCATCCTCGGCGGCATCGTCTTCAGGCAAGGCGAGGGAAGTCCCGCCCGGCTTAGACAATCTAAATCAAGCGGCCTCGCGCGCAGCCTGCGAAATTGTCTCATGAATGAAATAGCTCCGACGTCGCCGAGCTGCCGCCTTTTCCTATCCGCAATTGACTCAGCGCTGAATTGCGCAATGCGGCAATCGAGCAGGGGCGCAGCGAACTCATCTCGATACAGGCCGGACAGGGCGCGTCGCTGATCCACCGGCGTGGCGCACCGGAGCTTATGGGCGACTTGACCGGTGAGATGGCCGGTTACTGGGGCGGATGGCCTCCAATAAAGAGGCGCATGAGGCGCCGGCCGAGGTCTAGAACCGCCTACATGTTCGTCTGGGCGTTCGGCAGCCTGGCGATGGGCGCAATGGGCTATGATCTCGTCACGGCCGCATCCGCCGTTGCCACCGCACTCTCGAATGTCGGCGCCGGGCTTGGGCCGATCATCGGACCGGCCGGCAATTTCTCGGCCTTGTCGGATCGGACACTTTATCTGCTGTCGGTCATGATGCTGCTCGGTCGTCTGGAAATCCTGACGGTGCTCGTTATCCTGACGCCGCTGTTCTGGAAGGATTGAGCTCAGCGCCTATCGGTCGCACACCGACCCAGCAAGCCTTGATCCCAAAACGAAACCTCGGACCGTCTCCGATCCGAGGTTTCTTTTACTGCCTGGCGAGGGAGGTCGTCAGGCCGCCTCGGTCCTGCGATAGGTCCCGGCGTTTTCGACGTAATATTTCTCGAAACGATGGCGATAGTGCTCGGGGCCACCGAAGTCGCTGTACTTCGCCAGCTCGTTCATATCCGTCTTGTTGAGGATCACGCCAAGGATCTTGCCGTTGATCTGCGGTTCGGAGTTGAGCAGGTCACGCACCAGACGCGACGGCGTGCGCCCCCATTCGGCGACGTAGATGAAGCCATCGGCGAGCGGTGAAAACGCCTTGGCATCGACCACCGGAGCGAGCGCCGCGAGGTCGACAACCACGTAGTCGAACGATTTGCGGGCATTGTCGATGAGTTCGGCCATCGCCGGGGACGCGAGCAGTTCGTGACTGTCATAGGGCTCGCTCTTTGCGCCTGCTTCCCCGCCAACCGGGAAGATCGCCAGTTTTGTCTTCTGGTCGATCTTGATGCCGGCGGGCCAGGAGGATTCGCCGATCAACGCCTCGACGAGCCCGGTCTTCGGCGGCGGGTTGATCATCTGGCTGAGACCCGGCTTGCGGATGTCGGCATCGATCAACAAGGTCTTCTTGCCGCTCGCCGCGAGCAGTGCGGCAAAGTTCGCCGCGATGATCGATTTGCCCTCGTCCGGAACGGCCGAAACGATCCCGATCACGCGCGAGCCATTGCCATGCAGCATCCGGTCACAGGCGAGCTTGGCGTTGCGGAAGGTCTCGGCGAAAGAGGAGCGCGGTGCGTCGAGCACGATGCGACTGACCCGCTCGAACGGCACTGCGGCCTGTGTGGTCGGCAGGGGCGTCTTGCCCTTCATCAAGTGCGCGCGAACCCGGTCGGTCGTGGTCGGTTGACGCGGGCCGATCAGCGGAACGTAGCCGAAAGACCTGTGTCCGAGGATGGAGCGCACGTCGCTTTCCAGCCGGAAAGTCCGCTCGCGGAACTCCTGGAACGCGGCAAAGGCACCGCCTGCCATCATGCCGAGCACAGTCGAAAGCGCCAGAACCAGTGTCTTCTTCGGGCTCGAAGGCGCGGTCGGAACGCCAGCGGCGGAGATGACCCGAGCCTTGGCAATCGGGAAGGAGCGCTGCTGCGAGGCCTGCTCATAGCGATTGAGATAGGTCTCGTAGAGGGTCTTCAACGCTGCCGCCTTCTGCTCGAGTTCGCGCAAATGGACGAGCGACAGGTTCGCATCCGAGTTACGACCGGTGGTGCCTTCGATGTTTTCCCGCAAGGAAGCCTCGCGCGAGCGCGCAACTTCGTATTCGTTGCGGTAGCTCGCAGTCAGTTGCTGCAGCTCCTGGAAGATCTGACGGCCGATATCGGACCTTTCCTTGCGCAGCGATACCGCCTGGGGATGATCGGCGCCGAAGCTCTGCGTCACCTCCTGTTCACGCTTGCTGACGGCGAGGTAGCGGGTGCGCAGCTCCCGGATGACGGAATTGTCGCCCTCCTTGGCGGAAATCGTCGCATTCTTGACCGCGGTTTCGGGTCCCTGGTCGACGATTGCCTGGAATTGCTTGAAGCGCGCGGAAGCGCTTGCCGTGTCGGCTTGAGCGATGATGAGCTGGCTGTTGAGATCTGCCAGCTGCTGTTCGGACATGAGTTCGCCGCGGGCGAGCGTCAGGCCGTTCTCGCTGCGATATTTCTCGACCTCGAGCGAAGCGGCCTGGGAGCGTTGCCTCAGATCCGCAAGGCGCTCCTGCAGCCACACGGAGGCGCGTTCCGTCGCTTCGAAATTGGCGTTCAGCTGATCGTTGAGATAGGCGTCCGCATAGCCGCGCACGATTGCCGCGGCGAGCTGGGGATCGCTGGAGCCGTAGGCGAGCGAAATGACGGAGCTCCTGTTGACGCGTTCGACGACCAGTCCCTGCTGGATGAGTGCGGCCGCCTTCTGCCGCCGGCCATTGCGCGCTGCTTCTTCCGAGATCTCGGACCCAAAAAACGAAAAGATGCCGGTTACGGATCTCAGCCAGTCCTTGACGACGCCGAAGGGCGAGCGTGGCGGATTGAGAACCGTATCGTTGTCGTCGAGGTTCATCTTGTCGACGACCCGCAAGGCGAGTTCGCCGGATTTCAGGATCTCGACGGCGCTCGCCATCTGCGTGTCGAGCAACTGGCTGTTCTGCGGTGTCGCCTCTTCCTCGGCGTATTTCGACAGGTTCTCGTCGAGCAGGATCTGCGTCATCGACGTATAGAACGGTGTCGTGAAAACGAGATAGACCGCGCCAAGGGCCAGGAAAAGCACGACAAACGCGCCAACCAGCCTGGCGCGGCGGACGATGATCGAGAAGAGCCGATCAAGGTCGATGAACCTGTCGGGTTCCTCCATTTCCCGCGGCACAACGCTGTTGAAGGGGAGACTTCTTTGGTTCATTGGGTTGCTCTGTCCGTTTCCCTTTTGGTCCGACGATTTGGCGCCCCTTCTAAAAAGAGGCGCCAAACAGCGTTATGCCGCGCGGATGCGGCCTTCGTGAGACAGGACCATGTCCTTGACCGAGGCATAGACCAAGTCGCCGAGGTCCGAGCGCGCGAGCGCGAAGGCAACATTGGCGGCGATGAAGCCTTCCTTGGAGCCGCAGTCGAAGGTGCGCCCCTCATAGGGATGGGCGTGAAAGGCTTGATTTTGCGAGAGTTTCAGCATCCCGTCGGTCAGCTGGATTTCGTTGCCGGCGCCGCGCTGCTGGTGCGCGAGAATGTCGAAGATCTCGGGCTGAAGAATGTAGCGGCCGTTCAGATAAAAGTTCGACGGTGCTTCGCCGGCACGCGGTTTTTCGACCATTTTCGTGACTTCGAAGCCGTGGGGAACCGCAGCGCCCTTGCCGACAATGCCATATTTCGACGCATCTTCCGGGGCGCATTGTTCGACACCAACGACGTTGCCCCCGGTCTGGCGATAGAGATCGACGAGACCGGCCATGCAGCCGCGCGCGCCGTGACACAGCATATCCGGCAGAAGCAGCGCGAAGGGCTCATCGCCGATCAAGTCACGCGCACACCAGACGGCATGGCCGAGACCGAGCGGCGCCTGCTGCCGTGTGAAGCTGACGGAGCCAGCGCGGGGCAGCATCTCTTCCAGCTCGGAAATCTGGGCATTCTTGCCGGAACGGGTCAGCGACGAGATGAGCTCCGGCGTATCGTCGAAGTGGTCCTCGATTGCCTGCTTGTTGCGGCTGGTAACGAAAACGATGTGCTCTATTCCCGCCTGGCGGGCTTCATCGACCGCATATTGCACGACCGGGCGATCGACGATCGTCAGCATCTCCTTGGGGATCGCCTTTGTCGCGGGGAGGAACCGCGTTCCATTGCCGGCGACCGGGATCACAGCTTTCCTGACGGTCCTGATACGGTCCATAGCTTTATCCTTTGCGTACGTGGGGGCTATTGCCCGAGGTGGATCGTTCAGCCGCCACCGTCGGTGTGGCGGACTTCATTCGTGCGAGCGGCGCAAGCAAGCGGCGCAGCCGCACGGCGATCGGCATCCTGAGATGCCGAAGCGCGCGGGGGTCGGAGAAGGCCACCTGGGCAGCCTCCACCAACGATCGGGATTTCAGATGATCGACGAGGCGCAGGAAGGCATGCGCCTCGCGCAGGCTCCTGTCGCGGCGACGCTGCATTGTCATAGCTCTGGCATCGATCGCGTGTTTTGCCAGAAAATCCCTGTCGGCCGCAATCATCGCCTCGATATGGCGAAGTTCGAGGACGCGAGAGATCGAACCCTCGCGAATATGGTAGCAATAGCCGGCCGAGGGATCGACGACGCAGCGCCCACCGCAAGCAAGTGCGGACGCCAGCAGGATGTAGTCTTCTCCGATCCGGATGGCTTCCTCGAAGCGCAGACCATGCGCGTTCAGAAAACGCCGCTCGAAAATCGGCTTCATATAGCCAAAATTATAGGTCGAGCGGAAAAGCACATTGGATTGAATGAAGGCCGCAAGCGTCAGGACCCGGTGGTGCTCGAGCAAGGCCTCGGGAAACATGCGCTCGACGCGCCCATCGAGGTTTGCAACATCGATGTTGTCGACAGCAATCTCTGCGCCGGCGGTCGACGCCAGATCGATCATGCGGGACAGCCGGTTGGCGGTGATGGTGTCGTCCGCATCGAGAATGGCGATCCAGTTGCCGCGTGCGGCGTCAAGCCCGACATTGCGCGCTCCCCCGGGCCCACAGTTTTTTGCAAGCCGCAGCAGTCGTACGCGGGGATCAGCGATCTCTTCGACCACGGCTGAGGTGTCGTCGGCGGAGCAATCGTCGACGACGATTACTTCCAGATCGACGTCTTCCTGGGCGAGCGCGCTCAAAATGGCGCGGCGGATCGTGTCAGCGGCGTTATAGGCCGCGACGACAAAACTGACTTCTGGTGGGGAAAGCGTCATCAGGCGGTCGCGGCCCCATATTGCTGGAGTTCACGTACGCCGAGAAGGCCGCTGACAACACCCGCATGCATGATGGCGCGCAAGGCGTAGCGTGAACGGGCGATCGGCGATCCGAGAAGGAGGAGGCTCGCTACCGCGCAATAGCCGGATTTGGCCATCGCCCGGGCGATTTCCACAACCTGCCTTGCGGGTTGGCCCGGCTCACTCAACAGGCGCCCGTGGGTCTGGCCGGAGCGGAAGCGGCGCTTGGCAAGCCAGGCAAGGCGTGCCCGCTTTTCCGGAACCGGCTCGAAAACCAGCGCTTCCGGGGCATAGGCGAGACGCCCGCCTGCCGCATGCATATGGCGGAAGAACTCCGTGTCCTCGCCGCCGGTCCGCCCGAGCGCCAGGTTGAACCGCCTGCCGGAAAGGACCGGCCGGGTGAGATCGAGCAGGACATTGCAGGTGTAGCCCGTGCGGATTTCGCCATGTACCCATACGGGGCGGGTCGAATGAAAGTCGCCCCGGCGCATCCAGTTCGGCGCGGACAACGCGTATTCGGCGCGAACCGGGCCGAGCACGACATCGGCCTCGGTCGCAAGCGCCGTGTCGAGCAATTGCACGAGCCACGTTCTCGACACCGTCTCGTCGTCGTCGACGAAGGCGAGATAGTGGCCGGTGCTGTTGTCGAGGCAGGCATTGCGGGCGATCGAAATGTTCGATGCCGGGCAATGTACGTAGAGTATCTCGAAAGGCATGGTCGGGCGCATCTGGTTGACCAATGCCTCGGCACTCGGCGTCGTGTCGTTGTCGGCGACGATGACGCGGATGTCGAAATCGGCCGGCACCGTGATGAGTGCCAGCGAATGCAGCGTTTCCGCAAGCTCCGGACGGCGGAAGGTGCAGACCGCAATATCGATCCGCTTTCTGGCGATCGTTCCGGTCATGGCGCCATCTTTCGGTTTCGGGAGGTGAGCAGTTCGCGCCAGAAGCCGGCCGACCAGGCGAAATGCATGACCATGGCCGAAAGGGCCGCAAGCGGGCCGTAGGGGTTCCTTTGGCCAAGTGCCATCCACATGCCGTAGCCGATGCAGGCGGCAGCCCAGAGCCCGACCGGCACGACGGCGAGCCAGTTGATGACGGCGAGCAGAGCGCCGATCGCTACCGGCGCTACAGCAAGCGGTAGGAGCTGCCGCAGGCTCGGCCAGGCGCGGTGCTTCAGGACATTGCGCGCGCGCCCGCGTCCATAGGCGAAGTATTGGCGAAAGAGCGGGCCGACCTTGGCACGCGGATAGTAGACCATGTTCGTCCGGTCGGTCATCCAGATGCGGTAGCCCGCCTGACGGAAGCGGTAGTCGAACTCCGCATCTTCGTTGTGGCTGAAGATTTCGTCATAGCCGCCGATCGCCTGGAAGGCGGAGATCCGCATCAATGCGTGGTGCCCGTGATCGGCCCAGTGGCTCGTCGCCCCAAGTCGATGCTTGGCGCCGCCATTGCCGAGCTTGGAATTCTGCGCGTAGGCCGTCGCCTTCTGGAAGGGCGTGAAGCCGACCGTCTGCATCGCGACGACAACCGAGTCCGCACCGGTCTCAAGCGCCTCTTCGACAAGGCGCTCGCAGTAGTCCTCAGGATAGGTCCCGTGCGCATCGATCCGGATCAGATAACCGAAGGACGCTCCATATTCGGCGACGGCCAGATTGATCGCCGCACTCTGAATGCGCTTGGGATTGTCGAGGGCAAGGACCGATGCGTCCGCCGCAGCGAGGCGGGCAGCAATCTCGCGCGTGCCATCCGTGCTGCCGCCGTCGACGATCAGAATGGCGCCGTTGAGACGTGCCGCCGACGGTCGCAACGCCTCAACCAGGCCCTCGATGTGCTCGGCCTCGTTGAGGCAGGGAATGACGATAAGGGTTCGTGTCGAAGCCAGCGTGTTGTTGCTCATGACAATCCGCCTTCGTTCTGGGGCGTTGGGGCGAGTTTCGGTGCAATCCGCGGCGGAGCCGCCGATGTCGCCGCCGAAAGGCAACGGACCAGGTTTTCACAGTCGCTGCGATTGAAGATCCAGGTGTCGGCCGCACAAGCCGCGATCCGGTCGGATGCCTCGGCGTAACGTTCGGGGTCGACCGAGCCGAGGAGGGCGGCGAGAGCGTCGGGCTCGGCTTCATCGAGCAGCATGCCGAGGCCGCGGATCGCAAGGAACCTTGCCGTCTCGGTACCACGCAGCGCAATCGGCACACGGCCGAAGCGGCAGCCCTCGTAGAGCCGGTTCGGCAACAGCCATTTCGAGTTCTGGCCTTCCTCGAAGAAATCGATCGCCCAGGTGAAGTGCACGTCGGAATAGATTGCGCCCAGTTCTTCCGGGCTGCGGTAGGGCCCGTGGAACTCAATGAACGGCTCATTTCGGACGAAGCCGTCGAAGTCGTCGAACTCCGAATGGGCTGGCCGGCCGCGCAGAACGATCTCGAAGCGGCCTTCCATCCTGCGGGAAAAGGCCGACAGCAGTGCCAACGACTTGCGGCAGCGCAATGCTCCAAACCAGCCGATCCGCCACGGTCCGTCCGGTGGCGGCGTTGCTGCCGGAACGAGCGGCCGCGCCATGGTTTCGTCGAGCTCGAGCACCTTGTTTTCCAGCATCATGGTTGGCGCCGAGATGCCGGAAAGCGGGCGGAAATAGTGCTCGATGAAGGCCGGAGAACTGGTGATCAGCAGTCGTGCATCCCGACCGAGAAACGCCTCGCTCGCCCGCAACGTCTTGCCGGGGATGTCGCGGCGCAAAAGCAGCCGGTGAATATCGAGACATTCGTAGACGATCGGCACGTCGCCGCCAAAAACACTGACAGCCTTCCTGGCGATCGCCAGCATGTCGAGATTGCGCGCAATGATCAAATCCGGGCGTTCGACAGTGTGTAGTGCCTGCCTGAGCGTAAGGCAGCTCCTGGCAATCGCACCGATCCTTTGGACGAAACGGCCGTCATGCGTTGTCCCGAGCTCAATGGGCTCGATGCCCTCGATCGCCGCCAGTGGGTTGGCGTCACGCCGGAACCCGGCAAGCTTGACCTTTGCGCCCCCGGCAAGAAGCATCAGGACGCGCCGGCGGACGGCGGGATCGGCAAGATCCTGTGCGAAATAAAGTACCTGCAGCATTTGCACCCGGTTTTCTGCTCGGCTGTCGCCGAGCATGGTTTAGAACGTTGCACGTCGCGGTTTGAACGCGTCGCCTATGAATGCTGTTCCTCGCCTCCGCCTAGTTCGTTCGGCAGGCGACAGACTCGGCAAACTGGCATTTGTCTCCCGGTGCGGTGAACGCGATCCGATCGATCTGCATTGTCGTAGGCCCCTTGTAGGAGAAGATGCCCATCCAATCCGAAAGCGTGTCGCTTCCCCAGAGGCTGAAGAAAATCTTCTGCGGGTTGGTGGGGATCTTCGCGGGGTCGGTGACTTCGTGGACCAGTTCGCCATTGACGTAGTAGCGGATCCGCTCCTTTTCCCAGACAAAGGCGTAATCGTTGAAACCCTGGTTGGCGCCGCCGGGCACGTCGACAAGCTTTTCGTTGCCGCCCTTGGCGGAGACATATTGGTTGATCTGAACCTTTGCGGAGTTCTTGCCGAGGACTTCGAAATCGATCTCGTCATGCGGCTTCTTGTCGGCCGGGCCGATATAGGTGAAGAAAGCCGAGTTCAGCCCGGAACCATCGGCCGTCTTGATGCGGGCCTCGTAGGTGCCGTAGCCGAAGCGCTTGCGTGTCTGGATTTCGCCGCAGACGTAGTTGCGCTTGCTAAGCTTTCCTTCGGCAAAGGAGAGTTCCGCAATGCCGTTCTCAACCTTCACCTGCTTCTTGGACCAGGTGCAGTTCTGGTGTGCCCCGTTGTTCCAGCCGTCTGAGACGTACCAGATGCCGGTGTCGAGCGTATCGAAGTTGTCGATGAAGGACGTTACCTCTCCAATGCCTGCGGCGCTTGCCGGGCCGGCAAGGCCAATGGCGACAAGGCTCAAAAGGGCAAGGCGGTGAGGTCCGGAAGATCTCATGGTCAGGTCCTTTGCTGTGGTGAGAGTTCGGCGTGCGCTTCCGCCGGCCGCGCCCTCGCGCCTCGCGTCGCTCCCGCTCGACTGCCGGTCAGGATTGCGGTCAGGTTCGGAAGCCAACGCCTGGCGAGGCCGTAGGCGGCGACAAGGATGGCGATCGTGATGAACGGAACCGTGTAGTAGAAGGCCGGGTAATATCCGAATCCGGTGCGGTTCCAGATCATCCAGAAGAGAACCAGCAGCGGATAGTGCGCACAGAAGATCCAGAAGCTGAGCCCGCCGCCGCGCGCCAGCGATGCCCCGCAGCCCGTGCGGACCAGGAACGCGGAAACCGCCCAGGAACCGAGGATGCCGGACAAGGCCGTCAGGCTGCGCAGCATGTCGACCCAGACAGGGAAGTCGGGTCCGTACGGGTAGAGCAGGAGCGAAAGCAGCACCGAGGCGCCAAGAACAGTGATGGCGATCGGCCAGGAAAAGCGATCGAGACTGCGAACGTCGACGCGATGCAGGCTCATATAGATGCCGGCGCTGAAACCAAAGAGGATCGACTTCTTCAGGAAGATCCCGTTTGGCAATGGCAGCACGGCATAGGCGAACAGCAGGGCGAGCGTCTGCATCGGATAGCGCATGATCAGCCACGCCAGGAACGGCGAAATCACGATGCAAAGCAGCAGATCCCTGAGAAAGTAGAGCGGCACGTTGATCGGCAGACCCCGGATCGCCACGGCAAGGTTCAACCATTCCCGTGCGCTTGCACCCACGACATCCGGCAGGTAGCCGAAGCCGATACCCTTGCTTTGCGCAACGAAGGCGAGCGCGAGAAAAGCTATGTTCCAAAGCAGGAAGGGCAACAGGACGGTTCTTGCCTTTGTTTTCAGCGTCTTGCCGTAGTCGAAATTGTCGAGGCCACGCCGGAACAGGAGATAGCCGGAGATCGCGCTGAGGCACGGGACGCCGACACGAAAGAGGCTGTCGCCGAGGAAGACGCGCAGCCAATCGAGCACACCATAGGTGCCAACATACGGGCTCGTCGCCGGATCATGCGGCACGTGTACGAAGACGATGCCGGAGATCAGTACGATGCGCATCAGATTGATCCGCGACGAGATGTTCGCGTTCACATCCACGATGTCCGTCACCCCTATCTGCCAGCGCCATTTGCAGGCGACCGTTTCAACAGAGCAGACCAGAGCCCGCATTTCACTGTGCTAAAGGTAGGCTTGGGCGCGGATCAAAATATGGCGCCGCAGCAAACGAATCGGTCGCAGTTTGTTGCGATGCAGCATGGCGCGCTCCACGGTTTCTAGGAACATGTGCCTATCGGAGCGGCGGTGACGAGGAAAAAAGCCTATGCCCTCGGCGTTTACGGAATATTATCAGATGCTTATTTGGTAGATGCTTTTACTTGCATAATTCGCGCTGAAGCGCGGTAAAATTGTGCATTTTTTCTCTTTTGTCAGGCGAAAAAGGACCTACACGAGCGCGCACCAAGCCGAAATGCGGCAAGGGTGAGGCAGTTTCCAGCCCTTGAAATCGGTTATTCCGCCGCCACGCGCGCGGTCGGCTCGACATCGCGTTTGCGGATCATGCCGTAGAGTTTCAGCAACAATGGACGCTCTACCAGGAACATCAGCACGAGATAGATCAGTCCGCCGACCGCGGCTCCGATAACCACCTGCACGACCGCGTTCTGGACCATCGCACCATAGAAATCCAGCAACAGCCTGACGGCAACCGCCATCACGAAAGCGGCGATCATCGGCCTGATCGAGACCAGGAAGCTGCGCAGGAAGGGTAGGCGGTCGGCCCGGAATACCACCCAGGAATAGCCGACCAGCGTTGCCAGATTGACGACGCAGAGCGCAATCATCGCGTCCACGAGCGAGCCGCCGATCGCCCCATACGCGACCGCCGCCGTCGTCACGACGGCGCGGATCACCGCCCACCAGAAGAGGACGGTCCCCTGGCCGATCCCTTTCAGGTAGGGAATGTAGGTGCTGCAGGGCGTCAAAAGTCCCTTTGACAACGCAAGCAATCCAAGGGCCGGCCAGGCTGCCGCCCATTGCTGGCCAAAAAGGACCAGCATTGCGGGTTCGGCGAGCGCCCAAAGGCCAAACATCATCGGCGCGAGCAGTATGGTGGTGACCTGCGTGCTCAGCATCAGCGCTTGTGACCGCCGTTGACGATCTTCGCCCATATGGCTGAAGGCTGGAAAGAGCACGCCCATAACCGCCGAAAGCACGATCTGGTTGGGAATGCTGGAGAAACGGTTTGCCGCCGAATAGGCTCCGGCGTCCGAAAGGCCGAGGTACCGGCTGACCACCACCATCGGCGATTGGAAAGTGACGAAATTGGCCATTTCCGACCCCATCATGCCGAAACTGAATCGGCTGAGCGTAAGAACGCGGCGCGGGGAGAAGACCATTCGCGGCACATAGCCGGATACCGTATAGAGGCCGGCAAGGCGGATGAATGCGGAGACGAAAAGCTGCGCCAGCAGCGACCAGACGCCGAAGCCAAGAAGGGCTGCTCCGACGGCAACAAGCGCCCCGACGGTCTCGGAGATCATGGTCCAGACCGCGTCCTTGCTGAAATTCATCCTGCGGGCAAGGAGCGAATAGGCGACGTCTCCGCCAAGCTGCAGCGGGATCAACAGGCTCATGATCCGGAGCAGGTGACCCGCCTCGGGTGCCCCGAGCAGGCGTGCGAGCGGATCGGCGAAGGCGAAAAGCGCAAGCGCCATCAGAAGCGCGACCGCGAGATTGGCCCAGAAAGCGGAGTGGATGAGCTCCATGTCTTCATCGCGCTGAATGATCAGCGCGGAGGCGAGACCAGCACCGCCGATCATCGCCAGGAACTGCACGACAGTGAGCGCAACGGCCACCGTTCCGAACTCTTCTGGAGTCAGGATCCGCGCCAGAATCGGCACCGTGACAAACTTCAGCCCGAAAGTACCTGTCTTTGAAAGGACGCTCCAGCCGACATTCCATGTCACGGACTTGGCATTTACGGTTGAGGGCATAGCGAGCATCCTATGATGCCTTTGAAGGATTCCCGACAAAGGACTAGGGCTAAATATAAGGCCGCGACCCGGTGGGAGGAGACCACGCAAGAATCTTTTAGAGAAACCGCAGGGGCGAAAAGATGGCGAAGCTGACTGTTATTATTCCATACTATCAGAAGGAACCGGGTATTCTTCGGCGGGCGCTCGGCTCCGTCTTTGCCCAGACGTTCCAGGACTTCCACGTTCTGGTGATAGACGATCGCTCACCCTATTCGATAGATGAGGAGTTGAAACCGTTAACCGAGGAGGAACGAGCGCGGCTGACCGTGATTCGCCAACCCAACAAGGGGCCCGGCGGCGCACGCAACACCGGACTGGACCATGTTCCTGACGATGCCGAGTTCGTGGCATTCCTCGATTCCGATGATGAATGGACCCCGGACCATCTGAAAAATGCCTATGAAAGCATGAGCCGCTTTGGCGCCGACTGCTATTGGGCCTCGATCACCGGCGGTGAGGCGTTCTACTACCATTTCGATGTTGCCGAACTGACGGAAAGCCACAGCGTTGTCAGGCTGCAGGAAGCGCCGCTGGTCGTCGAAATTCCTGACCTTACCAATGTGATGCTCAGAAACTGGAGCTTCCTGCATCTCTCCTGCATGGTGATCGGGCGCAGCCTTTTCGAGAGGATCCGCTTCGACGCGGCGCTGAGACTGGCAGCGGAGGATGTCTTGTTCTTCTGCGACTGCATTCTTGCCGCAAGACGCGTCGTGCTTTGCGACGCAGCTGGCGCCGAGCGGGGCGAGGGCATCAACATCTTTCACTCGATCGACAACGATTCGCCGCAGTTCCTGCAGCAGCAGTTCAACACCTTCGTTGCGCTGGAAACGCTCGAGGGCCGCTTCTCACGCAAGCCCACGGAAATCGCCTCGATCCGCTCCTATCAGCATACCGCCCGGCGTCAGGCGCTGTGGAGCCAGGCGCGCCGGCTCAAGCGACGCAAGTCGCCGCAATTCCGCTTGCTGGCACGTTGGGTTCTGCGTGATCCCAGACTCCTGCGAAGCGCGCTGGAACTCGCTCTCGGCAAGATTTCCCGCTCGCATTGAGCAACCGAAACGCTCCTTCGAGGAGGAAGAACAAGACCGCCTGTCGGTACACACGGACGTACCCCGGCATTTTGAAAGAAGGGACTACCCCATGAACCCCTATTATTGGGAATCTCAGCACGGAAATTTCGGCGACGACCTCAATCTTTGGCTCTGGGATTTCCTGCTGCCGGGGTTGCGCGACGTTCATGAGGATATCCTGCTGGTGGGCGTCGGCACGGTGCTCAACCGGGCGCTTCTGCCTGACGGCATCAGAAAGCTCGTTATCGGCAGCGGCTTCGGCTACGGCACCCTGCCAGACATGCATGACCCGAAGGAATGGGACATTCGTTGTGTCCGAGGTCCGCTGACCGCCGGGAAAATCGGCATCGCGCCCGAACTCGGCATCGTCGATCCCGCCGTGATGGTCGCCGATATGCCGGAGTTCCAAAACCTGCCGAAGCGCCATAAACGCAGCTTCGTTCCGCACTGGGAAAGTGCGGTAGCCGGCATGTGGCCGGTGACCTGCGGTACGGTCGGCCTGCACTATATCGATCCGCGTGGCGAAGCGAAAAGCGTGATCCGTGAGATTGCCCAGTCCGAGCTCATCATCGCCGAATCGATGCATGGGGCCATTCTCGCAGATGCTTTCCGCGTGCCGTGGGTGGCCGTGACGACGTCCGACAGCATCAACAGCTTCAAGTGGAACGATTGGGCAAGCACCGTCGGCGTCCGCTATCAGCCTCGCCACGTACCGGTATCGAGCCGCGCCGAAGCCATGCTCAAGGGGGAGCGTTTCTGGGGGATGGACTTCGAGGCACAGGCGCTGGCCGAAGCCCCGAACCTGCGCCCCGTCGGTCACGGTGTGATCGCGGCAGCAAGAGAGCCGCGGCAGACCTTCCTGCGCAGCGCCGCCAAGCAGGTTCTTGCCGCACCGTCGACGCTCGCACTTTGGCAGGCAATGCGGGCAACACCGCAATTGAGCGCAGACGACCGACTTGCCGAGCGCAAGGACCGCTTTCAGGAGGCACTGGCGGCCGTACGGCGCGCGTACTTCTGATGATCCGGCCACGGCCTTGGCGCGTCAGCGCTGATGCGCCGAACCTGATCGCCCATTCAACCAGGAGGGAACGTCGACTGCCGCCGGCCCCTGTCCGGATGGGCGCGCCATGATGAGGATCCGAGGGCCGTCTTGTTGCCAAGCCGCGATGGCATAAGCCATTGGTTTCGATCGCAAAAATGAATCCGGCCAAAGACGAGCACTCGGGCTCGGTCGTATCCATCCGTTCAGGGATCGGATGCCGCAGGCACACTCAACAGAAGCGACCTGTTATGAGGGGCCAGCCCCGTCGAAAATCAGTTACGGGCGCGGAACTAATGTCCGGCCGGGCTGTTCAGTTGTAACTTTGATACGACGCTGACGTATCCGGCCCGCCGGGTCCGCGGCGACAAGTGAGGAGCTCTCATCATGAAAATCTCGTCCAGCTTCCGTGCAGTCGCGGTCACCGTTATCGCCGCGGCGGGAATCAGCATTGCCAGTGTTGCGCACGCCGATACCGGCCAGATCCGCTTCGCCATCTACAAGGCCGCTTTCTTCGTGGGTGGCGCCGGAGGCGAGGGCACGCTAACCTTCCATGGTCGCCGTTATCCGATCACGGTTGGCGGCATCTCGGGCGGCCTCGCCTTTGGGGCTTCTAAGACCTATTTCCAAGGTACCGTGCGCCACATTCGCCGCGCCCAAGATGTGACGGGAGTTTACGCTGCGGCGGGCGGTGGCGGTGCGGTCGGCAAAGGGGCCCAGGTGATCGTCATGACCAACGACAAGGGCGCCGAACTTGAACTCTCAGGCAAGCAGGTCGGCCTTCAAGTCAACGCCGATGTCAGCGGGATGACCATCACCATGAAGTAGGGGGCGTCACCCGTTCGCCAGTCGCCGGATAGGCAGGAGTGAAAACTCAGCGATTGGACGCTTGACCGTTGGCAGTTGCGGGAAGGAGATAACGCAGCCCTCCGGCGCCACCGAGAGCGGCCGGAGCATCCGAGCGAGGTTGTCTGAAGCGTTCGGTTTTGTCGGCAAGAATGCCGGCCGTGACGGCGGGAACGGCATCGGGTTGCCGTAGAAGATAGCCTATTGCGGCAACCGCGCCGCGTTCTCTCTTCAAATCGAGAAAGTGCCGGTGCTGATAACGACTCCTGACGTGCCGCTCGTGTCTTCGGATCGCGGCCTCAGCCGCGCTCTCCAGCCTGTTCGCCGCGAGGATAATCCGGTCGACCTCGTAGAGCCGTTTGAGATCCTCGGTACGGTGGCTACCGCTCAAGGAATTGCTGCGCACGATTGCCGCGTAGCCGCAACTGCGAATGACCTTGTAGCGCGCGCCCTTGGCCAAAGCGCTAAGATAGAGATCGTAATCTTCGCCCAGCCGAAGCGTTTCCTGGTAGCGGATGGAGTGACGATCCAGGAAGTCGCGGCGCATCAACGGCTTCAAGAACCCGACCTCGCCGCGCTTCACGCCGCGCCGGGAGATGTTGCCGTCAACGAAGTCGATAAGGCCAAGCAGGCTGGGCTGCGGTTGGAAATCGTCGATCTTCCGGGCGACGTCGGTCGCTGCGGCCTCGTCGATGAAGGCGATGTTGTCGGCAATAAAGTCCCAATCATCCTCCGCGAGCAACCGGCCGAGGCGACCCGGCAGGAAGAAATCGTCGGCGTCGAGGATGGCAAGCACCGGTGAACGACTGATCGAAATGGCATGGTTGCGGGCGGCCGACGGTCCACGATTGCTTTCGAAGCGCACGATCGTCAGGCGCCCGCTCAGGTCGTCGGCCAAGCGGGCAGCCGCCTCGGTTTCATCCGACGATCCGTCATCGATAACCACCACTTCGGCGCTTTCCGGCTCGGCCAGGGCCGATGCAACGGCTCGGGCGATGGTCGCCTCGGCATTCTTTGCGGCGATGATGACGCAGACGTCCGTGGTCATGAGGGCCTCCAGCATCGTGTCTTACAGGCAGCGCACTGGTCTTTGCGTTCGCTGCGGCACTTCCGTTCGGCGTGGCCCGCTTTCTGGGTCAGGTCGGCCACGTGACGTCGCCGACGATGGCGACGGCCGAACCATGCAGGGCGATCGTGTCGCAAACGCGTCAAAGATATGATTTTCTGGTGGATCGTTGCCGTCAGCCGAGTGCAAGCCCGGCCGGGATCACCGATTGAAATGCCCGGGGCGATCGAGGCCGCGCGGCGCCGCCTTGGCGGCTGACTTCTCGTCGCCAGCCAATTGCGTCAACGCGGCGGCCTGTCTTTCCTTTTCCCGCGCCTTCTTCCACACGAGGTAAAGCACGGCCACGAAATAGCCGACCTGCATCAGAACGGCGCATATGACGGTCTGGAGAAGTGTCGACGCCAGTGAACCGTTTAGGAAATAGGTAACGATCGCAAATACGGCGAGGGCGCCGAGCATGCTCGCAAGAACGCGCGGTGCGTACATAGCGCTACCTCGCACTCGGTAATGTCGACGATGTGGTCATCGGAGTTCGGCCTTTCCTCCTCAGAGTTCCAATATATTGGCAGCGCCCTTTCGCTTCAACCGCCAAAAGCCCGCGTCCTGCTGCCACCCTGCCTCCAAAGTCTTTATGTCGTGTTTAGAACACCAGCATACGAATCAAATTGGCCGTTTTTCGATCCCGCGTCGGTCCGGCCTTTGTGACTCCATGGCAATCCTAAGGCAATTCCTCCACCATCCGGCGTTTTGTCAGGCCCGCACCGCCCACTGGTTGCTGTTTGCGTAACGATTGATATCACCTTTTGTTACAAAATTAACTTTTGGTGTCCCGCTGCGCGTGCGGTGCAAAACCCTGTTGCAACGCAGCATTCGGTCGGAAAGACTGACGCCTGTCAATTTTCATCGACGCTAAAACACGTGGTTGCAGATGAAAGCAAACATAACAGATACCAAGATATATTGGCTTTATCGCAACACAATTGCGCGCCTTGAATACAATACACGAAAGCGCCGAACGTAAGACTTCATCGTCTGACAATATATCGCCTTGCCGGATGGAAATATTATATATTCGAAATCAGTGATATTCGTCGTTTGGGCGCCTTTCGGGCACCCGCCATTATTTTGCCTTCAAAAGACAAATTCTCACCACACACTCTTCCTTGAATAATGAGTGCTCCCTTTCGGGGGACCGACCATTCGCCAACGTAAATGGAGTCATCTCTATGAAGTCTGCGACTCGATCGGCCAATTCGCCGTTTTTCAGTGCCGCAGAGACTGCGGCGCTCAAGCCCGTGGGTGGTATTTCGAAGCGTGGCTTCGATATTTTTGCCGCTTCACTGGCGCTCGTCTTTCTGAGCCCGCTCTTTTTGATGCTGGTTGCGCTCGTCAAGTTCTCTGACGGCGGCAGCGTCTTCTATGGCCATCGCCGTATCGGTCACAACGGGAAGCCTTTCCGTTGTCTGAAGTTCCGCACGATGCGGGCGGACGGCGACCGGATTCTGCAAGAGTATCTTAGAAACAATCCAGCCGCTTACGAGGAGTGGCGTGCGACACGCAAACTGCAGGATGACCCCCGGGTCACCGTCGTCGGCAGCGTGCTGCGCAAGCTGAGCCTCGACGAACTGCCACAGCTCATCAACATCCTGCGCGGTGAAATGAGCATCGTCGGCCCCCGGCCGGTGGTGCAGGATGAGCTGGAGCTCTATGACAGTGCTGCCGTCTACTACCTGCAATCGCGTCCCGGTCTGACCGGCCTGTGGCAGATCAGCGGGCGCAACGACGTATCCTACGCGGCTCGCGTCGCGTTCGACACCCACTATGTCCAGAACTGGTCCTTGCTCAGCGACTTCTCCATCGTCGTGAAGACCATTCCAGCCGTTTGCTTCTCGCGCGGCAGCTACTGACGATCAGCGCTTTGACTCCCGCCCGACCAACAAGGTCGGCCGCGGGATCGGCGTCTTTTAACGGGAAGCTCATATGAACAAGCATGCTCCGTCAGGGAAGTCCCGGATTTCCCGCAAGGTGTCTCGTTTCCTTCACCACACGGTCCTGGCCGGCGCTTTGGTCCTCGGGGCCGCTCAGGTCCGAGCCGAGGACTATCAACTTGGCACCATGGACAAGCTCAAAATCCGCGTAGCCGAGTGGCAGACCGCTGAAGGCGCTGTGCGCGACTGGTCCGTCATCACCGGTGAATATACCGTCGGGCCGTCCGGTGCACTGTCGTTGCCGTTCATCGGCGATCTGCCGGCGGCCGGCAAGACGACCGCCGAGGTCGGTGAAGCGATCGGCGAGAAAATGCAGACCCTGTTTGGTCTGCGCGATCGCCCGTCCGCCTCCGTCGAACTCGCACAATACCGCCCGCTCTATCTATCGGGCGAAGTCGAAAAGCCAGGCGAATATCCCTACGCACCCAATCTGACGGTGCTGAAAGCGATAAGCCTCGGCGGCGGATTGCGTCGCTCCGAAAGCGGCCAACGTTTCGCCCGCGACTACATCAACGCTCATGGCGAATCGAGCGTGCAGACAGCGGAACGCAACAGGCTGCTGATCCGCCGCGCCCGGCTTCAGGCGGAGATTGCCGACAAGCAGGACATCGAGTTGCCGAAGGACCTCCAGGGCGTACCGGGCATCGACAAGCTTCTTGCGAACGAGACGGCTCTGATGGCCTCGCGCGACCGGAAGCAGAAGCTGCAATTGAAATCACTCGCCGACCTGAAGTCATTGCTGGAAAGCGAAATCCAGTCGCTGACAAAGAAGTCGGAAACTCAAAACCGCCAGATGGAGCTGGTGGTGGAAGATCGCGAGAAGGTCGAGAGCCTGGCCGAAAAGGGGCTGGCGCTCAGCCAGCGCAAGCTGTCACTGGAGCAGCGGGTGGCGGAACTGCAGGCGGCCTTGCTCGACATCGACACGGCCTCGCTCAAGGCGAAGCAGGATGCCAGCAAGGCGGCACAGGACGAGACCAATCTTCGCAACGACTGGGACGCGCAGTTGGCGCAGGATCTTCAGAACACCGAAGCCGAGCTCGAAACGCTGCAGCTCAAGCTCGGCACCAGCCGCGACCTGATGGCCGAAGCACTGTTGCAGTCGGCAGAAGCGGCTCAATCGAAGGACAATACGGAAGATGCCGTCATCGCCTATTCGATCATCCGCGAGCGTGACGGCAAGCCGACCGAGATCCCTGCCGATGAAAACACCGCGGTGTTGCCCGGTGACGTGATCAAGGTTCAAGCCAACCTCGCGACACAGTAGGATCGGCCGTGAGAATTGCGAAGTCGAGCTTGATATCGCCTGACCGCAACGGCGCCTATGGCACCGTTGCGGTCGCGCTGTCGTTTTTCGTCTTCGCCTATTCGTCACGCTTCGGGCAGGCGTCGATCCTGCTCTATTACGGGCTTTGGCTGCCGCTGGTGCTTGTCGATTACCGTCGCGTGCTCGGCAACTACGGCAGGCGTCTCTGGATCCTCGGCTTTGCCGTCTTTGCCTGCCTGTCGGTCTTCTGGTCGGCAGCACCTGCGATGACGGCACGCACCGGCATCCAATATCTCTCGCATGTCGTTTGCGCCCTGATCGCCATGAGGCTCATCGACATCAGAACGCTGACGCGCGGCGCGATTGCGGGGACCGGGATCGTACTCGTCTATTCCCTGCTTTTTGGCGTCTACCATCTGGACCCGCTCGACGGCACATACAGCTTCGTCGGCGCCTTCGCTTCGAAGAACCAGCTGGGCTTCTACGCCTCGCTCGGCATCTATTTCGCTTTCATTGCGCCGGTCGCCCTTGGGGAACGACGCCTGTGGCTCTTCGCATCCGCCGCAGTCGGACTGCTTGCGGCCTATTCGTTGCTCGCTTCGCAATCGGCCACATCCGTCTTGACCACCGCCGTGATTATCGGGCTCTGGCTTGGCATGCGCGTCGTCGGGTTGCTCTCGCCCGGCCACCGCAAGGGTCTGTTTCTTGCTGCCGTCATCTGCAGCGCGTTGGTTGCCGTCGCGGGCATCTACGGCGGCGGCGTCGATCTGGTGCTCGGCCTCTTCGGCAAGGATTCGACGCTGACCGGGCGCACCTATCTGTGGCAGCAGGGCATTGAAGCAGCCATGGCCTCGCCTTTGGTGGGCGTTGGCTACCAGGCCTATTGGGTACAGGGCTTCTCGGAGGCGGAACGCCTTTGGGAGGAGTTCTACATCGCGACGCGCGCGGGCTTCCACTTCCACAACACCTTCATCGAGGCGATCGTGGAAACCGGTGCCATCGGGCTTGTCCTCTTGTCAGGCATTCTGCTGACGACCGTCCTCGGCCACATCAAGCGCCTCTTGACGCTAGACCAGGATACCCAGTCCTCGGTGCTCTTCGGTATCGCCATGTTGCTGCTGGTACGCTCGTTCGTCGAGATCGACATCATGAACCCGTATCACGTCGGCTCGTTCCTGCTCTATTTCGCCGCCGGCAAACTGACCTTGCCGCTCACCCGACCGGAAGTGCGCCCGGCTGAGGTCCGCAGCGCGCGGATCGCACCGCATGGCATGCCGCAGTTGAGGTACTGATGGATCGGACCACGGGGGGCGTGAAGGCCACAATCTACGGCATCCAGTATCTGCGCGCCTTTGCGGCGCTCGGCGTCGTCCTCTTTCATGCGGCCGAGCGCACGGGGCATCATTTCGCGATCGGCGCTGCCGGCGTCGATATCTTCTTCGTCATCAGCGGCTTCATCATGTGGGTGATCAGCGAGCGCCGGCCGATGTCGCCGTTCTCCTTCCTGCGAGACCGCGTGCAAAGGATCGCGCCGGTCTATTGGCTGGCGACGATGGTGATGGTCCTTGGCGGCCTTGTCGGGCTTTTTCCCAATCTTGTTCTGAGCCCAGCTCACGTGATGGCGTCGCTGCTGTTCGTGCCGATGCCATCCCCGAGCACCGGCGAGGTCTGGCCGGTTCTCGTCCAGGGATGGACGCTGAACTACGAGATGTTCTTCTACGCCCTCTTCGCCTTGACCCTGCTTGTGCCGCGGTCGCGCCGACTGCTGGCGATCACCGCCTGCTTCCTGCTGCTGGTGGGCCTGGGCTATGCCATCGACAGCGACAACGCATTGTTCGTCGCCTACACGCGGCCGATCATTCTCGAATTCGTGGCCGGCATGATCATAGCCGAGCTTTGGCTGCGGGGCAGGGTACCGGGAAGCAATGTCGTCGGATGGGCCTTCGTCGCAGCCGCTATTTCGGGTTTTTCGGCGCTGGCCGTGTTTCGTCTGCCCTTCGACGAACTCGTCCTTGGCCCCTTGGCCGTCATGCTCGTCGTCGGCACATTGGCGCTCGAAGGCCGTGGCTGGTTTCGCGGGCGCGGGATGCCGATGCTTCTCGGCGACGCGTCCTATTCCATCTATCTCTGGCATACCTTCGCCATATCGGTTGTGGTGAAGGTCTGTGCCCGGGCAGGTGTGGACCTGGCGCTATCGGCGTTCCTCGCCGTCCTGGCGGGAACGGCATTGGGCGTCGCTGCCTATATTCTCTTCGAAAAACCGCTGACGCGGCGTTTGCGCTCGCGGATCGTGTCGAAGCCATCGCAGCAGGTGGTGTAGCTTACGGTTCTCGTCGGCGCGGCGCACGAATCGCCGCACCGACGTCAGCACGTCATCAGGCGCCCTGGTTGCGACGCGAATGCCAGTTCCATGCGGTGCGGGTGATGTCCGACAGATCGTATCGCGGGACCCAGCCGAGAATGTCGCGTGCCTTGTCGTTGTTGGCGACCAGTGTCGTGGAATCGCCTTCGCGACGCTCGACCAGATCGATATTGAACGCGCGGCCGGAGACGTCGGCGATCGCCGTCAAAAGCTCCTTGACGGTCGTGCCCGTACCCGTGCCGAGATTGAGTTCGACGCTGTCGCCGCCGGAAAGCAGGTACTCGACGGCGCGCACATGCGCGTCGGCCAGATCGAGCACATGGATATAGTCGCGGACACAGGTGCCATCGCGGGTGTCGTAGTCCGTGCCGAAGATCTTGAAGCTTTGGCGGCGGCCAAGGGCAGCGTCGATCGCAAGCGGGATCGCATGCGTCTCGGGCTCGTGCCACTCGCCGATGCGACCTTCCGGATCGGCGCCGGCGGCGTTGAAGTAGCGCAGGATCACCGAACGAAGGCCCTTGTACTGGCCATAGTCCTTCAGCGCCTGCTCGCACACCCACTTTGTCCGGCCATAGGGGTTGATCGGCGCCTGCCGGTGCTGCTCGTCGATCGGAACGCTTTCCGGCAGGCCATAGGTTGCGCAGGTCGATGAGAAGACGAAGGCTTCGACGCCGGCGGCGAGCGCGGCCGAAAGCAGCGTCAAGGTGCCAATGACGTTGTTGTCGTAGAAGGAGACCGGGTCCTTGACCGATTCACCAACCTCGATCATCGCGGCGAAATGCAGGATCGCGCGCGGCTTGTGACGGGCAAGCACCTCGTCGAGCCGCTGGCGATCGCGGATATCACCCTTTTCGAGAACGCCCCATTTGACGAATTCCTCGTGACCATTCGACAGGTTGTCGTAGACGACCGGTTCGAATCCCTTGTTGGCAAGTTCGAGGCAGGTGTGCGAGCCGATATAGCCGGCACCGCCGACGACGAGGACTTTGTTGCTTTCCATGATGCTTTTCGATCCCTGGGAGGTTCAAAGGAATTGCCGAGATTTTTCAACGGATAATGACAGGCTTGTCAATGCCGGCTGCAATCAAGCACGCGTCCATGTCGCGTGTGTGGCGGTTAGGCTGAGCGGCGGCTTTTCCACAAGGACAAGCCACTCAATGCCATGTCGAGGTCGGCGCGAAAATCCGCTCCGGGGACAATTATCTCAGCCTGGCCCATGAGCGAGATGCTTCTTTCCCATCCGCCAAAACATATAGCATATTAATTTACTAGATTTAATTGATAATGACGCCGACAGTCGTACCATTGCCTTCGGATTTTTGAAGGAAGGCTCTCATGACGACGAAACTGAAACGGTTAGCGCTTACCCTGGCGATGCTTGCAGCAACCAGCCTGGCCCACCCGGGTGCCCGGGCCGAAGGCACGGCGGAGCCGGCCAAGGGCGGAACACTGATCTATCTGGAGCAGCAGGCCCATACCAATCTCTATCCCCCCGCAGGCGGCTTCTATCCGAACGGCGGTATCCTCAATCAGATCACCGACAAGCTGACCTATCAGAACCCGAAGACGCTCGAGATCGAGCCGTGGATTGCCGAATCCTGGACGGTCAACGCGGATGCAACCGAATACACGTTCAAGATCCGCCCCGGCGTCACCTTCTCTGATGGCACGCCGCTTGACGCTGCAGCCGTCGCCAAGAACTACGACGTTTTCGGCCTCGGCAACAAAGCGCTGAAGCACCCGGTCTCCGAGGTCATCAACAACTATGAACGCAGCGAAGTCGTCGACCCGCTGACGGTGAAATTCTACTTCAAGAAGCCGTCACCCGGTTTCCTGCAGGGAACATCGGTGATCGGCTCCGGTCTCGTGGCGGCAAGCACTCTCGCATTGCCCTTCGAAGAACTCGGCGACGCGACTAAGATCATCGGCTCCGGTCCCTTCGTGGTCGAGAGCGAGACGATCGGCAAGGAACTAAAACTCAAGGCCCGCGAGGAGTACAATTGGGGGCCGGTGAAGCTCGAGCACCAGGGGCGAGCCTATCTCGATGGCATCACCTACATCATCACCGGCGAGGACAGTGTCCGCATCGGTGCGCTGCTTGCAGGCCAGGCCGACTTCATCCGCCAGGTCCAGGCCTATGACGAGGGTCAGGTCGAGGCACAGGACTACCAGATCTATGCACCATCGACACGCGGCGTGAACAACAGCGTCGTTTTCCGGCCGGACAATCCACTGGTGGCCGACGTCAAGGTGCGCCAGGCGCTGTTGCATGCGACCGACACCAAGGAAATCGTCACGACGCTGTTTTCGGCCAACTATCCGCAGGCGACATCGATCATCGCGTCCTCCGCCCTTGGCTACAAGGATATCTCGGCAAAGCTTGCTTTTGATCCCGAGAAGGCCAAGGCGCTGCTTGACGAGGCCGGCTGGTTGGTCGGTTCCAATGGCCTGCGCCAGAAGGACGGCAAGGAACTGGTTCTGACGGCCTATGAATCTCTGCCGCAGCCGCAGAACAAGGAAACGCTGCAACTGGTTGCCCAGCAATGGGGCAAGGTGGGCGTGAAGCTCAACGTGCTTGCCGGCGACAGCGGCAGCAAGACGGTCGACGATCTCGATCCCCTGAAGACGCCGGTCTCGCCGGCCATGGTCGGCCGCGCCGACCCCGATGTGATCAAGAGCCAATACTATCCAAAGAACCGTGACGTGCTGCGCCAGAAGGGCGGTCTCAGCGACAAGGTCCAGAGCTTCGTCGACGACAAGCTGAACGGCCTGCTCGAGGCGCTGGCCTCCGAACCGAACCGCGAAAAGCGCCTGGCGATTGCTGGCGAGATCCAGGACTACGTCGTCGACCAGGCCTATGCGATCCCGATCTTCGAGGAGCCGCAGGCTTATGCCGGTGCACCATATGTCCAGGGCGTCGCCTTCGAGGCCGTCGGTCGCCCAAGCTTCTACAGCACCTGGCTCCCCGAGCACTGATCGAGCCGCGGCCACCGCGCTCGCGGTGGCCGCCACTCCTGAAATCTGCGTCCAGAGGAACGGATCATGTCCGCCTTTTTGCTCAATCGTGTTGGACAGGCGCTGCTCGTCCTGTGGGCCGCCTTCACGATCTCCTTCGTGTTGCTGCAGGCGATGCCCGGCGACGCAATCCTCATCAAGTTCCAGAACCCCGATCTCGGGCTGACCGCTCAACAGGTTGCCGAGATCCGGGCATCTTACGCTGCCGATAGCCCCGTTTTCGTCCAGTACGCACACACGATCGGCAAATTCCTGACCGGCAACTTCGGCTACTCCGTTCAGGCCGGTGTCCCGGTGAGCAGTCTTCTTTCAGCTCATCTGCCGGCGACGTTGAAGCTCGCCACGCTTGGCTTCCTCCTTGCCTCAGTGCTGGCGATCCTCATCGCCTTCCTTTCCAGCCTGACGCCGTTCGCCTCGCTGCGCGGCGCGCTGCAATCGGTTCCTTCACTCTTCATTTCGATCCCCACTTTCTGGCTGGGGATCATGCTGATCCAGATCTTTTCCTTTCGCCTGAAGCTCGTTCCGGTCATCAACCCGGGCCCATGGCAGGAATTGATCCTGCCAGTCATCACGCTGGCGGTGCCCATCTCCGCACCGCTCGCCCAGGTGCTCGTGCGCCACATCGACGACGTGATGACGCGACCCTTCGTCGGCGTTGCGCGCGCCAAAGGCGCCAACCGCCAGTGGATACTCTGGCGGCACGTCGCGAAGAATGCACTCCTCCCGACACTGACCATCGCCGGCGTGCTCTTCGGCGAACTGATCGCCGGAGCCGTCGTGACGGAAACCGTCTTCGGGCTCAACGGCATCGGTGGTTTGACCGAACGCGCCGTCGGCAGCCAGGACGCCGCCGTTCTTCAGGCCATCGTCGTGCTCTCGGCGCTCGCCTTCGTGATCATCAATCTCATCGTGGACCTGCTTTTCCCTGTGCTCGATCCGCGCCTGAGAACAAAAATCGGAGCCGCCGCATGACCACTTTCGATACACTTCACGAGGAGACCGCCGCGGATGCGAGGCGGCAGCGCCAAGGACAGCGCTCTCGCGCGGCCTCGACGCTGCGGCGCGTGCCTCCGGGACTGGCCTTGTCCTGGCTTATCCTGGCGACGGTTTTCCTCTGGGCGGTCGCCCCCTCGCTCTTCACAGGCTACGATCCGCTCGAGGGCGTGGGTGGCGCGCAGTTGAAGCGCCCGACCGCAGAGCATCTGCTGGGGACCGATGCACTTGGGCGCGACCTGTACGCCCGCATCATCCATGGTGCCGTGCATTCGCTGACCGGCGCCTTCGTCGCGGTTGGCCTCGGCCTTATCGTCGGCACCGGGCTCGGCGTCGTCGCCGGCTCCGTCCGGCGTCGTTTTGACGATGCGATCATGCGCCTCGTCGACGTTTTCCTGTCCATTCCGCCACTGCTGCTTTCACTCAGCATCATTATCCTGCTTGGCTTCGGCACGGTGAATGCGGCCATTGCCGTCGGCGTTACCTCGGTCGCTGGCTTCGCCAGATTGGCGCGAGCGGAAGTCGTACGCGTGCGCCGCAGCGACTATGTCGAGGCCGCCTTCGGCAGCGGCGGTACCTTTGTATCGGTGCTTTGGCGGCACATTCTTCCGAACTCGCTGACATCGGTTCTTGCCTTCGCATCGCTGCAATTCGGCTCGGCGGTCCTGCAAATCTCGACCCTCGGCTTTCTCGGCTATGGCGCGCCACCGCCGACGCCCGAATGGGGGCTGCTGATCGCAGAAGGACGCAATTACATCTCGACGGCCTGGTGGCTGACGACGGCTCCCGGCGTCGTGGTCGTTCTCGTCGTATTGGCCGCCAACCGGGTCAGCCAATCCTTTGGAAGGGCCGCAGCATGACCGTAATTCCCAAACAAGTGCCGCCCGTTCTCGAAGTCGAGGGGCTCTGCCTCGCCTATGATGATGGGACTGCGCCGCGCCGCGTCGTCCAAGATGTTTCCTTCCGCATCAATCCTGGCGAAGTCGTTGCTCTTGTCGGTGAATCCGGCTCGGGCAAGACGACCACGGCGCAGTCGATCATCGGTCTGCTCGCCGCCAACGGCCGCGTGGAGCGCGGCAGCATCAAGCTCAACGGGACCGACATTGCCCGGTGGACCGACCGGCAACTGGAGACGGTGCGTGGTGCCAGGATCAGCCTGGTGCCGCAGGACCCGGGAAACTCTCTCAATCCGGTCAAGACCATCGGGGCGCAGATCGGTGAGATCTTCCGGATTCACGGGGCGCTGCACCCGGACGAAATCGACCACCGCGTCATCTCGCTGCTCGAGCGCGTAGGGCTGAGCGAGCCGGAACTGAGAGCACGGCAGTACCCGCACGAGCTATCGGGCGGCATGCGTCAGCGCGTACTGATCGCGATCGCCGTCGCCCTGAAACCGCAATTGATCATCGCTGACGAGCCGACGAGTGCGCTCGACGTCACGGTGCAGAAACGCATTCTCGATCTCATCGATGAATTGCGAGCCGAGTACGGCACCGCCGTGCTCCTCGTGACCCACGATCTCGGCGTGGCTGCCGACCGCGCTGACCGGATTGTCGTCCTCCAGAACGGCCGAATTCAAGAGCAGGGCGCGGCCAGCGCCGTTCTTGCGGCTCCGCGCAGCCCTTACACACGAGAACTGCTTGCGGCTGCACCGTCCTTTGCGCGGCCGGTGTCCAGGCCGCAATCGGAAGTGCGTTCAAGCCCACCAGGCGTTGAGGACGATATTGTCGTCGTGGACGGTCTTGTTCGCGAATTTGCCGGCGCGGGCAGCAGCCGGTTTCGCGCAGTCGACGAGCTGAGCTTTCGCGTCCGCCGCGGGTCGACCCATGCGATCGTCGGAGAATCCGGCTCGGGAAAGACGACGACCATCCGCAGTATCGTTGGCTTCGACAAACCGACTGCGGGCCGGATCGTTATCGACGGGACAGATCTCTCGTGCCTTGCTGGAGAGGATCTCCGGCAGTTTCGACGCAGGATCCAGCTCGTCTACCAGAACCCCTACGGATCGCTGGATCCGCGCCAGAGCATCCTGCAAATCGTAACGGAGCCACTGCTCAATTTCGGCAGGCTCAAGCGCGTCGATCGCGAGGCGAAGGCGTGGGCGATCCTCACCCGGGTCGGGTTGCCCGAAGACGTGTTTGCACGGCGACCGCACGCGCTTTCCGGCGGTCAACGTCAGCGGGTCGCGATCGCCAGGGCGCTTGTGCTCGATCCTCAGGTGCTGGTGCTGGACGAGGCCGTGTCCGCACTGGATGTGAGCGTCCAGGCGCGTATTCTCGCGCTTCTCCAGGAACTGCAGAGCGATCTCGGCCTCACCTACGTTTTCGTCTCCCACGACCTCGCCGTCGTGCGCCAGATATCCGACACCGTTTCCGTCCTGAGGGATGGCCGCCTCGTCGACGGTGGCACGGTTTCGGAAGTCTTCGAACACCCCAGAAGCGCGTACACGCGCGAACTGATCAACGCCATTCCCGGGCAAAGCCGCCGGGCCGCTGCCTGAGGCAGCGGGAACGACAGACAGGACAGATCATGACAGAGACGACCCCACGCAAGCGCCTTGGCTTTTTCACGCGCCTGCTCGACGATGTTCCCGCCGGCACACGCTATTATTACGCCAAGGAGCAGATCGTCGCGGCCGAGCGCTTTGGCTTCGATACGGCCTGGGTGGCGCAGCATCACTTTCATGCTGATGAGGGCGGCCTGCCCGCGCCCCTTGTTTTCCTCGCTCATGTGGCTGCCGAGACGACGCGCATCCGCCTCGGCACGGGCGTCATCACCTTGCCGCTCGAAAACCCGATCCGGGTGGCGGAAGACGCAGCGGTTTTCGATCTGCTCTCCGGCGGCCGGCTGGAGGTCGGCTTCGGCACAGGCGGAACGCCATCATCCTTCACTGCCTTCGGCCTTGAAAGCGCGGAGCGTGGTGTGGTCTTTGGCCGGCATCTGCAAACCGTGCTCGATGCCTGGGCCGGCCGAGCGCTCGCCGGCGGCGATCGTCTCTATCCCGCGGCACCGCAACTGCTCGATCGTATCTGGCAGGCAAGCTTCTCGGTCGCCGGCGGTGAGCGCGCCGGTCGCGCTGGCGACGGCCTGATGCTTTCACGCACGCAGCCGCGACCGCACGACAACCCGAGTGCCACATTGGCGGAACTGCAGAACCCGATCATTGACGCCTATCTGCATGCGCTTCCCGCCGGTCGCGCGCCGCGCATTCTCGGTTCCCGCAGCCTTTTTGTCGCCGATAGCCGCGCCGAAGCGCTGCGGCTGGCGGAGATTGGACTGAACCGCGGTGCAGAACGCCTGATTGCCGCCGGCCACAAGGTTGCCGGCAACTCCCTTGCCGATCTGATCGCCGCCTTCGACGTACATGTCGGATCGGTGGACGATGTCATCGAAAGCCTCAGCCGCGACGAAACCCTGGAGCGCGTGCCCGACCTCGTGTTCCAGGTTCACTCGGTCGATCCACCGCACCCGTTGATCCTGCGCTCGATCGAACTGATCGCGACGAAGGTTGCACCGGCGCTCGGGTGGTCGCCGCAGGAGAAGTTCCATGCGCGCCGTTTCGGGGCCGTCGGTTGAGACCAAACGCCGATTTCACCCTTAGAGGAGACCAAGCATGACCCAAGTGTCACCAGACGTCATCGATCTGCTCGCCGGCATCACGCCGGGATCGAGCCTCGACCGCATCCGCGCCCAACGGCCAGAAACGCGAGAACAGGCGCAGCAAAGCTATCTCGCGCTGTTTCGACCCAAGGCATTTGGCGAGGTCTCCCTGGCGGAGCGGCAGGCGATTGCGAGCTTCATCGCCGGACTTCACCGTCAGCCGGATATCTATGAATTCTACGTCAATCCGCTCGAGGAAAGCGGTACGGACCGCTGGCTTGTCGAGGTCTTGAAGGCAGAGATCGGGGCGGGGCGGGCGATAGGCCCCTACGGCGATTATCCCGCGGGTCCGTTGAGCGTCGAAAACAGGGCTGGGCTGCTTTACCGCGTCACGGACACAAACCGCGACGTGCTCGGCGAAAGGCTCTCAGCCGCGTTGGAGCATGCCCATCTGCTCGTCTTCCGCCCGCGCGAGGCCAGCCCGCAAGCGTTGCAGGCGCTGCTCGATGCCGGCTGGACGACGGATGGCATCGTCACGTTGTCGCAACTCATCTCGTTCGTCGCGTTCCAGGTTCGCGTGATCGTCGGGCTCAGCCTGCTGTCTGCCGCTTCGAAGCGTGCCGCCGCATAAGTCATCGAGAGGAACCGCAACAATGACGGAACGTGCCATCATCCCAGACGTAACAAATCCTCCTGGAACCTTCACTCAGGCCGAGATCGGCTGGACACCCTGGCTCCAGCCTTTGGCGGAAGACGATCTGACCGAACGACATCTCCTTGGGCTCGTCGAAGCGGCGCGCGCAAAGTCTCCCTATTTTCGGCTGCTGGTGCGCGATCCGGAGGTGCTGGAGGCACGCACGAAGACGGACAAGGACATCTTCTACAACACCCGCACAGGCCTGCCGCGTGCCGAGCGCGAACTCGCGGCCACGGCTGCCTCGCGCTCGAATGGCTGCGTCTTCTGCGCATCCGTCCATTCACGCTTCGCATCTCACCATTCGAAACGCGGCGACGACGTGCAAAAGCTGCTGGATGAGGGCGTCGGTGCCGAACTTGGCGAACGCTGGAATGCGATCGTTGCCGCCTCAGTCGCGCTGACTGCGACGCCGCCCGCCTTCGGCGACGAGCACGTCGCACGGCTGACTGCGGCGGGCCTTGATGAGTTGGAAATCGCCGATGTGATCCACGGCGCTGCCTTCTTCAACTGGGCGAACCGCCTGATGCTCTCGCTGGGCGAGCCGACTCCTGCGAACTGATTAACGTCGGGTCTGCGGGCTCTAGGCTGAGAATAGCTGCCCAAGGGTTAACCTGACCGCCGGCCCTACGCGGGCGAAGTTTTGCAGGGTCAGATCAGACCTGACAGGGCGGCCGCCCAACCATGTAGAGATGGTGGGCGGCCGCGACATGAGCACTCTATTGAGCGGGTGTCGTGGTAGAAGGCTGGGTAGTAGAGGGTTGTGTGGTTGAAGGCGCCGTTGTCGACGGCTCGGTCGTGGAAGGCGTCGCCGTAGACGGCTGGGTCGTGGACGGTTCGGTGGTCGACGGGGCCGTTGTCGAGGGGGTACCTGTCGACGGTTGAGAGGTCGTCGGCTCAGTCGTGGTCGCCGGCGGTGTCGCAGTCTCCGTGGTCGTTTCCTTCTTCGGCACTAGAAGGACGACGAGGATGATAACCACTACGGCAAGAATTATTCCGAGGACAGTATTTCGGCTCATGCTTCACTCCTCTTGGATGCATCGACTCGGAAATTGTACCACGGCATCCCGAACCGGAGATGAACAGGCTATCAAGGCTTGGGGCTATCGCCGCGACCGGCCACCTTCATTGTGTAATGGAGAAATTTGGCGCATCACCACCTTCGCCGTGCGCTAGGAATTGCACCAGAGCGGAGAGGAGCCGTTCCGCTGTTGCGCGATCGAGCATGACTTCAACGACTTCCTCTTGCTCGGCCACTAACTGAAGACGACCGAGCAGCGGGTCAGTAGAAATCACGCCGATGTCATCACCTTGGTATTCCGCCTCCAATGTCGACCAGTTGCTTTCCATCGCCCCGTCCTCGTTTGTGAATTAGCAGAAGACGATAAACGAGTCCGGTTCGCAAAGCGAAGGAAACCAGCATGCAGGTCCAATCATGCAAGCCCAAGGAGCGAACTCTTTACTTCGTCAAAGCGGTTAGGAAGCCGCGATTCATGGGCAGGCCAACCATATCACCAAAGTCGAGGCTGACGCGATTTGCGATCGCGTGCCGCGTCGCCTCCGAGGCAACTTTCACATCTGACGCCTGAAAAGGCGTACCATAACTGAGTCGCCGCGCTATCGGCGACCGGTCGCATGTCTCCGCGGAACGGCGCAGTTCAGCCAGATCTACCGCGTCGTCGGGACGCGCGAATCTGCACTGCGCCTGACGACCTTGCCCTCCTCAGCCTTGTAGAAGAACTGACTTGAGACGAGCCAGCCCTTCAAGGGCCGAAGCGGTGGAATACATGTCAGCAGCATGAACGGGCCGGTGACCAGCAAGTGAACCCAGAGCGGCGCGCTGTACTGAACTTCGAGCCAGACGCCAAGAAGCACGCTTGGCACGCAGGCAAAGCAGATGACGAAGAAGGCAGGCCCGTCGGCTGGGTCGGCGAAGGAATAGTCGAGGCCGCAGACTTCGCATTCCTTGCGCATCTTAAGGAAACCCTCGAAGAGGTGCCCCTGTCCGCAGCGCGGGCAACGGCCGCGCAGGCCGGTCTGCATGGGCGGGATAGGCGGCCAATCGTGATCCGAAGACATCGTCGTTCCTTTCAGGCGTCTTGTCCGGCGCATTCCTAATGTTGCGCCGATGTTGCCCGGGTATGCGGCCCGCCATTCCAGGCGCCGCCTCAGGTCCAGGGGATTAAGCGCCTGAAAGCATACATTGTCAATTTATTGTATGCATACATTGCTGCGACAATTCCGCCCGCCATTAGGGCTCTCGTTAGACCACGAGGCTGGATGCCGCCGGGGATTGGCCGAGGAGATCGGCGATGATCAGCAGACTGCGGCGCAGCTCCTCTTGTGTTGCAGGTGCGCCAAGCCCCAAGCGCACGGCCTCCGGGGGCGGGCAGAGGGAAAAGGCGTCGCTCGGAACGACTGCAATTCCCGCAGCCTGCAGCCGCCCGCTGAACTCGCCGCGTGTCCACGGTTGCGGCAGGCGCAACCAGACGTGAAAAGCACTTGGATCGGTGACGGCCGTGCCCTTGGGGAGGACGTTTTCGACGATCTGTTGCCGATCGGCCGTTTCGCGACGGATCGCGGCGAGGACGGCTTCGGCCGTTCCATCCTCGATCCAGCGGGTCGCGATCGCTGCCGTGAGCGGTGAAGCGAGACCGGCAGTCGCCCTGATCGCGCCCTCGATTCGGACCGAGCTGCGGCTGTCCGGAACGGCGAGATAGGCAACGCGGAGCGCTGGCGAAAGGCATTTCGCGAGACCTCCGATGTAGTAGACGAAATCGGGTGCCAGAGCGGCAAGTGCGGGCGGCGGCGCGACGGGCAGGGCGCCGTAGGCATCATCCTCAATGATCGGCACCCCATGCCGTCTGGCGATGGCAACGATCGCTTCACGGCGCTCCAGCGGGAGCGTGGCGGTTGTCGGATTGTGAAGTGTCGGATTGCAATAGAGTGCCTTTAATGTTCGCGTTGAACATAGCTCATCAAAGGCTTCTGGTATAAGGCCTTTCTCGTCGATGGCGATCCCCAGCAGCGTGAGGCCGAGATGGGCGGCCAAGGCCCGGAGGCCGGGGTAGGCAATGGCCTCGGCACATATGGTGTCGCCTGGCTTTGCCAAGCTGGTGAGCGTTGCAAGCAGCGCGCCTTGTGCACCGGGGCAGATCAGCACGCGCTCGACCGGCACCTCGCCGAGGCGCGGTCTCAGCCAGGCGGCGCCGGCGGCTCTGTTGTGCGCAGTGCCGGCCGGCGCCTGGTAGCGCATCAGGAGGTCGAGTCCGTGCTCGGCCTGAAGTGAGGCCATGTCGTCCCAGAGCTTTGCAGCAAGCGCTTGATCGTCAAACAACGGCGGCAGGTTCATGCTCATGTCGACGATACCGCTCGTCGCCGGACGGGCGTTCGTGGCGCGCCGTGCCTTGACATAGGTGCCCTGGCCCACGCGACCTTCCACCAGGCCACGATGCCTCGCTTCGTTGTAGGCGCGGCTGACGGTGGTAAAATCGATCCCAAGGGCCTCGGCGAGCACGCGTTGCGGCGGCAGGCGGATGCCGTCGACAAGGCGGCCATCAGCGATATCCGCCGCAATTGCATCCGCGATCGCGAGGTAGAGAGGTCCGTCTGCCTTACGAATGGTGGGGCGCCACGAGATCTGCAGGCGTTCGTCGTTCATCACTATCATATCCGGCCTTTATGATTGTATGGATATTGCATGTTTTTGCGTGGCGGGCAAGTGACCCGACCGGCTGCTGAACGAGGTAACACGCCAAAGCCCGCCAGCAGGACGCCGAGGACGCGATCCAGAGCCGCAGTCGGAACAGGCGGACACGCAGCCGGCCAGACAACGCTACATTTCTGGGTAGCACGTAGCGCTGGTGCGTTTGCAAAAGTAGTAGCTCCTTAACCAAATTTGTGGTTGAGTGAACGCATCGACTCGCCCATGAAGGGCAAAAATCTCTAATCGACGGCTCTGTAATGTCCAGCATTCATACGAACGCGGCAGCGATGTCCGCCGTCCATATTTTGAGAAATACCGCTGTTACGCTTGCTGCCAATCATGATGAAGTGAGTTCCGGACTTCGTATACAAACCGCGGCAGATGACGCTGCGTACTGGTCTATCTCCACGACGATGCGTTCAGATCGCAAGGCGATCTCGGCCGTTGCTGACGCTCTCGGTCTGGGGACAGCGAAGGTCGGTGTCGCCTACGAGGGGACCGAATCGATCGTTGAGATTTTGACTGCATTCAAGACAAGGGTCATCGCCGCAAAAGAGCCTGGCGTTGACAAAACCAAGATCCAGAAGGAACTCGGCCAACTCAATGCTCAAGCGGAGAGCGTCATTGCCTCGTCCAGCTTCAACGGCGTGAACTGGCTGCGTACAGGCGCCTCGACCCACCTCATGCAAACCGCTGAATTGACCGCTTCGATCGTCTCGTCCTTCGTCAGAGCGGCGGACGGATCGGTGGCAGTGAACACGACGGATCTCAATCTCAAACTGACGAGCATGCTCAATGCTGGTGGCGGCGGCATCTTGCAGAAGGAAATAGGCGGTGTGGGAGACATTGGCGGTTTCCGGAGAACGGGCATCAATTCGACCGCTCATCAGGGTCACGAGAACCATGCCTTCACGGGGCCGGCGACATTCGGGCCGACTGACTATATCGAGTTCGATCTTACGGTCGATGCGGGTACGCACTCCGCGGGCCAGGTTTTTGCGGGCTTGCGGATCGACAAAGCCGTGATCGACGCGGCGCTCGCCGCAACCGACGGCAAAATCAACACGGCGTCTCAACTGCGTGCTGTCCTGCAGCGAGTCTTTCAGGACAACTCGGTTCCCGCTACCGCCTATGAAACATTGTTCAGCGGATCCTCCTCATCAAGTCAATTCGAGATCGGCTCGCTCGAGACGTCCGGGGAACCAGGCTCCAGCATCGATATTTCCAACGTGGTGTCCGACTTCAACGGTGTTCACCCCGCAGGGTTTGCGCTGGGCCTGGAGGACGCACCAATAAACAATCACGATAATATGTATCCCCAGGCGAGCATCGGGTTTACCAAACCGTTTACGGTCTCGCCAACGGCGGCAATCTATTTTGATGTCAAGGTCGGCCCCGGCGCTTTACAGACCTACACGATAGATCGGGCGACGGTCGATGCTGCACTCGGCACAAGCGACGGCACGGTCGGCGACGCAACCGCGCTTGCGACGGTTATCGCATTTGCCTCGGCAGGAAGCGGGCTGGCCGTCACAGCGTCCGGCACGTCTCTCACGTTTTCCGCGGATCAGGCAATCTACCCCGAGGCTGGTAATCGCGCTGCGAGGGTCACGGTCGAAAACGTACGATCTACGCCACGCTGGACGCTCGACTTCGACCTTGCCGAGATTGACGTAACCGGCGCGGACTTTACTGTCGACGAATACATCGAGGGTATCGAATACATGTTGAAGGGCGCGATTTCGAGTGCGAGCTTGCTTGGCTCTCTGCAAATGCGCATCGACCTGCAATCCGACTTCACCAGTACTCTGATGGAGAGCATCGAAAAGGGCATCGGGCGCCTCGTCGACGCAGATATGAATGAAGCATCGGCTCGCCTCAAAGCCGCTCAAGCACAGCAGCAACTAGCAATACAGTCCCTGCAGATTGCCAATACAAACGCCGCTGGTGTGCTCTCATTGTTCCGATAGATTGGGGTACCGTTTCAGGCCGCACGCTCGGGCGACGCTCCCACAGTTTCGAGTACGTCTACATCAGCCTTCGGGCCGCCATTGCCGCCGAGCCCCCGTACGCCAAATTGCCTGACTGGCTGTTGGCGATTGTCATCTGAAACCAAGCCGTTTTCATTTCTGTTATTTGCATAAAGGGCAGCAACGTCATACGTTTGCCAGCGAAGCACGCACAACTGGCGATCCGATCGTCCGAAGGGTGTGTGTGCCATCTGAAATACAATCGACTCGACCCCGCGGGTCCCCGGAGCGGCGCCATGACTATCCTCAAAACCGATCTCGACCACGGGTGCCGCGCGGAGCGCCGAACCATGGGGCCGCGCCTGGACGCGCTGAAAATCGCGGCGCGCGCAGTGAAAAACCTGCTGGCACCGGCGATGACCGCCTGCCTTGTTACCCTTGCGGCGCCGGCCGTGGGCCACGCCGCCAGTTGCAAGGACGCGGCAGCACCCGGAGCGGACTGGACCGATTGCAACAAGAAGGCGCTCATGCTTGGCGGGAGCGATCTGCAAGGCGCCAATCTGGTCAATACGGATTTCACCCTGACCGATCTGCGCGCTGCCAATCTGACAGGCGCCAATCTGGAAAAGGCAACGCTGGTGCGCTCATCGGTAGCGGGCGCTCTGGCCGAGGGCGCGAATTTTTCGAGGATCGAAGCCTATCGCTGCAATTTCGCGGGTATCGCCGCTGAAAAAGCGTCCTTCGTCAATTCGGAACTGCAGCGTGCCAATTTCACCGGCGCTCGGCTGACGGGAGCGAGTTTCGAGAAAGCCGAACTCGGGCGCGCCAATTTCGATAAGGCGGAACTGACCGGAACCCGTTTCACACACGCCAACCTGTCGCGCGCCACCTTTACCAATTCGAGCTTTAAAGGCCCGCTCGACTTTCATGGCGCCTTCATGTTCCTGACGCGCATCGAGGGCGTAAACCTCTCCGAGGCGACCGGACTTGAACAGGAGCAGATCGACCTGACCTGTGGCGACAGCTCGACCAAGTTGCCGCCCGGCTTGAGCACGCCGGCGGCCTGGCCCTGCGCTTCCGACTAGGGATACTTCGCTATCCTCCGAACACTGGCGTGGTTGCAGCGACCATCCGCAGACGAGCCACGGCATCTCGATCTGGCGTACGGGAGGCCAGCCCTTTTTGTGCCAGATCCCGACGTGGAAGACCGTGGCTGATTCATCAATGCTTGGGGCGGCAGTGCTTATGGCGCAGATGGCGGGTACGGATACTGCCGAAATGTTGGATGTAACAAGCGGCGAATCTGATCGCGGAATTCGGGATAGTACGGAAATATGGCCTTTTAGGATTGCCTTCCGCGGCTCGGCTAAATCGACAACCCGACGAGTTTGGCGCGACCCTCGATCAAGTCCGCAAAGTGATTTGCGGAATTCCTAAGAAACATTCAGCCGGATGTTGGCGCCGGCTGTAGGGCACACCCAAACGACTTTGCTCTTCGCTCGAGATTGGTGAGGACGCGTCGACGGTAATTCTCCTCGTAGCGGGAGGGTCCCGGATCGCTGTATTCCATACCGTGCCGCAGGGTATTGTAGAACAAGACGGCGATTTTGCGGGCCGTGGCAGTCACGGCCTTGGCCTTGCCGACGCGAGCCGACAGACGCCGATAGAATGCCCCCAACGCGGTCTGAGTGCGCCCAACCGCAACCGCGGCAGGTCGCAGTAGCGCCGCGGCCCGGCTATCAGATCGTCGGGTCCGTGATGACAACACTTTGCCGCCGGAGATTTTGTTGCTTGGTGAGAGGCACAGCCAGGAGGTGAAGTGCTTGGCACTCGGCCAGGCCGAGAGGTTGGTCCCGCACTCTCCGACCAATTTGAGCGTCAGATAAGGCCCGAGCCCGTGAATCTGGGTGACATCGCAGCCGAGCAAGCCGTACAGGGCGGCGCGAACGTCGAAGGCTGGGTCATTGGATTGCTTCTGCGTTGTCCGTCCGGTCTGCGGTTTGCCTACAGCGGTGGACGAGGCCCTCCGCAGCCGTTTCAACGCAGCCTCGATGCGCGCGTCGCAGAGCGCCACTTTGGCTTGGTAGACGTCGTAGAACTCCAGGGCCTGGGTCAGGGCAAAGATGTGCTCTTCGCGATCATTGCCGACGAGCGCTTGACGGATCGTCTCTGCGGACGCATGGCAGCGTGGGTCACGGTAGGACGCCAGAACCATCGGATCGCGCTCACCGGCGACAATCGCACTATTTACGGTTTCCCCGGACCGCTAATGACACTTTCACCGGATTCCTATTGACACTTTCCCCGGACCGCTATCGACACTTTCACCGCAACTCTATTACAACTTTCCCCATATCGCCTTGCTGAGAACATGAAGTGACAAGCCAGGCGCTGGCATTCTTCGGGCAGCAGGCCGCCAAAAAATGGTCTGCATTCACGACGGGAAAAACGTGCCGGGCGCTTCGGGAGGGAGGCTGAAAGCGGAAGTGTGCTTTCATCGTCAAGCCAAGCTTCAGCGTAGGCGAAGCCGATATCGCCGTGCCGATCCTGGGTGAATTGCCCGGCTTCGACTATCCCACCAGACGTTGAGAACCCTTGCCGTCATTGTCTGCATTCACCAGGAGCCAGAATATCGACCGAACAGCCGAGCGTTTGCAGAACCTGCAACACTTTTCCTATCTGAGCTGTCGGCTTGCCGGCCTCGAGATCGACAATGAACCGGAGCCCGACGCCAGCAACCCCGGCAAGTTCATCCTGCCGCAACTTTTGCTCCTTGCGTGCACTTCGGACCAAGGTGCCGATATCAGATGGAGTTTTAACGCGCTTTGCCATCATTATTTTCCCGCTCGGGAAAATAGCAAAATATTGGGTGGTCCGTCGAGAATAGTATTCCCGATCGGGAAAAATAACGCGGACAGGGATATCTTCCGCAGATAACTTCCCGATCGGCGAATTTTATAGGAGATTGTCTCGACCCGGCCAATCGTTTGATGCGCATAAGCGAATGGAGAGGATTGAACCAGTCTTTGATGCCTCTTTGATACCGAAGGGATTGAGAACTACAAGCTGGCGACCGAGCGATCGGCGACAGCTGTGGATCACGGCACGTTTCGCCCTTGATGTCGAGGGCGGCGACCGGTCCGTCAAGGTCAATGACTTCTCCGGCTTCGGCAGGCCCTTGCCGGACGACAGGATTGATCGTAAGTCTATCTGAGGTGCCGCCTTGCGGCGATGGCCAGGCATTGCTTGAAAGCCTCGAGATCGGTAAGGCGATCGGCCTCCGGTACTTCCCGCTTGATCAGCACTCCCTCCCGGCGAAGGATGCCGCCGTCCAGCATGAGATTGTCGGCCATGTCGAAATCTTCGATGCTGAGGCCGTCGGAGCCGGCCATGCGTCCGTCAGGGCGCAGCGCAGCGTTACCCTGGTAATGATCGTTCAAGATACGTTCGTAATAGCTGCGCGAAGTGTTGGTATAGGCGTAGACATGCTTGCCACGGCCACACATGAAGCCGAGCTCGAACACCGTGCCGACATCGGCACTGATGCCGCGAAACGGTGTAAGGTTGGCGATGATCATTTCGGATGCCAGCATCATGCCCTCATCGACGGCATAGATCGCCAGACCGCGTTCATGCTTGGTGGGGGCCGGTGGGATTTCAAGGTCGCCCGGCACCAGAGGCGTGAAGCCGGCCGCACGCGCCAGCGCCGCTTTCTCCTTCTGGACCTCGACCGCATTGGACAGAAAAACTTCCGGGCCAGCGAGATAGACTTTCACGCGCAAACCTCCTCACGTCTCAGGCGGCCAATCTAGGGGAGCAACGCCGCCGCGCCTAGCTGCAGTCCAAAGCGAGCGTGCTTACCCACGGATTTCTCGCCTTTTGTCGAACTGGAGCGGACGCGAACGCTGTGTCCGACCGCCATGGACAGAGGCATTGGCCATCCGCTATGTGTCGCAACCGGTCACAACTCGACGATTGAGGCGCGCCCCATGTCTTTGCAGGATTTGACAACCTATGTCGGCGTTGCCCACCCTTGGATGTGCGACACGATGGGGCACATGAATGTGCGCCACTATGCGGCGATGTTCGACGACGCGAGTTTCCAGCTTCTTGGCCATATCGCCGGCGCCGAAACCGAAACGGATCGGGGCAGGGGGTGGGCGGATGTGCGCTCCGAGGTGGAATACAAGCACGAAACGAAGGCTGGCGCGCTGATCACCATCCGCTCGCGCGTCATCAAGCTCGGCCGCTCGTCGGTCACTTTCGAGCAGATCATGTCCGGCACGCTCGACGGCGTGGTGCATGCGGTCAACAGGACGACGACCGTACGCTTCGATCTTCGGGCGCGCGCGGCGATTGCGCTCGAGCCGGACGCGCGGGAGCGGGCCGAAGCGCTATTGTCGACTGAGCCGGCGCGGCTTCGCGATCAATCGGCGTAGACGCGTTCTTCAACCGGCGTTTCGGCAATCAGCGTCTGCAAGCCGCCGATCAAGGCCTTCTCGGCCCGGTTGATCGCTTTTTCAGGGTTCGTCAGCATGAAAATATCGATCGCCGGAGGATTGTCGTAGGGCGGCAGGCGCCAGAGAAGCCCGTCTGTTACATCGCGGCGGGCGACATGCAGCGGCAGCGAGCCGACGCCGAGACCGGCAAGAGTCATCCGTCGAACCTCCTCGAGGCTGGATGAGACGCCAACGACATTGGCGTTGAGCTTGGCTTCGCTGCGAAGCAGCGCCACGGGCCGGAGCGCATCGGCGATATGGTCGGTTTGGAAGGAAACCGACGTCTCGCCCTTGAGGTCGGCAAGCTTCAATCCCTCCCGGCCGAAAAGCCTGTGGTGCGGACCGCAGAAGAAGCCGAAAAACTCCCTGAAGACCAAGAGATAATCGAGCGCAGGATCCCGGACGCTGACGAGGCAAAGACCGAAGGAAGCACGCTTCTCTCGGACCTGGCGCGTGACCTCGCCGCTCGGCCCGACGTTGATCGTCAGCGTCGCACGCGGATAGCTGCGGTGGAACTCTATCAGCGCCCGGTCGAAGATCGGAGAGACCACATGGCTCGCAACGGCAATCGTGACGTGGCCGGTGACGTCGTCACTGACGCCGCGCACGAGTTGCGGCAGTTGCGAGATCGTGCCGAAGACCTCGACGCTCTGTTCGTAGAGCAACTGTCCCACTTCGGTGAGCTCAAAGCGCGTCGCATCCCGCTCGACCAGACGTCGCCCGACGCGGTCTTCAAGCCGCCGAAGTGCGTTGCTCACACTCGGCTGCTTGAGGTTCAGCCGCTCGGCCGCACGTGTGATGCTTTTGACCTCGGCGATCACCACGAAGGTGCGCAAAAGGTTCCAGTCGAGCTCCCAGACGAGCCGATCCAACCGCGGTGAAGTCATTCTTCAAGTCTATGCCTTCTATTTCCATTATCTATTTGCGCAATGCTGAAGCAGAAGCAATCATGAAATTCGGAAGGCGCCTCCGTGCCGGGCCCCAAGCGCACCAGAAGGCGCATTCACCCAGAGGAACAAGGAACAATTTATGAAGAGCCTATTCTCCGGCCTGCTGGCCGCGACGCTGACCATCGCTGCAACTTTCTCCGCCGTCTCGGCGAAGGCCGACGACCTCGAGAACGTCAAGGCGGCCGGCGAACTGAAGATCGCCATGTCGGGCCAGTACCCGCCGTTCAATTTCGTCAATGAAGAAAACCAGGTCGTCGGTTTCGACGCTTCAATCGGCCAGGCAATTGCCGAGCGTGTCGGCGTCAAGGGCACGCTGGTCACGACCGCCTGGGACGGCATCATCGCCGGCCTGCTCGCCAACAAATACGATACGATCGTCGGCTCGATGACGATCACCCCGGAGCGGGAGAAGGTCGTCGATTTCGTCGGTCCATATTACCATGCCGGTCGCGCCGTCTTCGTCAGCGAGGCATCCAGTGTTCAAAAGCTCGACGAACTCAAGGGCAAGACGCTTGGCGTGACGCTCGGGGAAACGCATGAGAAGTGGGCACGCGAGCAGGGCGGCTGGGATGTGCGCACCTATAAGGGCCTGCCGGAGCTGCTGATGGAATTGAAGAGCGGTCGTGTCGATGCGATCGTCGTCGACAACATTCCGGTCATGGTCGCCGTCAAGGAAACCGGCGAAAAGGTCCGTCGCCTGGAAACGCCTGACATCGAAGGCGGTAGCGTCGCGATCGGCATTGCCATCCGCAAGAACAATCCGGAGCTGAAGGCGGCGATGCAGAAGGCGCTCGAGGACATGCTGGCAGACGGTTCCTACGAGAAGATCGCCATGGAATGGGTCGGCAGCGATATCCGCTGATCCCCTGAGCTTCCCGTCTCTCCGGCCGCAGCATGAGCCGCGGCCGGAGCTCATGAATTCGCCTTCCGGAGTTTTCCCATGGACGTTTCGCTGGTTGAGCGCGTCTTCCCGTTTTTCGTGGAAGCGGCGTGGATCACGATCGAGATCTCGGTACTTGCGCTTGCGCTCGGGCTGGTGGTGGCGTTCCTGATCGCCGCCGCCAAGATGTCGCGCTCGTTGATGCTGCGCGCCTTCGGTACCGCCTATGTCAGCCTGTTTCGCGGCACGCCGTGCCTCATCCAGCTCTTCGTGCTTTACTTCGGCGGTCCGCAGATCGGCATCAATCTGGAGCCATTTGCTGCCGGCGTCATTGGCCTTGGTCTCAACATCGGCGCCTACATGGCGGAATCGATCCGCGGCGCGGTGCTCTCGGTCGATCGCGGTCAGACGGAGGCAGCACGCTCGATCGGCTTCAGCCGGTTCCAGACCATGCGCAAGGTGGTCTTGCCGCAAGCTGCGCGCCTGATGATCCGGCCGCTCGGCGTCAATGCGGTAGCCCTCGTCAAGGGATCAGCACTCGTCTCGACGATTTCAGTGGTCGAGCTCACCTATACCGCGCAGCGCTACATCGGTTCGACTTACAAGCCGTTCGAGATCTTCGGCGTTGCCGCGGTGCTCTACATGCTCATCGTCTATGTCGTCGCGCGGATCGTCGATCTCATCGACCGACGCTACGCCATAGCTTGAGGGGGAGACGCGCATGCAAGGTCTCGATTTCAGCGTCGTTCCACCCTATGCCGACATCCTCTGGCTGGGCGTCTGGTGGACGGTCGTCCTGACCATCTCCGCCGCCCTGATCAGCTTCGTCTTCGGCATCGTTTTCGCCCTCGTCGTGCTCTATGCGTCGAAGAGCGTGGCGCTGCCGGTGCGGGCGTTCATGTGGCTGTTCATGGGCACGCCGCTGCTCCTGCAGCTTTTCCTGATCTATTACGGGCTCGGACAGCTGGGCTTCAAGATCCCGGCGCTGATCGCCGGCATCATCGGCCTCGGCCTGCATTTTGCCGTCTACAATGCCGACATCCTTCGCGCCGGTATCGTGGCCGTCGATGCCGGACAGACGGAGGGCGCCCGCAGCCTTGGCTTCAGCCGCATGCAGACGCTGCGCTACTTCATCGTGCCGCAGGCGATCCGCAACACCATTCCGGCCATGGGCAACAACCTGATCGTGCTCCTGAAGGAATCCTCGCTCGTTTCGATCATCGGCATTGCCGAACTCGTCCATGCCGCACAGCTCGCGATCAGCGAGACCTTCAGGCCGTTCGAATTCTACATCACGGTCGCAGCTCTCTATTACATCCTCAATCTCGTCCTCGAAGCGGGTCTGCGCCAGGTCGAAAAGAACGTGGAGGTTTCACGATGACCGCACAGAGACCCATGGTCGAAGTCAAGGGTGCCCGCAAGAATTACGGCGCCCTGGAAGTCCTGAAGGGCATCGATCTCTCCGTGGCGCGCGGCCAGATCGTTGCGATTATCGGCCCGAGCGGTTCGGGCAAGAGCACGCTTTTGAGGTCGATCAACCATCTGGAGACGCTGAATGGTGGCGAAGTCTGGCTTGATGGCGTTCAGGTCAACCAGGACCTGAGAGGTCAGGCCTTCGAAAGGCACATCAATGCGGTGCGCCAACAGATGGGTATGGTGTTCCAGCACTTCAACCTGTTCCCACACCTGACCGTCCTGCAGAACATTACCATGGGGCCGATCATTCTGAAGGGCATGGCAAAGGCGGCGGCGCGTGAACTCGCCATCGAACTCCTGTCGAAGGTGGGCCTTGCCGACAAGGTCGATGCCTTTCCGTCCCGGCTTTCCGGCGGACAAAAGCAACGCGTCGCGATCGCCCGGGCGCTTGCGATGCAGCCGAAGGTGATGCTCTTCGACGAGGCGACTTCGGCCCTCGACCCGGAACTGGTCGACGAAGTGAACGCGGTCATGAAGCAACTCGCGGCCGAGCATATGACCATGCTGATTGTCACCCATGAGATGCGGTTTGCCGGTGAGGTCGCCGACCGTGTCCTGTTCATGGATGGCGGTGTCGTCGTCGAGCAAGGCGCGCCTGGCGAGATCTTCCGCCAA
Source organism: Ensifer sp. VA4 (assembly GCF_055710065.1). Classification (NCBI taxonomy): domain Bacteria; kingdom Pseudomonadati; phylum Pseudomonadota; class Alphaproteobacteria; order Hyphomicrobiales; family Rhizobiaceae; genus Ensifer; species Ensifer sp. VA4. Next base: position 100,330 of record NZ_JBVQPO010000009.1, on the reverse strand, counting down.
CCGACGCAGGAGCGCACCCGGGCCTTCCTCAAGAAGTACCTGGCGGCGTGATGGGGGTGATGATGGAAGAAAACAACCGATACCCCGATTTCGGCCTGACGCCGGAACAGCGCCGCGAGGCGGTGCTAGGTCACTATTACGAATATCCGGGCATGGACGGGGAGCGCGGCGAGATCTGGTGCTACACCGACGCCTATGCCTATCCGCCAGGCGCCACCGTGCGGCTGCAGGTCAGTTCGACGGCTCCCCGCTTCTCGCTTGAAATCGTTCGCGACGGTGCAACCGAGCAAAGCGTCATGAAGCATGACGGCCTTGCCGCGCGCTGGCAGGAAACGCCTGACCAGTGCTCGGTCATCGGCTGCGGCTGGGAGTCGAGCTTCGAGTTCAAGGTTGAAGAGAACTGGCCGTCCGGCGCCTACCGCGTCACGCTGAGAGCGGAGGGCAGGGACGGCACGCCGATCTATTGTCATCACCTCTTCATCGTGCGGCCGATCGCTGGCCGAAAGCCGGGCCGCGTGCTGCAGATCGCCGCTACCGGCTCCTGGACCTCTTACAATACCTGGGGTGGATCCAACCACTACCAGGGCATCACGGGTCCCAACCGCGACCAGTATGCGACGACGGTCAGCATCGAGCGCCCCTTCTGCCGTGGCTTCGTCGTGCTGCCGGCCGACGCGCCGCGCGTGCCGCTTGAAATCTACGCGCCAATGGCCGTCGCTCCACGTTACCCGCATATGGATTGGGCCTATGCCAACGGCTATTCCAAGAAGTATGCCTCCTCCGGCTGGGCGAGTTACGACAGTCATTTCTTCCGCTGGGCGGAACGTCAGGGCTATGCCGTCGATCTCGCCAGCCAGCATGACCTGCATTTCAACCCTGAGATCCTCGACGGCTATGACTGCGTCGTCTTCGTCGGCCATGACGAATACTGGACCTGGGAAATGCGCGATGCGGTCGACACCTATGTCGAGCGCGGCGGCAGGGCGGCCCGTTTTGCCGGCAACTTCATGTGGCAGACGCGCCTCGAAGACGGCGGCAAGCGCCAGGTTTGCTACAAGTACCGGTCACGGGCCGAAGACCCCGCCTATCGCTCAGCTGATCCGACGCGGACCAGCGGCTCCTGGGAGGCCGCCGAGATCGGTCGGCCGGGCGCGGCGACCTTTGGACTCAACGCCACCCGCGGGCTCTACGTCGGCTGGGGCGGTTGCGCCCCGCGCGGCGCACGGGGCTTTCCGGTCTATCGGCCCGAGCATTGGGCTTTTGCCGGAACAGGTATCTACTACGGCGATATCCTCGGCGCGGAAGGCCATGCCTTCGGCTATGAGGTCGATGGTCTCGACTACATCATCCGCGGCGGACTACCGGAGCCTGCCGAAAACAGTGGCGCGCCGGAAGGTCTCGAAATCCTCGCGCTCGGCATGTCGTCGTTGAAGGAAGAAAGCGCCGACATTCCCGCCGACGACCAGTTCCTCTCAGATGCCGACGCGAAATTCGTCGCCGAGACGCTGACCGGCGACAATGGCCCGGCGGCCGTCGAACGCGTCAAGCGCGGCGCAGGCATGATCGTCAATTTCCCGCGCGGCAAGGGCGAGGTCTTCCACGCCGGAAGCTGCGAATGGGTGGCGGCACTCAAACGCGGCGACGCGATGGTCGAGCGCGTCACCGCCAATGTTCTCAATCACTACCTCAACCGCTGACAGAGACTTGCCATGCTCAAGACGACAGCTTCCAACGAACGACTCGCCTCTCACCTCTTCTACCAGTCGCGCCTGCGCCGTCCGCTGGTTGACCGCGCTGAAGGCATCTATCTCTGGGATCAGGACGGACGCCGTGTGATCGACGGTTCGAGCGGCGCCATGGTGGTCAATATCGGCCATGGCAACCGCAACGTGCTCGATGCGATGAAGCGCCAGATGGATCGGGTGACTTTCGCTTACCGGCTGCATTTCGAAAACGAGCCTGCGGAGGACTTGGCCCGCCGCGCCGCCGAAAAGCTGCCTGATGGCATGGACAAGATCTTCTTCGTTTCAGGCGGCTCGGAAGCCGTCGAATCCTGCCTCAAGCTCGCGCGGCAATGGGCTGTCGCCACCGGCCAGAAGGATCGCTGGAAGGTGATTTCGCGCTTTCCCTCCTATCATGGCGGCACGCTTGGAGCCTTGGCCGTCACCGGTTATGCCGCACTCTCTGCCCCCTTCTCGCCGATGATGCGCGAGATGCCGAAGGTGCCGGCGCCAACCGCTTATCTTGACCGGGACAACCTGACGATGGAGCAGCGCGGCATCAAATATGCCGACATGCTGGAGGAGAAGATCCAGGCGGAAGGCCCGGAAACGGTGCTGGCCTTCATCATGGAGCCGATCGGCGGCGCCTCGACCGGAGCTCTGGTGGCGCCGGACAGCTACTACCCGCGCATTCGCGAAATCTGCGACAAGTACGGCATCCTGCTGATCCATGACGAGGTGATGAGTGGTGCGGGCCGCACCGGAAAGTTCCTCGGTGGCGACCACTGGAATTGCCGCCCGGATCTGATCGCGCTCTCAAAGGGCTTCGCTTCCGGCTATTGCCCGCTCGGCGCCATGGCGGCACCGTCACGGATCGTCCAGCCGGTTCTCGATGCCGGCGGTTTCCAACATGGCTTCACCTATGCCGGCAATCCACTTGCCTGTGCCGCCGGTCTTGCCGTTCTCGACGAGATTGATCGGCTTGGTCTGATAGACAACGCCGCGCTCATGGGCGAGGCCCTGAAGGCTGAACTCGTGGCGCTCTCCACCCGCTTCCCTTTCATCGGCGACGTGCGCGGCAAGGGGTTGCTGCTGGCAGCCGAGTTCGTTTCCGACCGCGAAACGATGAGACCGTTGCCAAAGGAACTGAACGCACACCAGCGCATGGTCGATCTCGCCTATGAACGCGGCCTGATCATCTATTCCAGGCGCACGCGCGGCGGCGTCGAAGGTGACCATTTCCTCGTCTGCCCACCGATGATCATCACCCGCGAGCAGGTCGGCGAGATCGTCGCCACCCTCGGTGACGTTCTCGAAGTGCTTGCCGAAGAACTCAACCTTCCCGTCAACCGCTGAGGGCTTGACCATGACGAAAGCCAAGACATCGCGCAAAGTGATCATCACCTGCGCGGTGACGGGATCGGTGCATACGCCGACCATGTCGCCTTACCTGCCGATTACGCCCGACCAGATCGCCTTTGAAGCGGTTGCAGCGGCCGAGGCCGGCGCTTCCATCCTGCATCTACACGCGCGTAACCCGACGGACGGCCGTCCGTCCGCCGATCCGGCGCTGTTCATGCGATTCCTGCCGCGCATCAAGCAGTCGACCGATGCGGTCGTGAACATCTCGACCGGCGGCTCGTCGCTGATGGCGCTGGAAGATCGACTTGCCGCATCCCTTCGCGCCGAACCGGAAATGTGCTCGCTGAATATGGGTTCGATGAATTTCGCGCTCTTTCCGGCGCTCGACAAACCGACGGAATGGAAGCACGAATGGGAACCGGAGCTTCTGGAAGCAACGCGCGGTTCGATCTTCAAGAACACCTTTGCCGATATGGAGTTTATCCTGACGCGGCTCGGCCAAGGCTGCGGCACGCGCTTCGAGTTCGAATGTTATGACGTCGGCCATCTCTATTCGCTGGCGCATTTCCGCGATCGCGGCCTGGTGTCGGGCCATCTCTTCATCCAGTTCGTCTTCGGTGTCCTCGGTGGCATCGGCGCCGACCCGGAAAACCTGACGCATATGAAGCGCATCGCCGACAAGCTCTTCGGCGACGACTACAGCTTCTCGGTGCTGGCTGCCGGCCGCCACCAGATGCCGATGATCACAATGGCTGCTGCCATGGGCGGCAATGTGCGCGTCGGGTTGGAAGACAGTCTCTATAACGGCCGCGGGACGCTTGCGACCAGCAATGCCGAACAGGTTCACCGCATCCGCACGGTGCTGGACGCGTTGTCGCTGGAGGTTGCCACACCAGCCGAGGCACGCGATCTTCTCGGCCTAAAGGGCGGAGACAAGGTCGCGTTCTAATGGCGCAGCCCGCCGCCAAAGCGCAGGCCGCCATGGTCATGGGAACAAAAGGAAGAATAGGTGATGACAATAGGAGCCGATGCCTTGGATGTGGCGATCCGCCCCGGGCGGCCGGAGGATGCCGATGCAATGCACCGGGCAATCCTTGAAATGGGGCGCGGACTTGGCATGGAGGCCAAGATCACGAGTAGTGTCGAGGTTTTTCGCCGATGCGGCTTCGGGCCCGAGGCCGCCTTCGGCAGTTTCGTCGCGGAAGCGCGCGGGGAATTGGTCGGGCTTTGCCTCTTTTTCCCGATCTTTTCCACCTGGCGCGGCCGGCCCGGCGTTTTCGTCCAGGACCTCTATGTCGATGGACGCCTGCGCGGGCAGGGCATCGGCGAGCGGCTGCTGCGCGAGGCGGCAAGCTGGTCGAAGGCGCGGGGAGGCGACTACCTGCGACTGGCGGTCGATGCCGAGAACTTCGCCGCTCAACGCTTCTACGAACGGCTCGGCATCACCTGGCAGAAAGCCGACCATGAACACGCCGCCTATGGTGACGCCTTTCTGGCGCTCGCCGATGGACTGAATTGATGAGGACGGAACGAGTATGAAAGCCTTCTATGCAGAGGAACAGAAGCGCCACGACCCGAAGGCCTTTCTGTCGAGCGGCGCGCCGAAGCCGAATCCCGAACAGCCGGAGCGCGTCGAGCGGTTGGTCGCCGGGACGAAGGCAGCAGGCTGCGAAATTCAGCGGCCACAGGATCACGGGCTTGGCCCGATTGCCGCCGTGCACACACCCGAATATCTCGATTTTCTCGAGCATATCTATCAACGCTGGCAACGCATCGCGGAAGCTTCAGACGAGGTCATACCAAACATCCATCCGTTGGCGCGCGATGGTCGGTATCCGGCTTCGGCCGTCGGGCAGGCAGGCTATCACATGGCCGACACCGCGTGCCCGATATCCGGCGAGACATGGGATAGCGTGCGCTGGAGCGCCTGGAGTGCGGTCGACGCGGCAGACGCAGTCATGGCGGGGGACCGTGCGGCTTATGCGCTGTGCCGGCCGCCGGGGCACCACGCCTTCGCCGACGTCGCCGGCGGCTTCTGTTTCGTCAACAATTCGGCCGTTGCCGCACAGCGTTTTCTGACGAATGCCTCACGGGTCGTAATCCTCGACGTCGACCTGCACCACGGCAACGGCACACAAGGCATCTTCTACCAGCGCGCCGACGTGCTGACCATTTCGATCCACGCGGACCCAGTCCGTTTCTACCCGTTCTTCTGGGGTCATGCGGATGAACGCGGCGAAGGGCCTGGGCTGGGCTACAACCTGAACCTGCCGCTTGAACGCAAATCCGGCGATGCTGAATTCCTGGCCGGCCTCGATGTCGCATTCCGCCGCATTCGCGCCTATGCACCCGATGCGCTGGTCGTAGCGCTCGGCCTCGATGCGTTCGAGGGAGACCCTTTTGGTGGCCTGTCCGTATCTACTCCGGGCTTTGCCCGGATTGGCGAAGCGATCGCAGGGCTCGGGATTCCGACGGCGATCGTGCAGGAGGGTGGCTACCTCTGCGACGCGTTGTCCGACAACTTGACGGCGTTCCTTACGGGATTTGGTTCGGCGGCTGCGCGCTGACCTACTGCGTCGATGGCTATTACTACGTGGTCGGGCGAGGTCGCTCGCGTTCGTGGATAGCGCGCAGCCGGCCCGGTAACGCCGCGCAAAGACTTCATCGCCCTGACCCAAGCGCCGGCAATTCGCGCCACCGATGAAGGGGCGAACAGCCGGCTAGTTTGGCGCGCTGGCTGCGGTTTCACCCGGCGGCAAGATCCGGAACATAAAAGTCGACACCTTGTCTCCCGGCTTGAACGGTCCGGGGACCTGGTTCGTCACAGGCTTCAGGCTTTGAAGGAACGCTGCAATTGATGTCACGTCTTCTTCAGTGAGCTGCGCGAACGCATGCCACGGCATGATTGGCGCCAGGATGCGACCGTCCGGCCTCTGCCCGCTCTGAAGGGCAGTCACGATCTGTTCCCTAGTCCAGCCGCCAATGCCGGTCTCCTTATCCGGCGTAATGTTGCGGCCGACAAAAACGCCCTGTCCCGGGATTTCAAATCCGACATCCGATCCACCGAGAAATCGCGAAGTGTCCGGCTTTCCGAAGAAGTATCCCGGTGTATGGCAGTCGCTGCAGCCGCCAATCGTGACGAGATATTCGCCGCGCGCAGTGTCAATATCGTCGGCAGCTGCTGCCGTGCTCGCCGGGAGCCCCAAGGCACAGGCTAAAAATGCGAGCCGAACGCTCAGTCGAAACATCTTGCCCTCCGCGATACAGCCGCTTGCAACCAAAAAATATGAATAACACGAAGAACTTGTTCTATGTATTAGCCACTTTGAATTAGCGAATATGGGAACGCGGGCTCGTTAGGCCGCAGTGGCAAAGGCCCTGCGGTCCAAATGGCGCGAGGCGCAGGAAATTGAACGACGCATCGAAGGTGCGACAACGGCGCCCTTTAGCGGGGTTTGTGCAGTGCTGCTGCCGGAAAGTCTGAAGAAATTTGTGTGCGTGTCCTACTGGCGCCCGACGATCCGACCTCGAGGACCATTCAACACCACCTACGCCGCCCCGTTCAAGAAACGCCTTGACGACGTGCGGGCCTAGGGGGCGATCCCGAGGACGACGATGATCCGAAAGAAACTCCCGCTTCATATCACCGGCAACGAGAGCACGGCGTCGTCGAGAGAATTTCTGCCTGCATAAATCCTTGCGACAAGTGGCGCGCCACTCTCGCTGACGGATGGCCTCGGACGAAAGGCTCAGGTTCTGTTCGGCCCAGGCGTCCAATATCGGCGCAACTTTGTGATGTGCTACGTCTCGCCCACAGGTTGCTGAAGAGTTCGGCTATCTGCTCTCATCTTTGGGGCGAGGAGATCGATGCTTCTGTCTCGTATGCGACATTGAACAATTATGCATACAGAATTGTCGACAAAAGAGTTGACATTGTCGCCAACAACTTCAAATCTAGAGCTGCCTGCTGGACGGAAGAACGCAGACGCTGTTGGCGCCCGAATATGGCGACAGACGAAAAAACAGAGGGAACGACATGAAACTGAGAAAGCATCTCCTTGCGGGGCTGGCATTTGCCTTTCTTGCAACCACCGCATCCGCCGAAACGCTGCGTTGGGGGAGCCCGCGGGATATCTACTCGCTCGACCCGTATTCTTACGGCAGTACCTCCAACCTGGCCTTCCTCAACCATGTTTACGAGGGCCTGACCCGCTATACGCCCGAGTTCAAGGTCGAGCCGGCGCTTGCCACCAGCTGGGAGATGGTCAAGGACAATGTCTGGCGTTTCCATCTGCGCAAGGGCGTGAAGTTCCAGAACGGCGCCGACTTCACCGCTGACGACGTCGTTGCCTCCATGGCTCGCGTCAGCCACCCGACCTCGCCGCTGCGCGGCAATATTCCGGCCTACGTCTCCACCACCAAGGTCGACGACTATACCGTCGACATCGAAGTGAACTCGCCGAACCCGCTGTTCCTCAACGACATGACCAACATCTTCATGTTCGACAAGGACTGGCTGGTCGACAACAAGTCCGAGCTGCCAACCGACGTCGGCGCCAAGGTTGAAGGCTACGCGACCCACAACACCAACGGCACCGGCCCGTTCAAGCTCGAGTCCCGCGTTCCCGACAGCAAGACGGTGCTCGTCAAGAACGACGGCTGGTGGGATACGCCGAAGCACAATCTCGACCGCATCGAGTTCATGCCGATCACTTCCGCCGCCACGCGCGTGGCGGCACTGCTCTCGGGCGAAATCGATCTCACTGACGGCGCGCCGGTACAGGATCTCGAGCGCCTGAAGAGCTCGCCGGACATCAAGGTCATCGAGCGCACCGATTTGCGCACCGTGCACATGGTCTTCAACCGTCACGAGACCTTCGCCGACGGTCGCGAGAACTTCTTCAACAACATCAAGGTGCGCCAGGCGATCGACCATGCAATCGACCGTCAACTCATCTTCAAGCGCGTGATGCGTGGCAAATCGCATGTCGCCGGCACCATGGTCGCCCCGGAAATCCCTGGCTACAGCGCAGAGCTCGACGTGCCGACGAGCTACGATCCGAAACTCTCCAAGAAGCTGCTTGAAGAGGCCGGCGCCGTCGGCAAGGAGTTCACGCTCGTCTGCATGAACGACGAAAGCGTCAACGAAGAAGACGTCTGCAGCGCACTGGTTTCGATGCTGTCGCGCATCGGCCTCAAGCCGACCCTCGACATCGGCCCGCGCGCGGTCCAGGCGCCGAAGCGCGCCGGCGGCAAATCCGACGCCTACATGATCGGCTGGGCCAACGAGCCGACGCTCGACGCCTATTCGATCCTGGTTCAGGTGCTTTCGACCCGCGAAGGTGCGGCCGGTGTCGCCAACTACGGCGGCTGGTCCTATCCGCAGCTCGACGCGATGGTGAAGAAGGCCGCGCTCGAGATGGATCATGACAGGCGCCTGGCAATCGAGACCGAAGCGCTGAAGTTCGCCAAGGACGAGGTCATCATGATCCCGCTGCATCAGCAGCCGATGGCCTGGGCGATGTCCAAGAACGTCACGGACGTGACCATTCGGGCCGACAACAAGCCGCGCCACTGGCTGACCCGTATCGGCGATTGAGTTTCCTTGCGCCGGCAGGGTTCGCTCTGCCGGGCCTTCTCATTCAGCGAGAAACCCAATGATTGTCTTTCTCATAAAGCGGCTGGCCAACGCCGTGCTGGTCATGCTCGCCGTCGCGCTGCTGGCCTTCCTGATCTTCCGCTTCGCCGGTGACCCGGTCGAACTGATGGCCAACGAGCAGATGTCGCAGGCCGACCGCATCGAGCTGCGCGAAAAGCTCGGGCTCAACGAATCGTTCCTGACCCAGTACGGCCGCTTCGTCGTCAACGCCGCGCGGGGCGACTTCGGCATCAGCTACCGCAACGGCCAGGACGTCATGACGCTCATTGCCGAGCGCTTCCCGGCGACCATGGAACTTGCACTGGTTGCGACCATCCTGTCGCTTTTGATCGGCATTCCACTTGGCGTCGTCACCGCCATCCATCGAGGACGATGGTATTCGGAGGGGCTGCAATTCGTCAGCATCATCGGCGTCTCGCTGCCGAGCTTCGTCGTCGGTATCCTGCTGATCCTCGTCTTTGCCGTAACCCTCGGCCTCGTGCCCGCCTTCGGTCGCGGTGATGTCGTGCAGCTCGGCTGGTGGAGCACCGGCCTGCTGACGGCCTCGGGCCGCGCATCGCTGCTTTTGCCGTCTCTCGCGCTCGCGCTCTACCAGATCACCCTGGTGATGCGCCTCGTTCGTGCCGAGATGATGGAGGTTCTGCGCTCCGACTTTGTCAAGTTCGCGCGTGCCCGTGGCGTGCCGCGCCGGCGCATCTATTTCCGCCACGCGCTGCGCAACTGTCTGATGCCTGTCGTCACCATGACGGCCATGAATTTCGGCTCGCTGATCGCCTTTGCGCTGATCACCGAAACCGTCTTCCAGTGGCCGGGAATGGGCATGCTCTTCATCCAGGCGGTCACCTTCCTCGATATGCCCGTGATGGCGGGTTATCTCTGCATCGTCTCGTTCATTTTCGTCACGCTCAACACCCTGGTCGACATCGCCTATGCGGTCATCGACCCGCGGCTGCGCGATGCCACCCGTTGAGGTCGCTGTCATGACAGATCACGTTCAGCCAACCACGCCGCCACGCCAGCCCTCCAGGCTTGCTCGCTGGCGCCAGAGCGATCTCTGGTGGTCCTTCACCCACAAGCCCTCGGCGATCGTCGGGGCGGTCATGCTCACCTTCCTGATCGTGACCGCTTTTTCGGCACCGCTAATTGCGCCGCAGAACCCCTTCGATCCGGCTCAGCTCGAACTCTGGAATTCCGAACTGCCGCCGATCTGGGAGGCCGATGGCCAGTGGCCCTACGTGCTCGGCACGGACACGCAAGGCCGCGACATGCTCTCGGCCATCCTCTACGGCTCACGCATTTCGATCCTGATCGGCGTCGCTTCGGTCATGCTGTCGCTCGCCGTTGGCCTCAGCCTCGGTCTCATTGCCGGCTATTTCGGCCGGTTTATCGACAACCTCTTGATGCGTATCGGCGATGTGCTCCTGTCGATCCCGACCATCCTGATCGCTATCCTCGTCAGCGCAGTCGCACGCCAGATGCTGCCGCCGGAACTGAGGGACGTCGGCGCCGCCGCAGTGCTGGTGCTGGCGATCACGCTCAGCGCCTGGGTGCAATATGCCCGTACCGTCCGCGCCCAGACAATCGTCGAGCGCGGCAAGGAATATGTCCAAGCCGCGCGTCTTTTAAAGACGCCGGCTCGGCGCATCATGTTGAAGCACATCCTGCCGAACACGTTGACGCCGATCATGGTCGCTGCGACCTTGAACTTCGGCATGGCGATCCTGACGGAGGCAACGCTTTCGTTCCTCGGTATCGGCATGCCGCCCAGCCAGCCGAGTCTTGGAACGCTGATCCGCCTTGGCAACCAGTTCCTGTTCTCGGGCGTATGGTGGGTCGTGCTTTTCCCGGTCATCCAGCTTTGCCTTCTCGTGGTCTCGGTCAACCTGCTCGGTGACTGGCTGCGCGATGCGCTCAATCCGAAATTGAGGTGAATGATGTCCAGTCTCCTGATCCGCAATGTCAGGCCCAATGCCGGCGAAGCGACCGACATTCTGGTGCGCGACGGCAAGATCGCGGCCATCGGCAAGGGGTTTTCTGCCGAAGGTGCTGCGACCGAAGACGGCAACGGCCATATCGTGATCTCCGGCCTCGTCGAGGCGCATACGCATCTCGACAAATCGGTCTGGGGCATGCCCTGGCATGTGAACGCCAAGTCCGCGACGCTGCGCGAACGCATCGACTTCGAGCGCGAGAAGCGGCTGGAAATCGGCATCGACCCGCACCGCCAGTCCATGCGCCAGGCGATCATGCTCGCGGCCAACGGTGCAAGCCACATCCGCAGCCATGTCGACATCGATACCACCCACGGCCTGCGCCTGATGGAAGGCATCATCGAGACCCGCAACGCGCTCGAAGGCGTAATCGATATCGAGATCGTTGCTTTCCCCCAGTCGGGGCTCGTCACGCGCCCGGGCACGGTCGAGCTCCTCGACCAGGCTCTGAGCAATGGCGCGGAAGTCCTTGGTGGCATTGACCCCTGTGGCATCGATCGCGATCCCAAAGGGCATCTCGACACGATCTTCGGCCTCGCTGACAAGCACGCAAAGCCGATCGACATCCACCTGCACGAACAGGGGGAGCTTGGTGCCTTCAGCATGGAGCTGATGTTCGAGCGCATCCGCGCGCTCGGCATGCAGGGCAAGGTCGCAATCAGCCATGCCTTTGCGCTCGGCGCGCCCGACTACCTGCGCGTGGCGGGTCTGATCGAACAGATCGCCGAACTTGACGTCCGCATCATCACTACAGGCTCGCCGTCTTCGACCGTGCCTTCGATCCTTCGGCTGAAGGACGCCGGCGTGAAGGTGGCAGCCGGCTGCGACGGCATCCGCGATACCTGGGGTCCATGGGGCCAGCCCGATATGATGGACCGCGCCCGCGTTCTCGGCATGAAGAACGGGCTCCGCCGTGATGTCGATCTCGAACATGCGCTGCATGTCTGCTCCAAGGGCGGCGCCGAGGTTATGGACATCAAGGGCTACGGCCTGGACGTCGGCTGTGACGCCGACTTCACCCTGCTCACCGGAGAGACGTTGGCGCATGCCGTTGTCGACGTGGCCCCGCGGCCGCTGGTCGTCAAGCGTGGTCGCGTCATCGCCCGTAATGGCATTGCGGAGGTAGCCATCCCATGAACAGCATCAAGGATTTGACACTCGGCCGTCGTCCGGACGGTCGCACGCTTCTGACGGCGCAATGGGTGCTCGGCCACCGCGACGGCTCACACCGGCTGATCCCGAAGGGCGAGGTCGTTATCGAAGGCGGTACGCTGCTCTACGTCGGACCACGTTTCGAAGGCGAGGTCGCTCGGCGGATCGATCTCGGCGCGGCCATGATCAGCCCCGGCCTGATCGACCTCGACGCGCTTTCCGATCTCGACACGACCGTTCTCTCGATCGATCACCAGCCGGGCTGGGCCAAGGGTCGCGTCTGGCCGCGTTCCTATATCGAGCGCGGGCCCTACGAGATGTACACGCCTGAGGAGCTCGCCTTCCAAAAGCGCTTCGCCTTTGCGCAACTCCTGTTGAATGGCATCACCACGGCAGCACCGATTGCGTCGCTCTTCTACCGCGAGTGGGGCGAGACCGTGGCGGAGTTCGCCGCTGCTTCGGATGCTGCCGGCGATCTCGGCTTGCGCGTCTATTTGAGCCCGGCCTATCGCGCCGGCGGCATGATGGTCACGGCCCCAGGGCAGCTCGAAGCGATCTTCAATGAAGAAAGAGGACTGAAAGGCCTCGACGATGCCATCGGCTTCATTCGCGATCACGAAGGTCGTCACGGTGGCCTGGTCAAGGGCCTGCTGGCTCCGGATCGGGTGGAAACCTGCACCGAAAAACTCCTGCTTCGCACGGCCGACGCGGCTCGTGACCTGGACTGCCCGATCCGTCTGCACGCGGCGCAGGGCACCATGGAGGTCGATACCGTTCGCCGCCTCCACGACAAGACCGCGCCGGAATGGCTGGCGAGCTTCGGCTTCCTCAGCGACCGGCTGATTGCGCCGCATGCGACCCAGGCGACGGACAACGATCTGCGTCTCTATGCCGAAAACGGCGTCAGCATCGTCCATTGTCCGCTGGTTTCAGCCCGCGGTGGCAGCACGCTGAATTCCTTCCGCTCGGTCAAGGCCCGCGGCATCAACATCGCCATGGGCACCGACACGACGCCGCCGGACATGCTGATGAACCTGCTGGTGGGCCTGATCACCTGCCGCGTCGTTGAAAACGACGCGACCGCGGTGCGCTGCGCCGATCTCTTCGATGCCGCCACGCTTGGCGGCGCCAAGGCGCTCGGCCGCTCGGATCTCGGTCGCCTGGAAGCGGGCGCTCGCGCCGACATCGCCGTCTTCGACCTCATGGACCACCACATGGCGCCGGCGGTCGACCCGATCACCACGCTGGTGGTCGGCGGTTCCGGGCGCGTCACCAAGGCGGTCTTCGTCGACGGCCGCCTGTCGATGCGCGATGGCGAAGTCGCAGGTTTCGACATGAACGAAGCCCGCGCGAAGGCACAGGTGCAATTCGATGGCCTGATCGCAAAATACCCCGAAAGAAGCTTTGGCCACCCGCCGGTTAGCGAGATCTTCCCGCCGAGCTACCCACTGGAGGGGCAGCGATGACCGAACATCTCTCATCGGCCGTGCTTGACGTTCGCGGCCTCTGCGTCGAATTCCCCGGGCGCCATGGAACAGTGTCGGCGCTGTCCGACGTGTCGCTCAGCATCCGCCCGGGCGAAATCCTCGGTGTCGTCGGCGAGTCCGGCGCCGGCAAGTCGATGACCGGGCTGGCGGTCCAGGGGCTGCTCGAGCCCCCGGGCCGGATTTCCGGGGGCGAGGTCTGGCTCGCTGGCCGTCGGATCGACCAGCTCGACGACAAGGAAATGCAGCAGGTGCGCGGCCGGCAGATCGGCGCGATCTTCCAGGATCCGCTAACCTCGCTTAACCCGCTGTTTACGATCGGTGCCCAACTGGTCGAGACCATTCGCCTGCACCTGAAGCTCTCCAAGGCCGATGCCAAGGCGCGCGCCATCCAGCTTCTGAAGGAAGTCGGCATTCCGGCGCCCGAGGCCCGCTACGACCACTATCCGCATCAATTTTCGGGCGGCATGCGCCAGCGTGTCGTCATTGCACTCGCGCTCGCCGCCGAGCCGAAACTGATCATCGCCGACGAGCCGACGACGGCGCTCGACGTATCGATCCAGGCACAGATTACGTCGCTGCTGCGCCGACTTTGCGACGATCATGGCACCGCAGTCATGTTGGTCACGCACGACATGGGCGTCATCGCAGAGACGGCCGATCGGGTCGCGGTCATGTATGCCGGGCGGCTGGTCGAGATCGGTCCGGTCGGCGACGTGCTGAAGAACGCCCGTCATCCCTATACCCGCGGTCTGATGGCCTCGATTCCGGCACTCGGCCGTCGCGTCGAGCGGCTGAACCAGATCGACGGTTCGATGCCGCGGCTGAACGCAATCCCGACCGGCTGCGCCTTCAACCCGCGCTGCCCCGAGGCGGGTCCGCGCTGCCGGAAGGATCGTCCCGAACCGGCGCCGGTCGGCTCAGGCGTCAGCGCATGCTGGCTCAATGCAGGAGGAGTTCTATGAGTGATGCCCTGACGGTCAACGACCTGACCTGCAACTTCGATGTGTCCGCGCCCTGGCTCAACCGCGTGATCGAGCGCAAGCAGAGGCAATTCGTGCGCGCGGTGGACGATATCAGCTTCACCGTGCCGATGGGGGGATGCCTCAGCCTCGTTGGCGAATCCGGCTGCGGCAAGTCGACGGTGGCAAGGCTCGTCACGGGCCTGTACCGGGCGAGCGAAGGTGAGGTGCGGTTTGCGCCCGGCAAGAACGGGCAGCCGCTTTCCGCGCAGATGATCTTCCAGGATCCCTATGCCAGCCTCAATCCACGCTGGAGGGTGCGCAACATCATTGCCGAGCCGCTTCGCGAGTTGAAGCTGCGCAACTCGGAAGACGAGATCATGGAGCGGGTCGGCGAGCTGCTGACGATCGTCGGCCTCGCCCCATCGGACGGCGCCAAGTTCCCGCACGAATTCTCCGGCGGACAGCGTCAGCGCATCTCGATCGCACGGGCGCTTGCCGGCGAGCCGGAGTTCCTCGTCTGCGACGAGCCGACCTCGGCGCTCGACGTCTCGGTCCAGGCCCAGATCCTGAACCTCATGCGCAAGCTGCAGGACGAGATGGGGCTGACCTATCTTTTCATCAGCCACGACATGAGCGTGGTGCGCCACATGTCCGACCGCATTGCGGTGATGTATCTCGGCCGCATCGTCGAGGAGGCGGACACGGAGACACTCTTCGCCAATCCGCGGCATCCCTATACGCAGCTGCTCTTGGAGACGATCCCGGATATCACGGACCCGAAGCGTGGGCGCAGCATCGCTGCCAGTGAGGTGCCGAGCCCGCTCAATCCGCCGACCGGCTGCGCGTTCCATCCGCGCTGCCCCTTCGCGGACCAGCGTTGCAAGAGCGAGCGCCCGGAAATGCGCAATTTTGCCGACGGGTCGCGTGCTGCTTGCCACCGCATCGAAGAGACGATGAAAGCCATCCACGCCGCTTGACGCAGCTTTCTTCCCTGAAGCCTTGGGCTCCGTGTCGTGCCAGTCGCGGAGCCTCTTTTTTGGCCGCAGTTGCGGCGAGCCCTTGCGGCATGTTTCGCATTGCTGTCGTCAGGTGCATGCAACAGTGCTAACCGGAATTCAACGAAATAGACCGATGAACCATTTTCGGGCCCCGACACTCACGTTAGGGTAGGGGCCGAAAGCCGGGCCGCACTACACTTGGCGGACGCGGCTGGGATCGATGCGTTGATTTGAAGAGTTGGCCCATGAACACGACCTCCGACACTGATTTCCCTGTCCTCAATGCCGTTGAAGCCCGCGTTCTCGGATGCCTGATCGAGAAGAAGGAAACGACGCCCGACGTCTATCCGCTGACGCTCAATTCGGCACATTCGGCGGCGAACCAGAAGACCGCACGCGATCCCGTCATGGCGCTCGAGCAGGTGGATGTCCACCGTGCGCTCGCATCATTGGTGCAGAAGGGATTGGTCCGGCAGGCGTTCGCGTCGAGGGTCGAGCGCTACGAGCACCTGGTGGCCAACCGTTTCTCGCTGACGTCGCCGCAGATCGTCGCGCTAGGCCTGCTGCTTCTTCGTGGTCCGCAGACGGCATACGAGCTCTGGGCGCGCAGCGAGCGCATGGCGCGGTTCGCATCGATCGAGGACCTGAAGGACAATCTCGACCTGATGATGGGCCGCCGGCCGCCCCTCATCGTTCAACTGAACCGGGGCGCCGGCCAGCGCGAGGACCGCTTCGCGCATCTGCTTTGCGGGGAAGTCGAGCAGCCAACATCCGAGAGGGTGGCAGTGTCACCGGCGTCGAGTGGTTCGGCGCTATCCGCCCTTGAAGAGCGACTGGAAGCGCTTGAGCGGAAGGTGGCGACGCTGCAGGAGCAGCTCGACGCCTTGGTGCGCTGAAAAGCTCGAGGTCTCCTTTGAAGAGGGTAGCCTGAGCTTCGTCGGCCAACATAGCCCGTTCAAAACGACGCCGCTGAAGGGGAAGGAATCTTCACGAGAGTCAGCTCCCAACTGACGACGAGAGCCGCTCGGTCTCGGCATTCCGCAAATCCCTGGTGCGCGGACGGTCTATGATTGCATGAGGATTCCGGTTTCCTGCGCCCCTCAGTCATTTCCCCATGCGCCCATCAGCATCTCAAGAAATCTCTCCGCTGCAGGCGACAAGGTGCCGCCGCGGCGGCGGACCACGCCGATCGTGCGCGATATCTCGGGATCGCCAATCGGGCGCGTGATCAGGAACGGATGGTCATCCTGCGGGGTCGCCATGCGCGGCAGGACCGAAATTCCGAGGCCGGCCTCCACCAAGCCGAGGGAGGTGGACAGATGGGTCACCTCGTAGAACCAACGTAGTTTGATATTCGATTTTGCCAGCGCGGCGTCAAGCAAGGTTCGGTTGCCGCTCGATCGATGAACTGTAATCAGATGGTAGGGCTCAAGCTCTGCCCAGCCGACCACGGGCTTGGCGGCGAGGGGGTGATCACTGCGCGCTGCAAGCACGAACGGGTCTTCCACAAGCCGGTCGAAAATCAAGTCCGGATCCGATGTGCCCATGATATTTATCCCGAACTCCACCTCACCGCGCGCCACGGCTTGGAGGCCGTCGGTCGCCGGCAGGTCGAGGATCCGAAAGCGAATGTTGGGATACTCCTCGTTGAACTGTCGGATGACGGTCGGCAAGAAGTAGAATGCTGCGGTCGGAAGGCATGCGATCGTTACCAATCCACCTCGATTGGTACCAACGTCCCGCACGGCGAACAAGGAACCGTCAAACTCTTCCAACATGCGCCGCACAAGCGGAATGAGTTCTGTTCCGAGCGCCGTCGACGACACATGCCTCGTCGTTCGCTCCAGGAGAGGCGCTCCAATCGCCTGCTCAAGCTTTTGAATACGGCGGCTCAGGGCGGGCTGCGACAGATGCAGCGCATCGGCAGCGCGATGAAAGCTCTCCAACTCGACGACGCTCAAGAACGCCCGCAGATCTAGGATTTCGCAATTAATGCTCATCTTGCATCAATTTCCCGATTCTTAGCATTTCACAAATCAACCGTAGTTTCGATAATTGGATCAAATAGGCCGATTGATACGGCGATGACATAATTCCAATGGAAGCACAAGCGATGAACGACCTGTTGGCGATCCCTTGCGTACTGATGAGAGGCGGCACCTCGAAGGGTCCCTTCTTTCTGGCAAGCGATCTTCCCGTCGATACGCACGAACGTGACAAGATCTTGCTTTCCGTCATGGGTTCAGGTCATCCCCTGCAGATCGACGGCATCGGTGGCGGCAACCCGGTCACGAGCAAGGTAGCCATCGTCGGACCCGCCACCATCCCTGATGCTGACGTGGACTACCTCTTTGCCCAGGTGCGGGTCGATCAACAAATCGTCGACACGTCACCGAACTGCGGCAACATGCTTGCTGCGGTCGGCCCTTTCGCCATCGAGGCGGGTCTCGTTCCGGCCCGAGGCAAAACGACGCTCGTGCGAATCCACAACGTCAACACCGGCAAGATGATCGAAGCCGATGTTCCCACGCCGAATGGCAACGTCTCCTATCTCGGCGAAGCGGCGATCGATGGTGTGCCGGGCAACGCAGCGCCGATCGCGCTGACCTTCATGGACGCAGCCGGCGCGCGTACCGGACAGTTGTTTCCCACTGGCAAGCCGATCGATTCGATCGACGGTGTGGCTGTCACATGCATCGATTGCGCCATGCCGATGATGTTGGTCGAGGCTGGCGCGGTTGGCGCAAGCGGCTTCGAGTCAGCGGCAGAACTCAACGCCGATAGGACGTTGCTTGACCGGTTGGAAAAGCTGCGCATCGCTGCCGGAGAACGGATGGGCCTTGGCGATGTGCGGAACCAGGTGACCCCGAAGCCCGTGCTCATTTCCCGGCCAAAGTCAGGAGGGGATGTCAACGTGCGCTATTTCATGCCGCATCAATGTCACCCTTCGCTGGCGACGACCGGGGCCGTGGGAATTGCCACCGCCTGCATCCATGAAGGCACCGTTGCTTCCCTTCTCGTCGGCACACGCAAACCGCCGGTGGTGCTTTCGATTGAACACCCGAGCGGCCACCTGGATGTCAAGCTTCATGAAAGGGACGGCAAGGTCGTTGCCGGCATCCTGCGCACCGCCAGGCGGCTGTTCGAAGGCCATGTCTTTGCAAAACCTGTCACGCAACTCGGTTGCGCGGCATAATGATCGTGGCCGCCGGGAGGGCGCCACCAACAGGAGGAGAATATCATGCGCAAGCTCATGCTCGCCCTCGCGGCAACCGTCGCCTTTGCCGGTTCGGCATTGGCGGATCCCGTCCGCATCAGCGTCGGATCCTATAATCTTAACAATCTTCCCTTTCCGGTTGCGCAGGGGCTCGGCCTCTACGAAAAGGAAGGCTTGGAGGTGACCGTCGAAAACTTCGCGTCGGGCGGCTCGAAAACGCTTCAGGCGCTTGTTGCTGGCTCGACGGATATCGCCGTCGGCTTCTACGATCATACGATCCAGATGCAATCGCAGAAGAAGGCTGTGGTGGCGTTCGTGCAACTCGCCCGCAATTCCGGGCTCGTCCTGGCGGGCGGCAAGGACAGCACGTTCGACCCGGCAAAACCGGAAACGATCAAAGGTGCAAAAGTCGGCATCACCTCGCCAGGCTCGTCTTCCGACTTCTTCGTCCGCTATTATCTGCAGCGCAACGGCATGTCCGCGGACGATGTCTCGCTCATCGGCGTTGGCTCCGGGTCCGCCGCCGTCGCGGCGCTTGAACAGGGCAAGGTTGACCTCCTCGTCAACTACGACCCGGCGGCGACCTTCGTTGAGGCCAAGGGCGTCGGCAAGATCCTGATCGACGGGCGCAGTGATGAGGGTGCCAGGGCGATCTATGGCGGGATTTACCCGACCTCCGTCCTCTATGCCACGCAGAGCTATATCGAGGAAAATCCGCAGACCATCCAAAAGGTCACGAACGCGACGGTCAAAGCGCTCGAGTGGATGAATAGCCACTCGGCGGAAGAGATTGTCGACAAGCTCCCGAAGGAGTTCATCTCCGGAGATCGCGACACCTACATCAAGGCGGTCGAGAACGCGAAGGCGATCTTTTCAAAGGACGGCCGTATCAACGAAGAAGATATCAAGACTCCGCTTGCGGTCTTGAAGAGCTTCAACGAAAAGGTCGCGGCAGCCGAAATCGACCTGACGAAAACCTACACGAACGAGTTCGTCGGCAAGGCCCCGAACGTCGCCGCCAACTGACAGGAGGAGTTCATGGCATTGGCTGTAGTGAAAACCGCACCCCCGACGGACAGTCGGCATCAGGCAAAGCCGATGGTTTCCATCGACTCGGTCACCATGTCCTTCGGTGCCTATGTGGCCGTGCAGGATGTGAACCTGAGTGTCGCCGACGGCGAGTTTCTCGCGATCGTAGGTCCGACAGGCTGCGGCAAGAGCACGATTCTTAATGCGATTGCCGGGCTGTTGAAACCATCGAGCGGTACTGTCGCTATTGACGGTCAGCTGGTACGCGGTGTCCAAAACGATATCGGCTATCTGTTCCAGCAGGATGCGCTGCTTCCGTGGAAGACTGCTCTCGAGAATGTGGAACTTGGCCCCATGTTCAAGGGTACAGGCGCCGCCGAACGGCGCGAGCAGTCGATGAAGTGGTTGGCGAAGGTCGGGCTGAAGGGCTTCGAACACCGCTATCCGCATCAGCTTTCCGGCGGTCAGCGCAAGCGGGTGCAGATGGCGCAGGCGTTGATCACAGGCCCCAAGGTCATCCTGATGGACGAGCCCTTCTCGGCGCTCGATATTCATACACGTCACCTGATGCAGAACGAGCTGTTGCGGCTCTGGCAGGAGGAACGGCGCGCCGTGGTGATGATCACCCACGATCTTGAGGAGGCAATCGCTCTCGGGGATCGCGTGGTGGTGCTTGCCGCCGGACCGCGCTCGCGCGTGATCGACAGCTTCCCCGTCGATCTCGAACGTCCACGCGACGTTGCCGAAATCAAGCTCGATCCACGCTTCATGGATCTTTATCGCAACATCTGGTCATCGCTGCGCGGCGAAGTGGAGAAAAGCTATGAACGCCATGACTGAACGCCTTATCCAAGTCGTGCTGCTGCTGGCAATCGTCGGCGGCTGGCAGCTCGGCGTCACGGCCGGGGTCATCGACGTCTTCTTTTTCCCGGCCCCGGCCGACATCTTCAACCAGGTGGCATCCTGGGTGGCTGACGCCAGCTTTTATAACCATGTGGCCATCACCCTGACGGAAACCGTGCTCGGCTATCTGGTCGGAACGGGCCTTGGGGTAGCAGCAGGCGTCTGGCTCGGCCTCAGCCGTTCGGCCGCGCGCATTCTGGACCCTTTCATCAAGGGCTTGAACGCGATCCCTCGAGTCGTGCTTGCGCCTATCTTTGTGCTCTGGCTCGGCCTCGGCCTCTGGTCCAAGGTGGCGCTCGCCGTGACGCTGGTATTCTTCGTCACCTTCTTCAACGCCATGCAGGGCGTTCGTGAAGTCAACCCGGTGGTGCTGTCTAACGCCCGCATTCTGGGAGCCAAGCGATCGGATCTGCTTCGCCACGTCTACTTCCCGGCAGCGGCAAGCTGGATTCTCTCCTCGCTGCGCACATCGGTCGGCTTTGCCGTCGTCGGGGCGATCATCGGCGAGTATCTTGGCTCGTCTGCCGGCCTTGGCTATCTGATCGCTCAGGCGGAAGGCAATTTCGATGCGGTCGGGGTCTTCGCAGGCATCCTCATCCTCGCGATCTTTGTCCTGATCATCGACAGCATCCTGGACGTCGCCGAGAAGCGACTGATCAAGTGGCGACCGAGCGCTTCCGACCGGCCTGCGTGACGATCCTTAGCGGCAACCCTGAAGCCGCATATTTGCAAGCGTTCTCCCTTTTTGCCAGAAGGGAGAACGCAGGCGTTCTGAGCACTCTCCGGGACGCATCGGCTTCCGAGCCTCGTTCAATTTGCGTACCCCCTACAGCGCCGCGCGTCCTATCAGACGCGCAAAGGTCGCTGTAGCGCTTTGATTCGCCGCATGTCTCCTTAAATCGAGGTCGATCTAAGGAGACATGCAGTAGGGATATTTAGTGGGAAATCTACGCTGGCTCTCTATCGGGCGGGGATGCGCCCGGTGACATGCCGAGACTTAGCCGGCGACGTCAACCAGGCGGCAGGCTGGCACTTCTTTGGCGCGAGGGTAGTCGTAGGCCCCCACCTTCGAGGTGGCATAGCCGCCGCCGACAAGGGCTTCGGCGAGCTTTACCGCAGCAGTCACTCCGTCGATGACAGGCATGCCGGTGCGCGCCTTCAGGCGGTCGCAGAGTTCGGACATGCCAGCGCAGCCGAGAATGATCGCTTCGGCGCCATCTTCCTGCCGCGCCTTGAGGATCTCCTGCACCAGCATCTCCTCGGTATGGGCAAGATCCTCTTCCAGCGCCAGTACCGGCATGTCCACCGAACGGACCTTGCGGCAGCGATGGCCCGCACCATAAGCCACCGCCAAATCTTCGATGATCGGCACGGAGCGGGGCAGGGTGGTGATGATCGTGAACCGGGTGGCGATGTTCATCGCCACCTGCACCGCCGCCTGACAGATGCCGATGACCGGACCGCGGGCGATTTCGCGCGCGGCGCCAAGGCCGGGATCATCAAAGCAGGCGATCACATAGGCGTCGATCCCGCGCGCCTCGCCCTTGCGGATCTCGGCAAGCATGGCCGGGACGGCCATCGCCTCGTCGGCATGGCCCTCGATGCTGGCAGGGCTCGACGTCGGGTTGATGGACTCCAAGCGGGTCCCGGGGGCTGCGACGCGCTCAGCGCTGCGATGCGCCTGTTCCGTCATGGAGCTGGTGGAATTCGGGTTGATCAGCAGGAGACGCATTGGGATCAGCTCATTTTCCGATGGACGATTGCGAGGACCACATGGGCCGTGATGCCGGGAGCGCGCATCGCGGCCCCTCCTGGTGCGGCAGTTCAGTGAATTCAAAGTCCATTGGAGCTCTCAAGTGGCACCACGCACCGGCTTCAGGCCGATCGCGTGATCGTGTTTAAGCAGTTGCCTTTGCACATCAAGTTGCGGTACACAATATTGTCTACAATTTTGTAGTCAATATCTAACTGCAGCGGATGGAATTGACTTTGAGCGCCGCACGGCGAGAGTAGGCGAACGGCTAGAGCGGGATGAGGAAAAGTGTACGCGGTTTTCCGCCCGCATCCCGCTCTAACTTTTTAGAATCGATCACGTTCATGATTTTGGGTCGGATCGACCCAAAATCATCGTGATCTAAGGGAGATTTCATGTACAACGCGGACGAAGCCGCCGGTGCTCCGACGGCGATCATTTGCGAGAAGATCTGGCTTGCGATTGCAGAACGGCGGCTACGGCCGGGCACGCGGTTGAAGGAAGAGCAACTTGCCGAAATATTCTCCGTCAGCAGGGCCCGCATTCGCCAGGCCTTGACCGCGCTGGAACGCGACGGCCTCGTGACGATCATGCCGAACCGCGGCGCCTTCGTTTCCGAGCCCTCCGTCGATGAGGCGCGCGACGTATTCGTCGCGCGACGGGCGATCGAGCAGCGCGTCGTCGAGCGCTTGTGCGAACGCGCCACCCCCAAGGATATCGTTCGGTTGCGAGGCCATATCGAAGAAGAGCGCATTGCCGGCCGTTCCGGCAATCTCTCTGATATCGTTCGGCTTTCCGGTGGCTTTCACCTGTTGCTCGCGGAGCTGTCAGGCTCGGCCTTTCTCTTCGGCATCCTGCGCGACCTCGTCTCGCGCACATCTCTGATTACCGCGATGTACCGCTCGAACCATCTGCACAATTGCGGGCCGGACGAGCATCTGGCTGTCGTCGAGCACATCGCTGCGCGCAATGTCGCGAGCGCGATCAAGGAAATGGCCGAGCACCTGAACCACGTCGAAGCGGAACTGGATCTGGACGAAGAGAAGGATCAGCCCCGGGATCTTCGCACCGCATTGCTTTGAGGCCTGCAGCGCCGCACGTCTCATCCAACGTGCAAAAAAGTCGCTGTAGCACTTTGATTTGCTGCATGTTTTTGTCCTCAAGTCGGAGACGATTTAAGGACAGATGCCGTAGCGCAGGACCAATTGCACCGCATTTGAAGAAGAGGCGGTGCCTGCCAGCAGACTGAAGGAAGATATGACCAACCGTAGTTACTATGCGCCGCATGGCGGCAACCCGGCACAAACCCAACTCCTGACGGATCGCGCAGTGTTCACCGAAGCCTACGCCGTGATCCCCAAGGGCGTGATGATGGACATCGTCACCAGCTACCTGCCGTTCTGGGACAAGACCCGGCTGTGGATATTGTCGCGTCCGCTCTCCGGTTTTGCTGAAACATTTTCACAATATATCATGGAAATCGCTCCCGGCGGCGGCAGCGATCGGCCGGAACTCGACGAGGGCGCCGAAGGCGCGATCTTCGTCGTCGAGGGCGAACTGACCGTTACGCTCGACGGCAAGGTGCACAAGATGCAGCCGGGCGGCTTCGCCTTCATTCCGCCGGCCAGCAGCTGGACCGTTCGCAACGGAAGCGAAGCGCCTGTTCGCTTCCACTGGGTGCGCAAGGCCTATGAACACGTCGACAGCTTGCCCGTACCGGAAGCCATTTTCACCAACGAGGCCGAGATCACCCCGGCGCCCATGCCCGGAACGGATGGCAAGTGGGCGACGACCCGCTTCGTCGATCCGTTGGATCTCCGTCACGATATGCACATCACCATCGTCACTTTCGAGCCCGGTGCGATCATCCCCTTTGCTGAAACCCATGTCATGGAGCACGGCCTCTACGTGCTCGAGGGCAAGGCGGTCTACCGGCTCAACCAGGATTGGGTCGAGGTCGAGGCCGGCGACTACATGTGGCTGCGCGCCTTCTGCCCGCAGGCCTGCTATGCCGGTGGTCCGGGCAAGTTCCGCTACCTGCTCTATAAGGACGTGAATCGCCATATGAAGTTGCGGTCGCGCTAAGGAAGCTCACGCAAGGCAAAGCAAACCGCGCGTCCGATGAACGCGCGGTTTCTCTTTTTCAATGCGTTGCAGCCTCTTCCGGATGTCTCGGCTGACAAGTGGCCAGGGCAGGCAGTGCCCGCTGCTCTTTTGCTTCAATCCACCAACTGCGGATCGGCAGGCCGAAGGCTCCTTGGCTGCAGCCGCCGCAGCGTACTGCCGATCGGGTTCTTGTCCAGGTGCAGCACGCGGGTGAAGAAATGATTGCCGCGTTCTGTGCGCCCGATGTTGACGATCGCGACACCTTTGAGCTCCTCGTCCATGAACTTCAGGACCCGTTGGTAGGCGTCGTCCTCGAGCGTGTCGAGCGCCTCGTCGATGATCAGCCACCGGGGCTTGTGCAGGCTGAGCCGGGCGATGGCGAGAAGCCGCTGCTCCGCCTCGCTGAGGTTCATCTGCTTTCGTGCATCCTGGTCAAGCCGACCACTAAGCCGACCGAGCCCCACCTTGGAGAGCACCGCTGCAAGTTCGCCCTTGCCGTAGCTATCGGCCGGACTGGGATAGGCAAGAACGTCGCCAAGGGTACCGGGCGGGAAGTAAGGTGACTTCGGAACGAAGGCGAGACCATCGTCCACCGGCAGTGCAATGCGGCCGTGGCCCCAGGGCCAAAGGCCGGCGATCGCCCGGAAGAACGGGGCCTTTTCCACTTCCGGAGCACCGGTGACCAGCACCCGTTCGCCCGGGTCGATGGTGACGCTCTGTTCTCGAAGCTTAATGCAGCCGGTCGGCGAGACGATCTCGATATTGTCGAAGCTCATCTGCGGCGTTTCCGCCGTCTTGAAGTCGATACGCTTGTCGCCCTCGTGCCGTTCGTCGGTCATCAGCAATGCTGAACGGAAGGCGGCGACACGTAGCAACGTGGCACGCCAATCGGCGATCGCGCCGATGTTGTCGACGAACCAGCGCAGCGACGCATGCACCTGGTTGAACGCGCCAACCGCCATCATCAACCCGCCGAAGCTCAAGTCTCCCGAGAAATAGACCGGCGCGGCAATGACGATCGGTGCGACGACGGTGATCCAGCCGTAGCCCCCCGTCACCCATGTCAGCCGCGTGACCGCACGCAACAGGCCGTAACTGATCTCGAGTACCGAAGCAAGATCGCGCTGCAAGCGCTTCTTTTCATTTGCTTCTCCCGATGAGAGCGACACGGCTTCGATATGTTCGTTGACGCGCATTAGCGAGAAGCGCAGCGCCGCCTCGCGGGCATAGTGTTCGCCGTTCAGTCCTACCAGCGGACGGCCGACGAGCCAGCTTAGCCAGGAGGCCGTGCCCGCGTAGAGAATGGCAGCCCAGACCATATAGCCGGGAATGGCGACGGCGTAGTCCGCGACATGGAAGACGAAGCCGTCGGACAGGGACCACAGGACGCCGATAAAGCTCACCAGCAGAATGCCCGACTGGAAAAGGCCGATCGAAAGCCCGGCGGAAAGATCGGTCAGGTGACGTGCGTCCTCATGGATGCGTTGATCCGGATTGATGCCGATTGCGCCGGCATTCGCCAGGCGAAATGCCCGCGTGGGGCGCATCCATTCGTTGATGAGATCTTCCGTCAGGCCCTCTCGCAGGCGCAGCTTGATGACCTGCCCGAGCCAGGTTTGCACAACGTTGAGGACAAGAAGCACGCCGGCGATCTCGGCGAAGACGACGAGCTGGTGAAGGAAGGCAGGCAGGTCGCGTCGCTCGAGCGTGTCGTAAAACGGCTTGTACCATCGATTGAGGATGATCTGGCCGAAGGCTGTTACGACGATGACGATGATGATGCTGATGCTCAGCCAGATGATCTTGTTGCGTAGCGGCGAGGCCATGAAGGCCCGATGCATCATCCGCAATTGATCACCGAGGGGTTGTTCGTCGCTGGGTTCTATCCGGCCGTTATCCCTGCCGTTCGTCCGGTTCGACATCGGTGCGAATCTCTCCTTCCCACTCTCCTCAATTAGAATATAGCGTGCCTTGCCGTCCCACCCTAGAGCGGATTGGCTCAGCGCACACGTAACCGCGGTCACAAAGGTCCTCGTCCCGCGGCGCAAATTTGATTTGTAACGTTCCGCAGCCGGTTCATAGTTCCGCCAGACGAGGTCGGAAACCGGCGCCAGGGAGGAACCTTATGTCCGCGCATCTCGATCAAATCCGCGATCAGCAAAGAGAGACATGGGACCGCTTCTCCGCCGGCTGGAAGAAATGGGATGCACTGGTTCTCGGCTGGCTTGCCCCCTTCGGCCAGGCGATGATCCGGCAGGCGGCCATCGAGGACGGCGATCAGGTGCTCGACGTTGCTGCCGGTACGGGAGAGCCGGGGCTCACGGTCGCTGCATTGATCCCGAACGGTCGGGTCACCGTCACGGATCTATCCGAGCGTATGCTTCAGGTGGCGAGCGAGAATGCCGGGAAACGCGGCCTGACGAATTTTGAAACCAGGATCTGCGACGCCGGCGCATTGCCTTTCCCGGATGCGGCATTCGACGCCGTCCTTTGCCGGTTTGGGTTCATGTTCTTCCCTGATGTCGCGGCAGCGGCTGAACAATTGAGACGGGTTGCGAAACCGGGCGCACATGTCTGCGCCGCCGTCTGGAGCTCGCCGGAAAAGAACGCCTGGGCAACCACGATCATGGCGACCATCGCGCGCAACGTGGAACTGCCGAAGCCACCGGTTGGAGCGCCGGGCCTGTTCCGCTGTGCACCCGAAGGCATGATGACGGCCGTCTTTGCCAACGCCGGCCTGCATGACGTTCGGGAAGAAGAGATCACCACCACGATGGTTCACGATAGTCCCGAGGATTATTGGGCCTTCATGACGGAAATCGCAGCACCCGTGGTCGCCGGGTTGGGGCAGACGGATATTGCGACGCGGGAGCGTATCAAGGCGGAGGTTCTGGATCTCGTCCGGCAGTCGATGCGGGCCGGCAAGGTGGAGCTGCGCTCCACCGCAACCGTCGTGGTCGGGACGCGCGAACTGCCTTAGGGCCACAATTCGGGGCGAAACCTCCAGGCAGCGTGGAGGAACGCGCGGCCACGAGATTAGAGCAAGTTGCCGGCTCTATCGCACCACATCGGGGACGACGACGCGACTACCGCGGTGGAGTAGGTTAAGACCGGTAAGGCGCAGTATGCCGGCCACAGTACGCGAACGCTTCGCCGCGGCTTTTTCGTGCAAAACTGGGAACGGCGATGACGCAATTGAGCATTGCGACGCGCTCCAATTTGCTGCGGCTGCCGTAAATCTTTAGTTCTCCGTTATCAGCTTCATCTGAGCCATAACTTCGCGCATGTACAGAGACGGCGCTTGTCTTTAGGGAGACTGTTCGAACAGTGCTTCAATGAGCGCTCGCTGTTCTGCGTGTTTCTCTGCATTGTCTGTCCTGAGGCGGGCAAGATTCTGGACTTTCCAGCGTACCGCCGGGAGGATGGCAGCCTGCGGCAGGGCGATGGCATCGAAATCGGGTTCTGCGTCATGCAGTGATAGCAGGAAACGTCGCACCAGCTTGTCAAGCCTTCCTGCTATATCGGCGATCAGCCGCTCGCGCGTCTCGGCTAGGTTTTCTAGTGTCACACTTCTGCGTGTCATGCCCTCGAATTCCTTGACATATTGATCTTCGAGCGGCGCGCGGATCGGCCGCAGCAATTCGTGCGGAGGTCGGGGTGAGCTTGCTACATAGACAAGGAATGTGCGGAACAACTGGTCTGTCAGGCCCTCATTCTCATAGAGCAGCTTAATGTCGAACAGGTCGCGTGGGTGCTGTCGGTCAAGGGCCGCGTGAATTTTGCCAGCGAACAGGTCCTCGAACGCGAGGACCGGCATTTCGGCAAAGCCGAACTTGTTTTCGACCATTTCCATCACTCTCATGCGGACTGGCTCCTGGACGACGCCGCGTGTGACCGGGGAGGTTTCTATTTTGACCTCGATTGCCCCTTGCCGCACGAGGATCCGTGTCTCACCGCCGCCCCCACCCTGTATTCTCACGGCACGCGTGCGTGGCAGTATCGACTCGATCCTGTCGGCAACGCGAGTCAGCGCCGCATTGATGTCGGCTAGGCTTTCTGGGCGCCCTTTAACCGGCAGGTAGGTCAGGTCGATATCGACCGACAGGCGCGGCAGGTCACGATAGAAGAGATTAATGGCCGTGCCGCCTTTGAGCGCAAAGCAGGCTTCCGCGGCGACAAATGGCAGTGCCTTTACGAGCAATTGCACCTGTTGTTCGTAGATGTCAGCTGCCATGGGTGGATCTTTCGTTGTCGGTCATGAGGTCTTCGGGCAGAGTTATGCGATAGGTGGGGTGGAGCCGTCCGCCCTTGACCAATGAGCGGTCGCCGGCGCCAAGGTCCACGCTGTCGCGGTCCAAATGCTTGAACCAGGCGTGATGATGCCGGTCCGCATAAACGAAGAACAGGCGCTTGACCTTCACGGAGCGGCAAGCGGTGAGCAACGTCATCAGGCGGCGGGGCCGTAGGGAGACGAGGCTCTGGAAGACCATGTCGATGGAATGGAAGCTCTCCCCGTCAGGTAGTTCATCGAGGGCTTCGAGGATGGCACGTTCCGGAGACGATAGGCGCAGCGTCCAGTCCCACCATTCACGCGGCGCGTCACCGGCTGTGCCTTTGTCGGCGATGCCATCCAGATCGTGGCCTGCATCGGCGAACAGGCTTGTCTTGCGCAGGTGGAGCGGGGCATCGAGCAGCGCAGAATCGAGCCATGAAGGAAAGCGGGGCGCATAGAGATAGACTGGCTCCGCCGCGCCAAGGGACAGGTAGTGCCGATAGCCCATCTCTTGGAGGGCTGTCATGCCCCCGACATGTACCGGATGCCCCATCAGCGTCTGCACAGAGAGAGCGAGGACGCGCCAGTCCCTCTCGCTAGTCGGCCCGGTGCCAGGGCGCTGATAGAGGCCGTGCGCAACATGACGCAGCCATGCGGCGCGCGCATAGTCGGCGACGGACGATCGACGTATACCCTGGGCTGACAGCCATTTACTGTCCACATAGAAGCCCGGGGGTACCGACGAGAGGAGGCCCTTTAACCTGCTGTCTTTTTGCTCGCTCATGGCGTACAAAATAGCATTTTTGTAAAGTAATCGCAATTGGGGACTTTATAAAATCTCAAATTTGCTCGTCATTTACGAGCAATATCCTTGTTGTATAAAGTGAATCCCCTCCCAAAAAATGTTTCGTGCCATCTCTTGCGACATGTCACCTGAGGCGAGCCACAACTCGAACGCGTGGCGCCGACGAAGAGGTTGTTCGGCAGGGGCAAGAGATTTTCGCGGGCGTCGCAACCGTTTTGGGGCTTTTTTACGCGTGAGCGCAAGTTTCATCGGGTCGCGGCAGGCTCTTGCGATAGGGCTGCATGCCCTGTCGTTCCAGCTTCGAGCATTCGGACCATTTCGCCTATCGCCACTTCCCGTTGCGGATCCTTGCCAGCCGCATAGGCAAGTGGAAACGGCACTGCCCGGTCCGGTTCGATGCCAATCCCCTCAAGCCGCAGACCGTTATCGATCACTGCGTCCGAAACCGCGAGTTCGAGCAGGCTGTCATCTGGCAGCACATAGGCGCGGCCTGCGAGCAGGGCGCCCGCACTCCGTTCACCAACCAGCGGGATGGCGTTCTGCCGCAGAGCATAGGCGAAGAGTTCCAGGCCGCTGCGAGTACCCTTGTCAATCAACGCGACCACCGGCTTTCGCCAGCGGAAGTTTGCAAGCGTCGCATCCCCACGGCGCGGCACCAGCCGGAAGGACGGGGTATCGCCGACGAAAAGCTCGGCCGCATCGGCAGGGCCACCACCCCAGCGTCCGCGCAAGTCAACGATAACGCCCTCGGCATCCTTGAGGCGGCCAGTCGCAAGGGCCTCCGCGACAATATCAAGGCCGTTGCGCGTCGAGAGCGTCCATAACCGCACGTAGCCGATCTTGTGACCTTCGCGTTCGCTCAAGGCAAGGCTTTCATCGATTGCCCGCTCGAACATCGGCAGCGGCCGCAATCGCTCGACCTGGACTTTCGCCGAAATCGGCGCGGCATCGCGATGGCGTCGAAGCCGGATCTCGACACTTCGGCCGACTTTCTCGGCGAAAGAGCCGATTTCGCGGTAGGGTAGCCCGTCAACCGACAGGATCTCGTCACCAACGAGGAGGCCGGCCTTCTCGGCCGGCGATCCATCGTAGACATCGGCAACGAAGCGCCGACCACCATCAACGGCCGTCACCATGCCGATGCCGGGATAGCGGACCTCGCCATCGGGCGGAAAGAGGCGACGCAAATCGTCCCTGATCGCGAAACGGAAAATGTCCGAGAGTTCAAAATAGTCGATCGTATCGGACTTGTAGCGTCCCGTATGCGAGACCCGAAGGCTGGCAAGGGCCGATGTGATTGCGTCGTCTACGTCGCTGGGCGGGCTCGCTGCCGAGATCGAGTGCCTCTTCCCGTCGATTTGTGCCCGAGCAACGGCGTTGAAGCGGTCCAGCGCCGTCGTGTCGTAGAATTCTTCATCCACCAGTTCGACGACACGGTCAAACACGGGCTGGCCGGAACGCGTGACGTCGGCCGCATAGGGAGCATCCAGTGTCGACAGGAGCAATGAAAAGGTTAGCAACGTGCCTAAGCAGCCTTGGCCCATAGCTCGTCCTCCGGTTTCCGGTCGCTCGATTATCGGCAAAACACGGGAGACTTGGGAGGCGACGTGCTTGCAAATTCGCGTGATCCCGGTAGCGGGCATCATCCGCCCTGTCGTGTGCCGGGCGGCTGTCGGAGGCGGGCAAGACAGCACAACAACAGGTAGCGATAGCAAGACAAGTAGAGATTGCAAAAGATCGCTCACCGAACGAGCGGCATTTAGGTATGCCCGAATTGCAATCACGGGGCAGAAAACCGACACAGGCTTCTGACCACTTTGGGTCATCAAAAGGAGGCGGCCAAACTAGCCCCAAAGAGCTATAAAATCCTTTCAAACCAAATTGTTAACGGCCCAGCATTATTTAGGGGGTTTCTGTAACAAAGTTGCCATATGCTTTACGGTTTAAGTAAAAATCTAGTGGATTATAAAGTTTTTCTGACAACGCAAGATTACATCTTGTCTTTCCGCATTAGAGTTTGTTAACATTCGAATATAGGGGTTTCATTACAGCTTTGAACGCGGGAGGGTGGCATGCCGCTGTCGTCGATGCTTGATTCCAGGAATTCCCGTCACCTTCGCCAAAAATCAGCCGCACAGGATGGGCCACCTCCCCAGGAAACGGCTATGGTCGAACGCCTTTTCCGGTGGTTCGGTGGCAGGAAGGCGCGAGGCTTCACACCGCGCTCGGAAACCACCCATCTGTCCGGGCTCGCGCTCGAGACGCTTGAGCCTCGCTACCTGTTGTCTGCCGATATCATGCCCTTTGCGGTGGACATGGTCGGCGATGGCGGCGCCGACTACAGCCTGCGCTATGACAATCTCATCCAGACGGTCCAGGTTTACGACAACAGGTCGAGCCTCCTCGTTGCGCAGCGGAACGCTGCGGAAATCGACTATATCCGGGTGACCGGCACGGCGGCGAACGACACGCTGACAATCGATTTTGGCACGGATTTCCTTCAGGCGCTCGATATCGATTTTCAGGGCGGTGACGGCGACGACAAGCTCTCGCTGACCGGCGGCCTGTTCGATCTCGTCGAATTCGCGGCCGATGGCGCGAAGTCCGGCGTGTTCACCGCCGTAGACGGCCAGATCAGCCATCGGATCGGTATCGGCGGCGTCTCGGCCGTGACCGATGCCACGACTGCGCAGGAGCGGATCTTTGCCGACGTGACCGGTGAGGGGCAGACTCTGCGCCTCAGCGATGCCGGCACGCCCGGAGATGGGTTCTCGACGCTCGACAGCATCAATGACGGCGCGCTGGTGTCCTACACCTTTGCTTCGCCCAATCTGAAGCTGACAATCGACACTGGAGCCGGCGACGACACTTTCGTTCACAACGGCTTCGACAACGCCATTTCGGGCAAGGTTCTCTTGAGTGGCGGTGCAGGAAGCGACGCGGTAATCGGACCGCCGGAAGATACCGACTGGAACATAACCGGACTGAATTCCGGCAACGTTTCAGGGGTGTCCTTCGTCGAGGTTGAGAATCTCAGAGGTTCTGCCGACAACGAGGACACCTTCTTCGTTTCAGCCGGCGGCGGACTGGCCGGCGTCATGGACGGCGGCGCCGGTGGCTTCGACAGCCTCGTTCTCGATGGCGGTGTCTTCCATTCCGTCACTTACGTTGCGACCGGTCCCGCCTCCGGCACGATCACCCGCGATGGCCAGGTTCTGCGCTACGACGGCCTGGAGCCGATCACAGACAATACGGTCGTCGCCGATCGCATTATTGCGACCAGCGATTTCGACGACGAAGCACGCCTGAAGGACAACGGTGACGGCACTCTGACGCTCGAGTCGCTGTCGCTGATCCCGACCTTCGAGGAGGTCACCTTCGCCAAGCCCACCAACAGCCTGACGATCAAACTTGGCGCAGACCTCGGCATCCCGCTCCTGTCGAAGGATGTCCTGACGGTTACGGGCGTCAACCTCGGGGCTGCGAGCCTTACCGTTTTTGGCGAAAGCGCTGCCGATACGGCCGGCGATGACGGCAAGGACGAAGTCCTGATCGAGGGGGCGAACACATTCGGCGCCTTGGCGATTCATGCCGAAAAGATCACGGTTTCAGGCAATGTTTCGGCGACGACGGTTACCCTTGTGGCGCTCGCCGAAGACGACGGCAAAATCACAGGCGGCGCCTATTTCGCGACACCCGAGGCGATCATCGACCTCAGCGGTGCGACCATCACCGCCTCTGGCGCTGTGCAGATCTCGGCGACGGCGGATGCGACCGTTTCGGCTTCGACCGCGGAAGTCGGGCCGCTCGAAGGCGTCATCGTCACCGTGCTGCCGGAGGCGAGGATCAAATTTGACAACAGCACGCTGACGGCTGCGAGCCTTTCGGCCGGCAGTTCGGTCAGCGTTTCGCTGACCGCAGCCGACGAAGGCGATGCAAGCGAGAACGACACGACAAAGGATGCCGCGGTTTCCGTGACAGTTGTTCTCAGCGATTCCATCACCGAAGTGCTGGGCGGGAGCGCCCTCAACGTATCCGGCGCTGTTTCGCTGACCGCCGACACCAATCTCGCATTGACGACGACCGCAGATGGCGGCTCCGGCTCCAAGGGTGCCAGCGTTGCTGTTTCGGAAGTGAACGCGACAACGCGCGCCTATATGTCGGGCAATTCCGCGCTAAACGCCAATAGTGGCAACCTGCCCGATTCCGTCGCCTTCAGCGCGACGTTGACCAGCAATGTCAGTACCACCGCGATTTCCAGCGCCGGCGGTTCGAACCAGGGCGACGGCTCGAACGAATCCGAGAAGCGGCTCGCCGACCCGAACCAGGACAGCAATACCTCGGACAAGGCCACGACGAGTGGCGGTGACATTACCTTCGCCGGCGCGGTGACCGTTTCCGATTACCGGACCACGACCGAGGCCTATGTCGACAGTTCGACCCTAGTTTCTGCGACCACCCTTGGCTTGACGGCGACCTCCACCGAGAGCGTCACGGCAGCCGCAGACGGCTCGGCCACGGGCAGCGCTGGGACCGGCGTTGGCGTGGCTGTCGCGCTCGGCATTGCCGATGTTACCACCCGCGCCTATGTCGCAGGAACTTCGGACCTGACGGCAAGTTCCGTCAACCTCAATGCCACGCTGAACGCCGGCGACAGTTTCGTCGTGACGGCGGAAGCCGGTGCTGGCGGCGCCGAAACGAATGTCGCCGGCGCTCTCGCGATCAGCATCATCATGGCCGACGTCGAGGCCGTTATCGAAGCGGGCGCCTCGGTCGACCTCAATGGTGCGGACCTCAGCCTCACCGCTTCGTCGACCACCCATGCCGAGACCGCCGCGACCCCGAACGGCGATGATCTCGGCGAAGCCGGTGAGACCGGCGTCGGCGGTTCGGTAGCGCTTGCCGTCATCGACAACAATACGAGCGCACTCGTCGAAAACGGGGCGACGGTCACGGCCGCAGAAGACGTGACACTTTCGGCAACCGGCAGCCATGAATCCGAAACGACGGCGGAAGCCGGCGGCACCGGTGGCAGCACCGGCATCGGCGGCGCAGTGGCGATCGACGTGATCGACAACACCACCCGCGCCTCGCTCGGAACGGACGACGTCGAGCTCGACATAACAGGAGATTTTTCAGCAACGGCGACCCATCATGGGCTGAGCACGGCCACGGCTGACGGCACCGCGATCGGTTCGACCGCTGTCGGCGCGGCGATCGCGCTTGCCTTCGTCGACAACCGTGCAATCTCGACCACCAACCGGAATCTGCGTGCTGACGGCTCTGTCAGCCTGTCTGCGTTGGGCGACGGCTCCAGCAAGGCGGAAGCCAAGGCAAGCGCAAAGGGTGCCGACAAGAACGACGAATCCGCCGACGGCAACACCAAGGCCGACCAGCAGAAACAGAAGCAGGTCGCCTTCGCCAACAGCAAATCCGGCGATGCCGACAGCACGAGCCAGACCGCTAATACCGGCGGCGGCAGCGGTGGCGATGTCGGCGTCGCCGCCGCCCTTGCGATCAACGTCTCCGACAGCGAAGCGCTGGCCAGCATTGGCGATGGCCGCGCGGTGAGGGCCGGGGATGGCGCCGGAACCGGCGGCGTGAGCCTGCAAGCGAAAAACAACATGGACGCCTCGGCAATCGCCGATGGCAGCGCGACGCTCGAAAGCGAAACCTCGGGCACGGCGGTCGGTGCTGCAGTGGCGATCAATGTCGCCGATATGAGCAACAAGGCGATCATCGGCAGCGGCGCGATCGTCAATGCTGACGGCAGCGTCACGCTGTCTGCCACGATGAAGAACGTCGACGGCGACCAGAAGAACGTCTTCGAAGCACATTCGACTTCCGGCGCCAGCGGTGGCAACACCGGCGTTGCCGGCTCGTTTGCGCTCAACGTTTCGGATGCCACCGCAGAAGCGGCGATTCGACCTTCGGCCAGCGTCACGCTCAGCAGCGACGACGCCTCGCTGACGGTCTCCAACACGTCCGAAAGCAGTGCTGTCGCCGAAGCGGATGCCGAGAGCGCCAGCACCGGTGTCGGTGCATCCTTTGCGATCAATGCGGCCGACAACACGGCGTCGGCCAAGGTCGAGAATTCCGCCGTCCTAACTGGCCTCGATGACCTGACGCTCAGCGCCACGGGCAGCCACAAGACCACCACGACGGCAGAATCCGGTGCGGCAGCTGAAGATGGTACCGGCGTCGGTGGCGCAATTGCGATCACCGTTGCGGACAATGTGACGGAGGCAAAGCTCGGCACCGGCGGTCTTATCGACCTCGACGGCGCCTTCAGCGCCACCGCGACCCACCATGGCGATAGCACGACCTCGGCACTGGGCGATGCGCTTGCCGGCGACACGGCGGTCGGTGCGGCAATCGCGCTGGCGTTTGTCGACGACAGCGCGACTGCGACCACCGCCCGGAACATTACCGCCGATGGCAATGTCAGTTTTGCGGCCCATGGCGATGGTGCGAGCAAGGCCGAAGCCACGGCCAGCGCCGCCGGCGCCGACAAGGACAAGGAAAACACGAGCGGCAACACGACCGCCGACGACCAGAAGAACAAGCAAAAACAGCTCGCCAATGAGAAATCCGGCAAGACGAACACCGGCGACAAGTCCGCAACAAGCCAGGGCGGCACGGGCGGCGGCCAGGTGAGCGTCGCCGCCGCACTCGCCCTCAACGTGTCTTCGTCGCTTGCCGTCGCGTCGATCGGTGATGGCGTCACGATCATTGCCGGGCAGGGCGTGGGCACCGGAGCGCTTCTGCTCCAGTCCTCCAACAACATGAATGCCAGTGCCACGGGCGACGGCAAGGCAACGACCACGAGCAGCGGCACCGGCGTCGGCGTCGCCGTTGCCATCAACGTCGCGACCATGCGGAACGAAGCCTCGGTCGGGGCAGGCGCCCATATCACGGCCGATGGCCTCACGGCTTCGGCGACGATGAAGACGGTCGGCGGCAATGCCGAGCACAACTTCGGTGCGAAATCCACGTCAGGTGCGAGCGGCGGCGACACCGGCGTGGCGGGTTCGTTTGCCTTGAGCGTTGCGACCACCAACACGCTCGGCACGATCGGCTTCGACCACGGCGGTGGCGGCACGACGACCGTGACGCTCACCGGCGGCGATGTCGGCCTGCAGGCGACCAACACAACCAAATCAACGACAGAGGCGACCGCCCATGGCGCCGGCAGCGGTTCGGGAAGCACCGGCGTCGGCGCATCGATAGCGCTTGGAATTTCACTCAACACGACCTTCGCCGGGATCGAGAACGGCGAAACGGTCAGCGGCAATACCGGTAACTTCCAGGTTCTTTCCACCTCGAACGATACGGTCACCACCACGGCCAAGGCCGGCGCAGCCGGCAACACCGCCGTCGGCGGCGCAATTGCAGTCGCCTACGTGGATAACGACACGGATACGCATATCGGCACGGGTGCCGGCGGCGCGATCACGCTCACCGGCAATCTCGCCGCGCAGACGACCCATGCCAGCACGATCCATACGCTCGGCGACGGCGAAGCGGCAGGCAGCAATGTCGGTGTCGGCATTTCGCTCGCTTTGAACATCGCGGAAGTGACCAACGACGCCTTTGTCGGCAGAAACTTCTCCGGCGCCAACAATGTCAGCGTCACTGCCACGTCGACCTTCGACACGAAGGCAGAATCCAAGGCCAGCGCCAAGGGTAACGACACCTCGAAGGCGAACTCCGACCAGGAGACCAGCAACCAGACGAGCATGGCGCAGAACCAGAGTGGCGGCTCGAAGGCGCCGACCCAATCTGGCAGTAGCAGCCTCGGCACCGCCGATAGCAAGAGCACGAACGAGACCGGCAAGTCGACACAGGGCGGGACGAGCGTCGCCGCAACGATCGCCGTCAACTTCCTCGACGGCGACAACACCGCGACGATCGCAAGCAATGTCGTGATCGGGTCCTCGGGTGCGATGAAAATCGAAGCGACGATGACCACCGACGCGCGCGCACTCGGCACGGCGACGGCGACCAATACCAGCGCCAACACCGGCGTCGCCGCCGCGGTCGGCCTCAACATCGCCTTGCTCGACAATACCGCGCAGGTCAATTCCGGCGCCGACCTTACCGCCGGCTCGATCAAGGTACGGGCAGTCACGGCCGATGGCGAAAGGAATACCTTCCAGGCGCGGGCACTGGCCGGCGCCGTGTCGAAGAATACAGCCGTCGGCGGCTCCGTCGCGATCAACTATCTCGACGTCAATTCAAGTGCGGTCATCGGCAACAATGCCGATCTCGACGCCAATGCCGGTGGCATTGCCATCAATGCAGTCAGCGTCAACGAGATGCAGAGCATCGCCGGCGGTGCGGCGCTCAGCAGCGGTAGTGGCAGCACCGGCGTCGGCGTCGCGGTCTCCATCAACATCGTCAACGATCTCAACACCAAGGCCGACGTCGGAACCGGCGTCGATGCCGAGGCTACCGGCGCGATCGGTGTCACGGCGCATGCCGAGCTGTTGCCGATTATCGAGAGCCTTCCTGTCATCGGCAATCTGGCGGTGACCAGCTTTGCCGCCGGCGTTGCGGCAAGCAACGGAACGGCGGTGGGTGGCTCCTCCAGCGTCAACGTCATCTTCATGGAGACGCATGCCTTCATCAATGATGGCTCCGACTTTGACGGCGATGGCGGCGTGACCGTCGAAGCGACCGACATCTTGACCATGGTTAGCGGTGCTGGCGGCATCGGACTGTCCGGCGGCAGCAATGCCGGTGTCGGCATCGGGCTTGACGTGAACGTCATCATTCGCAACACCAGCGCCTGGGTCGGCGGAACCGCGGACCTCGGTGCGACTGCCGGCAATATTCTGGTCAATGCGGATTCGTTCGACACCATCACCTCGATTGCCGCCACCTTTGGCTTGAGCCTCAGCGGCTCGGGCGTTGCCGCCTCCGTCGGTGTCGTCGTGCTCGACACCTCCACCGAAGCCTATGTCGAGACGGGAACGGCACTCGACAAATCTGAACTTCATGCCGGCGGAAATGTCTCCGTCAAGGCAACCGGTGACGCCAAGATCTTTGCGCTCGCCGGCGGCGTCGCCTTCGGCCAGGGCGCCGGCATCGGTATCGCCGGCACGGTCTTCGTTCACATCGACGATGTGAAGGCACAGATTCTCGGCCACGCCGACGTCGAAACCGGTGGACCGGCCGGCCTCGATGTCTCCGCGATCTCGACTGAGGATGTGACCACGATCGCCGCCGCCGGCGGTGTATCGACCAGCAGCGCTGCCGTGGCTGGCTCTGTTGCCGTCACGGTGCTGACGGAAACGACGATCGCGCGCATTGGCTCGAATACGGCGGTGACCGCCCAGTCCGGTGCAAACGATCCGGGTGTTGCGGTCTACGCTTATGGCGAGACCGATCTGCTCACTGTCGCCGGATCGCTTGCGGTGTCCGGCGGCAGCGCAGCGGTCGGTGCCGGCGTCAATATCGCGACACTGATCAAGACCACGCAGGCATCGATCGATTCCGGCATGGACATGGACGCTGACGGCAACGTCAAAGTCGAGGCAACCAGCAACGAGGACATTGGTTCCTTCTCGGTGGCGGCCGGCGGTGCCTCCACGGCCGGCATCACCGTTTCGGCGGATGTCTTCGTTTTCGACATGACCACCCGCGCCTTCATCGGTGACGATCCGCTCGACGGTATCGCCAATGCGGGCCTGACCGACGTGCGCGCCCTTGGCAGCGTGCTGGTACAGGCGATCGACGAAACGGAACTCGACCTGATCGTTGGCGGCGTCGCCGTTGGCGGCAGCGCCGGCGTTGGTGTTGCTGCCGGCGTCGCGGTTGTCGACAAGGTGACGGAATCGTTCATCGGAGAAAACGCGCGCGTGACAGGCGAAGGCCAGCACAGCGTGGCCGCACGCACCGGCCGCTTCGACATCAGCTTTGCCGGTTCGCAAAGCATGGGCGACGGCTACGATCCGAAGACCGACGGCGAGGTCGGCAAGGACAGCCTCGAAGCGGGCGTGCCGGTCAAGGAAGGAGGCGGCGGCCTCGGACAATTCAACGACCTCGACCAGGATCACAGCGATGACGGGACGCCGACCGATCCGGGCCTGACCCAGCAGCGGATTGCAACAGCCTCTGTCGACAGCGGTTTCCGTGGGGTCGCGGTCTCGGCAACCACCAAGGACGATATCGAAACGGCAGCGATCAGCGTTGGCGGCGGCGGTTCCGTCGGCGTCGCCGTCGGTGCGGCGGTCAACGTCCTCAACACGACGACCACCGCGCTGATCGGCGAGGGCGCCCGTATCAATCAGGACATGAGCGGCGGCGGCAATGGAGCGCAGTCCGTCCTCGTCGCTGCGGCCAGCGATTTCAGCCATCTCGGTGTTGGCGCAGGTGCCGCCTTCGGCGGTTCGGCTGCGGCCGCGCCTGCGGTCGACGTGTCGGTGGTTACGACGAAAACAACGGCGACGATCGGCGACGACACGCTGGTCGATGCCAACAATGACGTGGCGGTGATCGCGACGGCGAAGGAGAAGGTTCTCGTCGTCTCCGCCGGTCTGGCACTCAGCGGTGCGGTCAGCCTTGCCGGCGGTGTCTCGGTCGTCTCGATCGATGCCGACACCTTTGCGCGCATCGGAGATTCGACCGTCGAAGCCGGTGGCGACGTCGCCGTCATGGCGAAGGACGACTCCCAGTTCACGATCGTTTCCGGCGCAGTTGCCATCGGCCTTTCCGGCGGTGGTGCCGCAGGCTCCGTCGGCGTCGTTAACGTCACCAAGGACACCGAGGCGACGATTGGCGCCAACGCCACCATTGATGCGCGCGCCAACGGCGCAGGCATCGCGAATGTGCACAACGGCAACATCGCCACGAGCGGTGGCGACCCAACCGGCTTCTCGACGCTTTCGGGTGAGGCCCATGGCGTCATCGTCCAGGCGCAATCGTCCGAAGTCGTCACCCATATCGCCGTTGCCGGCGCGGGCGGGCTTTATGTCGGCATAGCCGGCGCGGTCAGCGTGACCATCATCGATTCCGATACCTTCGCCGCCATCGGTGCGGGTGCTGCAATCAACCAGGGCTTTGCCAACTATCAACTTCATCCGGCCGCTGTCGGCCTCGGGCAGGGAGTCTACGTCAACGCGGCCAATGATGTTCGCATCACCTCCTTTGCCGGTTCGGCAGCCGTCGGTTTCGTCGGCATTGGTGGCGGCATCGACTTCGGCAGCATCAAGAACGA
This sequence comes from Ensifer sp. VA4, assembly GCF_055710065.1. NCBI lineage: Bacteria > Pseudomonadati > Pseudomonadota > Alphaproteobacteria > Hyphomicrobiales > Rhizobiaceae > Ensifer > Ensifer sp. VA4. The sequence goes on along the minus strand of NZ_JBVQPO010000009.1, from coordinate 59,691 downwards.
CACAACAGCCTCGATCGGCGCGAATGTCGACGTCCTGGCGCGCAACGATGTCGCGGTCAGTGCGGACTCGATCCAGGTCCTCAAGGGCTTCGCGTTCAGCGGCGTCGGCGGTGTCGTCGGCCTCGGCGCGTCGGTCTCCGTCTGGTCGATCGGCCAGGATTTCAGCGACGACTATAAAAACGAGAAGGAAAGCACGTCCGGCGATGCCACCACAGGCAGTGGCGACAATGCAGCCGCCGATGCGGGCGAAAAGACCGACGGCGGCGTCGGCGAACTGACCGGTCAGATGACCGGCTTCACCGGCGACGGAAATGCGCGTACAGCCGATTCCCGCGTCCGGGACAATATGCAGGGCGCATCGAACCGGTTGAGCGATCCATCGTTCTTCTCTGCCGCCGACCTGAATGCTGCCCTGGCCCCGACGAGTGAGGAGCATGGCACCACTGCGACCATCGAAGCCGGTGCGGAGGTGCAAGCCGGCCATGATATCCTGGTCGTTTCGCGCCAGAACGTGAAGGTCGATCTGCTGATCGGCAACGCCGCCGTCGGCCTGGTCGGCGCCGGCGCAGCGGTGACCGTTCTCAATGTGTCCGAGCAGGTCAAAGCAAAGGCAGGCGGCAATCTCAAGGCCGGCAACCAGATCAAGGTCGAAGCTGAACTCGACGAAGAGATTGATGTAACCACCGTCGCCTTCCAGGGCGGGTTTGTCGGCCTCGGGGCTTCGGTCATCGTTATCAACGATACCAGCCGCGTACAGGCGCGCCTGCTCGACGGAACCGTGGTGGATGGCGCAAGCTTGCTATCGGTCTCAGCTTCGAATACGCAGGATTTGGACGTCACGACGACGGGCATACAGGCAGGCCTATTGGCGGCCGGCGCGTCCTATGTCGACCTCAACATCGGTGATACGGACGACAGCACGATCGAGGCTCTGGCGACCATCGGGTCCGGTAGCCATATTGGCCAGACCGACACCGTGGGCGCGATCACCGTGCATGCGGATTCGACCGTCGACGCCAAGGCGAAGACCTTTGCGCTCGCCGGCGGTGCGCTCGGCCTCTCCTTCAATTTCGCGCTGATTGATGTCGAGACCAACATCGAAGCCTCGATCCTTGGCGGCGCGAACATCGATGCCTCTGGCGCGGTGACGCTGGAAGCGCTCTCAAGCCACAATGCCAAGGGTGACGTTTTCGCGCTCAGCATCGGTCTCGGCGCTGTGGGCACGAGCTTCGTGACCGTCAATGTCGTGCCGACGACAAGTGCGCTGATTGCCGGCGGTTCGACCATTTCGGCCGGTGGCATCGTCATCCTCGCCTCCCATAACTTCTCCGGTGCGACCGCCACGGATCGCGGCGCCAAGGCCTTCGCGGAAGCCTCGGGCGGCGGTCTGTTCAGCGGCCAGGGCGCCGTGCCCACCGCCAGGTCCAATGCCGTTGTAACCGCTTCGATCGGCGCGGGCGGTGCCCTGACGATCACCAACGACATCGATATCAAGTCGCGGCTGCGCAACTACGCGGTCGCCAATACCGAGGCAAACTCCTTCGGTGCGGCTGCGGTGGGTGCAACCGATGCCGAGGCGGTCGCCAACGGCCAGTCGAATGCATCGATGAACGCCAACATCGTTTCGGTCCGCGACATCGGGGTCGACGCGCTTGCGATCAACGGCGCGCTTGCCGTTGCGGAAGCAACCGGTGGCGGCGTCCTCGGGGCGCTGACGCTCAACAGCGCCACGGCAACCGCAAGCCCGTCATCCGTTGCCGCGACCATCGGCAACAACACATCCATCCAGTCGGCTCGCCATATTCGCCTGAAGGCCCTCGCCAACACCGAAGGTGATTCCAAGGTCGTCGGCGTGACGATCGGCGGCGTCTTCGGCGCCGGCGACTCCGACGCGACCACCAATGTCAGCCCGACCGTCTCCAGCAGCATTGGAACGGGCAGCGTCATCAATGCGACGGGCGACGTTTCCGTCGAGGCGATTGCCGCGCCCATTCCTGGGACGCAGCCCGACTATGCGGTCGTCGACGCCGACGGAGTGGCGAACACGATCACAGTCAACAACCACGGCCTCGTGACGGGCGATACCGTCGAATACGATGCGGGCGCCGGCGGCGCGGTGATCCCCGGCCTCAACTGGCCCGATCCGCAGGATCCCGCGGTCAATCGACAATACAATGTGATTAACGTCGTCGACGGCGGCAATGTCGACCCGAACAAGCTATACTTCGGCTCGACTTTCGACGCCGCAAGCATCGATTCCGAAACCGAAATCATTACTTTCCAGGGCGCGCACAATTTTATCAGCGGCGACGCCGTGCGTTACTACGCCGGTCCCGACGAGACGGTTAACAGCTTCGGCCTGACCGAAAGCAATCTCTACTACGTTCTGGTTATCGACGAATCCCATATCAAACTGGTCAATACGCATGACAAGGCGGTCAACCCGCAAAACTACTTCAAGAACTTCCAACCCGACGATATCGCCGGCAATCAGATCACGATCTCCGGTCATGGGTTCACCAATGGCATGGCCGTCACCTATGACGCGCCCGACGCCAAGACCTTCGTCAGCCGGCAGGTCGACGTCCATCCGACGGCACTCAATCCCGACGGTTCGCCGATCGACGACGGCACGCAGAACAACATTCGCTTCTTCGACGACAACGGTAACGCGCTGAACCATGGGTTCAGCGAGGGCGAGCACGTCGTCTATAATGTCGAAACGGAAACGGGAGCGCCGGGAACGGCGATCGGTGGGCTGTCCGATGGCGAGACCTACCGCGTCCACGTTGTCAATTCGACCACGATCCAACTGAAGCGCAACGACGTCGTCACCGAACAGGTTCAGTTCGTCCGCAACGGGGCCGGCGACCGGATCATCCGCACTGATGGCGAGAACTGGGCCGATTTCGGCTTTGGAACCGGTACCCTGTTTATCAGCGGCGGCGGGGCCAACAGCGGCACCTACACCGTTACCGGCGTCAGCGGCAGCACCTTGATCCTGTCAGTCGTCAACAGCGTCACGGAAACGACGCTCACCAAGACCTTCGATCAGTCGATCATCACGCTCACGCCCAACAAGGCGAAGACCGCCGACGATATCCATTTGCTGATCAACGCCAAGAATCTGCCCATCGGCGGGCTTGAGGACGGCAACACCTATTACGTCCGTGGCATCAGCGGCCCCGGCGACGACACTTTCGAATTGTGGGACGCGCCGACCGGCGGCACGCAGATGACGTTGACGCCGACCGGGCTCGCTGGTCCCTATGCCAACCATCGCATTGGTGCGCTGGCTGTCGATATCTCAAGCGATGCAACCAGCGAGCAACAACTGCGCATCGATCTCAACGATGCCGTGACCTCGGCGGCTGGGGGGCAATTCCTGTTCGGCCCCGGCCGGGTGCCTCTCAGCGAAATTGCACCGCAATCGGGTGATGGCGTTTCTTCTGCCTATTCGAAGGGCTCCGGTGGCGGTTTTGTCGGCGTTAACGGCAATGACGCCAATATCACCAGCAACCCGAACGTAACCGCGACCATCGCGGCAACGCTTGTGACGACCAGCGGCGATGTCTCGATCAACACATCGGCCACCACCAATACAACGGCGCATGCGGTCAACGGCACCGGCGGTTTCGTCGCTGTCGGCGATGCCGACGCCAACAGCTACCAGGACGTCAACAGCGTCGCCTCCGTTGGCGACGGCACCCGTATTGTCGCAGGCAAGAACTTCACCGTTGCCTCCAGTACGAATGTCAACACCGGCGCCTCATCGCACGCAAGCGCCGGCGGGGCAGTTGGCGTCGCCTCACCGACGACCGTTGTCTGGATCGAGTACAACAGTGCCTCAACGATCGGCTCCGATGCCATCGTCGTTTCCGGCGAGCTTGCAAAACTGACGGCCTACTCCGAAGCAGGCGTCTCCGCGAAATCCACCGGCTCGGGTATCGGCTTCGGCGGCGATGGCGACGCCATCACCCATGTCTATATCGGTATCGCCGATCCGAACCCCGATCTGGATCAAGCCGATACCATCACCACCCTCGGTGATCGGGCTGTTCTGAGCGCCAAACGCGCAGTTGCCAGCGCGAAAGTCGGACGTTTCGATGTCTTCTCAGGCAGCGACGGCCGCGGCGCAGGCTTCTATGGTGAGGGCCAGGCCGAAAGCACGCTGACGGCGCGTCCGAAGGCGGAAGTTCATATCAATGCCGATTCCGAACTGACCGGCTGGGAAGGTGTCGATCTCGTCACGCGCTACGACAACGTCAAGACCCATGCCAAGTCCTATGCCCGCGCGACCGGCCTCTTCGGCTTCGTCGATTCCGATGCGCACAACGATACGGACGTGGCGTCGAAGATATTCGGTGCCGCCGGCGCTCTGGTGACCGCCGGCCCGCGTAATAACAGTGATGCCGTGCTTGGCCATCCGGATTATCCGCAGGAGCCGGCGGCGTCGAGCGAACATTTGGCGCTCTATGCTTCCACGGTCAACGGTTCAATTTCTCAGACGGACGATGCGGATCACAGCAAGCGCTCGCTTGCCGCCGGCGGCTCTGATGGCAGCAGCCCCGACGATCGGCCGCAACAGATCGATTTCAATTCGGATGTCCTGATCCTTTCCGGACGTTCGCCCGAATTGGTGGTCAAGCAACTCGTCATCGGCGCCGATGGCCAGATCGATGTTGCAGTCGAAGTCACTGTTAACGACAGCGCGAGTGGCGGCGGTAGCAGCGAAGGTGAGGGCGATACGATCCAGAGCGACGACATCGTCGTCAACGATATCGTCAATCCCGGTCCGGGCGACGTCGTCTTCGATTCCGATGAGATGATCGGTTCCGGCGGTACCTGGACGTTCCGCGACACGTTGCAGCGCGTCACGATCCGGAACGAGTCCGACAAGGACATTATCATCAACAACATCGACGTCGTGACCGACGAGCAACCGCTTGCCTGGCTGAATCCGTCGAAGACCGTGACGCTCACCTTCAACATCGAACGCGAGGTGGCGCCGACGCTAATCGAGATCACCGACACAGGTGGCCGGTCGGACATCTACATCAACGGCACCATCGAAAACCCGATCGGGACCACTTCGATCGTCAATACCGACGGATCCGTATTCGCAACCAATGACCGCGGCGTGACAGGCGGCGACGGCCGTCAGTCCCTGATCCGCACACACGTCCTTAACATCCGCGCCGAGGAAAACGTTGGTACGACCGGAAACCGCGTCAATGTCGACATCGTCGACAGTGCCGGCCTGCCACAACTCATCAGCTTCGATACCGGCCGCGTCAGTGGCCTGACGGAGCAGATCTTCCTTGGGCACGAAAACCGCTTCTACACCGGCCAGCTGGTTCGCTACGACGCGGTCAGCACCGCGATCGGCGGGCTCGTCGATGGTGGCTACTACTATGTCATCGCCTCGTCCGACGGCCTGAGCGTCAGGCTGGCAAGCACGCTGGCGAACGCCCTTGCCGGCGTTGCGATCAATCTTTCGCCGAGCGGGCCGCTCACCAACCAGCACAGCCTGATTTCGGCCGAGACCTTCACGGTCGATGCCGTCCAGAATGTCAATCTCGACCTCAAGGCCCTGCTGCGCGAAGACCTCGGCGGCGGCTATTACGTTGTTGAAATCGACCGGATCAGCGCCGGTGATACCGCCAACGTGCTGCTGCAGGCGAGCATCGAGCAGGCCGGCGCCGGCGCCTCGGGCGGCGTGCTCGTCAAGGCGCCGAGCCAGGCTGCCGGGCTCACACACTACAATTTCTTCAGGCCGGATAGCGGCGACCCGGAAGAGTTGAGCCGCGGCGTGTTCGCAACAGGCAATACGCCGATCGCCTCCACTTACGACTTCCGCGGCATTGATCCCGCGACTGGCAGCCGGACTCTGCCCGGTCTCCAGGCCGGCGCCGTGACCGCTGGCGGCGACATCATCGTCGCCGCGGCCAATTCCGACCCCAGCGCCACAGCCATCAACGTGCTCGGGATCACCGAGATTGCCGGTAACGGCGACATCGATGTGGTGACCAACGGCTACATCGCGCTCAGCGAGAAGACCGGTGACATGCGCGTCGAGCGCATCAAGTCGACCGCCTCGGATGTACTGCTCTATTCGCCGCGACGCATTCTCGATGCGCGCGGTCTGACGGAGGGGGACGCTGAAGCCGACGTCGCCGGCCGCAACATCACCATGGCGGCCGGTGTCGGTCTCTTCAATCCGAACCATGCACAAGTGGCCGCGCAGGTTCTCAACCCGACGCTGCTGGACATCAATTCGCCGCTTGGGGGCATCGGCCTGCCGACGGACTTCCTCGAGATCAACGTCGACATCCGCAACGGCGTCGGCGGCCTCGGCGTGCTTAGGGCCTTCGATACCACCGCCGACAACACGCTCGGCATCTTCCTCGACGAAGTTGCCGGCGATCTCCTCGTCCACACCGTTCATACGACCAGGGACATCTCGCTGCGGACCGTCGCCGGCTCGATCCTCGACGCCCGCAACAACGGCGCCGGCGACGATTTTGCCGACCTCATCGGCCAGAGCATTGATCTCGACGCCAATGGCGGCGGCTCCATCGGCGCCTTCAACAACGACCTCGAAATCGACTCCTCGCGTGGCTCGTCCAACGACGACGTCGCCCTTGAAGCCGACAACAACATCTATCTGGCGGAAGCACCCGTTAATCCCGGCGAAAGCGCCGGCAACCTGCGCCTCGTGCTGGCGCATACCTATGACGGCGATATCCGCATTACCGTTCGCGAGACAGGGGTCCAGGGTGAAAATCTCGACCTCGTGCACAGCGGCAGCGCGCGCTTCGCCGAGGACGGCGCCACCTTCCCGACCTTCCAGGCGGATGCCGAGCGTCTCATCCCGCATGGCCAGATCTTTGCCGAGAAGGGCAATGTGCAATTGCGCGTCGGCGACAACGTCACGCTCGACTCGAACAGTGAGATCCTGGCCGCCAAGCGCATCGACATCTATGGCGACGTCACCGCCTTCGACGAAACCATCAGCCTGCTTGCCAACGCCGACATCGGCTTCGGCTCGGTCATGCTGCTGCGTGGGCGCATCATCGCCAATGCCGCGGTAACGCCCGGCAACAAGAGCAACGGCACCCCCGTAGGTACCGCCGCACCGAAGACCAGTGCGCCGCACGCCGCGAATCTGACCTGGATCTTCGGCAATACCGATGTCGACACGATCCAGTTCGGCGATCCCTCGGGCGCCGGCGGCACCAACAGCCAGGGCAGCCCCGGCTATATCTTCCTCGGCTCGAAGACCCGCGCCTATGGCAGCCAGACGCTCAAACCGGCGATTGCCGATGGCGAAGACCGCTTCACCGTCTACTACCTGCAGGACACGGCGACTGAAACCTCGCCGAACATGACAACGGCCGCCGAGCATACGCTGACGCTCGATGGCGTCTCCGGCAGTGATCTCTACGAGGTCTACACGCTTGGTTCGAACAATCCGGGCCTTGGCAATCCCGGCACGGACTTCAACCGCAACTACGTCATCAACGTGCTCGACACCGGGTCGTCGAACGACGGCGTCGATGCGCTGAACATCTACGGTTACAACTCCGCCCTCAACGGCAAGGACGGCGATGGCAACAAGCCGATCGACGACATCTTTCTGCTGCGCGGTGCGAACTATCTGCCGCACGAAACCGCCGATCGCCCCGCCTACGTCGCGATGGTCTACGGGCAGCCCACGACCTACGCGGACACGATCGAAGACAACGAACCTTCGAACGAGAGTGCGCGCATCAACTATGACACGGCGCTCAACGGACGTGTCACCATCGAAGGTCTCGGTGGCAACGACAATTTCTATTCTGACGATACGACGGCCATCGTGTCGCTTCAGGGCGGAGCGGGTGACGACTCCTTCCAGATAGGGCAGATTTTCGGCAACAAGCGCACCGACGATCCGGAAAACGGCGCGACGCCGTTCTTCGGCGGCGGCCTGCTTGCCCAGGATGTCTTCCCGGACATGGTCGCAACGACGCGCGGCTGGCTGAGTCCCGGCATCAGCGCGCCGCTGGTCGCCCAGGGCGGCACCGGCAATGACGAGTTCCGCGTCTATTCGAACCAGGCCGAGCTTAGACTCGAAGGCGACGACAACAACGACCTGTTCATCGTGCGCGCCTTTGCGATTGCCGCGGTCGCCAACCAGGATTGGAACGGCGACGGCACTATCGACCAGGACGATCTGGCGGCCGTGACGCTCGACACCAATGGCGATGGCGTCATCAACTTTGCCGATGCCGATTCCACGCCTGACGACTATACCGACGACGTGATCGTGCGCGACGACCAGGGCGTCGCGATGCCGATCATCGGGCTTGGCTTCTCCGTTGCGCGCGCGCCCGATATCCGTGCCGGCGGCGGCGAAGATGAGGTCCAGTACAACGTCAACGCGCCGGTTTCCGTCGACGGCGGCACAGGCTTCGACAAGCTCGTTATCCTCGGCACGGAATTTGCCGACGACTTTGCAATCACCGAACGCGGCATTTTCGGCGCCGGCCTCAATGTGCGCTACACGACGATCGAAGTGGTCGAGGTCGACGGTCTCGAAGGCGACGACGAATTCTTCGTTCAGTCGACCGCCTTCGGCGTTGCCTATCGCGTCATCGGCGGCCTCGGATCCGATACGATCAACGTCACCGGCGACGTGACCGAAGACATCGTGACCCGAGAGCTCGAAGGAGCCTCCGGCGCTGTCGATCATCTCGTCACGTCGGGCGACGCGCTCTATGACGGCGTGCTCGTCGACGGCTTCGACTATAACGTCGCTTCCGAAGACGAAGGCATTATCCGCATCGACGAAACCGGCGGTTTCACTGCCGTGCGCGAAGGCGGTCCGGTCAATGTCGACAGCTATACGGTGAAGCTTGCGGTCGCTCCGCTTGCGGGTCAGGTGATCTATGTCACCGTCTCGGCGGCACGCTCGCCGCAGGAGGAGGAAGACGGCACGCTCTTGAACCCCGCGCCTTTGCCGAACGGCCTCGGCGACACGATTTGGCTGTCCACCGTCAACCCTGGCGGCATCGTCACCGACAGCGACTTCCAGCATGTCATCACCGTCAACGGCGTGCTGCAGATCATCAACGATCGTGCCGTCGTTCTCCGGTTCGACAGCAGCAACTGGATGAATGCGCAGACGGTCTATGTCTATGCGCCTGACGATCCGCGCGCAGAAGGCGACCGCGTGGTCGTTATCCAGCACAGCGTGATTTCCGATCTCAGCGGCGTCGACACCAACGTCATTGATATCGATGCCGAATACCCCGATGGCGACCCCTTCGACGCGGCTGACGTCCGCAATGTCGAAGTACTCCTCAGGGACAACGACACGCCCGGGATCTATGTGACCGAGGTCGCGGCCGGCACGAACATCGAAGATGGCCGGTCTCTCGTTATCGAAGGCAGCCCGGCGACCCAGCTGACGGATGAAATCCTTATTCAGCTCCAGACGGCGCCGGAGGTAGGCGACATCATCGTCGTCAAGCTTTTCCTCAACGAGGCGAGTGACGAGGATATCCAGATCTTCGATGTCGACGATCCGACGAACACCTTCAACTCGGTCGGCGACCGCATGTACAAGCATGCTGACGGCTACTGGCGACTGACCTTCGACCACACCAATTGGGACGATCCGGTCCGCATCGGCGTTGAGGCGCGTGACGATATCCCGCGGGAAGATCCGCACACGGCAGTCATCTACTTCCAGCGCGACGACGTGCTGACGACCGACGCCGACCACGACTATGTCTTCCCGAACCTTAGGTCCGGGCCTGGCTATGTCGATATCGAAGTCATCGACAACGACACGGCGGGCGCTGTGGTGCTCCAAAGCGGCGGCACGACGGTGCTCAATGCCGATGGCAGCGACACGGACGACTACACGATCCGGCTGACGAAGGAGCCCGGCACCACCGTACAGGTTGCGATCGTCACCGACGGGCTGGCGGATGTCGTTAGCGTCAACGGTGTCGCCGTCACACCCGGCTCGGGCTATACGGTGATCGGCGGGCTGAGGCCGACGCAGATTTTCGACGGCAACCTCGTCTTCAGCAATGACGGCCTCAACGGCAAGATCACGCGCGGCACGGGCGCCGATCTCGGCAGCTTCGTCGACGAGGGCTTCTTCGTCGGCCAGCAGATCCGCATCGGCAACGCCGGCGGCAACACCGGCGATTATTACATCACCGCGATCGACACGGTGGACGGCAAGTTCATCAAGGTCGACCGCACGTTCGGTACCGGCGGCCAGCTTACCGACGTCATCCTCTCGGACCTCGCCAGCGAAGGTGCCTTTACCGGCGATATCCAGTTCCATACGGTTCTCGAGAACGGCACGCTCACCTATCGGATGACGATCGCCGGCCTTGCCGACGATGCGGACGGCTGGCTCGCCTATGGCTTCCTGGAAGGCCAGTGGATCCGCGTCTTCGACGCCGCCGACAATGTTATCGGCAACTTCAAGATCGCGATCATCCGCGGCGAAAACGATACCAAGGATGCCACGATCCAGATCACCTCAGAGAATGCGGCGCTGCTGCCGGTCGGCAGCACGCTTTCGGGCGTCAAGGTGCTGCGCGCAGCGGCGGTCGCGACGTTCAATTCGGGGAACTACTCTGTCCAGCAGACGGTCGTCCTGCAGGCGGACGAGAACTACGAGGTCCCCGTCACGCGTGAAGGCGTGAAGGTCTTCCCGGTGTCGGGACATTACCTGTCGAAGTTGCGCGGCCCGCTGGCTGTCGAAGGCGGACCGACGGGTGCCGACCGCTCGCTGGAAAACGGCCTGAAACTGCCGGGCGAAGCGGACGACTTCCTGATCGCGATCGGCGCGCAGCCGCCGGAATCACAGCAGATCGACGTGCTCAACATCTTCAACGACACCAGCAAGGAAGATGTCGACGGCCTGATGACGCAGACGACGCTGACCGGCTTCAACATGGCCGACGATCTGAGTCTCGGCCTCGGTGTCACAGGCGACCCGACCTTCGGCGAATCCGGTTTCTTCCCGGGCGGTATCAGCTTCGGCAAGATCAGCGTCGGCGCCGACGGCCAGTTCGGCACCAACGCCACGAAGAGCACCATCGAGGTCGTCAACCTCATGCTCGGCGAGGGCAATGACGGCCTCGTCATTCAGGGAACGCTCGATCCGGCACCGTCCGTTCAGGTCACCAACACCTTCACGGTGACGCCGAACGGCAGCAATGGCGGCACGATCGTGCGCACAGGCTTCGATTGGAAGGCAATGGGCTTCCTCGTCGGCCAGACCGTGCAGATTGCCGGGCAGGCAGGCACATGGACCATCGTCGCGATCAATGACGCGCTCATCGATCCGCTGCATCCGGAGGAAGGCGCTGATCCGAACGACAATTCGATCCTGGTCTTGAGCGGCTCGTCGCTTGCCGGCGTTGCCAGTGGCTCGCTGACAATCACTGCGATCGACAAGGACGTGATCACCGTCAACAAATCCGTCGACGTTGCCCAGACGATTGCCGGCGGGATCATCGTGCGCACCGACGGCGGCGCATGGACCGGCTTTGCGGTCGGCGACTTCATCAGCATCAACGAAGACTTCGCCAAGGGCGAGTACCAGATCGTCTCGATTTCCGGTTCAACCATGCGTGTCGTCGGCGGCCAGCTTCCGCTGGTCAGCGATGCGCCGAGGACCATCAACCGCATCAACCCGGTCACCAATGCGATCCTGCAAACGGTGGTCACCGATGTCAGCATCGATCCGACCTACACCGGTGGCATCGTCACCCGTCAGGACGGCATCAAGTGGGCAGATGAGGGGTATCTTGCCGGTCATCTCATCACCATGGTCGATGAAAACGGAAAGCGCGACTTCCGCATCATCGAGATCTCCGATGACGGCTTCTCGCTGAAGCTCGAAGGCGCGCTGCTCGCCACACAGGACGATGCGGTGAAGAGCTTCTATGTGCAGGGTGTGCATGGCGGCCTGACGCTCGTCCACGGCGGCGGCAACATGTACCTCGAAAGCGCCGGCAAGATGAACATTGCCAGCGCCGGCGGTGGCTCGATCGTCGTGACCCGCCTCGATGGGCGCGACTGGTCGGAAGATCGGTACCAGGTTGGCCAGGTCATCCAGCTGGACGGCGAGACCTATACCCGGACGATCCTTGCAATCGTCGATGCGACCCTGCCGCCGCCGCCGAATTCTGCCCTGACCTGGGGCGACCTCAGCGCCCTGGTGCTGAGCGCGCCGAACACTCACGTCGGGCAGGGGGCCGGCGTCACATTGGCGGCCGATGCGTTCAACAGTTATGCCGAACGGTCGCTACATGTCGCCGAAGCACGCACGGTCACTGCTTCCGGCACGATGAACGTTACCACCAACAGCCTGACCCGTAGCGCGGGGAGCTGGCTGGCGGATGGCTTCTACGTCGGCCAGAAGGTCTATGTCAGCGGCTACGCAGGACCGTTCACGATCCAGGCGCTCACCGCTGCGGTCATGACGCTGCAGAACGTGGCGCTGACACCGGCAAACGGTGTGTCGCTCACCGTCTTTGGCTATGACGTGACGCTCGACGGCGGCAAGCGCGTCGGCGGCGACTACATCAAGGTCACTGGTGGTGCCGGCCCGAACTCGCCGCTCGTCGTCTATGGCGACACCAGCCAGGACGGCATCTGGTATTCCGGCCAGGCCCACAATGTGCTCGGCATGGAATTCGGCGAAAAGCCTTTCGATCCCTTCCCGCAGTTGCAGGACGGGGAGAACGAAGACGACGAATGGGTCTTCCCGCTTGCCAATCCCTACAAGCTCGCCGGTAACGACATCATCGATGCCAGCGCGCTGTTTGCAAATGTCCCGGGCGGAAGTCTGCCCAGCGTCGGGCTGACGATCTACGGCGGAGCCGGCAATGACACCATCTACGGCAGCCAGGCCGGCGATCATCTCGCGGGCGGTTCCGGAGACGACCTGATCATCGGCAACCGCGGCGTCGACCATATCTATGGCGACAGCGGCCTGAACGTGAACATCTTCACCCGCGAGCTGTTCATCGACACGGTCGACAACAGCCCGCTGCCTTCCGCCAACCCGAACACCGACACCAACGGCACCACGATCAAACCGGTGAAATCCTCGGTCCGCGATCTCATGCAGGCAGGCCGCGACCTGATCTTCGGTGACGGCGCTTCGCACCTCGGCTACGGTGCGAGCGCGGTTGCTGCCGCCGGCGTTCTCGGCGATTTCGACGACATCATCTTCGCCGACCACGGCGTCATCGAGATGTTCGTCGACGATCCGAACCTGCCGTCCGGCCTCAAACAGCGGATCCAGACAACCGAACTCCTGCTCGTGACGGCGATCAGGTCGGCCGAACTGCAGAACGGTGCCGACGATATCGTCTTCGCCGGGCTTGACCGCGACGTGATCGTCGGTGGTGCCGGCCACGACATGCTCGACGGCGACCAGCAGGACGACCGCATCTTCGGCGACAACGTCTACCTCACCCGCCAGGGCGGCGCGGACGGCAATGTGCTGGACGACACATTCAGCAAGCGCTTCCAGACCTTGGCCGGCGCGCTGCTCTACAGCCGCACAGATCGGCCGATCCCTGCAGGCTTCGGCACCGTCACCGGCGATAACAGCGGTCTCCTGCTTGTCGACGGTATTGCACGCCGCTATCGCGACCCGGACGGCGCGCCGTGGTGGAGCGAGTATGCGGTCGACTATGCGACCCTTCACACATTCGCCTTCGACCAGGGAGTCGCCGGAGTCGGCAGTTTCGGCAACGACTACATCGCCGGCAGCGAAGGTCACGACGAGATCTTCGGCCAACTGGGCAATGACGTCGTCCAGGGCGACGGCGGTATCGAGCTTGCGTTTGCCGGCACGTCGCATGTCGGCGCCTCGCGGACGTCGGGTGGTGTTACCGATCCGATCGGTCCATTGACGGTGATCGCATCCTTCGCCGCCGCGAGCGACGGTCAGGACTACATCGAGGGCGGCGGCGGCGATGATCAACTGTTCGGCGGCCTCGGCCAGGACGACCTGATTGGCGGCTCGTCATCGTTCTTCAGCCTGACCGATGCAAATGCACGGCCTGACGGCGACGACTACATCTTCGGCGGTACCGGCGGCGAAATCGACCGCAACGACCTTGACCTTCCGAGTGATGGCACCCTTGCGGCCGCGCGTTATGCCCGCGATGCCGACGCCATGGTCGGCGACAACGGCAATATCGTTCGTATCGTGGGAATCAATGGCGTCGATATCAACCCGAACGGGCTGGCAAACCAGCAGCTCTACGTCCAGTTCAACTACGATGTGAACGATCCGGCTCGCGCCGGTGCCGAACGCATCGTCGTTCGCGGCGTGCACCTCCTCGACTACACGCCGGGCGGCCCGGACTTCCGTCCCGACCTGTTCTCGAAGGCCAATCCGAACAACCCGGCCTATCGCAACGAATTCGGCCTCTGGGCGAAGATCGACATTGGCGGCCATGACGAGTTCCACGGCGAAACCGGTGACGACATCGCCTATGGCGGCGGCGGCCACGACCGCATGTTCGGCGACGCCGAAAACGACGATCTGATCGGCGGCTGGGGTAACGACTGGATCTCCGGCGGTACCGGCCAGGACGGCATCCTCGGCGATGACGGCCGGATCTTCACGAGCCGCAATAGCGCCACCTATGCCGAACCGCTCTACGGTGTCCTGGCGCTCCTTGGCACCGACCCCGATGATCGCACAAGCCAGGGCGACGTGCTCAACGAGTTCATCTATACACCCGGGCAGGTCCAGACCGAGACGATCAACATCGGCGGTCAGTTGAGGAAGTCCGTCGATCTCACGCCCTATAACCTGAAGCCAAATGCGCAGGGCGCGGACGATCCGCTGTTCGACGCCAATGTCGTCGACGATATCATCTTCGGCGGTCTCGGTGACGACTTCATCCATGGCGGCGCCGGCGACGACGCTGTCGGCGGCGGCGAAGCCCTGCAGCTCAGCTACACCCAGCGCTTTGAAAACGGCGTCGTGGTCGGACTGGTGCGTACCGACTTCACCCGGCCGTGGAACCCGGGCGACGTTCTGCGCTTCGGTGCCGACACCGATCCCTGGAACGCACCGAAGCCGGTGCAGAGCAAACTCGGCGAATTCTTCCTCTACGACGAATACGATCCGCGCCGGACGATCCTGTTCAACGCGAACGGCACGGTCTGGAAGTCGGGTGCTGCGCAGACGCAATTCCAGTATTTCCTCAACCTCGTGGACAACGAAGGACCGTTGGTCAATGGCGCGATCGCGTTCTCGCCCAATGGCACACCGATTGCCTTCGCCGACCGCAACACGGACGGCAACGACGCCATCTTCGGCGACCTCGGCAACGACTGGATCGTCGGCGGGACGGGGCGTGATCACATCTATGGCGGTTGGGGCAACGACCTCATGAATGCCGATGACGTGCTCAGCACCGACGGTTGGCTCAACGACCAGCCCGAGACGCACCCCGTTTACGAGGACCGCGTCTTCGGTGGCGCCGGGCTCGACATCCTGATCGGCAATACCGGTGGCGATCGCCTGATCGATTGGGTCGGCGAGTTCAACAGCTACATCGTGCCCTTCGCGCCGTTCGGCATCGCGACGGTCAGCCGTCAAGTGCCGCCGCAGCTCTTCGACTTCCTCTATGCCCAAGCCTTCAGCGACGGCGTTGACATCACCCGCACCGCCGATACCGGAAGCGTCAATGGTAGCGACCAATACAGCCATGTGTCGCAATTCCAGGGCGGTGTCGAAGGCGAAATCGGGCTAGTGACGCAGAAGGATCACGGCATCTGGCAAGACCAGACCGGCGGTCCAACCGATCCGCAGCCGGGCAATATCCCCGGTGGACGGCGTGACGTCCTGCGCACGGCCGACTTCAACGACGGCACACTCGATGTCTTCGCCGCCGACCAGGGCAAGTTCACGGTGTCGAGCGGTATGATGTCGGTCGAATCCGAGACCTCATGGGGGCAGGCGGCCGCGGTCTTCTATGCCGATCAGTATCTGCCGATCTACTTCGAGATTTCGGCGAAGGTCACGGCGCAGAAACCATTGGCCGGCTGGAAGGCGAACTCCTATGTCATCTTCGACTACCATTCGCCGACCGACTTCAAGTGGGCCGGGATCAACATCTCGAACGACAAGATCGAAATGGGCTACCGCGACGCCAGCGGCTGGCATCAGGTCGCCCAGTCGACCAAGCCCGTTCAACTGAAGGCCGGCATAACCTATGACGTGCTCGTGGCCGTCAACGGCACGAACGTGACTTTGACAGTCGCGGGCGTGAACTGGTTCAGCTACACCTTCACGCCGAGGATCGAGGATGGCGTGCCCGTCGGCCTTAATCGCGGCATGGTCGGCGTCGGCAACGACGGCTCCAAGTCGAAAGTGGATAATTTCTCGGTCCAGATCCTGCCGCCGAACCTCTCGCTCGACTATACCGACAACTTCGACGGAACGGGGCGCTTCCCGATGACGGGGACGGCCGCGACAGGCTGGACCGTCGCCGACGGCCGGCTTACCGGCGCGGCAGGCGCTGCTGTCAACACGTTCAACCTCGGTACCACGCTTAGGGCAGATTCCTACCTTGAGCTGGAGGCTAAGCTCTCTACTTCGGGCATCGGCGGCATTGTCTTCGACAGCTACGGTCCGAGCGACTACAAGTTCGTCGCTCTCGACGTTGCCAATGACAAGGTGCTTGTCGGCCATGTCAGCGCCAAGGGCGGTTATAAGGTCGATCAGTCGTTCAGCCGTGTCCTTGACGCCGGCGTGGACTACACGTTGAAGCTGATCTTCAAGGGCGCCTCGACGAGCATCCAGGTGAACGGCGCCCTCGTCGGCACTTATGGCTTCAATGCGGCCCTGGTCGATGGCGGCTTTGGCACGATGTCGCGGGTGGGAACGAGCTCGTTCGATCGGTTCCAGATCCGCACCAACGATCCCGCCTTCAACACGTCGGCCAATCTGCTGGCGGCGACGGGCGATGCGACCAACGCCGGTGGCGAGATTACCAGAGGACAGGCGCTCTCGGTGCTCGACGATGCCATCGCCCTCTGGACGAAATCGGGACTGCTTGATGCGGCAACGCTTTCGCGCCTCGGCACGATCGACCTTGAGATCGTCGATCTCGAGGGCGACCGACTGGCCGAAGCCGTGTTCGGTGCAATCAGGATCGACCGCAACGCCGCCGGGCGGGGCTGGTTCGTCGATCTCACGCCGCAGGATAACGAGGAGTACAGCCTGGTCGACGGCAAGTGGCAGGCGATTGCCGGTGGCCCGGCCGAGGCACGCTTCGACCTGCTCTCGGTCCTGCTCCATGAAATGGGTCACGAGGCCGGGTTGGATCACTCTGCCGACAATACAGTCGGCGATGTCATGGCCGAAACGCTCGGCATCGGCGAGCGCCGGTTGCCGTTGGCCGCAAACCAGCCCGAAACGCGCAACGACGCGGAGGTGTTCGACGAAGAGTTGGGTCTGTTCGTAAGCCCGGCTGAGCGACGGCTGATGAAACTTGCCGGCATCAGCGCTTCTGATCTCCAGATATCGGGAGGCGGTAACGCGAGCGAGGTTGCCGCGGCATCCGGCTGGACCGGAAGCGGGAGAGACGTTCCGGCTCCCACGTGGCAACCGGCAACCGGCGGGGGCCACAGCATGGCCCGCTTCGGCAATGATGGCGTGAAGGCATGGGTCTTCGACGAGGCAACCGGCACATTTGTCGACCCAACAGCCTGGACGGCCGATATCGGTGATCACGCCGCCAAGACTTCCGGCGCCGGTGAGAACGACGCCGACACAAGTGAGCAGGACGTGTTGAACGGCATGATCGAGTGGGAGGCCCGAAAGGGACTGCTTTCTCGATTGGTCAGTCTCTTTGGAGGGCGTTAGCGTGCGAATAAACTGTCTGGCCACTGCGTGCCGGCATGACTGATCAGATTGCCAGGGAATATTCACCACCGCCCCCGGTCGAAGGCTCGGGGGCGGTGAGGTACGCTATTTTGGATCAAGCGCTCTGGCAAAAATTCCGCAATGCGACCAAGCCGGAAGAATTCGTGGAGACGTGGCTCGCGATACTCTGCCGTCAGATCGCAGGCGTGGCCAGCGGTATGGTCATGCTCGGGGAGCCGGACACCGGACCCTACACGCCAATCGCCTTCTGGCCGGACAGGGGCGTCGACGAGGGATTGGCGGCCACCGCCGAAAAGGCTCTGAGCCAACGCCAGGGCATCTCCACCGGACCGACCGGTAGCCGCATGGTGCAATTGATCGCTTCGCCGTTGATCGTCAACGAGCGCCTGTATGGCGCCTGCGCACTTTCGCTTTCCGCCGAGCCTTCGGCCATCAACGAAGTGATGCGCAAGGTGCAATGGGCCTCCGGCTGGATCGAGGTGCTGCTGAGGCGCCAATTCCAAGTCGAGAACGAAGAAATCAGTGAGCGAAACAGGCTGGCCTTCGACATGCTTGCCGCAGTGCTTGAAGCGAAGGGCTTCGTCGAGGCGGCCACGGCGCTCGTTACGGAACTCGCCATGCGGCTTGCCTGCGACCCCGTCAGCGTCGGTTTCGTGCGCGGACGGCGATGTCGGGTCGCGACCGTGTCGCACGCGGCGGGCTTCGGCAACAAGGTCAACATCATTCGCGACATCGGCGCGGCGATGGACGAGGCTGTCGATCAGCGCGCGATCGTTCTCTATCCGCCGCAGGAGCACTGGGAGTATCGCGTCGTCCGGGCACACGAAGAGCTGGTCGAGACGCACAGGTGCGGAGGCGTACTGACGATCCCCCTGCAATCGGGGCATCAGATCGTCGGTGCGCTGACGCTGCAGCGCCCACGCGGCAGTACCTTCGACGAGACCACCGTCGACCTGTGTGACGCAGTGGCCGCGGTCGTCGGACCGGTTCTCGAGGAAAAACGCCGCAACGACAGGAACGTCTTGGTGAAGCTCTGGGAGGCCGCCGGCAACCAGTTGCGGCGACTATTGGGGCCAGGCTATTTCGGCCGCAAGCTCGCGACGCTGATCGCCGCCGTCCTGGCCGCCTATTTCAGCGTGGCGACGACGGAATACTCCGTCACCTCTTCGGCCGTCGTTCGCGGCACAATCCAAAGAACGGTCGTGGCGCCTTTCAACGGCTATGTCTCCAGTCAGTCGGCCAGGGCCGGCGAAGTGGTCAAGCAGGGTCAGATCCTGGCGCAGCTCGACGACCAGGATCTGACACTCGAACGGCTTCGGCTCACGACCACCCGTCAGCAGAAGACGACCGAATACGACCGGGCGCTGATGCAGCACGAACGCGCCGAAGCGCTCATCGTCAAGGCGCAGATCGATCAGGCCGACGCCCAGCTCGCTTTGATCGACGAGCAGCTCAAGCGCACGCGGCTGCTCGCTCCCTTTGACGGCTATGTCGTCAGCGGCGACCTCAGCCAGTCGATCGGTGCGGCGGTCGAGCGCGGACAGGAGCTCTTCACGATCGCGCCGCTGGAGTCCTATCGCGTCATCCTCGAAGTCGATGAAAGCGACATTGACGATGTCGAGATCGGCCGCAAGGGAGTCCTGCGGGTTTCCGCGCTTCCGCAGGAGCCGCTCACCTACCGGATCGAGCAGATCACCGCGATTTCCACCCAGAAGGAGGGCCACAATTTCTTCAAGGTCGAAGCAGCACTGGATCATGTCAGTGATCGGCTGCGGCCTGGCATGGAGGGCATTGCCAAGACCGCGGTGGACGAACGACTCCTGATCCGCGTTTACACCGACAAGATGGTGCAGTGGGCCTATCTCGCCGCGTGGCGCTGGTTGCCGTGAGGACGCGGATATGGAACGGTCCTACTTCAGCTCATCCTGGTACCGCGTCGCGCAACTGAAGCTGAAGCTGCGCGGCCATGTCCGCACACATCGCACGGTCTTCCGTGGCCAGCTCTGGTACGTGCTGCAGGACCGGACCTCCGGGCGTTTCCACCGTTTCACGCCCGAGACCTATTTCATCATCAGCCTGATGGATGGCGAGCGCACGATGCAGGCGATCTGGGACATCGCCTGCGACAAGCTGACCGACAAGGTCGTCACCCAGGATGAGGTCATCCAGCTTCTCGGGCAGTTGCACGCGGCGGACGTCTTGTTCGGCAACGTTCCGCCCGACATCAATGAAATTGCCGAGCGCGGCAAGAAGGTGCGCAATCGCAAGCTGTTGATGAGTTTTGGCAATCCGCTCGCCATTCGCTTCGGCCTGCTCGATCCGAACGAGTTTCTGAACGCCACCGCCATCGTCGGGCGGGTGCTGTTTTCATGGTTCGGCACGCTCGTCTTCATCTGTCTTGTCACCTATGCCGCCGTTCTTGCCGGCATGAACTGGAATGCGCTGACGGCCAATGTCACCGACCGCGTGCTGTCAACATCGAACCTCTTCCTGATGCTGATCGCCTATCCGCTCATCAAGACCCTGCACGAACTCGGGCACGCCTACGCCGTCAAGCGATGGGGCGGCGACGTTCACGAGGTCGGCGCGATGATGCTGGTCTTCATGCCGGTCCCGTATGTCGATGCATCCGACAGTCTGGCTTTTGCAAGCAAATGGCAGCGCGCCCTCGTCGGTGCTGCCGGCATTTTCGTGGAAATGACGCTCGCCGCGCTTGCCCTCATCGTGTGGGTCAATGCGGAGGAGGGGCTCGTTCGGGCCTTCGCCTTCAACGTCATGCTGATCGGCGGCGTGTCGACCCTGCTCTTCAACGGCAACCCGCTCCTGCGCTTCGATGGCTATTACGTCCAGAGCGATCTTCTGGAGATTCCCAACCTCGCGAGCCGGGCCAACAAATATCTTGCCTACCTCGTTCAGCGCTATGCCTTCAAGATCGGCGCGGTCAGTTCACCGGCGACGGCGCCCGGCGAGGAGTTCTGGTTCGTCCTCTACGGCGTCTCGGCGTTCTTCTACCGCCTCGTCGTCACCGGCGCGATCATCGCGCTCGTCAGCCAGAAGTTTTTCATCGTCGGCACGTTGTTCGCCATCTGGGCATTGATCCTGATGTTGGTCGTACCATTGGCGAAAGCCTTCTGGTTCCTGCTGACGAGCCCGCTGCTGCGAAGAAACCGGGGGCGGGCTTTCGCGGTCGTCGGCTCGACGCTTGCCGCCGCCGCGCTGCTTCTGTTCGTGTTGCCCATCCCGCATGCGACCGTCGTGCAAGGTGTCGTCTGGCTACCAGGCGAAGCGATCGTCCATGTTCAGACAGACGGTACGGTCGATGAAATCGCGGCTGCACCCGCCGCCGAGGTGAAGGCTGGCGATCCACTGATCCGGCTGGAGGATCCACTGCTGGCGGCCCGCGTCGACCTGCTCGAACTGCGCGTCGCCGAGCTCCAACGGCGTCTTACCAAGCAGGATCTCTCGGATCTTGCCCACGCGCGCATGGTCAAGGAGGAACTGCGGCTTGCTCTCGCCGATCTCGACCTGGCACGGCAAAGGCAGGAGAATTTGATCGTCCGAGCGCAATCGAGCGGCACACTGATCTTGCCCGATGATCACGATCTGCCAGGCAAGTTCGTCCAGCGTGGAAAGGTAGTCGCCTATGTCGCGCACTTCAACAAGCCCACCATTCGGGTCATCGTCCCGGAGGAAGATGCCGACCTCGTTCGCTCGCAGACACGGGACGTAAGCCTGCGCTTCGTCGAGGATTTTTCGAAGGTCTACAGAGCAGCCGTTGTTCGTGAGGTTCCGGCGCTAACCGACACATTGCCCAATGCGGCGCTCAGTACCGTCGGCGGTGGCGCCATTGCACTCGACCCCCGCGACACGTCACAGCGGCGGGTGCTCGCCAATCTCTTGCATCTCGATCTGATGCTGACCGAGAGCCCGACCGTGCCTCGGGTGGGCGGACGCGTCTTTGTGAGGTTCTCCCACGGGTCGTCGCCCATGGCAAGTAGAATTTATCGTTCAACGCGGCAAATATTCCTGCGTTTATTTAAAGTTTGACTGGACACGAAGTCTAATAAAGTGTTCGATCAAATTAGCCTGAGTAAAAATCTGGCGGCTGTCTTCTAGAATACCTGAGTAACGCTTACAAGATACTAGAGGGAAAACACCATGGCAGCACAACTTCTTTTCTATCAGGACGTGCATCCGGTCTCGGCTGATCGCCATAAGGATGTCTCCATCAAGGCTGGAACTTCCTACAGGTTCGCAAAAGAAGTGAACTCGGTTCCGGTGACGGCCATCGAATTTGCTCAGGCTGCCGCCGAATATCCGATTGTCTTTGCCGGCACGGACGACACGGTGACGCCTGCGGTGGTTCTCGGCGCCCAGCAGACACAGAACCTCTTCGTCGACGACGACGGTGCCTGGCTCGGCAAATACGTGCCGGCGTTCGTTCGACGCTATCCGTTCGTGTTCTCGACGGACCGCGGCGGCAAGACGTTCATCCTTCATATCGACGAAAGTTTCGACGGCTTCAATCGCGAAGGCCGCGGCGAGCGCCTGTTCGACAGCGAGGGACAGCAAACGCAATACCTGAAGAGCGTGCTGGGCTTCCTGCAAGACTATCAAGCGAGGCACCAGCGAACCCGTCAGTATTGCGAGCGGTTGAAATCACTGGGGCTGCTGCAGCCGATGCAGGCCCAGTTCAACCTCAACAGCGGCGAACGCCGCTCGCTTTCCGGCTTCATGACGGTCAACCGTGAAAAGCTGAAAGCGCTGGTGAGCGAAGAACTGCAGGCGATGTTCACCAATGACGAACTGGAGTGCACTTACCTGCATCTTCACTCGCTCAGGCACTTCTCCAGCATGCTGGAGCGCATGCCCGAAGCCGTGGACGCCGCCGGCAAGGGCGACGCTCCCCCTGCCGTGACGAAGCAGCCGAAAAGCTTCCGCAACGGCCATGATGCGCCCGCCGCGGAAACGAACGCTTAAGGGGGGACCGGGCAAGCGACCATGAATATTCTCGTCCCGAGCCGGTCGCCGCCTCCACTGGTCGCCTACCCCGAACGCCAGGAGCGAGCCGAGCACTGGCTTGACGGCATCGAGAAGATGGTGACCAGCGTTCCGCAGATGGTTGCCGGTCGTTTGCACCGGCGCCATCTGAGGGGACTCGTTCAGAGGATCAATGCGACGGAGGTCGCCCTTCGCGGCGAAACCGGGCAGGGGCTCGCAGCCCGCATCAGCGAAGTCCGTGCGGCCCTGCGGTGCCATGGCCTCACCGATATCAATATTTGCCTCGGCTTTGCGATCGTGCGCGAAGTTTCACGGCGCACGATCGGATTGCGCCATCTCGACGTCCAGATCCTTGCCGGACTTGCCATGCTGAAGGGGCGCGTGGCGGAGATGGACACGGGCGAGGGCAAGACCTTGACTGCCGGCCTGCCGGCCTCGATCGCCGCACTTGCCGGGCTTCCGGTCCACGTCATCACCGTCAACGATTACCTGGCGGCGCGCGATCGGGATATACTTCGCCCCATTTACGATTTTCTTGGGCTGACAACGGGCCTCGTCAACAGTACTGTCCCACGCCCGGAGCGGCCGGCCGCCTATGCGTGTGACATCGTCTATGCCAGCAACAAGGAAATCGCCTTCGACTATCTGCGCGACCGCATCACCTTTGGCGGCCAGCCACGGCTCGTTCATGCGAAGATAAACCGTATGCTCGACGAGCGCCGCGGCCGGGAGCCGCCTTTCGTCATGCGTGGACTGCACTTTGCTATCGTCGATGAAGCTGACAGCGTGCTGGTGGACGAGGCGAGAACGCCTCTCATCATTTCCCAGGAAACGGACGCGGACGGCGAGCGGCAATGGGTGGAACAGACCTTCGCGCTGATCGACGGCTTCAAGGAGCCGGCCCATTATCGCCTGCTGGTCGACGAGCGCAGGCTGGAACTGACCGAAACTGGAAAGGCGAAAATTGCAGAGCGTGCCGAAGCGATCGGTGGTATCTGGCGCAACCGCATCCGGCGCGAGGAAGCCGCCAGCCAGGCGCTCGTCGCGCTGCGGCTCTTCAGGAAGGGCGAGCACTATCTCGTCAGCGACGGCAAGGTTCAGATCATCGACGAATATACCGGTCGAGTGATGCCGGACCGCTCCTGGAGCGATGGTCTCCATCAACTGGTCGAGGGCAAGGAAGGCTGCGAGATCACCAGCCGCAAGCTGACAATGGCGCGGATGACCTATCAGCGGTTCTTCCGCCGCTATCTCCACCTGGCAGGAATGACGGGAACTGCCCGCGAAATCACCGAGGAACTCCGGCATGTCTACGGGCTGCAGGTGATGCGCATTCCCCCGAACGCGCCTTCGCGGCGGACGAAACTGCCGACGACGATTTGCCCCACGCTGGAGGACAAATGGCTGACGATCGTCCGACGGGTTCGGGAACTGCAAACCGCTGGTCGCCCGGTCCTGATTGCGACGCGCTCGGTCTCCGCTTCCGAGGCGGTCAGCGCCGTGCTGCAGGGGCAGGGGATCGAACATCGCGTACTCAACGCCGAACAGAGTTCGGAAGAGGCCGAGATCATTGCGCAGGCCGGCGGCGTCTGTCGGGTGACGGTCGCCACCAACATGGCGGGACGCGGCGTCGACATTGCCGTGGCCCCGGAGGCTCTCGCGCTCGGTGGCCTTCACGTTTTGCTCAGCGAGCGACATGACGCGGGGCGCATCGACAGGCAGATGGAGGGGCGAACCGCCCGCAAGGGAGATCCGGGAAGTACGGAAGCGATCCTGTCCCTGGAAGACCCGCTGCTTGATCTCATTCCCTGGCAGCCGCTGCGTTTGCTCGGCCGGTGCGGCAAGCGCGCCGGCCTTTGGCTCTTCCACTTGGCCCAGCGGCGGGCGGAACGCACGCATGCCAGGGACCGAAAGAACCTTCTCGCTCAGGATCGACGCCTGGGCACATTGCTTGCCTTTTCGGGCCTGCCGGAGTGACGCGATGACAAATGACGGGATGGATAAACACCCATCGGAAAGGCCCAATGGGATGCGACAGATGCTGGCCGTTCTTTTTCCCTTATACGCCCTGCTGCCGGCTGCGGCGCAAGCCTACGACTGCGTCATTGACCCTTCTGTCGTCGTACGCATCGGGAGTCCGGTTCCTGGCCTTTTGAAAGAGGTGCTGATCGCGCGCGGCGACCATGTGAGAGAAAACCAGATCATCGCCAGGCTTCATTCCGATACGGAGCAAGCGACCGTCGAGCTGATGTCCGAGCAGGCTGCGAGTACCTCCGAGATCGAAGCGCAAAATGCGCGCCTCGACCTTGCGCGCAACCGCATGAAACGAGCGGAGGCGCTGCTGGCGCGTAACGTCACCTCGACCGACAAGCTCGAGGAGGCCGTCGCCGAGATGGAGGTTATCCAGAAGGAGCTTGCGACCGCCGAAACCCGCAAGCGCAGCGCTGAATTGGAACTGCAAAGGGCGCAGACGGTGCTCGAGCAAAGGACGATCCGCAGTCCGATCAGCGGTGTCGTGCTCGAGCGTTCACTCTTCAATGGAGAATACCTGGACCAGGACGGCAAGCTGGCGACGATCGCCAGGCTTGATCCGCTCTTTGTCGAAGCCTTCATCCCGGTTAGCGAGTTCGGCAAGCTACAGGTGGGAATGGAGGCCCAGGTAGTTCCGAATGCGCCGATCCAGGGCCGCTTCACGGGTAAGATCAAGGTGATTGATCAGGTCTTCGACGCAGCGAGCGGCACATTCGGCTTGCGGATAGAGCTTCCCAATCCCGACAGCTACATACCGGCCGGGCATCGCTGCACCGTGACCTTTGACGACCGAGCCGACGGTCTCGAATAGGCGGCATCCGGACGCCCGGCATGCAAGTTCATAGAATCAGGATGTTACATTGGCGCGCGGTTGGCATGCCGTGTGCACCCTAGATGTTTGATCCCAGACTTTGATGGGGCATCCTTGTCTTCCGAATCAAAGGATGCGCTATGGGCCAGGTTCTACATGGGAGCGCCACGACGACAGAGGCGGTGCGTCGAGCGATACAGCATAGTCAAGAGAGCCTGAGAACGCTTTCCAAGCGCTACGGCATCAATCAGAAGACGGTCGCCAAGTGGCGCAAACGAACCTCAGTCGCGGACCTTCCGACCGGCCCGAAGGAGCCGAGATCGACGGTCCTCTCCGTCGAGGAGGAAGCGGTTATCGTTGCCTTCCGGCGCTACACGCTGTTGCCGCTGGATGACTGCCTCTATGCCTTGCAGCCGACGATCCCGCACCTGACGCGCTCCTCGCTGCACCGCTGCCTGCAGCGCCATGGCATCGGTCGTCTGCCGGATGTCGATGGCGACAAGCCGGCAAAGAAGAAGTTCAAGAGCTATCCGATCGGCTATTTCCACATCGACATTGCCGAGGTGCGCACCGAACAGGGCAAGCTGCACATGTTCGTTGCCATCGATCGCACCTCGAAGTTCGCCTTTGTCGAACTGCACGAGAAGGCCACCACCGCCGTCTCACGCGAGTTCCTGCTGCGTTTGCTCGCAGCCGTCCCTTACAAGATCCGCACCGTGCTTACCGACAACGGCATCCAGTTCACCACACCTGGTGCCGGAGGGTCCGCCGTGCCGCTGATTAGAGAAGCCATCGCCAATGGCGAACGCTTCTGGGCCCATGCATTCGAATACACCTGTGCCACGAACGATATCGAGCACCGCACGACCAAAGCAAAGCATCCCTGGACCAACGGCCAGGTTGAGAGGATGAACCGAACCATCAAGGAGGCCACCGTCAGGCGCTTCCACTACGAAAGCCACAAGCAACTGCGCCAGCATCTTGCCGACTTTGTCGCTGCCTACAACTTCGGCCGCAGACTCAAGACCCTGAAGGGCCTCACCCCTTACGAGTTCATCTGCAAGGCTTGGGCTTCAAAACCCGAATGCTTCACGCTCGATCCGCTCCATCAAATGCCGGGACTAAACATCTAGCACGATGTCTTGGCTCGTGCCCTGCTGGATGACCTTGCCATCGCGGAGAGCCGCGATTTGGTTGCCCAGCCGCAGCGCTTTTCTTGCGGCGCGGCTATTCGGCGCCGGTGCCGATCCACCCCGGTTACGGGCACCTGTCAGAGAGCGCCTGCGTCAGCCTCACTGTCGAGGTGGCGGGGCCCGCTCTCGCCCATCATTCCTTCACTTCGCTTCCGTCGGGGTCGAATATGGCTTCCAGGTTCTTTCCCTGATAGGCTATCTGAAGCTCGTATCTTTCTTTACCGTCGCGCATCAGCTTCTCAGCAAGCTTGATCTTTCCGCCGGCGAATTTGGTGCTGACGGCCGTGCGCACCGCCTCCGGCACTGCTTCCATCGGCAGTGATTCCTCAACGACGATGACCCCGCCATCGCGATCGTACACCACGTCACGCGCTGTCTTACCTTCGATGCTTTCGATTTCATACATCAACTCTCCGTTCTTGACCTCCTTGGCGCAGGCCTTGACCGTCGCGTTGGGATAGGCCTTGTCGAAGGCGTCTCGCACGGCCGACGGCACCTTCTTGCAGGCGATCTCCTGTTCTTCGGCAGACGCGTCGGTCACTCCTGACAAGAAAAAGGCAAGCGCGCCGAGCGCTAGATAGTGGCGAGCAGGTTTCATTGAAGCCCCCTTGGATAACATCCGATCGAATTTTGCGCTGACGCCACAGTAAACACCTAACGTGGTCGTGCATCAAGAACATTCGTAAGCAACTCTTTGGAATTACATATATAATCAATGAGATATCCCTAGCTATTTTTGGTTATTTGAAAAAACCATAATGTAATATATTCTTCACAAAGAGGGAAATTGTCATCTTTTGCGGCGTTTGCTTGTAGAAGTAGGCAGGATTATAGTTTTGTCTTTGTACTGAAGTACATATGTGAAAATACAAATAGCATTGATGATCGCTGTAGTTTGAACAATCAGAGGTGACGCTCTAACACAGAAATACGCTGCGGATGTTGAAGTGGCGCCGTCACGCTAAGCTGGCAACTTCGGCAGCATATCAAAATACAGTCAGATCCAGCCTCCTTACGTATTGTTCGCAGGACCTCAAGGAGGTTCACAAGAAGGCAAAACGCTGCTTCAACGTGCCGATTATTCTGCGCCAGTAATGCGCGTATGCCCTGCCGTTTGGCGGACTATCCTGGCAAACCCGGACTATCCCGGCAAACCATGGATGCCGAAGCCTCATTTGAGCTCGGCGAAGGGGCGCGCCGTCAAGCGTCAGTAAAGTCGGCCGCACCCCTCTCCTCGTCGTGGAACCGACCACAGCGCCTGACGTCCTGTGAGACGTGCGATGGGGGCTGTGACACTTTGAATAGCTGCATGTGTTTTATCCTTAGATTTCAGGCATGCAGCAGGCGCCTCAAGATCGGACGATCGCGAGAAACAGAGTTCACCAGGGTCAGGTGAGAGACTTTGAGCCGGAGGGATACCATGTTGAGCAAGATTATCAGCTTGAGCCTGCAGTTTAGGTATCTGGTTCTTCTTTGCGCTGCGATATTGCTATTCTTGGGGATGTCGCAACTCCGATCCAAATCTGTCGATCTCCTTCCCGAGTTCGGGCCGCTGGAAGTGGAGGTCCAAACCGAAGCGCTCGGTCTGGCGGCCGCCGAAGTCGAAGCACTCATCACAAACCCCCTGGAAGAAATACTGACCGGCGTTCCATGGCTGGAGGCAATGCGCTCCAATTCGATTACCGGCCTTTCCTCGGTCGTTCT
Source organism: Ensifer sp. VA4 (assembly GCF_055710065.1). Taxonomy (NCBI): domain Bacteria; kingdom Pseudomonadati; phylum Pseudomonadota; class Alphaproteobacteria; order Hyphomicrobiales; family Rhizobiaceae; genus Ensifer; species Ensifer sp. VA4. Next base: position 31,007 of record NZ_JBVQPO010000009.1, on the reverse strand, counting down.
TGTGTTCAGGCCAGGAACCGACATGATGAATGCACGCCAGATGGTGCAGGAGCGGCTTTTGCAAACGAGCGCTCTTCCGAAAGTCTCGAAGCCTCCCACCATGCTGCAGCCGGTGTCGTCGCTGAACCGAACCATGCAGATCGGTCTGTCTTCGGATAGCCAATCTCTCATCCAGCTCTCAATCCTGGCGCGTTGGAAGATCAAGCCTCGGCTGATGAGTGTGCCAGGTGTCGCGAACGTGTCCATATGGGGGCAGCGCGAGCGCCAGCTGCAGGTTCAGGTGGATCCGGAAAAGCTTAGAGATAAGCACGTTCAGTTGAATGATGTCATAAAGGCGGCCGGTGACGCTCTGTGGGTTTCGCCGCTGACCTTCCTGCGTGCCTCGACACCTGGAAATGGCGGCTTCATCGATACGCCCAGCCAGCGCTACGACATTCGGCATATTCTTCCCATTTCCTCCCCCGAGCAACTTGCCCACATATCGTTTCCCGCCGCGGATGGCTCCACACTGCTCCTGAGCGATGTGTCGAGCGTGGTCGAGGGGCATCAGCCGATGATTGGGGACGGCATTGTCAAAGATGCACCGGGCCTTTTGTTGATGGTCGAGAAGTTACCCGGAGCCAACACCCAGCGGGTGACAGAAGGTGTGGAAAAGGCACTTGAGGCCTTGAAGCCGGGCTTGCCCGGAGTGGACATCGCCTCCAGCATCTTCCGGCCCGCCACCTTTATCCAAACCTCGCTCGACAATCTCGCCGGCGCTGCCATCGCGGGCGGCATACTGGCACTTCTGGCCTTGATCGTGCTGCTAAGGAATTGGCGGGCGGCGCTCATAGCAGTCGTGGCGATCCCGCTGTCGCTGCTGGCCGCATGGACAAGTTTCGTCCTGTCCGGTGTAACGATCAACATGATGATCCTGGCGGGGCTCGTTGCGGCTCTCGTCGCTGTCATTGATGATGCGGTCGTCGACGCCGACAATATCAGTCGCAGGATTCCCGAGGAGCGCGGCGCCGAACCGGCCTCGACCAAGGTCCTCGCGACGGCAATCGAGGTGCGCCGGCCACTCCTGCACGCTACGGTGATTGCGGCCCTGGCTATTCTCCCGTTCCTCTTCCAAGGAACGGCGGGTGCTTTGCTTCAGCCGCTCTTCCTGGCAATCGTGGTCGCGTTGCTGGCATCGATGATCGTCGCAAAGACCGTCACCCCGGCACTACGCCTTCTTATGTCGACGGGTGCGCAGGGAGCCCGCGAACCACCGTTCGAGGGAATCCGCAGACGCTATGAAGGCCTTCTGTCGAGGGTTGTCGCGTCGCCACGAATTGCGGCAGCCGCCATTGGGTTGCTTGTGCTTCTGGGACTGCTCGCGGTTCCCTTCCTTCGTCCCTCTCTCTTTCCTGCATTCAAGGATCGGGACCTGTTGATCAGCTGGACGATGCCGCAAGGAACGTCCTATCCGAGCATGAGCCAGATGCTGAGCGAGGCCTCCAAGGAGGTGAGGGCTGTCGCCGGTATTCGTGAAGTCGGTGCGATCATGGGGCGCGCCATTCAGTCGGACACCGTTGCAGGGATCAACTCCGGCGAACTGTGGGTGAGCATCAATCCGGATGCTGACTATGACCAGACAGTGAGCTCCGTCCTGCAGGCCCTCGAAAAATATCCAGGGGTCCGTAGCGAGCCGATGTCATTCGCGACCCGAAGGGTTCGGGAATTGACGGGTGATCGGGGCGAAGCTGTGGTCGTCCAGATCTACGGCCCCGCATGGGATAGCCTGCAGCAAGTGGCAGAGAAGGTTCAGCAGGCACTTTCTGATGTGCCCGGCATTGTCGATCCTCGCATTCGCACGCGTGAACAGGAGCCGAGCGTGGAAATCGAAGCCAATCTGGCTGCGGCAGAGCGCTATGGGCTGAAGCCAGGAGACGTACGCCGCGCGGCAGCGACGCTCATTGGTGGTATCGAGGTCGGCAGCCTCTATGAGGGGCAAAAGATCTTCGAGGTGGTGGTCTGGGGTGCGCCGGAGATGCGGCGTGACCCGAACCAGATCAGTGAAATATTGGTCGATACAGCAAGTGGACAAAAGATCCGCCTGGGCGACGTCGCCGACGTTCGTCTCACGTCGAACCCCGCGGTCATCAGCCGGGACGGAGCCTCGCGGCATGTGGATGTCATTGCGGACATGGGGGACCGCAATGTCGCAGCGGTGCTGGCGGACGTCGAGAAGAAGCTGCAGGGCATTTCCTTCCCGCTCGAGTACCATGCCGAGGTGATTGGAGAAGACGGTGGGTCGCTGATTGTCCCGGCCTGGTTCGTGAGCTTCGCCGTTGCCGCCGTCATTGGCGTGTTCTTCCTTCTACAGGCTTCTCTCAGAAGCTGGCGCCTTGCCGCGCTGGTGTACCTGCTTCTCCCGGTTTCATTGACGGGCAGCATCCTTGCAGCGTTCATCGGCGGAGGCGTCGTCACAATTGGATCGCTGGCGGGACTGTTGGCGGTGCTGATGATCACGATGCGCGGCGCAATCGTTCTGGTGCACCATTTCCAGCGCGTCGAGCAGAAGGAGCACCAGTCCCTTCGGCCGGATGTCATCCAGCAGGTGGCAGGATCACATTGCACGCACATAGCGACCACCGCCATCGTCACAACGCTCGCACTTCTTCCCCTTCTCATATGGGGCACGGCGGAGGGCCTGGAAATCGTGCACCCCATGGCCGTGGTCATCGTCGGAGGTCTCGTGACATCGACGTTCCTGGTCCTGTTCGCTCTGCCTGCCTTTTACGCGGCGCTGCTCTTCAGGCCCGCGCCTGAAGACGTGATCGAACCGGAGTTCCGGACTGAAGGGAGTATTAGACATGCCGCGGAGTAGTCACTGGATCGGCCTTGCGCTCATCGTGACGGGTCTCTCATTTCTGGGCGGGCAATTGGAAGCTGCTTCCGTCGGCAAGGATGAGCCTGCCCATGTCGAGCCGCTGCCAGGATCGAAGTTCAATCGTGTCATCTTGAAAGCGAGCGCTGTCGAGCGACTGGGAATAGAGACTGCTGCAGTTCGCGAGATGATGGCCGTTCGCAAACGGCAGGTCGCCGCGATTGTGGTGGATGCCAGCGAGTTGCAGCGTATCGGTCTTGCGGCGGGAGCGTCCCAGTTGGCAGCCGGCATCTCGCACGTTGCCGGGACCTCGCCCTCCGCCAATGCCGGAAGGGCCTGGCTACGCGTTTTGCCGATCGGCGACGCGCCCAAAGTGGCACAGGACCAACCTGCACTCGTCATTCCTCTGGTCAAGGACGCTGGGTCTCGAACGTTGCAGGCACGAATGGTGTTCCCAACAAACCCCGTTGATGGCGGTGACGGAGCCGGGTCGCTTTACTATGTCGTGGAAGATGCGGGCTCGGCCTTGCCGCCAGCGGCGCGCGTTCTCATCGAATTGCCGTATGCAGCGATGGCAAGGCAAGCCATCCCGTTCAGCGCTGTCTTCTATGACGAGCACGGCCAGGCGTGGGTTTATATGACGTCGGAGCCGCTGACATTCGTGCGGCATCCCATCCAAGTGGATTACGTCAGCAAGGATCTCGCCCTCCTGTCCGAGGGGCCCGCAGTCGGTACTGAGATCGTAACGATCGGAGCGCCCATACTGTACGGCGTCGAGTTTGGGGTCGGCCATTAGTCGGGAGGCCTAGCGATGATGCGCTGGATCATTGAAGGAAGTCTCAGGATACGTTTTTTCCTGGTTTTTGCCGCTGCAATGTTGATCTTCTTCGGGGTGGGCCAGCTTCGGGAGATGCGGACAGACGTGTTTCCTGAATTCGCGCCGCCTCTCGTAGAGATCCAGACCGAGGCACTCGGCCTTTCAACCGAAGAGGTCGAATCCCTGGTCACATTGCAATTGGAATTGTCCTTTGCCGGCACTCCCGGGTTGGAGACCATGCGCTCGAAGTCGGTCCCCGGGTTGTCATCCGTGGTTCTCATCTTCAAGCGCGGGACCGATCTGATTTCAGCGCGGCAACTGGTGCAGGAGAGGCTCGCAGTCGCAAAACCGTTGCTCCCAAACGTAGCGCGCCCGCCACTTATCATTCAGCCACTGTCCGCAACAAGCCGGGTCATGAAGATCGGTCTCTCGTCGAGCGAAATGTCCCTCATCAAACTTTCGGAAATATACCGCTGGACGATCCGTCCGAGGCTCATGACCGTGCCAGGTGTTGCGAATGTGGCCGCCTGGGGGGTTCGGAAACGCCAGTTGCAAGTCCAGGTGAATCCGGAGCGGCTGAGAGCTCTTGGCATCACGCTCGACCAGGTACTGGAGACGACCGGAGACGCGCTCGATGTCGGCTTGCTGCCGCACAGGCGGCAATCGAAAACACAGACCGGGGGGCTGATCGATACGGGCGACCAGCGGCTGAACGTGCGACACGTCCTCCCGGTGACATCCCCGGAAAATCTGTCTCGCGTGGCGTTTCCTACTGCGACCGACGCGTCCTTGCGCCTTGGCGACATAGCCGACGTCGTGCAGGGCCATCCACCGATGATCGGCGACGGCATCGTCAACGATGGACCAGGCCTTCTGCTGATCGTCGAAAAGTTTCCTTGGGCCAACACCCTGGAGGTCACCGAGGGAGTGGATAAGGCATTGGAGCTTCTCAAACCCGGCCTGCCAGGGATAGCAGTCGATCCCACCATATTCCGCCCGGCAACCTTCATAGAGATGTCCCTCGACAATCTCTCGAACGCTCTGATTGTCGGCAGCATTCTCGTCGTTTTTGTCCTCATCGCCTTTCTCTATCAATGGCGAGCCGCGCTGATCAGTCTCGTTGCAATTCCGCTGTCCCTGGTGGCCGCGGGTCTCGTTTTGGATGCCATGGGGGCAACGATCAACACGATGATCCTGGCGGGTTTTGCGATTGCTCTGGGGGCGGTAGTCGACGACGCCATCATCGATGTCGAAAATATCGTAAGACGTTTGCGCGAAAACCGCCGTCTCGCTCATCCGAAGCCGGTCGCGACCGTTGTCCTCGAAGCATCGTTGGAGATCCGGCGGGCCATCGTCTATGCGACCCTGATCATCATTCTCGCCGTCCTGCCGGTCTTCTTTCTGGATGGCCTGTCAGGGGCTTTCTTCAAGCCGTTGGCTCTGGCCTATACGCTGGCCCTTTTTGCCTCGATGCTCGTGGCGCTGACCGTCACGCCTGCTCTGAGCCTGATACTGTATGCGCGGGCGCCCCTGGACGCGAACGCCCCGACTTTCCTGCGCGCGCTCCAAGGGGGCTACCGCAGGATCCTGTCTCGGATCATAGGCGCGCCGCGGACGGTCTTCGCACTCACCGGGATCGTTACGGCCACCGGTTTGGCGGTTCTGCCGTTGCTCGGCAACTCGCTGCTCCCTGATTTCAAAGAGCGCGATTTCCTAATGCATTGGGTGACGAAGCCCGGTACGTCCTATCCGGAGATGAACCGGATCACCATCAAGGCCAGTGCCGAGCTGCGCAACATTCCCGGTGTCCGCAATTTCGGCGCGCATGTCGGGCGCGCCGTGGCATCGGACGAAGTCGTCGGCATCAACTTCACGGAAAACTGGGTGAGCGTCGCGCCGGAAGCCGACTACGACAAGACACTCGCAGCTATTCAGGAGGTCGTCGACGGTTACCCCGGTCTGTACCGTGACGTACAGACATATCTTAAAGAGAGAGTCCGCGAGGTCTTGACCGGCGCAAGCGAGGCGCTCGTCGTCCGCATCTATGGCCCCGAGCTGAATGTGCTGCGCGCGAAGGCCGAGGATGTCAAGAAAGCTCTCGGGGATGTCGCCGGCCTGGTCGCGTTGCACACCGAGTTGCAGGAGGACATCCCGCATATCACGATACAGCTCGATCTCGCCGCCGCGAGATCACACGGAATCAAGCCGGGAGATGTCCGCCGGGCTGCCGCCACCATTCTGGCTGGCATCGAGGTGAGCGATATCTATCGCGGACCGAACCTGTACGATGTGATGGTGTGGGGAGCGCCCGAAACCCGGCACGATATCGGCAGCATCGGCGATCTCTTGATCGACACACCGGCTGGCGGCCACGTGCGGCTCGCCGATATCGCAGAGGTGAAAGTCGCCCCGACGCCGAACGTCATCAAGCGCGAAAAGGTCTCACGCCGCATCGACGTCGCTGCCAATGTGAAGGGCCGTGACCTTGGCTCTGTTGTCTCAGACGTGAAGGAGCGACTTGCGCGGCTGGAATTCCCTCCAGAGTATCATCCGGAACTCGTTGGCGAATACGCGGAGCGGGAAGCAGCCGAAAAGAACATCGTGCTCTTCTCGATTGGTGCAGCGATAGGGATCTTCTTCCTTCTGCAGGCCTCATTCGCAAGCTGGCGGCTTGCGCTGCTGGCATACCTTCTCCTGCCGGCTGCCTTGGTTGGTGGTCTGTTGGCTGCATACGCCGGCGACGGCGTCATTTCGCTTGGATCGCTGGTCGGCTTTCTGACGGTGCTCGGCATCGCTGCACGCAATGGTGTTCTGCTCGTGGATCATTATCAGCATCTCGAACAGTTCGAAGGCGAGAGTTTCGGACCGGGTCTCGTCCTGCGCGGAGCCTGTGAGCGGCTTTCACCGATCCTGATGACTGTCCTGACCACAGGGCTGGCGATCGTTCCACTGGTTTACCTTGGGCAGGTACCGGGAAACGAGATTGAACATCCAATGGCGGTGGTCATCATCGGCGGACTCGTCACCTCGACCCTGCTCAACCTGTTTGTCCTGCCGTCCTTGTATCTGCGCTATGGCTCACGAATCGAGAGAACTTCGGCTGAACCAAATCCGGTAGCAGGGGAGGCAGTCGGTGCGTGAAGCGGAGCTTGAGCGGAGATTTGCTCTGCCGGAGTTTGAGCGATGATGGACCCCACCGCTTCCTTCTGGATGCAGCCACCGGTTGACCAAAGGCCGCGCCTGCGAATTCTTCGCTTGGGCATCGTTCTGGGGGTCACCGGCCTGCTGTTGGCTCGACCCGCATGGAGCGAAGCGTCAGCCATTCACGAGTTGATCGAGCACATTGGCCTTGCGCTCGTGGTACTGTGCATTGTTGGACGGCTTTGGAGCATTCTCTATATCGGTGGCCGCAAGAACGTCGAACTGGTGGTAAGTGGCCCCTACTCGATCACCAGGAATCCGCTTTATCTCTTCTCTACAATCGGCGCCGTCGGAATCGGCTGTATGTTCGGATCCATCGCCGCCGCCTCCCTGTTCGGCGCGATCGCCTACATCGTATTGCTGAGGACCGCGCGACAGGAGGAGCGCTTCTTGCAGGGCCGGTTTGGGCAGGCCTATCAGGCTTATGCAAACCGAACTCCGCTGTTCTGGCCCAATCCGAACTTGTACTTGGAGGCCTGCGAGACGACTTTTTCGCCGAAAATCGTCCGCCGGAATCTCAGAGAAGCCTGCCTGCTTTTGCTCTTCTTGCCGCTGATTGAAGTATCAGAATACTTGCAGGACGAAGGTTTCACGCCGACGTTCCTTTGGGTCTATTGATAGTCATCGACATGGTGGTGGTCATACTCTGGCTGAGTTGAACACAGCCGCCCGCGTTGGTGTGGTGCTGTCCCGGCACGTAACGAAAGCGCCGTCATCGACGCGGAAACGCTGGATGGACTGACCAAGCGTTTCAGTTGCGGGCCGACGGAAGCTTCGGGTCCGGCCTCGGCCTTGCGATCGTGTATTGGCTGGTGGACCAGATGCACGGATGATTGCGCATCATCGCGTCGACCCCGGGGATGGACCGGGGCTTTCCACGTCAGGTTCGCCTCTGACGATGCCAGGCAGAACGGCTGCCGCCGCCACTACTGCTGGTCGAGTGCCCGGGACAGGCTGAGCGCCGCGATCGTGCAGATTGCACCCGAAATCAGATATCCGCCGATGAAAATGATGCCGAAGCTGCTGGCGAGGCCGAGCGCCACGAGCGGCGCAAAGGCGGCACCAACAAGCCAGGCGAGATCCGACGTCAGTGCGGCGCCGGTGTAGCGATAGTACTGCGTGAAGCGCGAAGATACGGCACCGGAGGACTGGCCGAAGGAGAGCCCGAGGATGGCAAAGCCAATCAGGATATAGGCGTCCTGGCCCTTGCCGCCGGCATCGAGCAGGAAGGGCGCGGAGAAGCTGAAGATTGCGATCAGGATCGCGCCGATCATCAGCTGATTGCGGCGGCCGACCCGGTCGGCGATCACGCCCGACAGCACGATGCCGATGGCCCCGACGGCGGCACCCGCCACTTGCACCCAAAGAAATTCCGCAGCCGACTGGCCACCATTGAGCGTTACCCAACTCAAGGGGAAGATGGTGACGAGATGGAACATCGCGAAGCTCGCAAGCGGCACGAAGGCGCCGAGAACGACGTCGATGCTGTGTTTGCTCAGCATTTCGAAGATCGGCCGTGCCTCGAGTTCCTTGGCCTCCATGGCTGCGCCGAATTCCTTGCTGGCAACGATGCGCAGGCGCGCAAAGAGCGCTACGACGTTGATCGCGAAGGCGACGAAGAACGGATAACGCCAGCCCCAGGCGAGGAAGTCCGCCTCTGAGAGGTTGCTGACGAAATAGCCGAAGAGAATGCTCGCCAGCGCAAAGCCGATCGGCGCGCCGAGCTGCGGGATCATCGCGTACCAGCCGCGATGGTTTTGCGGCGCGTTGAGGTTCAACAGCGAGGCGAGGCCATCCCAGGCGCCGCCGAGCGCGAATCCCTGTCCCAATCGAAACAGCGCCAACAGCGCCACGGCCCAGTAGCCGATCGTGTCGTAGCCGGGCAGAAATGCGATCGACGCCGTCGAGCCGCCGAGAATGACAAGGGCCACGGTCAGCTTCGTGCCGCGTCCGTAGTTCCGGTCGATCCACATGAAGACGAAGGAGCCGACGGGGCGGGCAAGGAAGGCGAGGGGGAACAGCGCGAAGGACATCAGCGTCGCGGTTACTGCGTTCGGCGCGAACGGGAAGATCAACTTCGGGAAGACAAGGATCGAACCGAGGCCGTAAACGAAGAAATCGAAGAATTCCGAGGTTCGCCCGATCACGACGCCGATGGCGATACTGCCCGGAGACAGAGGTTTGTCGTCCTCATGAATGCGACGTGCATCGCGTTCGAGACCGGACGATGTGGGGTGAGCGACCGAAACCATGAACTTCTCCGACGAACTTGCGTCTTGTCGTTAGAGTGTTGACCAATTGGCGTCTGATATCAAGAATGCCGTGCACGTACCTGCGCACCTGCCTCATTCGAATTCGTGCCCAGCGTTCGCCGGCCGGCATCGAACCGACAGTAGCCATTGCGCCAGTACAAAAGCCATTGCGCCAGTACAAACGCGCATAGAGCGATAATGCCGTCACTGCACTGCGGCAAAATGCTGCGCTGCGACGATGGACCTCACTTCCATGCGCGATCGTGCCCGAGTAATGCCGACTAGACAAAACGCAAGTTGAGGCCGCAATGCCGAAGCCATTCAGTTTAGCCGGACGATCGATGATATCAGTCCTGTTGCTCTCTGTTCTCACGGGATGCAACATGGTTGTCATGTCGCCATCCGGCGATATCGCCGCACAGCAGAGGGATCTGATCGTTATCTCGACGGTCCTGATGCTGCTTATCATCGTTCCCGTCATTTTCCTGACGCTCTTCTTCGCCTGGCGCTACCGCCAGTCGAATACGGCTGCCAAATATGATCCGGAGTGGCATCATTCCACGGGCCTCGAAGTCATCATCTGGTCGGCGCCGCTGGCGATCATCATCGCGCTCGGCGCGATCACCTGGGTGAGCACCCACAAGCTCGATCCTTATCGGCCGCTCGACCGGATCGATGCGGCTCGACCGGTGAGCGAAGAAACGAAGCCGATCACGGTCGAGGTCGTGGCCCTCGATTGGAAATGGCTGTTCTTCTATCCGGACTATGGCATCGCCACCGTCAACGAGATGGCCGCGCCGGTCGATGTGCCGGTCAACTTCAAGATCACCGCTTCCTCGGTGATGAACTCCTTCTACGTTCCGGCACTCGCCGGCATGATCTATGCCATGCCCGGCATGGAGACCAAGCTGCACGCCGTCATCAACAAGGCAGGCGAATACGAAGGACTTTCATCCAACTACAGCGGCGACGGCTTCTCGCATATGCGCTTCAAGTTCCACGGTGTGGACCAGGCGGGCTTCGACCAGTGGGTTGCTCAGGTGAAGCAGAACGGCACGATTCTCAACCGCGATGCCTACCTGAAGCTCGAAAAACCGAGCGTCAGGGAACCAGTGCGCTACTTCGCCTCCGTCGAAGACGGCCTCTATGACGCCGTGCTCAATATGTGCGTTCGAGCCGGGCAGATGTGTATGAGCGAGATGATGCACATCGATATGATGGGTGGGGCCGGCGTCGAAAGCCACGAGAACCGCGCCAAGCTCGAGCATGACAACCGCCATGCGGGCGGTGTGACTGAAACGGCAGCGCCCGGAGCCACCTTCCCTGAGACCGGCAATCCGGCGCGAAGCGAAGAGCCGGCCGCCGGCGTCAAGGAAGAACCCCAGACGCCGCAACCGATGAACCACGACATTCACAAGACAAACTAGGACTTTCGCGCCCTCGCCAGCCTTCCGGCGGGCGCCCAGGCCTTCGGGCCGCATACAGAGATAAATTGGACGACCCATGTTCGGTGACACCAGCCTCACGCAATTCATCTTCGGGCGGCTTACCTGGGAAGCAATTCCCTATCATGAGCCAATCCTCGTCGTGACCTTCGCGGTCGTGGCGGTGGTCGGTCTCGCGATCCTCGCCCTGATCACGAAGTACAAGCTCTGGGGCTATCTCTGGCACGAGTGGTTCACGAGCGTCGATCACAAGAAGATCGGCATCATGTACATCATCCTGGCGATCATCATGTTGCTGCGCGGCTTTGCTGATGCCCTCATGATGCGCCTGCAGCAGGCGATCGCCTTCAATGGCAGCGAGGGCTACCTCAACCCGCATCACTACGACCAGATCTTCACCGCCCATGGCGTGATCATGATCTTCTTCGTGGCCATGCCTTTCGTCACCGGTTTCATGAACTATGTCGTACCGCTGCAGATCGGTGCACGCGACGTCTCCTTCCCCTTCCTCAACAACTTCTCGTTCTGGATGACCGTCGGCGGCGCCGTCATCATCATGATGTCGCTGTTCGTTGGTGAGTTCGCGCGCACCGGCTGGCTCGCCTATCCGCCGCTTTCGGGCGCGGATTACAGTCCTGGCGTCGGCGTCGACTATTACATCTGGGGTCTACAGGTGGCAGGCGTGGGCACCACGCTATCGGGCATCAACCTGATCGCCACCATCGTCAAGATGCGCGCGCCGGGCATGACTTTCATGAAGATGCCGGTGTTCACCTGGACGTCGCTCTGCACGAACATCCTGATCGTCGCGACCTTCCCGATCCTGACCGCCACGCTGGCGCTCCTGTCGCTCGACCGCTACGTCGGCATGAACTTCTTCACCAATGACCTTGGTGGCAATCCGATGATGTACATCAACCTCATCTGGATCTGGGGCCACCCCGAGGTCTACATCCTCATCCTGCCGGCCTTCGGCATCTTCTCCGAGGTTGTCGCAACCTTCTGCGGCAAACGCCTGTTCGGCTACACCTCCATGGTCTACGCTACCTGCGTCATCATGATCCTGTCCTACATCGTGTGGCTGCACCACTTCTTCACGATGGGGTCTGGCGCCTCGGTCAACGCCTTCTTCGGCATTACCACGATGATCATCTCGATCCCGACGGGCGCGAAGATGTTCAACTGGCTCTTCACCATGTATCGCGGCCGCATCCGCTACGAATTGCCGATGCTGTGGACCATCGGCTTCATGGTGACCTTTGTCATCGGCGGCATGACCGGCGTCATGCTGGCGATCCCACCGGCCGACTTCGTGCTGCACAACTCGCTGTTCCTCATCGCCCATTTCCACAACGTCATCATCGGCGGCGTTCTTTTCGGGTTGATGGCCGGGCTCGTCTACTGGTGGCCGAAGGCCTTCGGCTACAAGCTCGATCCGTTCTGGGGCAAGATGAGCTTCTGGTTCTGGCAGATTGGCTTCTTCTTCGCCTTCATGCCGCTCTATGTGCTCGGCCTGATGGGCGTCACCCGCCGTGTCAGCCAGTTCGAAGACCCGTCGCTGCAGACCTGGTTCATCATCGCCGCCTTCGGCGCGGTGTTGATCGCGATCGGCATCGCGTCCTTCATCATGCAACTGATCGTCAGCTTCCTTCGTCGCGAGGAGTTGCGCGAGACATCCGGCGACGCCTGGGATGGGCGCACGCTCGAATGGTCGACGTCATCGCCACCGCCGGACTACAACTTCGCCTTCACGCCGATCGTGCACGATCATGACGGCTGGTACGACATGAAGAACCGCGGCTACGAGCGTCCGCTCGAAGGCTTCAAGCCGATCCACATGCCGAAGAACACCGGCACGGGCATCATCCTCGCCGGCATCAGCGTCGTGCTTGCCTTTGCGCTGATCTGGTACATCTGGTGGCTGGCGGCCGTGTCCTTCATCGCCCTCCTGACGGTCGCGATCGGCCATACCTTCAACTATCAGCGAGATTTCTTCATCCCCGCAGAGACTGTTGCGGCGACTGAAGATGCGCGCTCCAAGCTGCTCGCGGAACGGACCTGAGACCGATGAACGAGACCCAAGTTCAAGAGAACGAAAAGCCGCAGTTCTATCTGACGGAAGAGCATCATCCGGAACACAGCACTATGCTGGGCTTCTGGCTCTACCTGATGAGCGACTGCCTCATCTTCGCCGTTCTGTTTGCCACGCATGGCGTCGTCGGCCGCAACTACGCGGCCGGGCCGTCACCAGCCGACCTGTTCGACCTCAGCCTCGTCGCCTTCAACACGGCGATGCTGCTTCTGTCGTCGATCACCTATGGCTTTGCCATGCTCCAGATGGAGCGCAACGCCAAGATGGAGACGCTGTTCTGGCTCGGCGTTACCGGCGTGTTCGGCGCGACCTTCCTCGCGGTCGAACTCTACGAGTTCTATCACCTCATTCATGAGGGCGCCGGTCCGTCACGCTCGGCCTTCCTGTCGTCTTTCTTCACGCTGGTCGGCACCCACGGCCTGCACGTCACCTTCGGCACCATCTGGCTGATCACGCTGATGGTGCAGGTCAGCAAACATGGGCTGATCCCGGATAATCGGCGCCGCCTGATGTGCCTATCGATGTTCTGGCACTTCCTCGACGTCGTCTGGATCGGCGTCTTCTCCTTCGTCTATTTGCTCGGAGTTCTCGGATGAGCGCACATTCCGACCACGAAAGCGCGTTCGAACCTCACCACGCGCACAGTCATCACGGCGATGCTGCCGGCCACGGTTCGTTCAAGAGCTATATGACGGGCTTCATCCTGTCAGTGATCCTGACGGCAATTCCATTCTGGCTGGTCATGGGCGGCGTGCTCGACAACAAGCTTCTGACGGCCGTCATCGTCATGGGCATTGGCGTCGTCCAGATCGTCGTGCACGTCATCTACTTCCTGCACATGAACGCCCGCTCCGAAGGTGGCTGGACACTGATGGCGCTGATCTTCACGATCGTCATCGTCGGCATCGCGCTTGCAGGATCGCTTTGGGTCATGCATCACCTCAACACCAACATGATGCCGATGACCCACGAGATGATGAAGAACATGCCCTGAGCGCCGGGCAGGCCATGCGGACACGACGATGATCGCCGATCATGAGGTGAAGGGAAGGGACCGCGCAACCTCGCACGCCCGTCTGAGGCTGACGGGCGCCCTGTTGCTTCTCACTGTCGTGTTCGCTCTGCTTGGCAGCTGGCAGGTCCAACGGCTTTTCTGGAAGCTCGATCTCATCGCTCGGGTAGAGGCGCGCGTCCATGCACAGCCGATGCCGGCACCTGCCAGAGCGGAGTGGAACGAGATAAGCCGCGAGAAGGACGAGTACCGCCGCGTCACCGCGACGGGCGCTTTCAGCCACGAAAAATCGGTGCTTGTCCAGGCGGTAACGGAGCGCGGCGCCGGCTTCTGGGTGTTGACGCCCATGCTGCGCGAGGATGGTTCGGCGGTCCTCGTCAATCGCGGCTTCGTTCCCTCCGATCGCCGCGATGTCGGCGACCGTGCCGGGGGCGAGCTTGCCGGAAATGTGACGGTCACGGGCCTGTTGCGCATTAGCGAACCGGGTGGCGCCTTCCTGCGATCCAATGATCCGGCGCGCGATCGCTGGTTTTCCCGCGATGTCGCCGCGATCGCCGCGGCAAAGGGCTTGCAAGATATGGCACCCTATTTCATCGACGCAGACGCCACGCCTAATCCCGGCGGGCTGCCGATCGGCGGCCTTACGATCGTTCGTTTTCGCAACAGCCATATGGTCTATGCGTTGACGTGGTTCGCACTCGCGACGATGAGTGCCGCAGGTGCGTATCTCGTCTATCGCAAGCGGATCAAGGCGGGCTGAGAGTGCTGGTAAGTTCGGTTGAGGCAGGAAATCGATGATGCCGCTTATCGACGACATCGCCGACAGCATTCCCGTTCAACGAAACAGGGCGCTCGACCCGTGTTCCGAGGAGCGCCCTGCTCGAACCCGGAGTGCCGTCATTGAATGCCAATAGCATCGCTGATGACAAGCTCTCGAAACGGGTGATGGCCCTTAGATGGAGCGGGCGGCTGCAATTTCAAGGGGTCAGCGCGGAGCCGGGTTTGGGCATTCATGCGTCCGCTGACTGACGGGTCGGAGCGCGGACGTTCGCTGTCGGGTTTGTCCGACTATCCCTGAATCACAAACCCCCAGCTCTCGCCAGGGGGTGTGAGCGGCCCTCCTGGGAGGGCTACCTCTGATGCTCTGCAGATGACTTGGCGCAGATTATTTGGCGCTGATTGCCCGGAGACCGGCCGTTGCGCAGTTCGCGTCGATATCGCCCGACGGCGCGCCGCCGACGCCGATGCCGCCCACCAGGGCCTTGCCGAACTTGATCGGCACGCCGCCGGCCTGGATCACCATGCGTGCGTCCATGTCGCGAAGACCTTCGTTCGCCGGCTTGGAGGCGATGAACTCGCCGAGGCCAGCCGTCTCGCGGCCCATGGCAGCGGAGGTAAAGGCCTTGCCCTGCGCGCTGTTACCGGTATGCGGACCGGAATTGTCGGCCTTCAGCAGCACCTTGGTTGCGCCATCGCGGCCAACCACGGCAACGCTGACATTGTGGCCTTCCGCGGCGCAGGCCTTCACTGCGGCTTCGGCAGCCTTGACGGCCATGTCGAGCGGCAGGTAGGCCGCGGTCGGCAGGTCCTGCGCCGTGGCGGCGACGGGAGCGAGAAGCGCGGCGGCGAGCACGATATTGCGGATCATCATGGGTTCCTTTCCTGTTGATGTGGAAAGATTATCCCCCCTCGGCCATCGCGGATATTCGTAGGCCTTGCGCGTCTATCCGTAGTTCTACGGAGTTTTCGTCCCATCGAGCCAGATGCGGGTCATCTCCGCCTGCGACGTGCTGCCGAGCTTTGCACCGATTGCCGCCCGGTGGCTTTCGACCGTGCGCGGCGAAAGACCAAGACCTTCAGCGATCTGGCGGGTGGTGAATCCCGCAGCGATACGGTCGAGAACTTCACGCTCACGCTGGGTGAGCGCCGCCAGCAAAGCAAGCGTCTCCGCCTTCTCCGCATGCGCGCGCATCGTGCGCTCCAGCAGTTCGTGGCCCTTGTGGATCGCGTCGATCAAGTCCTGCTCGTCCACCGGCTTCGAGAGAAAGTCGATCGCGCCATTGCGAAAGGCGCGTCGGCAGGCTTCGATATCGCCGTGCCCGGAAATAACGATCGTCGGCCAGTCTATCCCATGGTCCGCCAACTTTTCCTGCAGCTTCAGGCCGGAGATGGCGGGCATGCGGATATCGAGCACCAGGCAGCCGGGGTCGAGGCGAGAAACCTGCGCCAGAAAGGCTTGCGGATCGGAAAAGCCCGTGACCTTGATGTCGACGGTCGACAGCAACAGGCTGAGCGCACGACGCACCGCGTCGTCGTCGTCAACGAGATAGACGGGGAGGATCATCGCATCGGCTCCTCGGTTCGGCGGCCGCGGGGCAGAGTTACCCGGAAGATGGCGCCGTGCTCGCTCTCAACCAGGACGATCTCGCCGCCGGCCCGTTCCACCAGCCGCCGGCTCAGCGC
This sequence comes from Ensifer sp. VA4, assembly GCF_055710065.1. Lineage (NCBI taxonomy): Bacteria > Pseudomonadati > Pseudomonadota > Alphaproteobacteria > Hyphomicrobiales > Rhizobiaceae > Ensifer > Ensifer sp. VA4. Next base: position 14,871 of record NZ_JBVQPO010000009.1, on the reverse strand, counting down.
CAGGCCGAGCCCGGTGCCACCGGCTCGGCTCGTCACGAACGGCGTGAACAGCTGCGGCCGAAGTGTTCCCGGGACGCCGGGGCCGTTGTCGGCAACCTCGAAGACCACCGAGGTATCATTCTCGCTCAGGGTAACGATTACACGCCCTGCGTCGCACGCCTGTGCGGCCAATGCCTCAAGTGCGTTACGGACGAGATTGAATGCGACCTGTTCGATTTCGACGGGGTCGGTAACGACCGAAACCGGCGTTCCCGGAACCTGAAAATCGAGTTGAATTCCGCGGGATCTCGCATCCGGCTGAAGCAGCGCTTCAACATTTGCTAGCGCGTTGCGGAGATCAAAAGCGGCAACCGGCGCAGCATGGGGTTGCGACCAGTTGCGGAACCTTTCCAGTATGGCGGATGCCCTGCGCGCCTGGCTCACCGTATCCTCAAGCACCGGAGCAAGTGCGGCATCCTGCCCTTGACTGAGCAGCCGGCGCCCAGCCTGCGCCTGCGCCAGGATCGCGGTCAGCGGCTGGGTCAATTCATGCGCCATGCCGCTCGCCATTTCTCCGAGCGCGTTGACACGTGAAGCGTGTGCCAGGCGTGATTCCAGGGCGCTGAGCGTTGCCAGCTGTTCGGCGACGCGCGTACGGGCGCGCTGGCGCAATGCCGCCAAACCCGCAAGATAGGCGAGGCTGACCCCAAGAAGTGTCAGGCCGGTCGGCACGGGCGGGAACATGTCCGCAAGCCCTATTTCCATGCCCGTTTCCAACAGCAACGGCTGCGATGCACTGCTCAGTGCCTTGGAGAACCGGATTGCCTCCGGCAGGGCAGTCGGCTGGAGCAGGCGGTGTCCGTCCGGCAGCGACAGGCGCACCGCGACACCCGGGCGAGACCAAAACGGCCCGCCGTCGCCGATCAATTTTGCGGCATCTATCCCGAGCATCAAACCATTGCGCGCCTCGTCGGTGTTCGGGCTACGCTTGATCATGATGTAGTGGTAAGGGCGTTGCGGATGGGGCAGGAGAGCGATGTGCCCGTCCGATGCTCTTGCTGCCGCACGGATAAGCTCTGCTGCTCCGACGTCGAGTGGAGCTGTTCCGACCGTCTCCGCGTTGGGATCCAGCGGAACGAGCTGAACCTCGTCGATCCTTGGATAGAAGCGCGCAATCGTGCGGGAGACCTCCAGAAACAGGTCGTGCCTGCGGCCCTCGGAGGCGACAGCCACGGCCGACAGCGCCGTCAGGTGCGCATCGTGCTGATCGACACGCTGTGAGGCCAGGCTGTGGAGGAGCGTGCTCTCTTCCTCAAGCTCGGCCACCAGCACCTGCCGCTCCCAGCCCGCAAGCATGCCTCCGCCGACAAGCAGAAGGAGGCACCAAAGGACGATCAGAGAAAGGGGGCGTTCGAAGATCGAACGATTGCCGTGCATCATCGGTTCAGCAGTCTTGTCGTTATGCCTTCAGCAAAGAGCGATGGTGGTCGCAGGCGAGCTGCGATCGGTACGCGCCTGGATCATCTCGCCGCTGACATGCACTCTGTCAATCCGTCGAACCGCAAGCGCCGTCACGAGCCGCCAGGCGCAAAACTGCTGGTAAGTCATCGCAGTAGGGTACGGGGGCAATTCGGACCCCAGAGCGCGGGAATGATTGGCGGGCCGCGCTCTGGGATCACTAGCGTCAAAGGTGCGGTTAACGCTCAACTAGTAATGGCGGCGACGTTCAGATTCGACAATGCCGTTAGGACCTTTGCCGGAGCACACCGGACTTAAGTCGGAGTTTTCCTGTCACCAAGGCTCTGGGAACCAATTGCGACCGGGGCGATTGGACACTGACCTAAATCGAACATGGTCAGAGAGCCGAGAGAGTTTTGGAGGATATGATGGATTGGGATCGCGTCGAAGGTAACTGGAAACAGGTGAAGGGCAAAGTCAAGGAACAATGGGGCCGTCTCACGGATGACGACCTGGATGAAATCGCCGGGGTGCGCGATCAACTCGAAGGCAAAATCCAGGAGCGCTATGGGATCGAGAAGGATCGCGTGCGCCGGGAAATTGATGATTGGTATTCGCGACAGACGTGGACCTGGTAGTCTCGAGACCACGCGTAAACTGTCTCAGCGATTAGGGGCGCAGGTCGCCGGCGGCCAACTCGCATGACGATGCAGCCGGCCCCGCCAGCGTCCACGTCCCCGACCTTCATGATCGAACCGTCACGATCCAGCCGACGTGGCATGGAAGACCGCCAGTTGAGCGGCAAAGGCGCGCTTGTATGCGGGCCGCGCTTCGCCGCGAGCCACATAGGCGGAAAGGGTCGGAAATTCGTCCAGCAAGGCCGAACCCTTCAATCTGAGCAGCACCGAAACCATCAGCAGGTCACCGGCGGTGAATTCCTCGGCGAGCCAATCGCGATCACCAAGCCGGTTGGAAAGTTCGCCCAGACGTTTGCGGGTGCGCTCCTCGACGGCCGACAATCGCTGCTCATACCAGCTCTGGCCGCGTTCGAGCAACTTGGTAACCTCGCGATCGAGGATCGGTGGTTCCATCGTGTTGAGTGCGGCAAACATCCATGTGATTGCGCGCGCCCTGGCATTGGCATCGTCTGGCAGCAGGCCCTCGTGGTGCTCTGCAATGTGGAACACGATCGCGCCGGATTCGAACAGGGTAAGTTCGCCGTCCTCATAGGTCGGAATCTGCCCAAAGGGGTGAAGCGCAAGATGCGCCGGTTCTTTCATCGCCTTGAATGAGAGCAGGCGAACCTCGTAGGGTTGGCCAACTTCTTCGAGCGCCCAGCGAACGCGCATGTCGCGCGCCAACCCCCTGCCGCGGTCGGGCGACCGTTCAAAGGCGGTAATCGTGATAGGCATCGTGATCCTCCCTGGCTTGTCCGTCTGGAAGACGACTGGCGCAACAAGGTTCCGACACTCCGTGCGAAAATCACTCTCACAACGACGCGTCTGTTACTACTCCCAATCCGGAAGCGAGGAAGTCCTTGCCGTTGCTGGTTCACGTCACCAGACAGGAGGCTCACTTTTCGCAGAGCCGCCGCCCGCCATAATAGGGCTGGTAGGTGCAGTCCGACGGCCGGAACGAACGATAGCTGCGCGAGCAGGCCGTGATATTGCAGGACTGTGGCGTGGCCTGGTCGCCGACAAGCGCGCCTGCCGCCGGCGCCGCCATCGCTTCCCTCATGAAATCTCGCCAAATATGCGCCGGCAAGGCGCCGCCCGTAACCCCTTTCATCGGTGCGTCGTCGTCATTGCCAACCCATACGCCGGCAACGAGCGGCTCGGTGAAGCCGATGAACCAGGCGTCGCGATTGTTTTGGCTGGTGCCGGTCTTGCCGGCCGCAAACGTGCCGGGATCGGCTCCACGTCCAGTTCCGCGCTCGACCACCAACTGCAGAAGGCCCAGAAGATCCGGCTGATAGGCGGAAAGATCTGTGGCCGGCGCGGCTGGCGCGCCAACCCGAAACGCCTTCGGCTGTCCCGCCGCCTGAAAATCTATGATACCCCAGGGCTTGACGGGTGCCTTACCGAGATGGACGGACGCATAGGCACTCGTCAGGTCAAGCAAGCTGACCTCCGATGTGCCGAGTGCCAGGGACGGTGTGTTGGCAAGCGGTGTGTTGATTCCGAGTTCGCGCGCAGCGGCGATCACATTGTCGAGCCCGACCTCCTGGGCAAGCGCCACCGCCGGTGCATTCAGCGACCGGGCGAAGGCTTCGGCAAGTGTCACCCAGCCGCGATAGCGCCCACCGGAATTGTCCGGCGACCAGCCATTGATGTCGATCGGTGCGTCCAGGATCTGGTCAAACAAGGTGAACCCAGCCTTCAGGGCAGCATAGTAGACGAACAGCTTGAAGGTGGAGCCCGGCTGCCTCATCGCGGTTACCGCGCGATTGAACTGGCTCTGCTTGTAGTCGCGACCGCCGACCATGGCGACGACCGCGCCGTCAGGCGTCATCGCAACCAACGCGGCCTGGGATGCCCCAACAGCTTTTCCTTCCGTGTCCAAGGCGTTTGCCAGGACCCTTTCGGCGATCCGTTGCAGTTGTGGGGACAGTGTCGTGCGCACCGTGGTCGAACCCGGCGATGCGCCGGCGATTTCGCTCGCCTGCGGCGAGATCCAGTCCGCGAACCAGCTTCCCGAGCGTGGCGTCGGCGTCGTCGGGTGGATCGTCGCGAAACTCGCCTTGAGTTGTGCAGCTTCGGGCGCGGTGATCTTGCCATTGGCCACCATCGTGTCGAGGACGACTGAGGTGCGTTGCCGGGCGCCTTCGAAATTGTCGATCGGGTTCCATTGGCTCGGCGCCCGCAGCAACCCCGCCAGCATCGCCGATTCCGCCAGGTCGAGAGCGCCAATATCCTTGTTGAAATAGATCCGCGCGGCTGCAGGCATGCCGGTTGCGCCGGCGCCGAGATAGGCGCTGTTGAGGTAGCGCGTCAGAATTTCCTGCTTGCCGAGCTTCCACTCCAGCCAAAGCGCGATTACGAACTCCTGTATTTTCCGTTTTATCGTTCGGTCGCTGTCGAGATATTGCAGCTTGATGAGCTGCTGGGTGATGGTGCTGCCGCCCTCTACCACCGAACCCGCTTCGAAATTCCGCACGAGCGCCCGTCCGATCCCTCTGAGATCGATGCCGAAATGATCCATGAACCGGCGGTCTTCAATTGACAGGACCGCATCGATCAGCTGTGGGGGGAATTCACCGTACTGAGCATAAGGTCCTTGATAGGGCCCCTGTCTCACCAGTGGTCCTCCGTCCGCCGTTTCCAGCACCACGATAGGCTTCAAGTTACCGTCCCTGATCTCACTCCAGGGAACATCCTTCAATGCCCAGACGAGCACGCTTCCCGGAAGCAGAAGACAGGCAAGGAGGGCCACGCCCATGGCAACCTTCCACCGACTTGACCTGGCGAAGGTGGCGCCGCGATCTTCGGATCGCCTTTCACGCAGGGCGCGAACCCGGCTCCCGATCTTGGCCAAGGCAGTCATGAACCACCCACGGGAACCATCGATCGTTGATGCGGCCGCGTCTCCATCCGAAGGCCTGAATTTCATTCTCAAATGTGAAGCCGCATGCTTGGCCTTTGCACCGGCCAAGGTCGAAGTCGCCTGCAAATCATGGCCGAGCGCATGGAGAAGATGTTGGACCGCCAGACTGCTTTGGCTGAACAATCTGCGGGGCGGCGGCGTTGCAGTGGATTGGCTGACCCCGTCTGACGGGCCTGAAGCCGAAATCTGCGGTTCGCGATGCGGGGCGGTCAATTCGGGGCCTTCCGGGCGATCGATCCCCGCACTTGGGCTATTGATATTCTGGGGGGAGGTTTCGGGAGGGCGTGGCATCGGTTACCGCTAATAGAATTTTTCAGAATCTAGCGCGACCTTGTGGCCTGACAATGTTCACGATGCGTTGTGAAATAGGCCGGCATGCCGGCGATTGCGACGGCTGAGATTACCGTGCGCGCCCAATCGCGCTGCCCCACGGCGTACCCGCGGGAGGCGCCTATCGTTTGGGTACGGCTAACGGCAGTCGCGCGCCGTCAGCGCTTAGGACTGGTCTGGGAACAGGACCGCTTAGCGCCGGCACATAGGCGATGAGGAACAGCCCCCATGCCAGCATCCAGGATGCCGCCGCGGTGACAATGGGATCGAAATAGGCGCCGCCGATCCAGCCGGCCAGAACGCGTACCATCGTCGCGACACAGATAAGGGCGAAGGCGCACGCCATCGTCCGGCTGAGCAAGAGCATACCTCCGTCCCGCGCCATGGCGGCTCGCATCATGACGGCCGCCATCATTGTTCCCATTGCCCCCATGGTCGCCGAATGCAGCGCGGCCGCAAGTGGAAGCTGGTTCGGAAATATGATTGCGAGCCCGGTGAGCAGGAGGGCTGCCGGCGTCCAGGCAAAAGCCAGATGTAGAATGAACAGCGCCGGGTAGCGAGGGACCCTGAGGCATGGCCAGCCGCTCATCTGCAGCACCAGCGCCAAGCCGGACAGCACGAGGGCAATGCCCTCCGCATTCGCTTGCTTGGCAGCACTGAACCCGGCCGCGGAAATTATGCCGCCGATCGCCAGGTAGGAAAGTTTGGGCTGGTTGCGAATGCGATCTCCGATATTGAATCGAGCGATCCAGGAATGCGTGAAAGCGGGCACGGCGCGGCCGCCGATCAGGATGATCAAAACGAGGAAAACCCGCGGCACTGAGTCTGCGGCAAGATGGCTCGCCTCTCCGTCAAGCCACAGCAGGCTGAGCAAGCCGATCAGCACCATGGCAAATGGTGCCCAGATGTGGCGTCCCGCTCTGCTCGACGCAATCCCGTGAGCGAGAACTCCTGCGACAAATACGAAGTAGGCGGATGCTCCGATCACGACGGTGGTGGCCGGCAAGTGCTGAGACAAGGCCGTCGTCAGGCGGGCCACGCACCACAGAACGGTCGCGAACATGGTGACGCCGGGGGAGACCGGGCCCTTCTTCGTCCAGGCGGGCAGGGCGGTCAACAGGTAGCCGCCTGCCGCCGCCCCGGCCATCCCGAAGAGCAGCTCTTGGCGATGCCAGGAAACTTTGTCCGGCTGAACGCCCTCCGGCAGAAGCCAGACCGCAGGTGCGACAAGCGCCCACAGGCCTGCCAGAAAGAACAGGGGCCGGTGCGGAGCCTGCCAGATCGCTGTCCACGCCTTTGGCGCCGTGATCATCAAACCATCTGGAGTCCGGCCTCGAAGCGGGGAAACAGCACGGCATTTTCGAGATGCATGTGGGTGACGAGGTCGTCGGTGAGCTTGCGCAATCCGGTATAGAGCGCCGTCCACGAACCGCAGGCGCCTTCCGGCAGCGAAAGACCGTGGGTGACATGCTCGATCGTTCGCAGATGCTCCACTTCGTCATCATGCTCGCGGCGCATCTGTGCGATCGGATAGGAAATCGTCGTGCTATCGCCACGCTGCATCATCGGGAACAGGACGAGTTCTTCCTTAATCATGTGGCTTTCGAGCTCGTCCCGGAGCGCTTCCAGGGCCTGGGAAAGCCCGACCGGCGCCGAGGGATGGCCGCCGTGCACCCGTTCCACTTTCTGGGCGAGCGGGATCAACCATGCAAGTTCTGCACGGTGCGTCTGGTGGTATCTGTGGAGGAGATGAGCGATAAGGTCGGTGGTCTCCTCCGGTGCATCTCGATGTGCCGCCCGCTCAAGCGTTTCCAGCTCTGAAAGCAGCGCCGAAGGGGCAAGACCGGCCTTGAGTGCGGCTTCCGAAAGCAACATCTTGCCGCCGCAACAGAAGCTGATGCCGTAACGGCGGAACAGTTCCGCGGCCCCCGGCAATTCGGCGGCGATCGTTGCGACTGTGCTTTCGAGGTTGAGAACGGTCATCATCGGTTCCTTGTTGGACGTTTGCAGACGAATTCGAGCGACGCTAGGTCGAACCGGATGCATCGAAACCGTCTGGGACTGCAGGCAACGTGTATCGGCCCTTCCGGCACCGACGACTGCCGGGTCGCCGCGCGGCGCAGAGATCACCCCTGATTAGGCGAGGGAAGAATCTTCGTCTTTGAGCCTGCGCAAACAGTCAGGATCAGGCGTGCATTTCGGCGCTGACGGGGGAGCAGGTCGACGTCGCGCCGTTGCGGCCACGCTGGCGATGCTTAACGCAGAGTAAATGTCACGCTCGGGTCACGCGACAAGAAGACCAGGTCGCGATAAGTTGCTGGGTCATTTCAAACCCTGCAATGCCGCCTATAGCGCCTTCGGTCCCTTTGGTACGGCAGGCGCCGGCGCGGCATCCCGTACGGAGTGGAATATCATGCGCCGCTATCTGTTCAATATCTATGCAGCAGGCGTCGTCAGCCACGACAAAGTTGGCCGGAAATACCCGTCAGACGGACCCGCAGTTGCCTATGGTCAAAGACTTGTCGATGAATTGACCAAGGACGACGACTATCACGACGCCGTCATCGATGTGATCACGGCGTCGGGGCGTCTGGTTGCGCGACTGATATCAAGGGAAACGCCGTTGATACATCATGTGAGGCAAGCGACACGACAGGCTTCGCTGCACTGAACCTTGCTGATCTCGGCAATCTCGAGACGCTCATGCCGGATTGAGGGTTAAGCAGCCCGTTCGCGGCCTGAGTTATGATCGAACAACGTCCGCGCCGCCGCCGCCAGCAGATCCGTCTGCGAAATCAGTCCCAGCACATGATGGTCCTCATCGACTATGATGACCGCGTGAATTGCTCCGCTGGTCAGCGCAGGGAGCAAACTCATCGCCCGGTCGTCTTGGCGCGCAACGACAGGTGTCGCAACGTTGCTGCCGACGGTGGCGCCGGGCTCGGTCAGCTCCCTCAGGCCGACCGTGCCGACAAGCCTCTCATTCCCATCCATCACCGGGATCGTCCGGATATTGTGTTTGAGAAGCAACGAGCGTGCAGCCTCGCTGCTGTCGTCCTGATGGACGCAGATGACGTCGCGCGACATGATATCCCGGCACAGAATGTGCGGTGTCGCCCGAATTGCCGCCTGCAATTCCACTTGGCGCAGCACCCGATCAAGGTCCTCCCGGCTGATGTCAAATGTTTCGTCCAAAGCCTCGAGCGCGGCATCGACGTCTGCGCCGGTAAAGCCGACCCGGCGGCTGGCGGGCGGGTCAATCGTCGCGTGCGTGTTTGCCGGCGGGGCGACGACATGCGGGTAGTTTCGCCTCGCCAGCTTGTGAAACAGGATCCCGAGGGCGACCAGGAGACACGAATTGAGCGCGACGGGCACCAACGGGAACAGGAGGCCCCAATTCGCCACCACGGGTCCGCCAAGCACCGCTGTCAATGCGGCAGCGCCGCCGGGCGGATGCAGGCAGCGGGTGAAGGACATCACCGCAATCGCGACCGCCACGGCGATACCGGTTGCAATCAGCGGATCCGGCACGAACATCGTCGACAGGACACCGACGAAGGCAGAGATCGTGTTGCCGCCGACAATCGACCACGGCTGGGCAAGCGGGCTGGCGGGAACCGCAAACAGCAGAACCGCGGATGCGCCCATCGGCGCGACGATCAACGGGAGACTGGCGCCGCCGCCGAAGATGCTGCCGCTGATCATGCCTGTCAGAAGGATACCAACCAGCGCCCCGAGACACGCAATCAAGCGTTCCCTCAACGTCGCACCCGCCAGGATCGGCGCAAAGAAGCGGCGGCCCGGCGGTTGCTGGGATGCGGGGCTGGGCGAGTTGGTCATGCAGTCACCTGTGATTGGCCGTGCGTAGGTTCTATTTTTTAGTGGACGCCCGCGTCGTCGAGCAATTCGCGGCGCAGGATTTCGATCGCAGGGGAGCAGGCCCCCTTGCGATAGACGAGTAGCGTCTGAATTTCTCGCAACGAATGGGTTTGAGCTTCGCCGGGCCAGTCCATGAGCTCGAATACGGACCGTGGTACTACACCGATCGCGTCACCTGCCGCAACGCTCGCCAGCATCGCGTGGTAGGAGGAAACCTCCTTCGTTGCGATCGTCGCGGAGGGACGCGCCCACTGTTCCGCAATACGGCGGTACGTGCATCCCGGTTCTAACGCGGCCAGCCAATTGACGCGCACGTCGAGGGCGGTCTTGATTGGCGGATGAGATCCGGGCAAGACGATCAATACGTCCTCGCGATAGATCGGATCGCCGTCGAGCTCATCGAGCAGATCAGGTCGCGAGATGGCGATGTCGCCTGGCAAACGCGCGATCAGGGCACAGTCGATTTCTTCAGCGAGCACGGCGCGGGTCAGTTCCTCCGTCGACCCCATCGTGAGCCTCAGCGCCAAATTCGGGTGCGCCCGGGTGATCAACTGCAGAACCGGCGGCAAGCGGCTGGCGGCGGTACTCTCCATGCTGCCCAGCCGCAAGACGTCTGGCATCGAGGTCGGTTTGAGCGCGTTGCGCGCTTCGTCACAAAGCGCGACCAATCGGGAGGCATAGGAACGAAAAAGTCGCCCCTCGCGCGTCAGCGTCATCTTCTTGCCGTCGCGATTGAACAGGCTGACGCCCAGCTCCTCCTCCAGTGCCCGAATACGATTGGTCACGTTGGATGGCGCGCGGCCGATATCCGTGGCGGCGCGGGTTACGCTGGTGCGTTCGGCCACCAGTAGGAAAATCTCGAGGGTCGTGAAGTCCATTTTATCTGCGAAGGGAATGAAGCCGCTTTATTGTTCTCGAACGGGAAACGATAATCAAGGTGACCTCGTGAAACTGCGTTCGAAACATTCCTGGAAACGGAGAAAGGCAATCGATCGTGAGCATGCCTGAAGAGGACGATATTCCGCCGCGCTTTTCGTCGCCGCCGTGCCTGATGCATGAGGTAGATCCGGCCTATATGGGCCTCGATCTTCCAGGGATCATCTCGACGGCCGAATGGCGCGAGCAGGAGCGAAGAAGGCTGATACCCGCACGGCAGGGCATTCCCACGAGAGAACGGTCTGCAAGCACGGACGCCATTATCAGTGCGCTCGACAAGCTTCTGCCCGACGTTCGTGGCGAAACGGTTTCTCTGTATTGGCCGTTCCGCGGCGAGCCGGATCTACGCGGCTGGATGAACACGCTCATTGCGCGAGGGGCAGAGTGCGCGCTTCCAGTGGTGCTCGCCAAGGCGACACCCCTCGGCTTTCGATCCTGGCGCGCCGGGGAGGAACTCGAGAGAGGCGTCTGGGGGATCCCAATTCCGGCAAAGGGCCGGGATGTTCAACCGACCATCGTCATCGCACCGGTCGTCGGTTTCGATGAGGGCGGCTATCGCCTGGGCTATGGCGGCGGCTATTACGACCGCACGCTTGCCGTGTTGCAACCGAAGCCATTCGTGATCGGTGTTGGGTTCGAGCAGCAAAGGATGGAAAGCATAAGACCGCAATGGCACGACATCGCTATGGATGCGATCGTGACCGAAGAGCGAACACCTTCACCACCCCTTGGCTAACGGTTCAATGGTGGGAATTCGCGAACTGCAGATAGAAGCCGAGCGACAGGACGGCTATGGCAAGAGCAACCGTCCGTGAGGCGAGCCGTGCCGCGAGCCACGAAAGCCCTATGCCAGTAACGACCGCCATCACAGCCAAAGACGGTCCCTGATGACTGAAAGCCAGTCCCAAGGCAGTCAATCCGGCTGACATTGCAAGCGTCACCCGCACCGCATCGCCGTGCGACTGCGGGCCACTGTCATTCCGCACGAAACTGAGTTCCGTCAGACTGAAAGCCATCGAAACACTCAGCAGCAGCGACAGCAACAACCCACTCCACATCATCCGACAATCCCTTGGTTGGATGTTTCAGATGGTGTGAAGCAAGAGTTGGGCCATCTGGAACGGTGCCGTATTTTCCGCGTACGGGACGCCCGATCTGCGGGAAAAACCAGCGGGCAATAGGCAGTTGCTCGTTCCTTGTGCAAAATCACGTGATGGCGAAAGCCTGGGCAAGATCTGCCTTCAAGTCACGTTCGCTCTCGGGGCCCACGGACATGCGAAGCAACGATCGCCGATGCCCGCGGCCCGACGTGCGTCGGCGCCTATCGATGCGTGGGGCATCGTCCGTGAAAGTCAGGCGATAAGCAGATAAGCGCAAGTTGGAGGACCGGCCAGAATGCATCGCCGCTGATTGGCAATTGGCAACCGGTCCACGCGAGCTGGTGATCCAGCGCTGAAAGGCGCTCTATTCCGGCTATTGAGGTGATGTTTTCGTGATTTGGTTGTAGGCTTGGTGGTAGCTTCCAGAGGCAACCGGGAGGGTGTCATGAGTGACCATGTCTACAAGAAGGTAGAACTTGTCGGCAGTTCGAAGTCTTCCGTCACGGAGGCGATCAAAACGGCGATCGCGCGGGCTTCGAAAACCATGAGAAATCTCGAATGGTTCGAGGTCGATCAGATTCGGGGCCACATCAAGGATGGCGAAGTGGAGCACTACCAGGTGGTCATGAAGGTCGGGTTCCGGATTGACGACTGACGCGCGGCGGGTTGATCTCCGGCGCTTTCGTCACACCATCGACCCTAGGAAGTGAATAGTTTATGGGCGCTTGCGTGAAGCGAGATCGTTGACGGCGTCCCTGATCATCGGGCGCGCGGCGACGAAACAGCAGGCTTTCGCAGCAGAAGCTGCGCGGCGGATGGATGATGACGGCTGAACGACGATATGGCGAAGCGCCGCCGATTGCCGGCGCCGGCTGGTATGGCCGGCAGATCGATCGCGAGCGTCATCAGAACACCTCGTTCGTCGATCTCGATCTGACCGAGGCCCAGACCGTTGGCATCGTCTTCCACGAATGCACCTTCCGGCGCGCGCGTTTCAATGCCTCGTCGCATCAGGCAGGTGCCTTCGTGAATTGCACCTTCGTGTCCTGCAAATTCTTCAACAGCCGTTTCAGTGAATGCAAGTTCGTCGGCAGCATGTTCGACGTTTGCGACTTCGACCAGATGCAGGTCGCTGGCGGCGATTGGTCCTTCGTCGGCTTGCCCGGCGCCGCTCTCGGCCGTGCGTCTTTCAAGGAAACTCGCTTGCGGGAAGCAGACCTTACCGGCGCCTCCTGCAAGGGCGGTTCGCTAAGAGACGTCGACCTCTCCGGCGCCTGGCTGCACGGCGTAGATTTCACGGCCTGTGACCTCAGGGGCAGCGACCTCAGTGCAATCGAGCCGGAAAACGTCCACCTCAAGGACGCGATCATCACGATCGACCAGACCATCACCATCGCCGAGGCGCTGGGCCTCGACGTCCGGCGGAAATGAACCCTCCCCACAGGCGGATACATCGACCGGCTTCTGGGACGACCGAGAAAAATCAGCCGATCGCAACGCACGAGGCCTCCGTCTGGATACCAAGCGACCTACGTCCACCGAGGTCCGCGCGCCATCCCGGAGATCAGATCACTCCGCGGTAAGTCCGTCAAAAATCTCAAGCATGGCATCGCTGATGGCTTGGCCGAGCGCAGCCGCCGTTTCGGCCAGCATCTCATCATTCATGTCGCGAGCCGCCATCGCAAAGGCCGCGCCCTCGGTCGTGACGATTTCCTGGGCACGCTGGATGGCCCAGAGCGCGAAGTCGCTGCGGCCGCTGATCTCCACGGTTTCCATGATTTCTCCTGATTGGTTCGAGCGTGTCGCTTATAGCCGATTTAACGGAAGCCGCACGCTGAGAATGAATTTGAAAACCCCTGCCTGCATCCCGATGCCGAGTCATTTCGTCGACCGCCGAGTGTTCGTGGACGCACGGTCGCCCAGCCGACCGACATGTTGCTCCAAGCCCGGGCTGTACCCTGCTTTCCGCCTAGCCCAAATTGAGTAGTTCGCCACCCGTTTGATTCGTTGCCTTTGATGGCTGCCGCTGTCACGTTGATAGTGCGTGAGTAGCCACCGGATGGGCCGTATCCCCGTAATGCTCGCCGGATTCATTGCCGGTCACTCATGGCATTGCTTGTAGGAATATTTCGAGCCTGTCGTGAACTACGGGACGGAGGAGGAGCCGCCCCGTCTTCACGCCGCTACGCGCTGCTCGCGGACAAAGCTAACGTGCATTGCCGGGCCGCGAGGATTACCTTCCAATCGCCTGTGGGTACACGACACCCCGATCGCTACCGTCAGAGAAGGCACCCCCGACGGCGAGATAGGCGGTTATCGCTAATGCTGAAAAAGCATGATGCCGACCGGCAGCCCGGTTGATGCCCTTTGTTCTGGCCAACGCTCCCTGTCGTACATCATCCGATCCTTTCGTGGCGCTTCACCACCGGGCGATGGCGCCCGGCGAAAATGAGAACGCCGAAAGACTGGGAGGTTCCAACCCTGCTTGCACCCGAACGTACACCTGGATCTCGTCCATAGCGCCACGCCGCTTGTCAAACGCTGCATGCCAAGAATGATGCGGATCGACGGGCGCCTGCGGCCGCTTCGGACAACGTTGCCGTGCGCGATCCCGGTCGATAGGCTGGTAGTCTGTGTCGAATCGGTCTCGTTTGACCAGGAGCGTTTCAGGGCCTGTTCATGCACCGCGGGAATGCACCGGCAATTGCTGTTGGCGAGCCGGATATCCCGTTTTGGAGCATTTTTCTTGGAAGGCCCGCGCACTACATAAATTTGTAGATACTATGGAAATGGAATATCCATAGACTCGCGCTAGACCGATCGACATTGGTGAATCGGGAGCGGCGCATGCGAAGAGAAGTACAGTTCAACGGGCAAAGGGACTGGCGAATCGCACGATATGTCATCGGTGGCATTGTTGGTTTCGCCGTACTCGCGCAGGTTTTGGTCTATCTGAGCCTGGTCGCTCTCGTCGATCGGCCTTATGCTGCCGCCATGGTCGGAGCCGCGTTGATCTCCCTGCTGATGGGCGTGCCGCTGATCGTGCTCGCGGCGACACAGTTTCGCCGGGCCCAGCGCCTGCGTAACCAGATTAACCACGTCGTCGCCCACGATGCCACGACGGGCTGCGTAACCGGCCGCGGGCTGGTGCAGCAGGTCAACGGCCTCGAGCGCCGCCGGCAACGCGCTGGCGAAGAGCTTCACGGCGCGCTCATCCACCTCAGAATCAACAACCTCGATGACGTCGGTGCCGCTTTCGGTCCGGCCTGGAGCGAGGAACTGCTCCAATTCGTCGCCTCCACCATCAGCACCTCGGTGCGGCGCGATGACATCGTCGCTCGAACCGGCCCGGCAAGTTTTGACGTGCTCCTGATCGGCGCGACCGAATCGGATGCCGAACAGGTTTCCATGCGCCTGACAACGGCGCTGGCTTCGGCGCACTTCTCAGCCGACGGCAGCAAGGTCGATCTGGCGCTGAGCGTCGGCGGCGCATTGTTCGACGGTAGCGTCGATCTCGAACGACTGCGCCGTGCGGCGGCATCCGAGACGGTGATCGTTGCCGGCGAAGGAACCCAAAGCGTCGATT